>JBJELT010000086.1:0-48966 GCA_051879295.1 Oliverpabstia sp. | reverse complement strand
CGTCAATTAGTCGCGCTTAGTGCAGAGTTGAGGAGGAGCGGCCTGCTTCTGAAAACTTCCAGAGATTCTCCGTCCCCCTCCAAACTAACTAAAAAGTTGTTTTTTTGATTTTCCCGACAGGAATGACTGGTTCTGCATGCTCCGGATGTTCCTGTATCATTTTTTCCATCCAGATCATGTCATACCACTTTCCAAATTTGTATCCGCATTTGTGGAAGGTTCCCACCAGACGGTATCCCATGTGTTCATGGAATTCCATACTCTTATTGGTCAGATGTTCGTCCTCATGGTCTGTATAGGCGATACAGGCATTCATGTTGATGATGTTCTGTCGGCGAAGCATCTCTTCCAGAGCAAGATACAACGCTTTTCCGCATCCCATTCCCCGGCATTCCTGACGTATATAAATAGTGGTCTCCACCGCCCAGTCATACGCTTTTCTTGCTTTAAAAGGTGAAACGTAAGCATAGCCCAGAATACGTTCACCATCCACTGCCACATAGTAGGGATACATTTCCATTGTGTTCCGGATTCTTTCTCTGAACTCCTCTACGGAAGGTACTTCATATTCAAAGGAAATCGCTGTATCTTCCACATAGGGGCGATAAATTTCCAGAAGCTGCTCCGCATCTGAGAGACGGGCCATGCGGACAACAAAATCAATTTTTTTCGTATTCATTCAATATTCCTCTCTTTTGTATTTTGATAGAAGCGGGGTCTATAGAAAATAATGGTTGTAAAAATCTCCTATTTCTCAGAAAACACCTTAATAGTAATAATCAATAAAGGAAAACAGGGTCTATACAAGAAAAAAGTCTTCCAAGACCCCGAAGAATTGTGAAAACGGGGTCTTGGAAGACTTTTTTCTTATATAGACCTCTTTCTCAGTTTAAAACGCTCTAAAATGCTCTAAATAGCAAGTGTATAAGGAAGAAAATGGAACTTTTGATATAAAAAATCTGTATAGACCCCGCGCTGGTATCCAGCCCAATCAAAACCCAAAGTACTAGATTCTCCGTCCCTATTCCAATTGAAACATATACAATTCATGCAGTGCCCGTGTAGCACAGATGTATTTTGCCTGTCTTATGAGTGCATTTTCTTTTTGTTTTCCATATACGGTAAAGACCTGATCGAATTCCAGGCCTTTGGCCAGGTAGAAGGTGGTGACGGTGAGTCCTTTGCGGAAGTTACTGCTGTTTCTGTCCACGTAGTTTACGGGCATCTTTGTTTCCAAAAGATGATAAATTTCCCATGCTTCTTCCTCGGTCATGGTGAGTACAGCAGCAGTCTCAAAGGCTTCAGTCCCTAGCCGGACATCTTTTGTAATCTGTTCCACCGCTTCTGTCAAGTCACCAAAGGTTTCTTCTGTCACCGGTTTGCCATGCCGTTCAAAGAGATCCAGATCTTTGATGCCTGCCAGGTCTGCCGCATAGCGGGCGATTTCCACAGTGTTGCGGTAGCTTTTGTTCATTTCAATCACACGGCAGCCATGACGCATGAGCCGGGGCAGGAAACGGGTCACATCCTGCTGTTTTTCATCCATAGTCTGCGCCTTATCACCAAGAATCGTCATCCGACAGGGAAACAGCTGCATCAGGATTTCATACTGCATCCGGCTGTAATCCTGCATTTCATCTATGACCAGATGTTTGATATTCTTTCTCTGCTCAGGCCGTGACAGGCGATACTTCATGTAAAGCATAGGATAGACATCTTCATACCTCAGCATACGTTTTTCATAAGGCACATCGGGAAGAGTGTCGTATCCACATCTTTCCAGAAATCTGTTATAGATTACATAGAGATCTCTGGTTTCGTACATACGCAGGAATTTTTCCTGGAAATACAGTTTTTCTTCTTCCTCCAGGTCTTTTCCTGCCAGTGTCTCGTATTCATCGATGAGATATTCCATCACTGCCTCCATACGGGACAATAATGGGATATCCAGAAACTTATGATAAAATAAGTCAATAACCTGTGCAGATTTGATTCGATATCCGCGGAAATCCACATCCTGAAACTGCATCAGTTCATCCTCCAGCATCAGAAGATACCCTTCCATCTGGCTGACAAATTCTCCTGACTGTTTCTGGTGGTAAGCATCCACACATCCGGAATCCCGCATGTTCTGCTCAATCAGATCGTACTTTTCCTCGCAGTCCGCTACCGTATCACGAAGCTGCCGATAAGCAAAGAAATCAAAACTCATTTCCTGGATATTTTCTTCTCCAAGTTCCGGAAGAATGTGGGAAATATAATCCGAGAAAATTCCGTTAGGTGACAGGATCAGGATATTGGATGACTTCAGATTTTTTCTGTCATGATACAGAAGATAGGCAATCCTGTGAAGGGCCACAGAAGTTTTTCCACTTCCCGCCGCTCCCTGAATCACCATAATCCGGTCACTGGTGTTTCGGATTATGGCATTTTGTTCTTTCTGGATGGTACGGATAATGTTTTTCAGCTGTACATCGCCATTGCTGCCAAGCTCCGCTTTCAGAATTTCATCATCAATTTTGATATCACTCTCAAAAGCATAAATCATCTTTCCCTGACGAATCTTATACTGCCACTTGGCTGTAATTTCCCCTTCCATCCTGCCGCCGGGAGCCTCATAAAAGGCATCTCCCTTGTCAAAATCATAAAACAGACCGCTGACCGGTGCCCGCCAGTCATAAACCAGCGGGACACCCCCGGCATTTTCCGCAAAATTTCCGATACCGATATAAAAAATCTCAGCCTCTTCTTCGTCCTCATAACGGAAATCCACACGGGCAAAATAAGGGGAATCCAGCATTTTCAGCAGTCTTCGGCGCATCTTCATCTGAGCCTGGTTGGTATTGACCTGTGTCAGGAGTGCCTGCTGATTATCGAAATTTTCATAACCGTACTGATCCATCTCCGTATAATTTTCCCAGTAATACTCATGCATGCCTTCAATTTCTTTCTCACCTTCGAGAATTGAACTGTCAATTCTGCGAATCCGGTCCTGCAGTTTTTCCAGAACAAATTCCAGATAATCTTTCTTCTCCATTCCAAATCCCCTGTCTCTAGTATCATTACATTAATTCGTAAAATGCCTGATAGCAGCGGCTTGCTTCATATACATCCACTTTCGAACAAATCTCGTACTGAGCATGCATGTTGAGCACTGGGATTCCCAGATCCACCACATCCATGCCGTAAGCAGCCGGTATATAAGCAATCGTTCCGCCGCCGCCCACATCTATTTTGCCAAGTTCCGCAGTCTGATATACCACATTGCGGCTGTCAAATATTCCTCTGAGCTTGCCGAGATATTCTGCATTAGCATCATTAGAACCGCCTTTTCCGCGGGAGCCGGTGTATTTATTGATGGTTGGCCCTTTTCCGAGGAAACTGGAATTATTTTTTTCAAAAGCTTCGCTGAACAGAGGATCATAGCCTGCACTCACATCTGCTGACAGCATTTTGGAATTTTTCAGAGCACGGCGAAGTTTCAGTTCCGAATACTGTCCCAGTGCATTCATAACTTCAGCAACTGTATTTTCCAGAAAATGAGATTGCATACCGGTAGCACCCACACTTCCGATCTCTTCTTTATCTACAAACAGACAGATTTTTGTTTTTGGAGTGTGTTTGCTGTACAGGAATCCCATCAAAGAACAGAACGCACAGATTCTGTCATCCTGTCCGTAAGCCATGATCATGCTGGCATCCAGCCCGAAATCTCTTGCTTTTCCGGCAGGTACTGCTTCCAGCTCCGCAGACACGAAATCTTCTTCTTCGATATTATATTTTTCTTTCAGTATCTGCGCTATGTATGTTTTTACTGCATTTTCTTTCTTTTCTTCATCTTCACATTCTGCCGGTGTACTTCCCACCAGAAGATCCAGTGCCTCACCTTCAATCACGGTACTGCCCGGTTTTTCCATCTGTTTTGCAGAGAGATGTACCAGAATGTCGGTTACACCGATAACCGGATCTTCAGGATTTTCTCCGATAGAAACCTCAATCACTGTTCCGTCTTTCTTCACTACTGTTCCGTGAAGAGCCAGAGGTGATGCCACCCACTGATATTTTTTGATACCGCCATAATAATGAGTATCCATATATGCCATTCCGCTGTTTTCGTACAGCGGTTTCTGCTTGATATCCAGTCTTGGGGAATCAATATGAGAACCAACAAGCAGCATTCCTTTTTCCATCGGGTCTGTTCCGATTTCCATCATAATAACTGCCTTGTTCATATTGACCGCATATACCTTATCGCCGGCTTTCAGTGATTCCCCATTTTCCAGTATTTCCTCCAGATCACGGTATCCATGTTCCCGGGCAATACGGCTGATATTGGCCGCACATTCCCGCTCTGTTTTTCCGGCATCCAGAAATTCTTTGTACATACCTGCCAGTGTTTTTACATTCTTTTTCTCTGTTTCTCCATACTTCATCATATTATGTCTCTCCCTTTCTGTCTGCATGGCGGTGATGAATCGCCACGACTTACTCACATTTTTCTAACACCTTTCTTTTTTTTAGTCTTTTATATACATGCCTCCGAAACAGTGTATAAATCACTGAAAGCAGAGGTATGAATATCAACATTCCGGCAACTCCCATCAGGCTGGCGCCCAGTGTTACGGCTACCAGCACCCAGATAGACGGAAGTCCCACAGAGTTCCCCACCACATGTGGGTAAATCAGATTTCCCTCAATCTGCTGCAGCACCAAAAATAGGATAATAAATCCCAGTGCCTGCATCGGATTTTCTATCAGAATTAAAAATGTTCCCACTGCACATCCGATAAATGCTCCAAAAATTGGAATCAGCGCCGTAAATGCAATTAAAACACCAATTAAAAGTGCATATGGGAAACGGCAAATACTCATCACAATCACAAACATACATCCCAGAATCACCGCTTCCAGACACTGTCCAGTCAGGAAGTTGGAAAATGTCTTATTAGCCAGACGACACACATCCAGGGCATATTCCACCGCTCGTTCCGGAAGAAATGCATACATCACTTTCTTAATCTGAACCTGCAGTTTTTCTTTCTGGAGCAATACGTAAATAGCAAATACAAATGCTACTGCAAAATTAGTGGCAAAATTAACAATCACTTTGGCAACATTGAACGTTGAACCGAGAATCGTACCTGCACCTGTCTGCAGGAAGCTGATCGCCTGTTTGACCAGACTTTCCCAGTCAATCTCTATGGAATTCAGCCATTCCATAATTTCCGGGTTATCCGCAAAGATTTTCATTCCCCATTCCTGAACCTTTGGCCAGAACTGAACGATATTGTTACTTACTTCCATCACAGTTTCACCCAGCTGCGGCACAACTACAAAAAATACCAGAATCACCACTGCCATAATCAATGTCATGGCAGTCAGCATACTGAGTCCCCGGACCAGCCCTTTTCTATTCTCTTTTTTCTTCCACGGAATTCTTCCGAACAGATTTTTCTCAAGGGAACGCATGGGAATATTGATGACAAATGCAATAATTCCGCCCAGCACAAAAGGAAATATAATTCCAAATAAAAGACCCACGTACTGGCATACCACCGAGAAATTTACCGCACAGGCCAGTATCAAAACTGTAAATACAATCAACAACATTATCTTTTTCATATTTTCTTTGTTTAAATCCATGTTCTACCTCCAGACTGCCTGACTTCCCTGCTTGCCTTTTGTTACCATCAGCTGCTGCTGAATCTGATCCTTCAGTTCCGTCACGTGAGAAATAATCCCCACCATACGACTGGTGCAGGCCAGACCCTGCAAAATACGGATTGCCTGTTCTCTGGAATTTTCATCCAGGGAACCAAATCCCTCATCAATAAACAGTGTATCCATACGAACGGCTCCGGTGGTTCTGGTAATGACATCGGTCATCCCCAGGGCCAGTGCCAGCGCCGCCATAAAAGACTCGCCCCCGGACAGAGTTTTTACATCTCTTACCTTACCTGTCACCAGACTGTACACGTCCAGATCCAGCCCTGCGCTGGCCTGGGTGGACAATTTGTCCAGACTGCGGCACCGCAGCAGAAACTGACCGGATGCCATTTTCTGCAAATGGTGGTTGGCACACTGTATCATCTGTTCAAAATACTGCCGCTGCATATAAGATTCAAAGTCCATTTTTACCGAGCCGGTCAGATTCCCGTTGGCAGTACGGCTGATATTTCCAACTTTTTCATATTTATTTCTGAGTTCCGTCCGTTCTGTTTTCAGAAGCTGCAGTTTTCTGTGTGCATCTTTATTTTTCTCTCTTCTGCTGTAAACTTTCCGCATACGATTCTGCACATTTTTTAACTGCTGCGTCAGTTCCTGCAGTTTCTCTTCCAATGTTTTCATATCCGGAGGCTCTTTGCCGACCAGCTGCTGCTCCAGAAGTTTTCTCTTCTGCTCCGCCTCCATACATTTTTTTCGGTATTTTTCCAGCTGACTGTGAAGCCTCTCAATTTCTTTCTGTTCCATGCTGCAACTTTGATAATGCGCCTCATCTGCAAATCCCTGAGTACGGATTTCTTTCAAATATTTTTTATATTCCTGCGCTTCCTGCTTTTTCTGCAGTTCCAGCAGCTTCTCATTTTCATCACGCTGTCCTTTTCGGATACTTTCCTCCTGAACCGCCTTCTGATAGGCTGCCGTACTCTTTTCCAGCCCGGCCATCGTATCTGCCACCTGTTTTTTCCCTTTTTTCAATCTCTGAACAGCCTGTTTTTCCCAGGTTTCCCAGCGGATGCGTATCTGTTCCGGAGTACTGTCTTCCTGCTCTTTTCCCAGAAGCTGCAGCTCCATCTCCCGGACAACCGCCAGCTCCTTTTCCATCTTTCCGGACAGTTCCAGCATCTCTTTCTGTTTCTGATCCCTGTTCTGTTCGGCTTCTTCTCTCCTCTTCTTCAGTTCTTCCACCTGTTGTCTGGTAGGTGCCTGTTCCGACAATACCGCTTTCTCCGGATGATGAAGAGAACCACAAACTGGACAAGGCTCTCCTTCTACTAGATCCGCTGCCAAAATTCCCGCCTGTTCCCGAAAATACAACTGATAGGTCTGCTCGTATTTCTGTGCCAGCCTCTGATACGCTGCATTTGCCTCCCGGTAAGCTTCCTGTCCGGTATTCCATCTTTTCTCCAGCGATGTCATTTCTTTCAACCTGGTCTTCAGTCCCCGGTACTGTTCCAGCGATTGTTCCAGACGATGAAGTACCGGAACCTCCTGGTCTTCCAGACGTTTCTGGAACTTTTTCCATTCCTCCATCTGAAGCAGTTTTTCCTGCGCATCCTGTCCGTGGCTGTCAAACCACTGTTTCAGTTGTTCCAAACGTTTCTGTGTCTCTTCCCGATTTGCTGCCGCCTTTTTACAGGCTGCTTCCAAAGGAAATACTACCAGACTCTTCCGTCCCCAGTCAATCTTTTCTTCCTGCACTGCCCACTGTTGTTTCTGGGCTTCCAGTTCCTTTATCTCAATCCGAATCCGATTCAATTCCCGAAAGCGTTCTGCATACTCTCTGGAAATACTATAGACCCGGTTTTGTGTATCCAGTTCTTTTCTCCCTGCTTTCTCCTGTTCCTGCAAAAACTCATACTCTTTTCGATCTGCCTCCAGAATCTGAACACCGATTGTCTCCTCCAGATCAAGATCCGGCTCCTTCGCGGACGAGTCCAGAAGCTGATTCAGCAGCTGCCGGATACCGGGCAGACACGCTTCCTCCTCCTCCAGCTGTTCAATTTCCCGCAGGCAGGCCTTTCGGTTATCTTCCAGCTGTCCGTACAGTTGCTTCGTCCGGTTTTTCAATTCTTCCTGTACACTCCGGAAAATCCTGGTATCAAATATCCTTGAAAATATTTCTTTTCGCTCATCTGACCGGGCATGCAGAAGCTTCAGGAATTCTCCCTGGGCAATCATGGAAATCTGCGTAAACTGTCTGGCATCCACCCCCAGGATTTCCACCAGCTTCCCATTGATTTCCTGGCGATTTCCGGGATAAAGACTCCCATCCGGAAGATACAGCTCCACACCGGCTTTCTCTTTTGTCACCGCCCGCTGTCCGTCTTTCTTCTTCCGTTTACTTTCTCTCTCATACTCAGGATTCCGGATAATCCGATAATGTTCTCCCCTGCACTCAAACAACAATTCCACAAATGTTCTGGTGGACAGGTCTGCATACTGGCTCCGCATCATGGTGCCCTCCCGCTTTCCTCCGCTGGTCTGTCCATACAGAGCAAAGGTAATGGCATCAAAAATAGTTGTTTTTCCGGAACCTGTATCACCAGTGATCAAAAACACACCCTGTTCCACATTGGTAAAATCAATTTCTGTCTCATTGGCATAGGAACCAAATGCCGACATTTTCAAATATATGGGCCTCATAGATTCTGCCCCTCCCTGACATGTGAAAAAACCTCACGCAAAATCTGCTGCTCTTCTCCATCCATCTCTCTTCCCTGCATATGAAGGAAAAAACCTGCAAACATTTCCTCCGGATCTGCCGCAGGCTGCACTTCTTCCTGCAGCCACTCCTGTCTGGTTCTGGAATTATCCATGCGCACTTCCAGAATATTGGGAAATACAGCTTCCAGACGTTCCTTGGGCTGATAGGGTTCCTGCTCATCCGTCAGCGTCACACTGACATAATCCTCATCCACAGAACCCTCTGTTTTCCTGACATCTTCCGCCGGCTGCAAAATCTCTTCCAGATTTCCCCTGAGAATCTTCACATCGTGCAGGGGCTCCAGTGGGTGCAGGATGATTTCCGGCTGACTTCCCTTTTCCTTCAATTCTACTTCAGTCAGAGACTTTTCCTGATTCCATTCACTGACAGAATACTTCAGCGGTGTTCCGCAGTAACGGACAGCCGGACGTCCCATGGACTGAGGGCGATGAATATGCCCCAGTGCTGCATACTCAAACCCATCCAGACAACCGGTATCCACCTGATCCAGACCGCCCACCACAACAATCTCTGATTCACTCTGCTTCGGCCCGATACCTCCCGAAGTATAAAACTGGTGGGTCAGAATCACATTTCTCCTTGTTGTATCCACAGATTCCCGCTCCAACAGCTTCCACACGGCATCCTGGCAAGTTTCTGCTCCTTCCTGGGCAAATAACTGTCTCACATATCCCGGCTTCACATAAGGAAGCAGCCAGAAATCCACTTCTCCCCATTCATCTTCCAGTGTCACCTTCCTGATGAATTCCTCCGGACGCACCGGCGGCAGCCCTGCCAGATACACCTGCTGATGTTCCAGAATCCCGGAAGCAAATGAAAGACGTTCCGGCGAATCATGATTACCACTGATCATCATCACCGGAATCCGCGGTTCCAGCAGCGTCAGCTCTGTCAGAAAATGATCCAGAACCGCAACAGCCTCCGCCGCCGGCACCGATTTGTCATAAATATCACCCGAAATCAGAATCGCATCCGGCTTTCTTGCTTCTGCTAATTGCAGAATCTGCTGCAGAATCCACTCCTGATCCTTCAGAAGTGAGTAGCCGTAGAACTGTTTACCTATATGAAGGTCGGATAAATGAAAAAATCTCATACACAAATCCTCGAATTACAAAAATATATTGTTGCTTTGGAGACGGACGGAAACTACCTATCCTTTTTTCAGAAGCAGGCCGTTCCTCCTCAGCTAGCCGCTAACTGCGACTAAATTGACGCTCAGAAAAGCCTTCGCGCCAAAGTCTTCGTAATCGTCGGACGCCTTAGTGTGTGTAGCAAGCTGCCAGTGGCAGGTTGCGGAGCTCTTCGGACTCACTTTCCCCAATGCTTCTGAAAAAAGGATAGGTAGTTTCCTGTTCTGTTCCAATGTAACAAAATGTGGACAGGAAGAATATATGTTCAACTATACGTCTCTGCCCCACTCATTTTGCTTTATTTGGAATGGAACAGGAGAATCTCCGTCCCTCTCCGAACAAAACACAAAAAGTTTATATTGAAAACCCCGGCGAAACAGAGCGTACTCTGCCCGCCGGGGTCTACTCTCCTGCCACAAACAAATCATGATAAGCTTGTCACCAGACTATTGTAGTAAGAAATACTGGGTTTGTCAAATTAAATTTCTGCACAGAAGGGAAGTTATGAGTCCATCATTATAGATTAAGTGAACCACTTATGTATATCAGTAATGATTCCCTTATCTGTAAGAATATCCTAAGTTAAGATAGAATAGATACGGATTTTAGAAAATATATTATCAGCAATAAATAATATAAGTCTATTTTCTTGAAAGATTGTCATTCCTCAGACCAAGATACAATGCATAACACCCTGCCAATATAGCTAATAATATTATTGCAATATTTGCCCAAAAACCGCTCATGAAAGTCAAACCCAAATATTTGGTGTCGAAAATACTTTTCATAGAATAAATGATAAAAAGGAAAAATCCAAGATATAAAACCGAGAGAGCAATTGCAAAAACACCTCTGCTTTCATCATCATTATTCTCTGGTATTAAGGTAAGTAAAATCAATCCCAATGGTGGAAGAAAGAGGAACATTCCAAGTGAACTACCACTAATCTTTTCAGTTTGGCCAAGAAAATTTATCGTTTTTCCAAACATTAATTTGAACCCATTAAATGTCAATAAATCGTAACTTAAAATGTTATAACTACAAACAGGCAGACATAAAATAACCAGCATTAGTATGCCACCTGCAATAATATCATATTTTACTCTTATTGATGTGTTTCCCATAAATTGTTACCTCCCTTTTTGTTTAAAACTTGATTGGTGAAAGATTATTAGATTTACGAAAAGATGCAAATTTTACACAAGATGAACTTGCCGCAATCTGCAAAAGAATCTTTACTGGAATATATAGAATTTTTGAAATATAAATATTTGGATAAAACCAGGAATCAGAAGAGATGACTCGCTGGGTCTATAGAAATTTTTCTTACTTCCAGATCCCATTTACTACTGAAATTCAGGTAAATCAGCAGCTTTTAAGCCTAAATTTTCTCTATACAAGATAAATCTCTCCTGAGACCCTGTTTTTTCATTTTTTCAGGGTCTGGGGAGAGATTTTTTCTGTATAGATACTATTTATACCTAAGACCGCAGATTTTTATCTGTGTTTCCTGGCAAAATGGGTCTGGCTGCGAAAAAATACCGCATAGACCCTGAAAGTTGCCAATTTGCTGCTGGAAACACTGGATTTTTCAATTCAAGTACGCCCGGGACAGTCACCTGTCCCCTGTCCCGGGTATCACACCGCTCCAGTTCATTCCATATTTATATCCATACCTGTGACCGTCCTGATCCACATAGACTTCCATGTCAAAGGGAACATCTTCACAGTGTTTTTCCACGGTTTCCATGCTTGCCGGGAATTCGATGGGCAGCAATGCGGATGGTTCTGCTTTTCCGCTGACCAAATCAAGGATGGCCTGTGCCTGTACGCCAAAGTCTATCAGGATGGCGTCTGCGGATGGTTCCAGTTCTGTAAGTACTGTCGGGTTGTGCATCCGGAGACATACGATCACCGGTTTGTCTTTCATCGCTTTTCTTGCATCAAGTACCAGATCAAGATCGGTTTCATTTGCCGCAGTTCCTGTCTTTCCCTGATAGCTTCGGTTCGGTGATGCTTCCCGGAAATCTCCGCCTGCAATGCTCTCTTTCCTTGCATGTTCTGCCACGTAAGGTCTGTACTGCAGAGATACCGGCACGTAGCCATTACCTCCCTGCTCTGCATCTTCCTGAGAGTAACCGTCAGACAGCGGGCTCTCGATAAATACCAGAGCAAAGTCTGCCTCTTCCGGGGAATCTGTCCGGTCAAAATAACGTTCTACCAGTTCTGTGGAAACCGGGTCAACGGTTCTCTCCGGATCCATGCCGCGGAAGAAATTCTTTCTCGCCTTTATGGTTCTTATGGGGATGTAGACTTTCTTTCTTCCCTGTATCGGAAGAACGTTCTGATTTTTCACCATAACCACAGATTTTAATTGCGCCTCATAACCTGCTCTGGCAAATTCTTCACATCCCACAATCCGTTTACTCTCCTCCGGATCCAGATAAGGATTTTCAAACAGACCACAGCGGAAGATATTTTTCAGGAGACGGACTGCAGACTCTTCCATTCTTGCCCGCATGGCTCTTTCGCCATATTTCTCACATCCCAGCTGATAAGCCTCCAGGATTGGTTTCATGTCACAGTTACCGCCAAACTGGTCCACTCCATTCTCAATAGCCAGAAGATGACGCTCTGCCTCCGTCAGATTTTCCACCCCGTAGCAGCGGCTTCCAAAAGAGTCCATCACAGGAGCCGGATCCCCGGTGATTCCCCAGTCTGTACACACAATGCCATCATACTGATAAGTCTTGCGCAGAAGATCCTGGATCAGATATGTGCTGTAGGAATTACCCACATTTTTTCCATCTTTTGTGTCACGATTCCAGGAAACCGTATAATATGGCATCACTGCAGATGCAAAACCGGTAGGGCCATCCAGCTTGAATACACCTTCTGTAAATGGTTTCAGATGATCTTCGAAATGTTCTCCAGGATATACGGCATATTTTCCGAAGGCATAATGAGCATCACGACCACCTTCACAGGGACCTCCGCCCGGCCAGTGCTTTGCCATGGCGCAGACGCTGTCTCTTCCCCAGCCGTCAGGGCTTTCCTCTGTGGTCTGCAGACTGTCACAGTAAATCCTGCCAAGCTCCGTCACCTGCTCCGGATCAGTTCCAAACGTATCCTCAAACCGCATCCAGCGAGGTTCCGTGGCCAGATCCACCTGTGGCGAAAGGGCTGTGGTAATACCCAGTGCCCGATATTCTTTTGCGATTACTTTTCCGAATTCCCGGCAGATTTCCGGAGAAAATGTAGCAGCAATTCCCATGCCTTCAGGCCACTTGGACACATCTCCTGCACTGCTTTTAAATTCCGCTCCCGCACTGGATGCTCCGTGACGGGGGTCACTGGAAAAATTCACCGGAATCCCCCAGGGCAGACTCTCCACTTTTTCCTGCATCTGATTATTCCATTTTGCAGCCACCTCTGCATTTTCCAATTTCATGGCAAGTACATGGCGGACATGATCTTCCTCAAGAAATACTTTCTGCTGATCCGTCAGATCCCATTTTTCTTTTCCGCTCTCCGGGAAATTTTTCCCATCGTATGTAGCGGAAAAAGGACCACCCGGCAAAGCGGGAACCATCTGATGGGGAGAATACATCATCAGACCGGCAATTTCTTCTATATCCAGACGGGCCGCCAGATCCCTTGCACGGGTATCCACATCCAGCCTCCAGTCCTCATAAGGCAGCAATTCTCCCTTCCCTGCCAGATCTTTAAAATACAGGCCGTCCACCTGCAGTACCGGTGCGGACACCGTACCAATGTCCGGACCATTTTCATTCTGATAAATCACATACTTTTCACGTTTCATCTTATGTTCCTCCTTCGACTGTCACCTGTCCTAAGTATACCATTTTATCAGGGAACTTACCACAAAAATAGAATCCTGCAAAGCAGGATTCCTTTTTTCATATTACTGTTCCATATTCTCTTCTGCGTTTTCTTCTTCCGCAGAAACATCTTCTTTCACCTGTAATTTTGCCCGCTCAGTAATGCTTTTTTTCTGTACAGGCTCTTCCTTTTTCTTTTTGCTTTTATTCTTTGGAGCAGGTTCCACCGCATATTTTCTTTCCGGATAAAGCTTAAACAACTTCATCAACTGTCGACTAGACCACAGCAGACAGCATGGCATAATAATGTTGTTCAGCATGAGAATTCCAGCCTTTATTCCAATCAGCTGCATGATCACTTCTACTACAAGCAGCGCGATTGCTGTTTTCATCAGTACTGAAGACTTATCCAAACGATTACACAACCGGATACTCATGAAAGCGGCAAAAACTTCCATGACAGCCGCAAGGATCATGGCTACTCCCAGAACCCTCATATAACCGATGCTGGTTCCCAGCTCATTCATCTGTGCAAGCAGTTCCTGATTACCGCAAGCCGCATCAGAAGCAATCTGAAATGCACTCATACCATACCGCACTGTCGTAAATAATGCGGTAGTACCAACAAAAATACCTGCTATCAAGGAGATCATCCTCCCGTTAATAGCCATTCTCATTTCTTTCTGATCTTTATATTTATACATGTTATTCCTCCGTATGATTCAATTTCCAACGTTCCCTGCCTCACATCTGTTTTCTTACAATCCGGTATTCGTCATCCAATTGATAATACGGACAATTATAAAATGTATCACTCATAAACCGGTACATTTCGTCTTCATCCAGATTGACCTCGCAACAGTAACATTCCAGTTCGTCGTCATATACATAATTACTGCATGTATCACAGTTCGTCTTACCTGCCATAACTGCTATACCCTGTAAATATAGTTTTCTTTTCTTGGTTTCTCCTCTGGAACCTGGCCTTTCACATAACCCAGAATACAGTGACCCACACCAACATAATCCCCTTGGATTCCCCATTTTTCCAGAAGTGCTTTTCCCTCCGGAGAATCAAAAACTTCTCTGGCTCTGTGAATCCAGCAGGAATTTACTCCAACTGCCTGAGCTGCATTCATCAGATTCCCCATAACCAGACTGCCGTCCTCCACACAGGTTCCGCGGTTTCTGTCCGCCAGCACTATGATTACGGTCGGTGCCCCATAAAAAGGATCAGCAGTTGTTCCCATCACTGCCGCATTCAGTTTGGAGAGATAAGCAATGGTATCCGGATCCTGCACAACTACCATGATCGGGGACTGTTTTCCCATTCCGGTAGGTGCATAGGTTCCTGCCTCCAGAATCTGCTGCAGCTGCTCTTCCTTCACCTGTTCCGGAAGATAAGCTCTCACACTTCGTCTTGTCTTTAACGTGTTCAATGTTTCATTCATTATAAAATCCTCCTACATCATCAAATATGCAAAATAACCGGCATAACTGAGGAGGAATAAAATACCTCCCCATCTTCTCAGTTCTTTTGTTTTCACCACACAAAGCCACAGAAGAATGGTTGCACCGATACAGACAAGCCCATCCACCAGGAACTTGGACGCATACGGTATCGTTGTCACCAGACAGGTGGTTCCCAAAACAAACAAAATATTGAAAATACAGCTTCCCACAATATTTCCGATGGCAATATCCACATTATTCTTACGGGCAGCTGTTACAGACGTGACAAGCTCAGGCAGGGATGTACCAAATGCCACGATGGTCAGTCCAATGAGACGGTCACTCATTCCCAGGCGTGATGCAATGGAAGATGCACTGTCTACGGTCAGATTACTTCCCCAGATGATCGCAGCCAGTCCAATAACGGTAACTAACAAAAGTACCCATACCGGCTGCTTTTTGTGCGGACATTCCTCTCTAACTTCCTGATTCTTTCTTGCCATCTGCAGCAGATAAAACAGAAAAGTGAGAAACATAACCCAGAGACAAACACCTTCAAATAATCCCATTTCATGCTTCAAAGCACCCACAGTGACCATGAAAACAGTGATAAAAATTGTAAACGGGATTTCAACCCGAATGGTACTCCGTTCTACCTTCAAAGGTACAATACAGGCTGTGATTCCCAGAATCAGCAAAATATTTAAAATATTGCTGCCCAGTACATTCCCGATGGAAATGCCCGTTACCCCCTTCATGCCTGCGGAAATACTGATTGCCGCTTCCGGAGCACTGGTGCCAAATGCCACAATCGTCAATCCGATCACGATCTGCGGAATATGAAACCTCTCCGCTATTCCGGCTGCACCCGTAACCAGAAAATCAGCTCCCTTAATCAACAAAACAAAACCGATGACCAATACAACTAAATCAAGTAACATATAGCCTCCTTAATACTTTTGGGCTGATGTGGACACAGAACTGTCCCCTGTCTACACCTGTCCGTCCCTATTAATAAAAAAGAATCCTGCCCAGAGGGCTTTTTGAATAATAGGAAAGTCAAAGGACTTTCCTATTATTCAAAAAAGCCCCGAACAATCGGAGCTTTTCAAATGCCGCTGGCCGGACTCGAACCGGCACGGCTGTTAACCGCTTGATTTTGAGTCAAGTGCGTCTGCCAATTCCGCCACAGCGGCAAATTCTGGTTCGCTAAAACCAAAATTAATGATACCAGAATATCAAGTGAAATGCAAGTGTTTTTTCAACTTTTCACCATTTTTTTACTTTACGCCTTTTTACTCTACCTCATTCCCACTTATCTCCCCCTTCGCAAACGCCCTGGCATTATTCAGTGTAGTTTCACTAATGGCGTCCAGTGCCTCATAGGTGAAGAATCCCTGATGGGAAGTGATAATCACGTTTGGGAAGGAAAGAAGTCGTGCTGTGATAGAAGTTTCCATAATCTCATCCGAGCGATCCTCAAAAACATTTTTCTTTTCTTCCTCATATACATCCAGACCTACCGCAAAGAATTTTCTTGCGCGAATTCCCTCAATCAAATCATTGGTCTTTACCAGACCGCCGCGGGAAGTGTTGACCAGTATCACACCGTCTTTCATTTTCTGAATGGTTTCCCGATTAATCAGATGATAGGTCTCATCCATCAGGGGACAATGCAGTGAGATCAGGTCGCTCTGGGCCAGAAGTTCATCAAGCGTCACATAGGTCACAAAGTCCAGTTCCGGATTGGGGTAAACGTCATAGGCAATTACTTTCATGCCAAATCCATGGCAGATTTTTGCCATGGCTGCACCAATTTTTCCGGTTCCCACAATTCCTGCTGTTTTCCGGTAAAAATTCATGCCCTGCATTCCGCCCAAACTAAAATCATTTTCTCTTACACGCACATACCCTTTATGAATTCTACGGTTCGCAGCCAATGCCAGTGCCATGGCATGTTCTGCCACTGCTTCGGGCGAATATCCCGGCACTCGCATCACTTTCATCCCACACGCTTTGGCTTTCTCGATATCTACATTATTAAATCCGGCACAGCGCATAAGTATCAGTTTTACTCCGCAGGAATGCAGCACATCAATGGTCTCTGTTCCCACATCACTGCTCACAAATGCGCAGACTGCATCATAACCCTGAGCCAGCCGGGCGGTACTGGGAGATAGTTCTGACTTAAGATACTCAATCTGAATCTCAGGATATTCGGCTGCCTTGCTATCAAAAGATTCCCTGTCGTAACTTTTCGTATCATAAAATAGTATTTTCATGTTCACACATCTCCTTTATGAAATTTTTCAAAAAAGTATAGATTTCCTGCTCTGTGGGGGGACATCCATCCAGATGATATTCGAATCCTCTGGTACAGTGTCCGATTCCCAGTTTTCCGGTTTTCCCCCGATATCCCTGACCAATGGCTATTTTACACCCGAGTTGTTCCAGTAATCCCTCTTCCTTTAACATATCCAGTGCCGGAATCAGATAACCGTAACATGCACTGCAGGATTCCACTTCCTCTACGGCATCCCGCAATTCCACAATTTTTCTTTTTCCTGTATCGATTATCTCCGTCTCCGGCTGATTCAGAGAACGGATATCTGCCTGAGACAAATCTGCACATCCCACACCCAGATTGGAAGCCATAGAAACATATGGAATCTCTTCCACCTCATATCCCATTTCCCGGCACACCCAGGCATCCACGAGCACCGGATCACGCCCCACCAGAATACGATTCATAATCACTGGATTGCCTCCATCCTCAAAATCCCAGTCACCGCAGATATTATCTACCACAATAAAATCCTGCCGAACCCCCATAGAAAGATGAGCAATTGGACGGTGAAGCCCCATACTATGAAAATGACGTTTTTCCGCATTTGGAATCAAACCTTTCATATTTTTCAGTGCACAGGTGATTTTCGTCTGGCAATGCCCTTTCATCACCGGTACATTGATCAGGAAATCAAGATTATCTGCCTGACTACAGATTTTCAATTCCATTCCTCCACAGTCTTTTTTCACAGAAGTATCTTTCTGCATATCCAGAAAAGGAACCCCGTATTTCTTGGATAATGCAGCATATCCACAGACTTCTATCGCCTCCTGTGTTTTGTCACCAACCCAGGAACCTTCCAGCATGACAATCTGACGAAATCCTGCTTCCTGCAGGTATTCAATAATCCCCGCTGCCACCTCCGGGTGCGTGGTAGCTCCCCAGGAAGCTTCTGTAGGCGCCACCAGATTAGGTTTTATCCCAATCCGACTGTCAGGCCCCGGTATCAGATCAACAAGATGAGCTTCTTTCAGAAGAGTTTTTGTCATCTCCTTATAGTCTTTTCCATAAATCATGATTAATTCATTATTTTTCATTGTAAATAACTCCCACTTCTTCAGAGCTATACCTTAACAAAAAGATGCCGCGGACATGCGGCATCTTTATAGTTTCAATTTTATCTTCTTTTCAGGAAATCCGGAATCTGGATATCTTTTTTGGGAACATTACTTCCGGTTGGTGCACTTACAGATGGCTTCGGCATCTGATAGCTTGGCATCGTCATACCTGATGAAAATGTTGGTCTCTCCGGAACTGCACTTGCTGCTGTCTCAGTCTTGACTGCAGAAGACTTAACAGCGGAAGCTTTGCTCACGCTGGGCTGTTTTGCTGTTGCATCATTCAGACCGGTAGCGATAACTGTAATCTTTGCAGAATCCACAGCAGTATCATCATACATAGCACCAAAGATAATATTGGCATCCTCACCGGCCAGACTCTGCACATAACTAGCGGCATCGTTGGCATCCATAAGAGAAATATCTCCGGAAATATTGATGATTACGTGGCTTGCACCCTGAATGGTTGTCTCCAGCAGAGGACTGGATACAGCCTGCTGAACAGCTTCCAGAGCTTTGTCATCACCTTTAGCTTCACCGATACCGATATGAGCGATACCTTTGTCTTTCATAACAGTCTGAACATCTGCAAAATCCAGGTTGATCAGAGCAGGCATATTAATAAGGTCGGTAATTCCCTGTACAGCCTGCTGCAGCACTTCATCAGCCTTCTTCAGAGCTTCCGGCATGGTGGTACGGCGATCCACGATCTCCAGCAGTTTGTCATTCGGGATTACGATAAGCGTATCTACATTGTCTTTTAATTTATCAATACCCATCAGAGCATTGCTCATACGGGTCTTTGCTTCAAAACGGAAAGGCTTGGTAACTACACCAACAGTAAGAATACCCATCTCCTTAGCGATGCCAGCAACAACTGGTGCTGCACCAGTTCCGGTTCCGCCGCCCATACCACAGGTAACGAATACCATGTCAGCGCCTTCCATCAGCTGGCGGATCTCTTCTGTACTTTCTTCTGCAGCTTTTTCACCGATCTCAGGCTTTGCTCCAGCGCCAAGACCTTTGGTAAGTTTTTCACCAATCTGAAGAACTGTCGGTGCTTTACACAGAGTCAATGCCTGTTTATCTGTATTCACTCCAACAAATTCAACCCCACCGATTGTTTCTTCCACCATACGATTCACTGCATTATTACCAGCTCCACCTACACCGATCACAATAATCTTTGCAGATGATTCAGCTTCGTTTGTCATAATCTCTAACAAAGTACTTCCTCCTTCTTTGCTTACGCATCTATTATTCCCTTCCGGGTACTATCTGTCTTATCAAAATTAGTTACATATAGATATATAATATAATCTCTTTTCCAATTAATCAACTCTTTTTTTTGAAATTCTCATATTTTTTGCATTTAGTGCATTTTATTCAGTCGGATTACCTGTAGTACCGTCACTATTACCTCCTGCACCCTGAGAATCGTCTCCTGTCTGGGCAGCATCTCCTTCTGTTGGAACAGCATTTTCTCCTGTCTGCGCACCGTCTTCTCCGGCTTGTGTACCATTTTCTCCTTCCTGCACAGCCCCGTCTTCCGTTTCCACAGTTTCTTCCTCTGAAGTATCTGACTCATCCATTCCTTCTGCTTCCGCAATCTTGCTTTTCAGAGTGTACAGGCTTTCTTTGGAAAAAATAATATTTGTCGTATCTTCCGCGTAATCTTCCAGATGAAGTATCCCCGTATATTCTTTCATCTTGGGCATAATAGCTGCAACTCTGGTTATTTTCTCTTCCAGCAATGTATCTTTGCCCAGCTCACAGTGAATATTTCCCTCCTGGTATACCAGAGTGATTTCCAGATTCTCATTGAACAATACTATCTCTGGAAGAATCCCATACTTTTCTACCATACGGGTAATTCCCAGAACAGTATTAAATACACTTTGATCAACTGCATCTATTTTTTCTCCCAGAGAAACACTCCCCTCTGTAATTCCCAACACCCTGGGTACATCGGTAACCGCTGCATGAAATTCCGTGGCATTTTCATTTCCCTGATTTACTTCTTCTGCCTGAATCATCTGCACTTCCTGAACAGGCTGAGTTTCCCCCTCTTCTTCATCATCCTTTTCTTCCTTAATCTGGCCGGTCAGAGCCACTTCTGCCTCTTTTGCTCGCTGCAGAGCCTCCTCCGCTTCTGCCTGCTGCCTCAATGCTTCAAGCTGTGACTCTTCCGCCTCCTTCTGCGCGATTTCCTCTTCGTCCATGGATACCAGTTCCACCACCAGCCCATCCTTATCAAAATACAGCTTGTCCGTTCCTTTCTCAATATATCCTATGATTTTCTTTTCATTGACATGAATACGCAGTTTTTGCCTGCTTAACCGTTCAAGGTCAAAGGATTCCACAAAAGGAATATTTTCCGCTTCCATATGGCTTTTGAACATCATCGCCAATACCGTATTCGATGTCAGTGGATTTTCCAAGGCATACGCTTTGATTTCCTCGTCAGTATACTTCGTACTTCCAACAACTTCAACACTGGTCACACGAAACAACAGGAAAAATAAAAGCAGCGCCAGCAGGGCAGCACCTGCTGCGATACAGGCAGCTGCTTTCTTTCCTTCTTTTGTAAGCTGAATTCTTCTATATGTTCTTTTCATCAACCCATCTTTCCCCTTATCTCTATCTTTCCGCCAAGTTTCGAAATAATATTTTCAAATTCCTCATAACCTCGTTCCAGGAAATGGGAATTTCTTATCAGACTTTCTCCTTCTGCTGCCAGTGCAGCGATCACAAGTGCAGCCGCTCCCCGCAATTCCAGAGCCGTCACTTTTGCGCCGCACAGCGGAACCCCTCCCCGTATCCAGGCATCTTTTCCTGTGACAGCAATACAGGCTCCCATCCGTGCCAGTTCCGATACGACCTTATACCGGTCTTCAAAAATCGTTTCACGGATGCGGCTTTCTCCCGGAACAGTCAGTAGCACAGCCATCAGAATAGACTGCATATCCGTAGGAAATCCCGGATACCTTGCTGTCTCTGTCATAGAAACCGGATACCTGATTTCACGGGCGTCCGCCTTTAGTTTACCACTGTTACAGACCCATTGTCCACCCATTTTCTCATATACCTGCAGAACTGCCTCCATTTCCTCCAAAGGTGCATGCTCCAGGATTATTTTCCCCCGGGTTGCGGCCGCTGCATAGAGACATGTTCCGGCCACAATCCTGTCCGGTGGAATCGTATATTCCACATCTCTGAGCGTGCATACGCCACGAATCCACAGCGTATCCGTTCCAATTCCACCGATTTCAGCTCCCATCGCCTGAAGGAAATAACAAAGATGGCGGATCTCCGGCTCCAGAGCACAGTTTTTCAGCACTGTCTCTCCTTTTGCTTTAACAGCAGCAAGCAGTGCATTTTCTGTAGCACCCACACTGGAAACAGGAAATTCAACCGTTGTTCCCTGCAGCCGTGTACTGCTGCCTGCCCACAACCCCTTCTCCTCTTCCCGGATGTTAACCCCCATGTGCTGAAATACTTTCAGATGAAGGTCTATGGGACGTTTCCCGATCGTACATCCTCCCGGATATGCAATCTTTACCTGTCCCTGCCTGGATATCATGCTCCCCATCAGAATCACAGAAGAACGCATGGAACCGGCCAATTCTTTGTCAATCTCATATCCCACAATTTTTCTGCAATCGATTTCCAGGGTATGATCCTGCCATCTGGTTTTTACACCCAGTCTATTCAGTATCTGCTCCATAACAAAAACATCAGCAATCCGCGGACAATGATGTAAGACTGTTTTCCCGTCATGTAAAAGTGCGGCCGCCATCATAGGCAAAGCCGCATTCTTGGAACCCTGTACCGATACCTGGCCGGACAGCGGAATTCCTCCCTCGATCCATATTTCTCCCACAGGCTGCACTCTCCAGCTTCTCTTATTCTATCATATGCCGAAACAGCTATTTGGTTCCTGACTGCCACTGATGATAGCGGCTGACGGAAAGTGCCAGGCCCATCTCACTCATCAGAAACAGAACAGAAGTACCGCCGTAACTGATAAAAGGCAGGGTGATTCCCGTATTAGGAATGGTATTTGTTACCACTGCGATATTCAGTATCACCTGAATGGCCATATGTCCCATAATCCCCGTACAAATCAGTTCGCCCAGAAGATCCGGTGCATGAACTGCATTTACCATCAGTCTCCAGATCAGCAGGCCAAAGATCAGCATCACCAGCACGGCTCCCAGAAGCCCAGTCTCCTCGCATATGATAGAAAATATCATGTCATTCTGCGCCTCCGGCACGAAGCCCAGTTTCTGCAGGCTGCTTCCCAGCCCTTTCCCGAAGATACCACCACTTCCGATGGCATACAATCCCTGTATCGTCTGGAAACCTTTTTCATACTGTTCCGGATTGCGCCAGACAGCCAGCCGCTCCAGACGATAACTTTCCATACTGAGAAATATCCCAACAAATCCGATTCCGGCAGCCCCGACTCCGAGAAAAGGCAGATAACGGGGATGTGCCACAAAAATCAGGATGACACCGATTCCCAGGATAATAATCGCAGTGCTCAGGTTATTGGTTCCTACCAGCCCCACCACAGGAAGCAGAGCGCCCATGGTTCGAATCATAAACCAGAGACTGTCCGTTTTCGTTTTGCTCTCACTGATCATCCGGGCAAGAAAAATAACCACTGCCACTTTTGCAAATTCTGAAGGCTGAAAAGACAATGGCCCCAGTGCCAGCCAGCGCCTGGAGCCATTGTATTCCTGTCCGAAAAATAAAACAGCTGTGCAAAGTACCAGAGAACACAGGTACAGAGGTACTGCAAACCTGGCTGTCACATGGTAGTCGATCCCGGCCACCAGGTACATGGCAACTCCGCCAAGAAGCGTAGCAAACAACTGCTTTTTGAAATAATATGTCTCATCATGAAATTTTACCCGCCCGTTATAGGTACTGGTGCTGTACAGGAGAACCAGCCCCACGATCAGGAGGAGTACCACAAGAACCAGAAGTGTCAGATCTGCTTTTTTCCGACGAACGGCCGGCTGATTTACCAATACCTGCATTCGATATTCTCCCCGCATTTCCACATTGTTCCGGAATTTCCCGCCTGCAAAGGCAAAATCCTTCCATCTGTATAATCTATGCGGAAGCTTCCGGTTACATGTGCAGAAAATATTCCGGAACAGGAGCTTCCAGATGAATCTTTGCACCTGTCACAGGCTGACAGAAACTGACCTTCCAGGCATGCAGCCACGCACCGGAATCACCCATCTTCCGGGTTCCGTACAGAAGATCTCCCCGAAGGGGATGTCCCAGCACCGCCATATGCACACGAATCTGATGGGTTCTGCCAGTCTCCAGCCAGACTTCCGCCAATGAATCGTTCTGACCGCTCTGTAATATCTTATAGTGGGTGACAGCCCGTTTCCCATCCGGTGCCGTAATCATTTTCAGCCGTTTTTCCGGATCCGGCTTTATCGGTTCTTCTATCTGATATTCTATCCCATCTGCCGGCAAACAACCTTCTACAACCGCAAGATATGTCTTTTTAAATATTCCCTGCGCTCTCTGGTCCTGCAGTCTCGCTGCAGCAATACTATTTTTGGCAAATACCACAATACCCGAGGTTTCCCTGTCCAGCCTTCCTACCGGCCGCACCATATGTTTCTCCCCACGTGCACGATAATACGAGACCACCTGATTTGCCAGGGTATCGGCATAATGGCATCCCTTCGGATGGGTAACGATTCCCTGCGGCTTATTTACGACAAGAATGTCTTCATCCTCATAAAGAATATGCAGCTGTTGTTCCAATGACTCCAGATGCCCGGATGTCTCATGAATTTCTTCTATACAAAACTGAATGCAGTCGCCGGGTACCACTCGTTCAGTCACCCTGCACTGCATTCCGTTTTTCATAATCCCATCTGGTATGAACTTAGCCCTGCTGATCTGCCGTCTGCTAAATCCGGCAATCTGACGCAGAACCTGTTCTACAGACAGCCCATCTGCACGGCTGTCTGCAGTCATTGTCAAATATCGCTTCACTCTTCTTCATCCGGCAGAGCACGGACATATTCTTTAAACTTTCTTCCTCTCTGCTCGTAATTATCAAACTGTCCCCAGCTGGCACAGGCAGGCGACAGGAGAACCGCATCTCCATGACGTGCCAGGCTTGCACATAATTTCACAGCTTGTTCCAGATTATCCGCAAGAATTGTATTCTTAAATCCACATCGGTGTGCTGCATCCTGAATCTTCTCACGGGTCTGACCGATCAGCACCAGATATCTCACCTTGCCATCAAATGACTGAATCCACTCTTCATAGGAGGATTCCTTATCATATCCACCGCCGATCAGAATCGTCGGACGATCCATCGCCTGAATTCCCTTGATAGCAGCATCCGGATTGGTTCCCTTGGAATCGTTGTAATATACCACACCCTGCTTTTCTGTTACATATTCAATCCTGTGTTCCACAGCTGTAAAACTTTCCACACTGGCACGGATATTCTCCGCCGGAACCCCGGCATAATAAGCCATAGCAGCAGCAGCCATGGTATTCTCATGATTATGTCTTCCCAGAATCTTCAATCTTTCCGTGGAAGTAATCACGATTTCTTTCTCTCCGTCTTTCAGCACAATATTCTTTCCATCCAGATAAATGCCTTCCGGAAGTTTCTGGATACTGGAGAAATATACAACCTTAGCCGGTGCATGCGCTCCGAACTCACGCAGAGTCAGATCTTCATAATTCAGGACACATACCTGCTCCTTCGTCTGGTTGCAGGTGATCAGTTCCTTCACACGTATGTACTCTTCCATCGTATGATGGCGATTCAGATGATCCTCGGTAATATTCAGAATCGCACTGACCTGCGGACAGAAAGTCTCAATGGTTTCCAACTGGAAGCTGCTGATTTCTGCCACAGTGACTGTATCATCTTTCATCTGCAGTGCGGCCGAAGTATACGGCGTTCCGATATTTCCCACCACAAAAACACTGTCCAGATAATCGCTCATGATTTTACCCAGCATGGCTGTCGTTGTTGTTTTTCCATTCGTTCCGGTAATAGCAAGAACACGTCCTTTTCCCATCTGATAAGCCAGTTCCACTTCCCCCCAGATTTTCAGTCCCTGTTCTCTTAATTCATTGACCAGTGGGAGGTCTGTGGGCACACCGGGGCTGAGCACTACCAGATCCAACCCGCTGCGGACCTCCTGCGGCAGTTCACCAAGAACCACCGGAACATCTTTTCCATCTTTCAACTTGCTGCGGATATCTTCCGCACTCAGCAGGTCATTACCGTCATAGATGACCGGACAGGCACCTACAGCGGTCAGCAGGTCTGCTGCTCCGATACCGCTGATCCCGGAACCAAATACTAATACTTTTTTTCCTTCTAATCTCATAACCTTTTTACCGTCTCTTTCTCAAACAATTCAGACTTTCTACATGGCAAGCAGCGCGATCATGCAGAGGATTGCTGTAATAATGGAGAATACAGCAACAATTCTTGTCTCTGACCATCCGCAAAGTTCAAAATGATGATGAATTGGCGCCATTTTAAAAATTCTCTTACCGCCTGTCTTTTTGAAATAAGTCACCTGAATGATTACAGATGCCACTTCCACCAGATAAATCAGTCCCACCAGAATGATAAACAGCGGCATCTGCAGCATATATGCCGTTCCTGCCACAAAACCACCGAGAGCCAGAGAACCTGTATCTCCCATGAAAACTTTTGCCGGAAATACATTGAACAGCAGAAATCCCATCAGAGAACCCACAACCGCACAGGTAATCGGTTCGATTCCGCTGTGTGTTCCGATGGCAACTACAGAGAAGAACGTTGCCACCATAATGGTAACACTGGAAGCAAGTCCATCCAGCCCGTCAGTAAAGTTTACACCATTCACAGTTCCGATCACTGCCACAAACATCAGCGGCACTGCCAGCCAGCCGATATTCCAGTAATACCCTCCCGAAAACGGAACGAGAAGCGTCAGTTCCACATTGGTAAAACGAATCAGGTAAAATGCAAATACGGCAGTAACCACGATCTGACCGATCATTTTCTGCCATGGCAGCAGCCCGTCAGAACGTTTTAAAACCACTTTCAGATAATCATCCAGGAATCCGATCAGACCAAATCCCAGTGTCAGGAATAAAATTGGTATTACATTCGGATAATCTTTCACATAGAAAAGGGACGTTACGGTGACAGCGATCAGAAAGATCAGACCACCCATGGTCGGGGTGCCCGCTTTCGACAGATGAGACTGCACACCGTCAGTACGCTCTGTCTGAGAAGCTTTCAGCCTTCTCAGGAAAGGAATAATCACCGGTCCAAGGACCGCACTGATTACAAATGCTATAATTACCGGTATCACTACATTATAATCCATAACTCACCTCGTACTTTGTCGTGCAAATCCGACAGATGCCGGATCTGCATCATTATTTTCCCCATAAGTATAATACTTTTCGCAAAATACATCAACTATTAAAGTCCCATGTAAGGCAGAATATTCGAAAATATATTTTTAATAACCGGAGCCGCAATCGTTCCCCCATAATAAATGCCCTGAGGATTGTAAATAATACACAGTCCCAGAATCACAGGATCATCCGCAGGGGCAAAACCGATGAAAGAAGAGATATACCGATGGGCGCTTCGCGGGAGAGTCTGGGACGTGGCTGTCTTTCCTCCGATTCTGTAACCTTCTACCTGCCCATTTTTTCCCCCACCTTCCTGCACCACCATTTCCAGTGCATATCTCATTTTTTCTGAAGTTTCCTCAGACAGAATTCTTTCTCCTTTCCCATAGTTGTACTGTTTAATCAGGACTCCGTCACTGTCTCTTGCTTCCACTGCGAAATGAGGGGTAATTCTCTGCCCTCCGTTAATGAGGGAACAGACCGTCGATGCCAGCTGGATGGGTGTAATCTGAAAAGACTGGCCAAAAGACATGGTCGCAAGCTCCACAAGACCAATATTTTCCTGTTTATGCATAATAGTTCCGGCTTCCCCGGGCAAATCAATTCCTGTCTTTTCCATCAGACCAAATTTTTTAAAATATTTACAGAAGTCTTCCACACCCAGACGCATTGCCACATCAATAAATACCGGATTACAGGAGTTTTCAATTCCCTGGAGAAAGGTTTCCCCTCCATGTCCGGTTCTTCTGGCACAGTGGATGCGCCGGTCTTCTACAATCCGGAATCCCGGACAGCTGAAGTTATCCTCCAGCGTCACTACGCCGGCCTCCAGACCTGCTGAAGCAGTGATAACTTTAAAAGTTGATCCCGGTTCATAGGTATCATTAATACTGGGATTTCTCCACATTCGATTCAACTGATTCTGCAATTCTTCCTGGGTGAAATCCTCATTGTTCAAACCGTTATTCAAGGTAAATGGCTGGTTCAGATTGAATTCCGGTACATTCACGCAGGCATAGATGGATCCATCCTGTGGATTCATCAAAATAATGGAAACTGCATCTGCCTCCTTTTGTTCCATCACACGCAGTGCCTCCTGCTGTGCATATTCCTGTATGTTCCGATCCAGACTGATGGTAAGATCATAACCGGCCACCGGCTCTACCCGGCTCTCTCCGATCCCATTCAATTCAACCCCTCTGGCATCTGTTGTGGTCAGAATCCTTCCATCAATCCCCTTCAGCACATCCTCATACTTAACCTCCAGACCTATAATCCCCTGATTATCTCCCCCTGTAAATCCAAGCACCCGGGATGCCAGTGTACCATAGGGATAATACCGTTTGAAATCTTCATCCACTTTCACACCGCTGAGATTATACTCCCGAATCCGGTCCCCCACTTCTTTTTCCACATTTGTTTTCACACGCTCAATGGATGAGACTTTTTCCACTCTCTTCTTTGCTTCTTCCTCCGATATGCCCAGTTCTATCACCAGCATCGATTTTACTTTCTCAGGCTCTTCAATCTGGCTATGTATTACAGATATCGTGCAGACTGTCTTATTGGCAGCCAGAACTGTACCATTGCAGTCAAGAATCCTCCCACGGGCTGCTTTGATTTTGCGCTCTCTTTCATGAAGATCATCTGCCTTCTGTGCATAATAATCCGAACGAAATACCATCAGATACACCAGACGTCCTGCCAGTCCAACCAGAAGAGCGACACATACCAGAAAAACCACCACCGTCTTTTTCTTGTGAAAAGTCTTATTTTTACGCATGAAAAAAACCCCACAGAGGATATCCATACATTATATAGATACCTCTGTGAGGTTATTACCTTTTAGTTTCCGCTTCCCAGGTTTGCTTCTTCGTTGGTGATTCCATCGCTTTCCTGCTTGTTGTCCAGTTTCAATTCTTCATCGCTTTCTTCCGGTTCTGGTACATTAGGATCGTCGGTTCCTTCCTGTATTCCATCATCAGGTACCGTTATTCCACTGCTTCCGCCATCATCCTCCGGTGTCGGAGTACCATCCCCTGGTTCTTGTATCCCCGGTTCTTTTGTTCCGGCTTCTTCTGCCTCTCTTTTCAGTCTTTCTGCCTTCTGACGGTTCTTTTCTGCATTAACTTCAATTTCATTTTCCAGATACAGCATAGCACCGCTTTCTTTGCCTGTCAGTTCCTGATCCGGGAAAATGTTAAGATAAGGCAGGATTTCTGTCATAATTTTTTTATACAAATACTGTGCATATTTACTGTCAGCCTGATATTCTGCGTTTGGCTCATCTACAACCACATACACAACCACCTGCGGATTGTCCAGCGGGGCAAAGCCAATAAAAGACACAATATATTTTTTATCTTCCCTTTTTCCTTTCTGGGCAGTCCCGGTCTTTCCTCCCATGCTGTATCCATCTACTTTTGCACCGTAACCGGTTCCGCCTTTTTCACACACTGCTCCCATATACTGTCGAATCAGCGCTGATATATCTGAGGAAACCGTCTGTCTTGTCACTACAGGTTCCATAGTTTTAACCACATTGCCGTTTTCATCCAGGACTTTATCCACCACACGCGGCTGATAGTAATATCCTCCATTGACAGCAGAGCAGATTGCCATAATTTCCTGCAGCATCGTACAGGTATATCCCTGACCAAATGCTGCACAGGCAAGCTCCGTACTTTGCTTTGACAGCGCAGATTCGGAATGGATCAGGCCACTGGCTTCACCAGGAAGATCTATCCCTGTTGATGACCCAAAATTAAAAATTTTCTGATACTTGAGAAACTCCTGTGCCCCCATCTGGGCACCAATCTGCATCAGACCGTCATTACAAGAATCTGCAATCAGATCCGATAACGTCTCCGTTCCATGAGCTCCCGGATAAACTGCACATCGTATTCTGGTATCTCCGAACATCTGATAACCGTCGCACTCAAAAGTATCACTGGATAAGATAGAATGTGACTGCAAAGCTCCGGCTACCGTCAGAGGTTTTACCGTCGAGCCTGGTTCAAAGGCATCACTGATGCAATAATTTTTCCAGATTCCATACAGAGCATTCAGCATTTCATCATTATCCATAGCAGCAATTTCTTCTGCCGAATAAAAATTTTCAAGTTCTCGGGGCTTATTCAGATCATAAGGATCACTGCTGGCCATTGCAAGGATTTCTCCGTTGTTGGGATCTGCCACAATGACGCCGATATTCTCAGCTCCTTTGTCCCCGTTCGGACCGTACATCAGTGCGTCCATCAATGTCTGGATGTGTTTTTCCACAATCTGCTGGATATTTACATCAATGGTGGAAATTACACTATTGCCATTCTCCGGTTCGATGATGGTCTGTTCAACGTCCGCGTCGGAATTAAAATACCCATATTTTCTTCCATTGACACCATTCAGCGTACTGGAGTAATAGCCTTCGATTCCCCAGTCAGCAGTGTCGCCTGTATACGTAAATCCGATCAGATCGCAGGCTACCGACCCAAGCGGATAGGTTCTGAGATAGTTTTCTTCAAACCATACACCTTTGATTTTACTTCTCTCCGAACGTTCTTCCTGGGTAAGCGTTTGTTTTGCTACCTCTGAAGTCACATCTGTATATTGTTCAAACTCTTTTTTCGTTGTAATTGGCACATTCGTCTTCATAATCTGGTACTGACTGGACTTTGTATCTTCGTTTTCCAGTTTTTCCCGTATGACCGCCTCTTCAATTCCCAGGACCTCCACCATGGCTTTGATTGTAGGTTCAATATAATCTTCTTTTGAATTCACCACTTTGCAGTCAAGGATAATTTTATATACTTTCTCGCTGGTGGCAAGCACAGCACCGTTGCGATCCAGAATGTCCCCCCGCTTAAAAGGAATGACACGACTTTCATATTTTTGCTGTGACTGGCTCAAAACCTGTTTTTTGTATTGATTTCCTTCACTTGCATTAATATACGTTATTCGTATACTTAAAGCTACTAAAGCCAGTACGACCGCACCAAACAGGCCTACCAGCTTTACACTCATCTTACTGTTAATTTTTCTGTTTATAAAAAGGTTCCTTTTTTTTCTTCTTTTACTTCTTTTTTTCTTCACACAACCACCTGTTTATTTTACGTCCGGTATATCCTGATACTGACGAACATAACTATTTCCGGCCGTATTGAACTGATAAAGCTGATCCTCATCCGGATACTTCATTCCCAGACGATTCATCGCTACATTTTTAATATACTCCAGATCTACAGATGCAACAACACTATTATAAAGTGCATCGTTGTCTGCCTTCAGCTGACTGAGTTCAGACTCAGCTGCGGCAATCTCCTTAAGCTGCGTTGTAATCTGTGATCTTAATTGCAGGTATTCCACACACATCAACAATGCTACAACAGAAATAGCCGCAAGAAAAACCACATATCCTCTGCTCATCCGCTTTGCTTTTGCTCTATTTCTGGAAACAGTATGGCTTACTTTTCTTTTCTGTGGTACTTCTTCCGGTTCTGGCTGCAGTTTTCTGACAGCACTGCCGTCGTAGATATATTGTTCATATCGATCCGTCCGTGAATTTACCCTTCTTCTACCATTACTGGCCATCTAACTATCTCCTTTAACTGCCGGAAACATGCCTTTCAAATACACGAAGCTTTGCACTCTGCGAACGGCTGTTTTCGGATAATTCTTCTTCCGAGGGAAGGATTGGTTTCTTTGTTACAACTCTGCCTTTACTTATATTTCCGCATACACAAACCGGAAATCCCGGAGGACAGATACAGGGATTCTCATTCCGTCGAAAAATCGTTTTAACAATCCGGTCTTCCAGAGAATGAAATGTTATGATACATATTCTCCCGCCATCATTCAACAAATCAATCATTCCGTCCAAAGAATCGCGGAGCACATCCAGCTCATGGTTCAGTTCAATACGCAGTGCCTGAAATGTCCGTTTTGCAGGATGACCGCCTGTTGCTCTGATTTTCATGGGAATTGCCCGCTTTATAATCTCTGTCAGTTCCCCTGTCGTATTAATGGTTTTCTCTGCTCTTGCAAGACAGATATGTTTTGCAATATTTTTAGCGAACTTATCTTCTCCATAATCGCGAATAATACGATACAGGTCACTTTCACTATATGTGTTCACAATATCTTTGGCAGTCTGTTCCTGCCTCTGATCCATACGCATATCGAGAGGGACATCCTCACGATACGTAAATCCACGTTCTGCATTATCTAATTGATACGAAGATACTCCCAAATCCAGCACAATTCCATCTACAGAACTGATTCCCCTTTTTCTTAATTCCGGGACCATGTTGCAATAGTTACTGCGTATGATTACCGTCTGATTCTTATACTCCCGCAGACGCTCCGTAGCAGCAGCTATTGCCGCATCGTCCTGGTCTATTCCAATTAATCTCCCCGTGGCAGATAATAATTTGCATACTTCCGAGGCATGTCCTGCCCCTCCTAATGTTCCATCCACATAGATGCCATCCGGCTTCACTTTCAGATTGTCAATGGTCTCATGAAGCAACACAGACTTGTGTTTAAATTCCATAAATTCTCCTTTTTTGCCGGACTAGATGATAATTCCCATTTCCTGCATATCCTCTGCAATCGCATCCATATCATCGTAGTCGTTATTCTCACTCCATTTTGCTTTACTCCAGACCTCAATCCTGTTAAGGTTTCCGGTTAGTACCACATCTTTCTCCAGGCCTGCAAATTCCCGCAGCGTTGCCGGTACGAGAATTCTCCCCTGCCGGTCCAGTTCACAGATTGTGGCACCTGCAACGAAGAATCGAGAAAACTTCCGTGCATTTTTGTTGGTAAGTGGTAAAGCTTCCAGTTTTTTCTCAAAGATTTTCCATTCTTCCATGGGATAAATAGAAAGGCAGCCGTCCAAACCCTTAGTAACAACGAATTCTTCTCCCAATCCTTCGCGAAACTTAGACGGTATAATCAATCTTCCTTTAGCGTCAATCGAATGACTGTACTCTCCCATGAACATAGAATTTACCCCTTTGAGAAATCAGGATTATCTCCTGAAGGAGCATCCGGCTCTCCCCAACCATCTGCTCTGTAGTGAAATCAGGAATTTGCTGCCACACTTCCTCCCTTTTACACCACCATTCTCCACTTTCTACCACTTATATGTTCATTCTAAACCAAACTGTAGAATAATACAAGGGGGAATTTTTGAAAAATAGATAAGAAAATCATTACAATATTATTACATTTTCATAGGAAAAAACGCCTTATTTCCACTATTTAGCAGTGTACTTACCACAATATGCACACAGAGCACAAAAAAGTGGAGAGAAATCCCACAAAAAACAGTTACATTTTAAAACTTTTCTGTTTTTATGGGTTTTCTCTCCACTTTCACAAGGGGAATCAATTATACATTAAAACGGAACAGTATCACATCTCCATCTCTTACCACATATTCTTTTCCTTCCATTCTCACCAGTCCCTTGTCTCTGGCTCCTGCATAAGAACCACAGTCAAGAAGATCCTGATAATTCACCACTTCCGCCTTAATAAATCCACGTTCAAAGTCTGTATGGATCTTTCCCGCAGCCTGCGGTGCTTTTGTTCCCACTTTGATGGTCCATGCTCTGGTCTCATCTTCTCCTGAAGTCAGGAAACTCATCAGTCCCAGCAATTTATAACTTGCTTTAATCAGCTTCTCAAGTCCTGACTCTGCTATTCCCAGATCCTCAAGGAATTCTTTTTTCTCATCATCTTCCAGCTCGGCAATTTCCTGTTCAATCTGAGCACAGATCACAAACACACCACTATTCTGTTCTTTCGCCAGTTCTTTTACAGCCTGTACATGTGGATTAGAACCACCTTCATCAGCCAGATCATCCTCGGTAACATTTGCTGCAAAAATCACCGGTTTGCATGTCAGAAGATTATATTCAGAAATCCATGCTATCTCGTCTTCATCCTCTGTCTCCAGAGTAATCGCCGGTTTGCCGTCTTCCAGATGTTCTTTGATTCTCTTCTGCAGTTCCAGTTCTTTCGCTGCTGTCTTGTCCATACGTGCTGCTTTTGTAGTCTTGGCAATTCTTCTCTCCAGAATCTCAAGATCTGAGAAAATCAGTTCCAGATTGATGGTCTCGATATCTCTCACCGGATCAATACTTCCATCCACATGAATAACATTGGAATCTTCAAAACAGCGAACCACATGTACAATCGCATCTACCTCACGGATATTGGCCAGAAACTGATTCCCCAGCCCTTCTCCTTTCGATGCTCCTTTTACAAGACCTGCAATATCCACAAACTCAATAACTGCCGGGGTAACCTTTTTTGAATGATAAAAATCTCCCAACAATTTGAGACGTTCATCCGGAACCGGAACAATCCCCACATTTGGGTCAATTGTACAGAACGGATAATTGGCAGACTCCGCACCTGCCTTCGTCAGAGAATTAAACAAAGTACTTTTCCCTACATTGGGAAGACCTACGATACCTAATTTCATACTATCTCCTTTGGGGACGTTTCTTCTGCCACGAGGAGCGCCCTTTGTCACGCCACTCCCTGCCTATATAGGACCGAATACATCCCACTTTCTTTATTTTCTCATTTTTGTATTATTCTTAAAATATAACGTGTCAATTCTACCACACAAATCATAAAAACTCAACATTTGCTATTTACTTTTGTCAAAAACATAGTTAATATAAAGAAAAATCATTTTTTATTTCTTTAACCATTTCTTTTTTTAATCATAGTATTTCAAACATTTTATTACCACAAACATTCTAAACAATAAAAAAGTCAATACAGGAGGTATTTTATGCCTAGAAATTCTCGACAAAAATCCAGTACCCGTACATACCACGTTGTCATCAAGGGCGCTGACAGGCAATTACTATTTGAAGAACCAGGGGATTTCAAAAAATATTTAGAAATTGTAGAATATTATAAACAAGAATGTCAATTTGAACTTTTTGCTTACTGTCTCATGTCCAATCACATTCATCTTCTGATTCGGCATGCCCCCGAATGTCCCCTCGAAACCATTTTCCGAAGAATGAACACTACATACGCAGTTTGGTTTAATATGAAATATAATCGCACAGGTTTTGTTCAAAACGGGCGCTATTTCAGTGAACCAGTTGAAACTAAACGCTATTTGCTCACAGTTGTAAAATACATTCATTTTAATCCGACAAAGGCTGGTATGGAGCAAGCCCCAGGTTCCTCATACCCTTGGAGCAGTTTTTATGATTACCAAAACCAATCCGGGGGATTGACTGACAAAGCGTTCATTTTGGATATAGCAGGTGGCTTTGAAAATTTTCTTGCATTCCATGAGAATGCTTCTGAAGAAACATGTCTTGATACCGACCAATTTCGAAAACGTTTGCCTGATGATATTGCCAAATCCATCATTTTTGAGATAAGCAACTGCAATTCTGCTACAGAATTTCAAAAACTCTCGTTGGCGGAACGAAATAAAAATATCCGATTGATTCATGAGAAAGGCGTTTCGATCAGACAGTTAAACCGTCTCACCGGGACACCTCGCGGCATAATTGAAAGAGTATTATCAAAGCGCACTTTAACTTAACCTCTACACTCAATTCCGATGCATCAAAATACAGAAATTCTACTTGCGTATGGCAATGGGCGCTCCTCATGGCAAAAGGAACGTCCCCCATCAATCTCTGCTTTCTATTTCAACAAGTATCCCCGTCTCCCAGGATACTTCCGCCCGTTCATCTACAATTTCGTTGCTGACACCCAGTCCTTCCAAGTTCCGCAGGCAGTATCCGTCCAGCGGATATTTGAATCCCTTCAGGATAAGACCGCCCACTTCTTCTCCCAACGGAAAGAAGGATACATATTCACCAAATTGTTCTTCTTTTTCAAGATAAAAATGCTTCTCAACCGGAAGGCTGATCCGATTATGCTCATCAACAAGATATGCCTCCACACCGGCCAAATAAGCATTCTTAAGTATGTGAATGTTGCAGAGCACATGATCGATGCGTGTTCCGGTTCCGCCAAGTATCCAGATCTGACTGCTGTTTAATTCCAGTGCTTTCTCCAGTGCGATCATAGTATCCGTCGCATCTTTTACAGGATTGTATTCACGTACAGGTACATTGCTGTTCGTTTTATACCAGTCCAGTATTCCCTGAGGCAGGCTGTCAAAATCACCTACGATATAATCCGGAAATATGTGCTGTTCATAACAGAACTCCAGTCCCCGATCCACACCGATCACATAATCCGCTTTTAATTTTTCTATGAAAGAAAGGGCAAAATCTCTCTCGATATTGCCCCCAGTAATAATCAATGTTTTCATTTGTCATATTCTCCCATGATATCACACAGTTTCTTTACATTTGCCGGGATATCACCGTCAAAAACTGCAGATCCAGCCACAATAATATTGGCACCAGCATCCAGAACCGCAGAAATCGTCTTCTCATTAATTCCGCCGTCCACCTGAATATCCACCTGCAGTCCCCTGTCGAGAATCATTTTCCGCAGACTGCGGATTTTTTCTGTACAATAAGGAATGTATGTCTGTCCCCCATATCCCGGATTGACCGTCATAAGAAGAACCATATCAGCCAGATCCAGAATATACTCCAAAGTACTGAGCGGTGTGGATGGATTCAGTGCCACGCCCGCACGCATCCCAGCATTTCTGATTGCATGAAGAGTACGATCCAGATGGCGGCAGGCTTCTGCATGAATAGTCAGCTGTCCGGCTCCACATTCTTTAAACATATCAATAAATTGATCCGGCTCCTCTACCATCAAATGTACATCAAAAAATAAAGAGGTGTTTTTCCTGATTGATTTGACAACCGGGATACCAAAAGATATCGTTGGTACAAATCTACCATCCATCACATCAATGTGAAGCCATTGTACCCCAGCCTGTTCAATCTGTGTGATCTGTTCCCCCAGACAATTAAAATCTGCCGCTAAAATCGATGGTGCCAATTGGTACATAATCAATATCTCCTTTTTTCTTTTTCCTTTAATTCCTCATACATCTGTATATAACTGTCATACCGTTCTCTGCTGATACGCCCGGCATCCACTGCTTCCTTTACCACACAGTCCGGTTCATGCACATGTGTACACCCCTGAAAACGGCAATTTCCTTCATACTCTCTGAGTTCCGGAAAATACAGCCGCAAATCTTCTTTTTCAATCCCCTCCACACACAGGGAACTGAAACCCGGAGTATCCATCAGATAGGTCTGATGCCCCACACACATCAGCTGGGAATGTCTTGTGGTATGCTTTCCTCTTTTCAGCTTTTTGCTGATTTCCCCAGTCTCCATACTGATTTCTTCCTGAAGCAGATTGGTAAGAGATGATTTTCCAACTCCCGAAGGGCCTGCCACAACAGTAGTTTTTCCATCAAGAATCTCCCGAATCGCTTCAATTCCCTCTTCCTGTCTGGCACTGGTCAGTAAAATCCTATAGCCGCAGCCCGCGTAAATCTTATATAATCGCTCTCGCTCTTCCGGTCGTATCAGATCCTGCTTATTAAAACAGATAATTACCGGCACATCCTGCTGTTCCATTGCAATTAAAAAACGGTCCAACAGCCCGTAATTTGGATCCGGCTGTCGGACAGCAAAAATAACCAGCGCCTGATCCACATTGGCCACCGCCGGCCGGATCAGCTGGTTCTTTCTCTGTAAAATCTGTACCAGATTACCTGTTTTCTCTTCTTCATCCAGAACTTCAATCTCCACATTGTCGCCAACCAGAGGTTTCCGCTTTTCTTTTCGAAAAATGCCTTTTGCCTTGCATTCATAAATTCCGGATTCTACTACATCCACGTAGTAAAATCCGGCTATTCCTTTGATGATTTTTCCCTGCATTAAACTCTCTCCAGGTATTCTTATCGGTTTTCTTTTTCAGGAATTACAAATAGTTCAGTTCTATGCTTCTACCTGTTTAAACGGAACATTGGAATAATGACCTCTTTCCACATACTCTCCGTCTACCATTTCTTTCAGATAAATTGTCCCTGTTTCCACACCGTCAGCACCTTTCACAGACACAATATATGGGAAAGTAATCGTCTGACCTTCCAAAATCACAGTCTCCACATTCTGTCCATTGACATTCTGTACCAGAAGGAGCTGTACCAGCCCGCCGCTGTAGTTTTCAGGCTGTACCAGCTGCACGTTGCAGCGCCATTCAGTGGTACTGCTTTCTCCGCCACCTGCACCCGGTTCTTCTGGTTCAGTCGTTGGAACCGGCGTTACTGCGGGAGCATGATAGACATAAATCGTAATTGTCGTTCCAGGATCCACTTCTGTGCCCGCTGAGATACTCTGAGAAGCAACACATCCTTCTGTGACTCCGGCTGCATTCTCTGTTGTCTCAACAGTCACCTGAAATCCGTTATCAGTCAAAGTCTTTTTGGCAGTTGCCTCATCCTTTCCTTTAACATCCGGTACTGACACTTTTTTATTCTCCTCACCGAGACTGACCACGAGTTTTACTGTAGAACCAGCAGAAAGTTTTGTTCCTGCCACAGGATCTATACGGATTATTTTTCCAATGGCAACAGTATCACTATATTCCTGCTCAATGGACGTTTCCAATCCCAGGGCGATGATGGCTGCTTCCGCTTCCGACTGAGAATAACCGGTTACTTCAGGAACTACCGGTGAATCTGTTCCCGCACTTACCACATAATTGATCACAGTACCCTGATCCACTTTCGTTCCGGCTTCCTGTTCCTGGGAAATGATTGTACCTGCCGGATACTCAGATTGGCTTTCTCCGGTCTTATTTCCCTTCAGACCCAACTGTTCCAGCATATTAAGAGCATTTTCTTCAGTAACTTTTACCAGATTTGGAACAGTGATCTGACCGTTTTCGTCCACCATCTCATCCAGATCAATTTCCTGCTCAATCTGTGTATCATCCGCTTTTATATCACCAATATTAATCAGACCTGCCCCTTTCGCAATAAAGAAAATCAGTATACAGATAATGATAGCTCCGATAATAAATCCGCCGATTGTCATGGCTTTTTCCAGTTTGGAACTGATTTCTCCATCATCATCGTCATCTTCATCATCGTATTCATCTGATTCCTCTGCTTCCTCTTCCTCCTCATCATCGTCATAATCCATGTAATCATTGTTTTTCTGAGGTGTCGCATAACCGGAACGACCGTCACGGATGGCATCCAGCTCGTCCTGAGAGAGCATCACAGTCTGTGCGTGACTGGCCAAAGGCGTCAATGATACGAAATTTCCATTGGGATCCAGGAGTGAGTGTTTCAGATCATCCACCAACTCTGTCATACTGGCATAGCGCCGATCCACGCTTTTCTGAGTACATTTTAAAATAATCTGCTCCAGGCTGAAAGGAAGGTCCTGTACATACTTTCTCGGAGATTCAATCTCCTCCTGCAGATGCTTGATAGCAATTGCAACTGTCGTATCCCCGTCAAAAGGAACACGACCGGTAACCATCTCATACATGGTGATACCCAGAGAATAGATATCACTTTTAGCATCACTATAGCCGCCGCGCACCTGTTCCGGCGAGCTGTAGTGAACAGAGCCCATCACATTGGAACTGATCGTATTGGAAGATGCAGCCCTTGCAATACCAAAATCAGATAGTTTTACTTTTCCATCTGTAGAAATAATAATGTTCTGCGGTTTTACATCTCTATGGACAATATTACTTCTGTGGGCTGCTTCCAGTCCCAGAGAAACCTGAATCGCTATACTGGTAGCTTCTCTGACTGTCAGTTTTCCCTTTCTGGTAATATAGTCTTTCAGAGTAATACCCTGCACCAGCTCCATCACGATATAATAAATGCCGTTGTCCTCCCCTACATCATAGACATTCACCACATTCGGATGAGCCAGTCCTGCTGCAGCCTGTGCTTCTTTTCGGAACTTCGCGATAAAATTCTTATCTTCGCTGAACTCCGCTTTCATTACCTTCACTGCTACGAGACGATTCAGCTTACCATCTTTTGCTTTGTATACGTCAGCCATACCGCCGCTTCCGATCCTGCTGATAATCTCGTATCTTTCTCCTACAATCATGCCCTCTTTTAACATTTTTTCACCTCGTCTGTAAATGGTTCTATAATAATCACTGAAATATTATCTTTCCCGCCATTTTCATTGGCCAGCTGTACCATTTTTTCAGCTGACTCCTCTATATTTTCTGATGTTTGCAGAATCTCCTGCATAACATCATCTCTCACCATATTGCTCAATCCGTCAGAACACATCAGAATCTTATTTCCCTCTTCCAATTCCACATCGAAGAAATCAATATTCACTTCCGGTGCAGTACCTACTGCCCTGGTAATAATATTCTTACCCGGATGATCCATGGCTTCCTCTTTGCTCAGTTCTCCTCTTCGGATCAACTCCGCAATCCAGGAATGATCTCGTGTAATCTGTATCAATCCATGAGTGTCCGATATATAAAGCCTGCTGTCACCTACATTAGCAATGTAAGCGTAATACCCGACAACAGTGACCGCCACCAATGTAGTTCCCATACCCGACTTGCCGGGATCCAGTTCTGCCTGTATCCCCACCTGTTCGTTAGCTGTCTCAATAGCATGACGAATAATCTTGATCGGATTGAAACTCATATCTTTTTTTACAGATTCCACTAAAACAGAAACGGCGCAGCGTGAAGCAAAATCTCCTGCATTGTGACCTCCCATACCATCAGCCACCACAAATAAATTGGGAAGATTTCCAATCGGCTGTTCGGATGCAAATACGTAGTCCTGATTTTCTCTTCTCTTCTGCCCCACATCTGTCACAGAATACGCTTTCATGACAAATTCTCCCTTGTGTCGATATATTTTTTCCTCAATTGTCCGCAGGCACCATCAATATCCCTGCCCATTTCTCTTCTAATAGTAACATTAATTCTATATTTTTCAAGTTTATTTTTAAAATTCTCTATGACTTTTTTCTCCGACTGGACAAAATCCCTCTCCTTAATGGGGTTGACAGGAATCAGATTGACGTGACAGTTCAGTCCTTCGATCAGCTTCGCAAGCTGTGCCGCATCCTCTTCACTGTCATTTTTTCCTCCCACCAGGCTATACTCAAAGGTCAGTCTGCGCCCTGTTTTTTCAAAATAATAAGCACAGGCAGGTATCACTTCTGACAGTGAATACTTATTGGCAATGGGCATCAGTTCCCTTCTCTTTTCGTCCGTAGGTGCATGCAGTGACAGAGCCAGAGTGATTGTGAGCCCTTCCTCTGCCAGCTGACGAATTCTGGGAACAATTCCGCAGGTAGATATTGTCAGATTTCTCTGACTGATATTCTGACCGTTTTCATCACTGAGAATCCGGATAAACCGAAGAAGGTTATCATAGTTATCCATCGGTTCTCCTGTCCCCATCACCACTACATTTGATACCCGTTCTCCCGTAAGTTCCTGAATTCGATAAACCTGATCCAGCATCTCGGAAGGAAGCAGATTTCTGGTCAGTCCGCCAATCGTGGAAGCGCAAAACCTGCAGCCCATCCGGCAGCCCACCTGTGAGGATATACACACAGAATTGCCATGCCTGTATTTCATCCAGACACTTTCAATCACATTACCGTCACTGAGCCGGAACAAATATTTCTGTGTCCCGTCAATCCGGGAAGTCTGCACATCCACAGGCTCCAACCTGGTAAGCGGCTGCTCTTTTTTCAACTGTTCCCTCAATTTTAATGAAAGGTTTGTCATCTCCTCATAACTGCCCACTGTTTTTTTATGAAGCCATTCATAAATCTGCTTGCCTTTGAATGGTTTTTCACCCATCTCCACAAGTAATTCCTTCAGTTCAGATTCATAAAGAGATTTTATATCTAAATTTATCATTTTTTCTTATCCCTGTTGTTTCCTCAGACGTGCCATAAAGAAGCCATCTGTCTGATGTACTCCCGGCAAAAGCTGGAGATATCCTTGCTGTGTGCTTTCACTGCGAAGTTCCTCACACAGGTACGGGTCAATACTTTCCAGTTCAAACGGATAATTCTCCACAAACCAGTTTACATTATCTATATTTTCTTCTCTGGTAATCGTACAGGTACTGTAGATCAGAACGCCTCCTGGCTTTACATAAGAAGCCGCATTATGCAGGATTCTTTTCTGCAGAACTGCCAACTCCTGTATTTTGTCCAGATCAGACCGGTATTTGACATCTGTCTTCTTCCCGATCACGCCAAGACCGGAACACGGAACATCTGCCAGTACAATATCTGCGATTCCCACGGATTCTTTATCCAGCACAGTAGCATCTTTCTTTACTGCCTCAACATTATTGACAGCGGTCCTTCGAATATTCTCTTTGATCAGTTCCACTTTATAGTCCGTCAGATCCCTTGCCTGCACATGACCTGTCCCTTCCATCTTGTCTGCCATGTGGAGACTCTTCCCTCCGGGTGCAGCACAGAGATCAATGACCGTATCACCTTTCTGCGGAGCTGCAATTTCTGCGACCAGCATAGAGCTTACGTCCTGAACCACAAATCCTCCCATAAGAAATGATTTTAGCCCGGCAAGCTGATCATACCCTGTAAGATATCTGGCATAAGTTAAAAATGGAGCCTGACTGACCACTGCACCCTGACGTTCCAAACTCTCTATACACACTTCCGGATTCATCCGGTACGTCTGAAGCCGAATCGTCACAGGATGATTCTTCAGAAAATCCCGCAGCATGGTTTCCGTGATCTCCGGTCCGTACTCGCCCAGCCATCTCTCTGTCAGCCAGAGCGGCATCGAATAATAGACAGACAGATATTCCGACAGTCTGTTATCTCTGGAAGGGTATGTAATCTGTTCTTTTTCACGGGATATCGTGCGGAGGACTCCGTTTACAAATCCTTTCAGACTGTAAAATCCTTTTTTCTGTGCCAATTTTACAGCTTCATTGCATGCCGCTGCATCCGGCACGCTGTCCATAAACAGCAGCTGATACACACCGCAGCGGAGAATATTTCGGATTACCGGTTTCATTTTCTTTACTTTAACACTGGAAAACTGATCTAGAATATAATCGATCCTGATCTTATATTCAAGAGTTCCCTCCACCAGCCGATTGATAAATGCCCGTTCCTGTTTGGGAAGATACCCCACCTTATCCAGGGCATTCCGGATGGCGATATGACTGTACTCTTTCTCCTGTGTGATTTCCATCAGTATTTCCAGGGCAATCGCCCTGCTGTCTGTTCCATTAATCACGATCTCTTCCTCCGGATAATACAATCAGACGCAGCAGCTGAAGCAGGGAGCCTGCAAGGGCAGCCACATAGGTCAGTCCTGCTGCAAACAATACTTTTCTTGCTCCACGCATCTCTTCCTCTGTCCTGAGAATACCGGTCTGGCCCAGCATGGCAACCGCTCTTCGCGACGCATTAAACTCGCAGGGCAGGGACAAAAGCTGAATCAGAACCACACCACAGAACAGCAGGATACCAGCCTTCTGCAGCGGTTCCAGCGAAAATATCAGTCCCAGGATAAAAATCGGGATCGCCGCATTGGAACTGATCTGAACCACCGGTCTGATGGTGTTCATCACACGGTTCACCACATAGCCGCCGGCATGCTGCATGGCATGACCACATTCGTGTGCTGCCGTTGCCACAGCAGTAATACTTGGCTGTTCAAACAACTCTGAAGAGAGATGTATGGTCTTATCGTAACGGTAAAAGGAACTACCCCTTCCCGTCATTCTCCAGATAGTCACGTCATGAATACCAGCGGAATGAAGTACCATTTCTGCCGCCTGCCGGCCGGTTACGCCTGAAGAAATTCTCATTCTGCTGTAACGATTCATGACAGATGTACAATAGCCGGAAGCCGCAAGTGCAATCACCGCGGCAATTATTACCAGTATATATGTCGGGTCATAAAACATTCCATAAAACATAGATTCTCACTCCTCTTTCCTTTCAGACACTATCTGCACTTTTAATCGGGAAGTCTTCTTCCCTGCTCAATCGTATACCCCCGCAAAAATGCCTGGGTTTCCATACGTTTTTTTCCTTCCAGCTGAAGTTCTGTAATGTTCAGAGCCGCTTCACCGGTCTGAATCCAAAGTCCCTGTACATCTGCACACAGTACCGTTCCCGGTTCTGCCTCCGGATTTGGTGATTTTTCCACACAGGCCTTCCAGATTTTCAGTGTTTTTCCACCAACTTTTGTGAAAGCACTGGGCCATGGGCTTAATGCACGCACAAGACGTTCCAGTTCCTCAGCCGGCCGGCTCCAGTCAATATTGCCCATAGATTTCTGAATCATCGCCGCATAGGCAGTGGTACTTTCTTCCGGCTGTTTTTCAAATACCGCAGTTCCATCTGCCAGTGAAGGAAGGGTTTCCACCAAAAGCTTTGCTCCCTCTTCACTTAGTTTATCAAACAGGCTCCCTCCCGTCTCATCTTCCGCCAGAGGAACTACCACTTTAGAAATCATATCTCCTGTATCCAGTCCGGCATCCATTTTCATAATCGTTACTCCGGACTCTTTTTCTCCGTCAATGACAGCCCACTGAATAGGTGCTGCCCCTCTGTACTTTGGAAGGAGGGAAGCATGTACGTTGATACATCCCAGCGGTGCCAGATTCAGAATGGAATCCGGTATAATCTGTCCAAATGCCACCACCACGATCACATCCGGCTGCAGGCTTTTCAACACCTTATAAAATTCCGGATCTCTGACCCGTTTCGGTTGATACACCGGCAATCCCAGTTCTAAAGCTGCTTCTTTCACCGGCGTTGGCTGCAGATTCTTTCCTCTTCCTTTCGGCTTGTCCGGCTGGCTGACTACCCCCACAACTTCATGGCCTGCTTTCACCAGTTCCCGCAATGTCCCCACGGAAAAGTCCGGGGTTCCCATAAATATTACTCTCATCGATTATTCATCCTCTTCCTGTTCTTCGTACTGAACATCATGCAGTTCGCCTTCCACGTGGTCCACATACATAATGCCATCCAGATGATCACATTCATGGCAGATTGCTCTTGCCAGTAACCCTTCTCCTGTCAGCGTAAATGGTTCCATATGTTCATTATAAGCATTTACCGTAACAATATTCGGCCGGGTCACCGTTCCTGATTTTCCCGGCAGGCTGAGACATCCTTCATCGCCGGTCTGCTCCCCGGAAGTTTCTGTGATCACCGGATTGATCAGTACATAAGGACCTTCACCCACATCAATCACAACAATTCTTTTCAGAATTCCCACCTGCGGTGCTGCAAGTCCCACACCACATGCATCATACATCGTATCCAGCATATCAAAGATCAATGTACGAACCTTCGGTGTTATCTCATCCACCGTTCTGCATTTCTTTGTGAGAATACGATCTCCCATGGTTCTTATATTTCGAATAGCCATTTTATTTTCCACCTTTCTCTTACTGATTTAATTGAAACAGTATTCTTATTTTGTTAAATCCACTGTTTATCTCCAGATAACGTTCCAGTTTTTCTTTTATTTTAAGTAATTGACTCAAATCATCATGTTTGACATAAAGAACTTTCCTATACATATCAGCAATCTTTGATACCGATTCATATGCCGGACCTATAATCCGCAGATTGTTACCGTTATCCATTTTTTTCAGAAATCTGCGAATATATTCCATGCCGGTATCCAGCAGTCCTTCTTCCATACAGCTTCCATGAACGGCAAACAGGTTGGAAGCCGGCGGATATCCCAGAAGCCTCCGATACTGTATTTCTTCCTCATAGAATCCCACATAATCCTGTCGTATTGCCGCCTGTATACTGTAATGGTCCGGCTGATATGTCTGCACTACCGCTTCTCCCGGAAGGATTCCTCTTCCGGCTCTTCCCACCGCCTGGGTCAACAGCTGAAATGTCCTTTCACCGGCTCGGTAATCACTGATATTCAATGATAAATCCGCTGCCAGGATTCCCACCAGCGTCACATGGGGAAAATCGTGTCCCTTGACAATCATCTGCGTCCCAATCAAAATATCTGCCTCCTGATTAGCAAAAGAAGACAGTATCTGTGCATGACCTTCTTTTTTTCTGGTAGTATCCAGATCCATCCGCAATACCCTTGCCTGAGGATACATTTTCTTCACAATATCTTCTATCTGCTGAGTTCCCGCCCGAAATCCGCCGATATACGGTGAACCGCACCGGGGACATTTCTCCGGCTGACGGGTCTCGTAGCCGCAATAATGGCAGACCATTTTCCCATGGCGGTGAACAGACAAGGACACGTCACAGTGGGGACATTTCATAACACTTCCGCAGGAGCGGCACGACATAAAGCCTGCATATCCTCTTCGGTTTAAAAAGAGCATGACCTGTTCTTTTTTTTCCAGACGGATCCGAATCCCTTCCTGAAGTTTTCTGCTCAATATGGAACGATTCCCTTCTTTTAACTCTTCCCTTAGATCAACCACATCTACCTGCGGCAGGTTTCGGTTTTCATACCTGTGATCCATCTCAAACAGACGGTATCTTCCTGTTTTTCCACAGTAGTAAGCATCCACAGATGGTGTGGCACTGCCGAAAACCACGGGACATCCTTCCAGTCTCCCTCTGGCAATGGCAGTCTCCCGTGCATGATAACAGGGCGTCGTCTCACTCTGATAGGAGGGTTCATGTTCCTCATCTATCACAATCAGTCCCAGATTGGGAAAAGGCGTAAATAACGCTGACCTTGGCCCGATCATCACCTGTATCTTCCCTTTTTGTGCCAGATCAAACTGATCCGAACGCTCCCCCTGTGACAAACGGGAATGCAGCACAGATACCTTATCTCCAAACCGATGATAAAACCGCTGAACCATCTGATAGGTCAGGGCAATCTCCGGTATCAGAAGAATCACCTGTTTCCCCTGTTTCAGAACATCTTCCATCAGTTCCATATAGATCTGTGTTTTGCCGCTGCCGGTCACTCCCCGAATCAGACAGGGGCGGTCATCATCCGCCCTCCATCCTTCTATAATTCCATCAGCCACCCGCTGCTGTTCCTCTGTCAAACGAAAACACTCCTCATTCTGACAGGCTTCCTGCACCGGGCTCCGATACACAATCTGACTGCGAATCTTCAGAATTCCCTGCTCTTCCATGGTTTTCAGCACATTTCCGGTGATATGAAGCTTATTGACTGCCAGACTGTAAGACAGCTGCTTTTCCTCCATCACTGCCTCCAGAATCCTCTGCCGTGCCACATAATGCTTTCTCTTATATAACTCCAGCAGTTCTTCTGCCTTTTCCAGAGTGATATTCAGCATGATCCAGCGTTCTTCCTTCTGTTTCATCTTCTGTTTCACAGGAAGTACTGTCTTCAATGCCTGAATCATGGTCGAACCGTACTGTTCCCGCATCCAGGCAGCAAGAGCCACCAGACGTGATTCAATACTGTTTCCTGCTTCTTCCACCTGCAGAATTTCTTTCATCCGTTCCAGTTCAAAGGATGGGCGATCCGTAATCTGAATCACATAGCCTTTGATCGTCCTTCCTCCATTTCCAAACGGAACCCGAACCTGCATTCCCGGCTGCAGCTGATCCTCCAGGGATTCCGGAACCATATACTGAAATGTTCGATCCAGCTTTTCACTGGAAATATCCACAATAATATCCGCAAACCATCTTTTTTTATTCATCCGTCTGTCTTACCGCTTTCCTGCATCTTCATCCAGGATTTCCTGAATCAGCACACGTTCATCCATAGGATATTTTTTACCTTTAATTTCCTGATAATCTTCATGACCTTTTCCTGCCAGTACAACGATATCCCCCGGCTCTCCGTGATGAATCGCATAGGCAATTGCCTCTTTCCGGTCAATGATCTCTATATATTTTCCATCTGTCTTTTCAATACCTGTTTTAATATCATCGATGATTGCCTGCGGATCTTCGTTTCTCGGATTATCAGAAGTAATAATCGTAAGTTCTGCCATTCTTCCGGACACTTCACCCATCTCAAATCTCCGGTCTCTGGAACGGTTGCCACCGCAGCCAAACAGACATACCAGACGATGTGGATGATATTCTCTCAGTGTAGTCAACAGGCTCTCCAGGCTCATGGCATTATGTGCATAATCAATCATCAGCGTAAATTCATCCGATACCTTTACCATCTCAATTCTGCCTTTGACTTTTGCCACCTTCAATGCTTTCTGGATATTCTCATCAGAAACATTAAAATGCCGGCAAATGGCAATTGCTGTCAGAGAATTATAAATACTGAACTTGCCCGGCAAATCTATTTCCACTGGAAAATGCAGCAGTCCATCCAGCTCATAGGAAATACCCAGCATTCCCTTTCCGGTCACCAGTTTAGGATTCACTGCCCGCAGATCCGCTTCCGGAGAAAATCCATAAGTTTCCAGTGTACAGGTATGACCCTCTATAATCTTCTCAAAGTGCTCGTCATCACGGTTCACAATACCAATCTTACACTGACGCAGCAGCATTTTCTTACACTCCAGATAATGTTCAAAGCTTGTATGTTCATTCGGTCCGATGTGATCCGGCTCAATATTCGTAAAAATACCAATCTCAAACTGGAATCCGGCCGTCCGGTGCAGCATCAGCCCCTGAGAAGATACTTCCATAACCGCACAGTCACATCCGGCATCCAGCATCTGCCGGAAATACTTCTGCACCAGAAGAGATTCCGGCGTGGTATTGGCTGACGGAATCACAGTATCACCGATGATCGTCTCAATGGTACCGATCAGACCTACCTTATATCCCGCATTTTCCAGAATAGATTTCACCATATAGGTAGTTGTGGTTTTTCCCTTTGTTCCTGTAATTCCGATTACTTTCAACTGATCTCCCGGATATCCATAATAAGCTGCCGCAATCACAGCCATCGCATACCGGGAATCTTTCACCTGAATCACTGTCACATCTGCCGGCACTTCCACCGGTTCCTCCACAACAATTGCCTTTGTTCCCTGGGCCGCCACTGCAGAAGCAAATGTATGACCATCCACTACCGCACCTCTGATACAGATAAACAGAGAACCCTCCTTTGCCTTACGGGAATCTGCGACTACCTCAGCAATCTCCCTATCCAGACTTCCCTGCAGACATGTATATTCCAAACGTTCCAACAAATTAAGTAATCTCATAGACTGACCTCCAATCTTTTGGGCTTTAAAAATGCCCACAGATAAGTATAGAATAACACATTATGAGAGCAGGGTCAAAAATATTTTTGTTGTTTCATATTGGAACGAGACGGAAAATTTATATCATGTGTG
>JBJELT010000085.1:0-125107 GCA_051879295.1 Oliverpabstia sp. | reverse complement strand
TCCGATGGAGCCTTTTTTCAACTCCATTTTTTCATAGGCTACTTTACACTACCTTAGAATATGCTGCCAAGGTTAACCGCTTTCGGATAAACCTTTTTCTGTTCTTCCCACTGCACAACAAATTTGTCCACAATGGGATAAACCATCTTACCGGTCATTGTCGGCTTATCAATGCGATCAAACACTTCAATATAAACCAGCTTTGCCCCCATCATCTTTCCAAGGTAGAAGAACGGAACGGCCACAGCTGCGCCACACGAAATGATGAGATCTGGTTTTTCCTTGTGAAGCACATCCCACGCAATTTTTGTATTTTTGATCAGTGCTTTCAGACTACGATTGGTTGGGTAATAGCACGGATACATTTTTTCGCCTTCCAAAAGGCTTCTTGCATCCTCCTTATCAAATGTGACCCAAAAGTGATTCTTGTCTTTCCAGAAAGGCTTTAGCATATACAGGTGTGTCAAATGCCCACCCGATGAACCCACTAAACATACTTTCATAATTCAAACTCCTTCATCCCCAAAAATATTTATATGCACATCCATCTGGATGAAAATCCTTCTTTATAAATTGTGCTTATGATAAACCACTCCCGCCTAAGTGTTTTTCCTTACTGTCATACCCTCTCGGATCAGCAATCATATTTCTACTTTTCTCCGGTTTATCGAGTACACTCGTCTCGCTTCCGCAATCATCGAAGTGTTGTTTTATACTGTCGAACCTCGTCTGCTTCTATACACCATTTTTGCGAAGTGCTGTTTTATACACTCAAAGGGCGCAGGTGCGCATATGTTGTTGAAACTGTATATATCATCTGCTTCCACCAACATCCCCATAGTCGTTATGAACAAATTATGCCGATTTTTCACCCTCGACACCCCGTTCTTATGTACCTATCATCTTCTCGACAGGTCTACTCAACAAAAAAGTTGCGAAGTAGAAATCACCACTTCCTCCCCATTTTCCCATGACTATACATACCGCAGAAAAGTAGCCCTCTATTTACCTGCGATAGTGTACTCAATACGCGATTAGCAGAGTAGGTGATAAGCTCATGGATTTTTGATGTATTTGTCATCTGAGTTGCCATTTTTATCATTCAGCCCACATCCGCCTTATCTCTCCCACAATGTGTTCCTCATCCTCCGGCAAATTGTATAACTACTTCCCATTTTCCCCTCATATTTCAGGGCGTTATGCAACGAATCTGCGGTTTGTTGAGTGTGAAAATCAGGTCTTTTTTGACTATGCTACGTTGCTTCGGTTTGTTGGGTAGACATTTGTTGGGGCTGCAATAACAACAAAGTCCGCATTGCTGTAGCGAGTTTGGCGTCCAGCGTTGCGGTCAGATCCAGCTCCTTCTCAGCCAGATACTTTTCGATATACTCATCCTGAATCGGAGATTTCCGGTTGTTAATGAGTTCCACTTTCTCCGGGATGATATCCACAGCGTATACTTTATGGTGCTGAGACAGCAGCGTGGCAATAGAAAGGCCAACATAGCCCGTACCAGCAACTGCGATCGTGTAATTCTTCATCATTCTTCTCCTTGTCTGTCCCGGCAAAAGCGGGAATGTTTTTCTATGTTAAATCGCTGTGTTTATCATCCGGGATGATGTTGTCATCACGGTACGATGCTCACAGCGCAGAATCGTCTAAACTGAACTTCTCTGTATTTTTATAGGGTAGACCTGTCTTGGTGTGTGTATCATCTGCATTATCTGCCGAGCAGCACAGTTCTCATCATCCTCTACCCTCTCGACCATCTTTTCGACTTCAATTCCCGTTTTCATCAAAACAATTTCATTTATTGTCGAGGTCGTTCTCTGCTGATGATTTGTTCATTTATTACAACCAGCTCCAATAAGTTTTATCGTCCATTTATAAAACTTGTACATCATTCATCCGTTTCACTCAAAACCGCCCCAGAAAAATGAGCTTATCATCCTCTACTCCCGTCTACCCCAAACTCTCCCAGAAAGATAGCTTTTCAGCTCCTCGCTCATTTTCGTCCGTTATCCTACATACCGCATGAAAAATGAGGTTATCATCACCGATGGACTTCGACCCAAAATCAGCCCATAAATATAGGTTTTTGGGATGGGTTTTCCGGTGGTTTTCGGTCGATAACAGGCATAGAATGAATGATAACTACACCGCCGTTCTACCCATCAAAACTCGACTGAAAATTTAGGGTAGACATTATCAGACAATCTTCTCGATAATCTCCAACCCTGCCCGCATCTCTACTTTCCGTCCAAACATCTCGACTTCCAGATAAGCCATCCTTTTATGGCGATTTATTTTCTTGATCAAACCTTCCATTCCCTGCAGTGGTCCGTCAAAAACATTTACCTTATCTCCTTCGATAATCCCTGTAGACATTTCCACTTCCTGTTTCTCACTGCCCAGTTTCATCAACAGTCCAACTTCCTGTTGAGACAATGGTGTAATCTCATCACCAGTTTTCAAAAACTTTGCCATGCCATTCACCTGCTTTAAGCTGTACACCAGCTCATCCAGATGTTCCGTAATCAAAAAGACATAGCCGGGAAATAAGATTTCATTTTGCATATGCCACTCTCCCAAGAAGCGTTTCTTTTTTTGAAAGCGTGGAATAAAACACCGCTCCAGAACTGAGCTGTCCATCACCTTTTCACATTGTTGACAAACCTTTTCTTCTGTGCCTGTATGAACCTGTATTACATACCACATAGTAATCTCTTTCTGCATTTTAGGCGTGCTTCGCCACTTCGCCATGTTTCATGCGAATTCATCTTCCAGCTATGTCCATCCATCATTTCCAACGCGGCAAAGCGACGATTAAAAACAATAGATTTCTTAATCAAAGCAATTTCATCTTGACACCAATCATATCATTTTCACAAAAACCCGGTCACTCACACCGACCCCTTACTCCCCAGTACAGCCGCCACAGTCGCAAACAATATCTTAATATCCAACCGTATACTCCATTCTCGAATATACTTATTATCCAGCTGTACAACTTCTTCAAAGTCGGTGATATCGCTTCGTCCGCTGACCTGCCACATACCTGTCAGTCCCGGCTTGATGCTAAGTCTGACTTTGTGGTGAAGATCGTACTGTTCGTATTCGTCCACTGTCGGTGGCCTGGTTCCTACAAGACTCATATCGCCTTTCAGTACATTCCAGAACTGAGGGAACTCATCGATAGAGAATTTGCGGATGAATTTTCCGATTGGTATAATCCGGGGATCGTCATCCATCTTGAACATCAGTCCATTCATCTTGTTTTCTTTCATCAGTTCCTTTTTCCGTTCTTCTGCATCCATATACATGGAACGGAACTTGTAGATCCGAAATTTCCGTCCGTTCTTTCCCACACGCATCTGCGAGAAGAATACAGGTCCAGGTGACTGGATGTAGATGATCGGACCAAAGGTAAGTAAAAAGATACCTGTAGCCAACAGTCCAAACAGACTGCCAACAATGTCCATCGTTCGTTTCACAAACACCTGAAAAGTTGTGGCTGTTTTTATACTGGTAGTCAGAACAGAACACTCTCCGATCTGCTCCGCATATGCATTGGGCAGATCCTGTTCCGACGGACTCAGCTGAATATGTACGGTAACTCCCATCTCCAGAAAATGTTCCGTCAGGTTCCGGCGGACATCCTCCGGAACCTTGATGTTAAGAAGTACCTCATCAACCACATGGGTCCTGGTGTATTCAAAGATGTCATCCCTGTCAGCTACTACTGGAATTCCCTGAACTTCTGCGCCTTTGGCAGTTCTGTTATAAATAATCAGACCAGTCACCTTATAGGATTGATATTTTTTTTCTTTTAGTTTTCCCAGGCAATATTCTGCCATTTCTGCATCACTGATCAAAAGTAGATGAGAACGGTTGTCACTGTTACGGAGTCTTTTCCTTGCTACATTTTTCCAGATCACACGCTCCACAAATAAAAGTGCAGTTGAAATCATCCATGTCAGCAAAAATACACTTCTCGAATACCGAATCTGTAATTTAGCTACAAACATAAAAGAAAAAATAATGATCATCATCAAAGTATTCTGTTGAACTACTCTTTTCATCTCAACCAGATATCCCCTCCGGAGAATATCCTGATATGCCTGACTCATAATTACGACTGTCAGATGAACAATCACAAATATTCCCACCATCAGGTTGAACGATGATTCTTTCATAATTTCACCAAAACCCTGCCGCAGTCCGGACATCAGAAAGAAGGACAGTTCAATCACGAGAAGATCCAGAATCACAAAGTCCAGATGCTTTAATATAGAATTACTATCTTTTTGATACATAAAACTTTACAACTCTCTTTATCACTCAACAGTTATTGTCAATGTTTCCTCATTTGATTTATTGCCATCAGAATCTACCACATAGTAAATCTGCTCGTACACACCCGGCACGTTATTATCAAACTCATCTCCAACTATGAGAATACTTCCCCACAACTGGTCAGCATCATCCTTATCATCTGTGATGCTTTCTACGAATTTAATGCGATTTACAGAATCACCAGCTTTTATCGATACTTTATCCGTTGTCAGCTTAATGTGGGGATTTTCATCCTGAATTTGCCCCTCCTGTTCATCATCCTCTGAATCATTCTCACTGTTTCCGCCTGGATCCTCCTTAAGCTGTACCGGAGTATCTTCCATCTTTCCTGTAGTATCCAGAGTAGTTTGTCCATCACTTTTCTTATATATGATTTTCCTGTTTGCCTTACCGATATTATTTGCCTGATCTCTGGCTACATAAATGACAGTAACTGTTTTCTCATCTTCTTCCGGATATACGCTTTCCACCACAAGGGTGTCTGTCACATCTCCGTCCACATCATCGATTGCTGTCACCCCCAAAAGGAGTTCGTCATAGCTGTCTCCGTCCGTGTATGTAATCTCGTCTTCCTGAAAATGAATTGTCGGTGGTTCATGGTCTACTTTCATCTGCAGAAAAACAACCGCTCCTCCCAGAAGTACACACACACCTGCCATCAATCCAACGATTCCTTTACTCATATCTGCCTCCACGTCTCCGATACTATTCTGACCGAATCAGCTTTCTTTTCCATAATTTCCATATTTTCCGTAATATTTTCCATAATATCTGCCGTAATATTTGCCATAGTATCCTTGCTTTGATATATCAACCTTATTCAGAATCACACCAAGAATTGGACAATTACATCTTTCCAGCTGACGTTTTACATCCTGAGCAAATCGATAACTGATTACACCTGATTCAATGACCATGATAGATCCATCACATTCTTCTGCTATAACCGCACCATCGATGACGCTGCCAAGCGGCGGGCAATCAATAATAATATAGTCATACACTTTGCGCAAAGATTTAATCATCTCCCGAAAAAGTCCTCCGCCAAGAAGTTCAGCAGGGTTTGGTGGTACCGGTCCGGCAAAAACAATATGAAAGCTTTTAACATTTGTAGAACAGATCACATCAAGAAGAGCTGCCTGCCTGGAAAGGAAATGAGTCAATCCTTTCACTGCCCCTTTCACCTTCATCCTGCCTACAAGTACAGATTTTCGGAGATCCGCATCGATCAACAGCACCTTTTTTCCTGCCTCTGCAAATGAAATAGCCAGATTCAGAGAAACACTGCTTTTACCTTCATTCGGTGTACAGCTCGTAATTGCAATTACTTTTTTATCTTCTCCACAAAACTGAAGGTTGGTACGGAGTGATTTGTATGATTCCGCGCTGCTGTATTCCAGTTTTGGAGTATTAATTTCTACGTTTACCACGGTCCTTATCTCCTTGTTCTTTTAATCTTCTTTTTCTTCTTGCCGTCTGTTTTCTCCAGAGGAATTGTACCCAGTACACTGAGATTGAGATAACGTTCTACATCTTCAGATATCTGAATCGTATCATTGCGCAGATATTGAATCATAACAATTGCAACTGCCAGAATACATCCCAGTATTCCACCAATTAAACCGTTTTTAATTGTACTTGGACTGTATTTGCTATCCGGTACATTTGCCTCGTCAACAATATTTACCGCTTCAGAATTCATAACGTTCTTGATATGTTCCGCTGCTGTGTCCCGCACAGCATTAGCTATGTCTCTTGCCATGTAAGGATCGGGATCAATAACTTTGATAGTTACGATACGATTATCAGTTCCCGTAACCACCTCCATCTTTTTCAGCATTTCTCCATGTTTCAGATTTAACCCCAGTTTGGCAATCACTGCCTCTGTCACTTTCCTGCTCTGAATAATCTCAGCATAGTCTTTCGTAAGCAATGTACTTGTCTGCAAATCGGAAGAAGTCAGCATATTACTATCCTGCTTATTCAATACATATAACTTTGTCACTGACTGATATTGAGGAGTAACCAACAGTTTTGTTCCAACGATCGCCAGAAGTGCCATCATCAATCCTGCCAGGAAAATCACTCCCGCTTTATGAAGAAGCACCATCATAACTTCCATCAAATCGATTTCTATCTCATCATCCTGTATCTGGTTTACCTGCATATGATTTGTTTCCATATTTTTCCTCATACCCTCATTCCCTTTTTTCTTTTATCAGGCTGGCCGGATTATCCGAAAGTATCCTTTTCGTATACTTTTCTCCCATCACCTTTTCCATATATGCCGCACACTTACCTATACAAGGTTTCCTGTCCGTCAGATTGTGTGCATCACTTCCCACAAAATGAAGCAGATTCATCTTCATGATTTTTTTGCAAAAACCCTTCATACTCAAACCATCTGCTCCCATAATACTGGAAGCATTCATCTGAATCATTGCTCCCAAATCTACCAGTTTCTCAATTTCATCATACTTTTTATATAAAGCAGAATATCTCTCAGCATGAGCAATGATTGGTATGTATCCGTTACACAAAAGTGAATAACACCTTTCCCATATATATGACAGATTATGTGCCTCTGAAAATTCAGTCAGAACATAATCTGTACCAGCCATCATCGCCCAGTCTCTCTCTTCAAGGAGATCAATCATATCCATATTCACATGAAACTCACAGCCAAGATTGATGATCATATCCGGGAAAAAATGAGACGCTTCTTTTTTCAACATCAAAAACTGTTTAATAATTGTTTCCCGAGGTGTTTCAAACATCCCTCTCCGATAATGCGGTGTTACTATCAACGATCTTACATTGTCCTCGTATTCCATCCGAAGCAGTTCCAATGCTGTCGATATATCTTTAGCCCCATCATCTACGCCGGGAATGATATGACAATGAACATCTGCCCAAAAAGCCACACTTTATTCCCTCCTTTGCATCTAAAATTATGTCTTAACTCTATTTAGAGTAGGATTTATGTTGTTTTCACTCTATTATAATGTAGACATTGTCATTTTTCAAGATGAAATCCAGATATTTTTTATATTGTTTATTCTGTTTTAGTTTCAGATACATGTTCTTCAGTTGCAAAAGGAGTGACCAGGGTCTATCCCTGATCACTCCCTCGCTCTCGCGTACCAGTATTTCTCTGACCAGACGGTTCTCGTCAATTTTATTTTCCAGTTCTTCCGGGGAAACGTTTTCCGGCATCTTATAATACCCCATCATCACACTGCTGCCCAAGACAGATACTATAGTATAGACATTAGGGTACTTTACCCTACTGTCATATTATACTTTCCCATATATTTCCAATCTTCGTCATTGCTGTCTTCAATATCATCATATGGTGCTGTATGTTCACTTTCCTGATACATAATCTATTCCAACCATCATATCCTCAGACCTCTCTTCCAGGAGATTGATCATATCCATATTCGCATAAAACTCACACCCCTGGTAGATACGCATATCTGGATATAGCTTAAGCGCCTCTTTTTCCAGCAAAAAAAACTGCTTCGAAATAGTTTCCTGAGATGTCTCAAACATTCCCTCTACGTTTGTTCTATTATAGCGTAAGCAGTTTTTTATTTCAATATATAAAACCGAACTATTTCATATTTGTTTTTACCTGCAACTCTCCATTCATCCGATAGACTTCATAGATCATCGGATTTTCCTCTGCCCATTCCGGGTCTTCCTCCGCTTTTTTCTGCCATGTGTAATAGGCATTGATAAATCCCTGGTGAATGGTTTGTTCCGCTTCCAGACGTGCGTCAACCGCTTCCTCAAAGGTTTGAAATCTTCCAATATAATACTGTTTCCCTTTAAATCCAATATTGGCCAGATATTTTCCGTTTTTCAGACGGATCACTCCGCGAAATCCGCTGGTGTTATCATTGCGTGCTTTTCTTTTTTCCAGATGCTCCACGCAGGTTCCGTCCACGTGATGCAGGGTATTAGGAATGTTTGCACGGACTTCTTTCAGCCGACATCCGCAGCTTTTATAGTTTCCGGACATCAGACCACTCTCTGTCACCTCCAGCTCGTTGCCGCAGTCACAGCGACAGTGCCAGTAGACGGACATTTTTTTGTTTCTTCTGGATGTGGGGTACAATGCTGTCAGTCTGCCGAATCGTTTTCCTTCCAGATCCACAATGTTTCTTCCTACTTTATGGCAGCTGTTTCCGCAGCACTTCGTTCTTCCCGACTTCAGTTCATGTGCATTGACTACTTTCTGATTGCCGCAACTGCACTGGCAGAGCCATCTGGTTCTTCCATTTCTGCTGGGTTCCTGTTTCAGAACTGTCAATTCTCCAAACACCTTCCCGGTCAGATTTTCTGCAACCCGCCCATTTCTTGCATTTGTCTTAGGAATACATCCACAATTATTGATTGTCCCTCTGCGCAGACTTTTTGTATTTGCAAGGATTTCTCCTCCGCAGTCACAGCGACAGCGCCAAAGATAATAACGGTCTTTTTTCTCATTTGTTCTTTCTATTACTACCAGTTTACCAAAACGCTCTCCGGTCAAATCATTGCTCAGTGGCATATTTTCCTCCTTAGACAGATCCTCTGCTTTTCAGCACTGCTCCGATTGTTCTAAATAATATCTTAATATCCAGCCGCAGGTTCCACTCCCGGATATAGGTATTGTCCAGTTCCACCACTCTCTCAAAGTCTGTGATATCACTTCTGCCGCTGACCTGCCACAACCCGGTAATTCCGGGTTTGATGCTGAGCCGTACTTTGTGGTGATAATCATACTGCTCATATTCATCTACTGTGGGCGGACGGGTTCCTACCAGACTCATCTCTCCCTTGAGAACATTCCAAAATTGAGGAAATTCATCCAACGAATGTTTCCTCATGAACTTTCCAACAGGAGTTATGCGTGGATCATCATCCATTTTGAACATCAGGCCCTTCATTTTGTTTTGATGCATTAACTCCTTTTTCCGGGATTCTGCATCCATGTACATGGACCGGAATTTGTAAATCCGGAACTTTCTCCCGTTTTTCCCCACCCGTATCTGGGAAAATAAAACCGGCCCCGACGATTCTACATAGATAACTGGTGCCAGTATCATAAACAATACTGCAGTAATCACGATTCCCAGCAGGCTTCCGACAATATCCATACTGCGTTTTGCCAGTACCTGTGCCTGTGTCGCTGTTTTGATGCAGGTGGTCAATACTGTACAGTCACCCATCCATTCCACACAGGAATTCGGCAGTTGTTCCCGATTCCAGTTTATATTCAGATGCACAGTTACACCCATTTCCAGAAAATGATCCACCATTTTTTTGATTTCTGATTCAGGAGCAGGAATATTCAGCAACACTTCATCCACCACATGATTTCTGGTATACTCCAACATATCATCTCGATTTGCCAATACTTTTTTCTTTTCTATTATGTTTCCGCACATAGGTCTGTCATAGATAACAAGCCCTATCATACGGTATGCCGGATACTGCTTACTGGACAGTTTACGAATACATGCCGCCGCATTTGCATAATCCGTCACGACAAGAAGATGAGGAGCATTCTCTCCTTCCTGCATACGTTTTCTGAGCACGTTTTTCCAACTTACTCTTTCTCCATATATTAAAATCGTCGAACAGCAGATACTTCCTACAAGAGCTAATCTCGAATAGTATTGCTGTTGTTTTGTCAAAAACAGAAATGTGGAGACAGTCACCAACAGCATCAGATTTTGAATTACTACCATTTTCAATTCCACCAGATGACCTCTGCGCAGAATATCCTGATAATAATGACCAAATATCGCAAGAAGCAGGTGAATAAGAAATAGAACGGCTGTCATCAGGTAATTTTTCGGATTATGCACAATATATGCGATTCCATTTCGAATCCCTGTTGCCAGAAGAAAGGAACCCTCTATTACAAACAAATCAAAAATAATAAAATCCAAGTGCTTCCACAGACTTTTATCTTTCTTTTGATACAAACTCATCACCACTTCCTACAGAATTATAGGTTACTGTGCAGCACGGATATCAACCAGCAACTTGTTTACATTATATAATAAAATGTACTATTAGGCAACATTAATTCCCTTTATAGTGCATTCCAAAAACATGAATTTATGCTACCCTAAAATCAGGAATTGGCATCTTTAGTTGTAGAGAAAGGAGTATAATTATGTTCCAAATAATAGAAATTGGTAAAAGAATTAAAATACAGCGTGAGCTTTTGGGGATTACACGAGATGAATTGGCTGAGAGAATCGGCATCACACCGCGATTTTGTTATGATCTGGAATTGGGATTAAAAGGAATGTCCGTGCAGACCCTGTATAAGCTGGTAAAGACCTTACGTGTGTCCTCTGATTATCTGCTGTTCGGAGAGTCAAAAGAAGCTCAGGGAATTGCTGCAGGTATATCTTTGCTGGAAGCATGTCCTCCCGATAAAAGAGAGTACCTGAACAAAATCATCAGCGCCTATCTGCAGGCACTGAAACCCGGTCCTGAAGATACAGACACGATACATGTTTAAAGGGAAGCAAACATACGCCCGGGAAGAAATACATGTATTTCTTCCCGGGCATATGTATTATACTTATTTTATTCAATAACCTTCATTATGAAGCAGTTCATGTGTTTTCCCTTTCAGGAATCCTGCATACAGGGAATTGATCATCGGGTTTTCGTCACACTTTTTAACTACAGCCACGCTGTCAGCGTTGTAGATACCCTGTGTTCTTGCTGCTTTGGTGCGGTCTCCTGCTCTGGTAGGCTGTCCGCCTCCCATGACGCAGCCTCTGCGGCATGCCATGACTTCGATCAGATGATAGTTTGCTTCACCATTCTTTACGCGGTCCATAACGATACGGGCATTTGCCAGTCCGCTGACTACGCAGATATTTACATCCATTCCCTTATAAGGAACAGTGAATTCTTTGATCGGGTCATCACCGCGGACACCGCATTCTGCAATGGCATCCAGAGCTGCTTTATCATGACCATCTACCAGACGGCGAAGAACTGCCTCAGTTACACCACCGGTTACGCCGAAAATTACGCCGCCGCCGGATCCAAATCCAAACGGTACGTCACTGGATTCCGGTTCCAGTGATGCGAAATCAATACCGGAGTTATTGATCATACGAATCAGTTCTGTTGTGGTGATTACATAATCAGTATCCTGCTCACCCTTTGTGAAGCTGTTGGGGCGTTTTGCTTCCATCTTCTTAGCGGTACATGGCATGAAAGATACCATAACGGTACGTTTGCCCTGGTTGTGCTCCGGATCACGGAACCATTCTTTGACAACCGCTGACATCATTCCCTGTGGGGAACGGCAAGTGGATACGTTCGGAATAAATTCCTGATACTGATCGGTCACTAATTTTACCCATGCAGGACAGCAGCTAGTCAAAAGCGGCAATGTCCCACCGTTCTGTACTCTATCCAGGAATTCTGCAGATTCTTCCATAATGGTAAGGTCGGCACTGAAGGTGGTATCATACACTTCATCAAATCCCATACGATGCAGCACGCTGACAATCTTGCCCATCACGCTCTTGCCCTTCGGTAATCCGAAAGCATCACCAACTGCCACACGAACTGACGGAGCTACCTGTGCGATCACACGCACATTCGGATCTGCCAGTGCATCCCATACGTCATCCATATCGGTATGGATACTGATGGCACCAGTCGGACAGAATACACGGCACTGTCCGCAGGATACACATTCTGTGGTGGCAATATCTTTACCGAAAGCTGGTGTTACCAGTGCATCGGTTCCGCGGTGTGCAAATCCGAGAACACCGATTCCCTGCAGTTCATCGCAGACACGTACACAGTTGCCGCAGAGGATACATTTGTTCGGATCTCTTACGATAGAAGGAGAACTGAAATCCAGTGGCTGCGGTTCTCTTGTATTTTCAAATCTTACATTCGTTACACCGAGACGATGGGCCAGAAGCTGCAGGTTACACTCACCACTCTTGACACAGGTGGTACAGTCACGACAGTGTGCTGCCAGAAGCAGTTCTACGATCAGCTTTCTGTATTTTTTCAGTCTTCCGGTGTTGGTATAGATTACCATTCCGTCTCTTGGTTCTTCGGAACAGGATGCAAACATTCTTCCTCTGTCATCTTCTACCGTACACAGACGACATGCGCCGAAGGTGGACAGTTCGGAATGATAGCAAAGTGTAGGAATGTTGATTCCCGCTTTCCGGATAATGGTCAACACATTTTTTTCATCGGTAAATTCTACTTTTCTACCGTCTATTGTCATTACTCCCATAACGTCACCTCCTAGTCTTCTATGTAAATGGCATCGAATGCACAATTGTCTTTACATGCACCACAGTGGATACATACATTCGGATCAATATGATAGCATTCTTTCAGCTTGCCAGTGATAGCACCAACCGGACAGTTCTTCGCACACTTGGAACATCCACGGCAGAATTCCGGATTGATGACGTATTTCTTCATAGCTTCGCAGACTTTTGCACGGCACTTGTGTTCGGTGATGTGTTCTACATATTCGTCACGGAACAGACGGAGTGTACTCAGTACCGGCAGAGGAGCGCTCTTGCCCAGACCGCAGAGAGCCATACTCTTAACCATAGTTGCCAGCTCTTCCAGACGATCCAGATCTTCCAGTTCACCTTTTCCTGCAACGATCTTCTCCAGGATCTCCAGCATACGTTTGGTACCTTCACGGCACGGAACGCATTTTCCACAGGATTCTCTCTGGGTAAAGCTCATGAAGAAACGGGCTACTTCTACCATACAGGTATGTTCGTCCATAACTACCAGTCCACCGGAACCAACGATGGCACCAAATTTCTTTACAGAGTCGAAGTCAAGCGGAACATCCAGATGTTCTTCTGTCAGACATCCACCGGAAGGACCACCGATCTGTACGGCTTTGAACTTGCCGTCATTTTTCAGTCCGCCGCCGATATCAAAGATGATCTCTCTCAGGGTGGTTCCCATAGGAACTTCGATCAGACCAGTATTCTCAATGGATCCGGTCAGGGAGAATGTCTTTGTTCCCGGGCTTCCCTCGGTACCGATGCTGCGATACCAGTCGGCACCATTCAGCAGGATCTTCGGCACGTTGGCAAATGTTTCTACGTTATTCAGGACGGTCGGTTTTTCCCAGAGTCCTTTTTCAACGGTACGCGGCGGTTTTACACGCGGCATACCACGGTTTCCTTCGATGGATGCGGTCAGGGCAGAACCTTCGCCACATACGAATGCGCCGGCACCACGATTGATGTGCATACGGAAGCAGAAATCGGTTCCCAGAATGTTATCTCCCAGAAGTCCTCTGCTCTCCAGTTCTGCGATGGCGTGACGCAGACGTTTTACAGAGTTCGGATACTCTGCACGCACATAGATATATCCATCCCTTGCTTTTACAGCGTAGGCGGCAATCATCATACCTTCAATCAGACGATAGGGATCACCTTCCATAACGGAACCATCCATAAATGCTCCCGGGTCTCCCTCGTCACCGTTACATACTACGAAACGTGTGGTTTCTTTCTGGCGGGCTACCTGTTTCCACTTTTTGCCTGCAGGGAATCCGCCGCCTCCACGGCCTCTCAGTCCGGACTTGTCAATCTCATCGATAATCTGGTCTGCGGTCACATCAAATAATGCTTTTTCCAGTGCCTGGAATCCGCCGCCTGCAAGATATTCCTCAAAGGATTCTGCTTCCAGCTTTCCGCAGTTTTCCAGTACGAGACGGGTCTGTTTTTTAATAAATGGAATGTCGTCCGGTGCCTGATAAACCTCGCCTTTCTGTTTGTAGAGAAGGCTTTCTACTACATCATCACCTTTTACACTTCTCTCGAAGATTTCTTCACAGTCATCCAGTTTTACTTTTGTATACTGAATAACTTTATCACCTTTCTGAATACGAACCAATGGTCCAAGTTCACAGATACCCTGGCATCCTGTTTTCTTTACGCCCAGCTGATCTTTGTGCTCCTGTGCGTCATGGGGAGCAAATTCCAGAGTAACACCCGGTGCGTCTTTGCAGATTTCCAGGAATTTCTGATAAATCTTGTCAGATCCTGTAGCGATACATCCGGTTCCTGAACAGACAAGAATTCGACAATCATAAGAAGCCAGCGCTTTCTTCGCATCTTCTCTCGCCTGCATCAATGCTTCTTTGTTCTGAATCATACCTGGGCACCTCCTCTCAGAGTGTCAATCAGTTCTTCTGCTTTTTCCGGTGTCATTCTCGGATGTACATCTTCGTTCACCATCATGGTAGGAGCAAGTCCGCACGCTCCCAGACAGGAGACTGTTTCTACAGTGAACATCATATCATCTGTCGTGTGTTTTTTCTTACTCAGACCCAGTTTTTTATAGAGTGCTTCCAGAACAGGCATGGACTTGCGAACGTGACATGCGGTACCATCACAGACTTTGATCACGTATTTTCCTTTTGCCTCAAACGAGAAGTTCTCATAGAATGTAGCCACACTGTAGGCTTTGGCCTCAGTAATGCCGATTTCACCGGCTACATAGGTCAGTAATTCTCCCGGCAAATAGCGATATTCCTCCTGAATATCCTGCATGATCGGGATCAGTGAACCTGACTTGCGTCCGTGGTGCGCAATGATTTCATCCACTTTCTGGTAGTAAGACTGATCCAGCATAAATGTTTCCTCCTTTTGTGCATATTTTATAAACGTTCCTTCATAAAACTACTATTATTATACATGGTGTTAGGGGAAAATACAATCAGTTTTTTTACATTAATGCAATTTGTTGGCATTTTCATATTTATTTTCTTGATTTTGGTTATAATGTCTGATAATTGTTATTTTTTTCACAGATTTACTTTCAGGGGTGACCAGGGGACGGGTTCATAGTCACTTTTTGTGACTATGAACCCGTCCCCCGGTCACCTAGATTTGGTTTCTGTCCGAGGGCGTGGCGCTTTTTTTCAGGGAATTATAGCTCCTTTTTTGGGGGGATCTGACTCCTGGCGGGGTCTATAATGTCTTTTGGGGAGACATTCTGGAGATGGCGGGGTCTATGGCAAGTTTTAATGGTAAAAGTTCCACTTTTTCGGCTAAAACTTGCTTCTCAAAGCGTTTCGCGGGAGGTACGGGGGCATATACAGAAAAATCTTCCGCTGCGACCCTGCTTTTTATGAGTTGCAGGGCACTGGCAGGTGGTTTTCTCGTATAGACCCCGTTTAGCCTGAATTGGAGGACTTTTTTGGGGGTTTTTCTTGGATTTGGGGGTGAAAAAGGAGATTTTCTAGACAATTATTTTCTATAGACCCCGGCTATTGTTCAGTAAGTTTTGAGTTGAGGTAGAACAGCGGCTACGAGCCACTGTTCCAGTTTTCTATAGCTTCCTGGATTTTCAAGTTCTCACAGAAATTATTGAAATAACAATTGACGAACCTTACCAAAACCTTTATTCTTAACATATCAACAAATCATTGCAAAGGAGGTTTTATTATTTACCAACGAATGTTATCAGAATATCAACGACTGGAGGAACAAATCAAGCAAGTTCAAACCCAGCTGGACAGTCTCCCCGACGGTAAGCTCATTTGTTCCAAAAATCAGGGACGCTACAAGTGGTATTACAGCGACGGACACGTAAGGACTTATATTCCCAAGAAAGATCGTTCTTTTGCCGAACAGCTTGCTATAAGAAAGTACTTGTCTTTATCCCTGGAAGATCTTTTAAACGAAAAAAGGGCAATTCAATTTTATCTCAATCATCACCATTTACAATCAGGCAAGGCAGAACAGCTTCTATCTTCAGAGCCAGGATATCAGGAACTTCTAGCCAATTATTTTACTCCTCTTTCTCAGGAATTGACAGACTGGATGAATGAACCATATCAAAGTAACCCTTCACATCCTGAACACCTGATTCACAAAAGCCCTTCAAATCACTTTCTTCGTTCCAAATCGGAAGCTTTCATTGATTACCTTTTGTACACGTATAAAATACCTTATCGATATGAATGTGCACTTACTTTGGGAGACATCACTTTTTTTCCAGATTTTACTATCCGTCATCCTAAAACAGGAAAGGTATACTATTGGGAACATTTTGGACTCATGGACCATGAAGAATATGTCAGGAAAGTATATGCAAAGCTTCGTCACTACGCAGCACATCAAATCATCCCATCCGTCAACTTAATCACAACCTACGAAACAAAAGACAATCCGCTGAATCCAGAAATGATTCAGAAAATCATAGAGTACTATTTTCTATAAAATCATGAGATGTACACTTTAGGTGGTGACCATGTATCCTTTTTTCAGGGGGATATCCTGGAGATGGCGGGGTCTATGGCAAGTTTTAGTGGTAAAAGTTCCACTTTTTCGACTAAAACTTGCTTCTCAAAGCGTTTCGCGGGAGGTACGGGGGCATATACAGAAAAATCTTCCGCTGCGACCCTGCTTTTTATGAGTTGCAGGGCACTGGCAGGTGGTTTTCTCGTATAGACCCCGTTTAGCCTGAATTGGAGGACTTTTTTGGGGGTTTTTCTTGGATTTGGGGGGTGAAAAAGGAGATTTTACGGACAATTATTTTCTATAGACCCCACCATTAGCCCAGAACGACAGAATGTTGGTCGACAAGATGAGAAAAAAGCGACCGGAGGACGGGTTTGTGACCGAGGGACAGGTTCATCACACTGTGACTGGGGGGACGGGTTCATAGTCACGAAAAGTAACTATGAACCCGCACAAAACACCCCGGGGATTTTGTAAAAATCCCCGGGGCGTTTTTCATTTTTTATAAAACTTTCGACAAAAATTCCCGCAGACGGGGATTTTTCGGATTCCGGAAGAATTCTTCCGGTGTGTTTTCTTCCTGTATTTTTCCTTCATCAACAAATAGTACGCGGGTGGCTACTTCACGGGCGAAGCCCATTTCGTGAGTTACTACCACCATGGTCATGCCGGTTTCCGCAAGTTCTTTCATGATTTCCAGAACTTCTCCTACCATCTCTGGATCCAGAGCCGAGGTCGGCTCATCGAACAACATGACGTCCGGGTTCATGGCCAGGGAACGGGCGATGGCGATTCGCTGTTTCTGTCCGCCTGACAGGCTGTCCGGGTAGGCATCTGCTTTGTCCGGCAGACCAACGCGGGCCAGTAGTTCATCTGCTTTTTTGGATGCTTCCGCCGGAGTCAGAACCTTGAGGGTGACAGGGGCAAGCATGATGTTTTCCTTCACGGTTTTATGGGGAAACAAGTTAAACTGCTGAAATACCATACCGATTTTCTGGCGATGCCGGTCGATATTTACCTTCGGATCGGTGATGTCAGCACCTTCGAACAGAATCCGGCCGCCGGTAGGTTTTTCCAGAAGATTCAGTGAGCGCAGAAAGGTTGATTTTCCGGAGCCTGAAGGTCCGATGATTACAACAACTTCTCCTTTGCGGATATCTGTCGTGATGCCATCCAGAACAACATTATTTCCAAAGCTTTTCCGAAGAGCATCCACTTCAATCAATACTTCTCTTTCATCGATCATTTTTGCGCATCCTCCTCTCTACCTTACCCATAAAGAATGTAAGAATACATACCAGAACCCAGTAGAATAAAGCTGCTGTGAGAAGCGGAACGTAGGCGCTGTAGGTACGGCTCTGTACCAGTGTAGCGGCTTTGGTAAGGTCAGTCGTTCCGATGTATCCAATAATCGCCGTCTCTTTAAGAAGTACGATCATTTCATTGATCAGTGCCGGCAGTACGTTTTTGAACGCCTGCGGAATGATGATCAGCTGCATGGTCTTTCCTGCACTCAGTCCCAGGCTTCGGCCGGCCTCCATCTGTCCTTTGTCAATCGACATAATACCGGAACGGACAATCTCTGCCACATAGGCACCGGAATTGATACCGAAGGCGATTCCGCCGACAAATACTTCATTCAGGTGTACAGATGCGAAAATAATAAAGTTGAAAATCAGCAGCTGTACCATACTGGGAGTTCCCCGGATAATGCTGAGGTAACCCCTGCAGATGGTATTTGCCAGTTTCAGCTTTCCGGTCTGTTCATGGACGGAACGGATAATACCTACCGTAAATCCCAGAACCACACCGATAGCCAGAGCGATTACTGTGATAAACAATGTATTTCTCAGACCTGTCAGCCACCAGGAAGCGGCACCATTTTCAATAAAATACCGCTCAAATTGATGCTGCAAATATGCCATATTTATTCTCCTTTATTGATATGGGGTCAAAAGCCTTTGACCCCATAGTGCTTATTATTTTATTTTCTCACAATTACAACCTGAGAAGCATTTGCATAAGTATCTGTAAAATCAACACTCTCTTTACGGTCTTCTGCAACAGTCATTCCTGCTGCGCCGAAGTCAGCTTTTCCGCTGGATACGGCTGCCAGAATAGACTCGAATGCCATATCATTGATTTCCAGTTCGTATCCCATCTTATCGCACATAGCCTGCACGATATCCGGGTCAATACCGATGATATCATTGCCGTTTTTGTATTCCCACGGTTCAAATTCTGCGTTGGTAGCCATCACCAGTTTACCATTCGGATATTCGGTTCCTTCCGGAGTCACATATTCGTAGCTTCCCAGATCATCACCGATATAGTTGCCCATGATCTTATCCAGAGTACCATCTGCTTTCAGTTCAGCCAGTGCAGTGTTCATCTGATCCAGCAGTTCAGCATTGCCTTTTTTCAGACACATGGCATACTCTTCAGTGTCCCAGATATTTTCAATAATTTTCAGATCATCATTTGCCTCAACAAACTTCTGTGCCGGCAGAGAGTCGATGACAACACAGTCAACCTTGCCGGTCTTCAGAGCCTGAATCGCATCAGCACCTTTATTGTAACGTTTCATCTGAGAATCATCTTTTACTTCATCCGTTGCACAAGTATCACCGGTGGTACCTGTCTGTACACCTACTACCAGATCTGCCAGGTCAGATGCCTGTGTAACCTCAACTGTCTTCTTACTTCCGCAGCCGAACATAGAAACTGCCATCAGACCGGCTATTGCCATTACCATCATCTTTTTCATCTTAATTCCTCCTCTTTTCTCTTTCCCCCGGGGATTTTTACATTTGCCACGGGGGAAAATGAAATTGCCACGGGGCAAATTCATTTTCATGTATATTTATTCAATAGAGTTATTATATCAGTTTTTTATGTAATTGCAAGAAAAAAGTACCGAAATTTCTTTCGGTACTTTTTGGTACAAGGATTTCGAGAGCACGAAGTGCGGAGAAAGCCTTGTATACAAGGGGTCAAAATACATTTTTGTCCCTATATTATCATCAGATTCTAGCCACTCCTGTATCTCTTGCGGCTTTGGCCACTGCTGCAGCCACTGCTTTTCCTACTCTCGGATCAAATGCTTTCGGAATGATGTAGTCTTCATTCAGTTCGTCATCGGAAATCAGGTCTGCCAGCGCCTGAGCGGCTGCCATTTTCATTTCTTCGTTGATGTCTTTTGCACGTACATCAAAGGTTCCGCGGAAAATTCCCGGGAATGCCAGTACGTTATTGATCTGGTTCGGGAAATCACTGCGGCCTGTGGATACAACTCTCGCACCGCCTGCTTTTGCTTCGTCCGGGAAGATTTCCGGTGTCGGATTAGCACATGCAAAAATAATCGCATCTTTATTCATGGTTTTTACCATTTCTGTGGTAACCTGACCCGGTGCAGACACACCGATAAAAATATCAGCTCCCACCAGCATTTCAGCCAGAGTACCCTGTTTCTTCTCAAGGTTGGTAACCTGTGCCATTTCTTCTTTGATCCAGTTCATGCCCTTCTCACGGCCTTCGTAGATTGCACCGGTACGGTCGCACATGATCACATTCTTAAATCCGGCTGACAACAGCAGTTTTACGATGGAAATAGCTGCAGCTCCCGCTCCGGAAGTAACTACTTTCACTTCTTCTTTTTTCTTTCCAACAAGTCTCAGCGCATTCAGAAGTCCTGCCAGTGTAATGATGGCGGTTCCGTGCTGATCATCGTGGAAGATCGGAATATCACATTTTTCTTTCAGTTTCCGCTCAATCTCAAAGCATCTGGGAGCGGAAATATCCTCAAGGTTTACACCGCCGAAAGATCCTGAAAGAAGATAAACGGTATTTACAATCTCATCCACATCTTTGGATTTGATGCAGAGCGGAAATGCATCTACATCTCCAAATGCCTTAAACAGTACACATTTTCCTTCCATAACAGGCATTCCTGCTTCCGGACCGATATCTCCCAGACCCAGTACTGCCGTTCCATCGGTAATTACCGCGCACAGATTGTGTCTTCTGGTCAATTCATAACTTTTGTCCACATCTTTCTGAATCTCCAGACACGGCTGTGCAACTCCCGGTGTGTAAGCCAGTGACAGGTCGTCTTTGGTAGCTACCGGAACACGATTGTTGATTTCAATCTTTCCTGCCCACTCCTTGTGTAATCTCAATGATTCTTTTGCGTAATCCATGATATACCTCCATTTTTTTCTATTTCAGAAATATGCATCCCCCATTACATCGCATATATTTCTGTTATCTTTGTGTTGTGACAGCCGGTCTTTCAGACCTATGCCACACGGATGATTGCCGATACCTGTTTCACGATCGACATTCCCTGAAATACTGCCAGAGAATCTTTCAGATGGCGTTCTTCTACGGAATCTGTTATCACTACGATTTCAGCAATATTTCCTTTTTTTCTTCTCTGAATCACCTGTGCCATGCTGACACAGTTGTTGCCAAATACGCTGGCAATGTTAGCCAGTACACCATATCGGTCTTCCACCTGCATACGGATAAAATACTTGCTGCTGACATCTTCTATTTTCTTAACGGGTATCTGCTTATAGCAGGTACAGCCGATTCTTCCGCAGCAGCCTGCCAGAATATTTCTGACGATATCGAAGATATCGCCCACAACCGCGCTGGCTGTCGGAAGTTCTCCGGCTCCTCTTCCATAGAACATGGCATCCTGTACCGCATCACCCTGCACAAATACGGCATTATAGGAGTCATTGACCGTCGCCAGAGGATGTCCGCTCTCGATCAGCATGGGATGAACACGGGCTTCAATGCCGTCCGGTGTATTTCTCGCCACACCCAGCAGCTTAATGGTACATCCCATTTCTTTAGCAAAAGCAATATCTGTGGATGTGATTTTTGTAATTCCTTCTGTATATACATCATCAAAAGTAACGCGGGAATTGAATGCCACGCTGGCAAGGATTGCCACTTTTCTTGCCGCATCCAGACCTTCCACGTCTGCCGTGGGGTCGCTCTCCGCATAGCCCAGATCCTGCGCCAGCTTCAAGGCCTCTGCAAATTCCATTCCCTCATTGCTCATCTTTGTCAATATAAAATTCGTTGTTCCGTTGACAATACCCATCACTTCCGTAATGTGATTGCCTGCAAGGCACTGCTTCAATGGTCTGATAATTGGAATACCACCGGCCACTGCCGCTTCATGAAGGAAATCTCTTCCGTACTCTGCCGCGGTGTCCATAATCACTTTTCCCTCGGAGGCAATCAGATCCTTATTAGCCGTAACCACATGCTTGCCTGCCCGCAAAGCCTCCAGAATATATGTTTTCGCAGGCTCCATGCCGCCGATCAATTCAATCACAATCTCGATCTCCGGGTCTTCCACAATTTCCTTCCAGGAATTGGTGAGAACAGACGGGTCATCCACTTTGGCAGCTGCCTTTTCCAGATTGCGGACCATAATCTTTTTAATCTGCACCTTTGCACCCAGCTTTGACACCATCTCCGGTTCCTGGTTTTTCAACACTTTATAGACACCAGTGCCTACGGTACCAAGACCGAGAAGGGCAGCTTTTATACAACGTTCTGACATAACGTTACCTCTTTTCTTAAATATGCAATTTCATTTTAACACATATTCTCAAGAAATAAAGGATATTTTTTATTTTCTATCTTTCTGATTGTATTTTCTATAGTACAGTTAAGTTTTCTGCAATAAAAAAATGCCGTTAAATATAAGAAAATTGTTTTACAGCTTCAACCAATTTTCTTACTTTAACGGTGTTATTTCATCCATTTTATTTTCATTTGTATTTTCAATCTGCCTGAATTTTATCTGAGATCTGTTCTTAACAGGGTTTCATCTGGTGTCTGAATTTTGATAATTTAGTTCATTTGACTGCTGGCAAAATCGCTTTATGTTCTAATACTGTTATCAAAGTTTCTTGTGCATCCTGTAAAAGTTTTATTTCTTTTCTAAGTGATCTTTCTGAAACTCTCATATCGAAGACCAGATTATCCAGCTTCTTATGCATTAATCCCTGTTTGTACTCCAAAACATCCAGTCTACTGTTGATTACTTCAAATTGCTTCATTTCATTATTAATTGAGAGTGTAAACCTTTGTATTGTGCAAAATCTCTATATTATGTTATTTTTGTTTTCTATAAGGCAAAAATTGCCACCAGATACATTGCATTATTTAATATATCTGGTGGCATTTAGGACTATTTTATTTGTAGTTTACGATCTGTCCGAATTCTTCTTTCAGGGAAGCTCCTCCAACCAGTCCGCCGTCGATGTCTGCCTGAGCAAACAGGTCTGCTGCTGTTTTGGAGTTTACAGATCCGCCATACTGGATGCGGATTGCTGCTGCTGTAGCATCATCGTATACTTCAGCGATGCATTCACGGATTTTGCCGCATACTTCCTGAGCCTGCTCTGTTGTAGCGGTTTTTCCTGTACCGATAGCCCAGATTGGCTCGTAAGCGATAACTGCTTCTTTTGCCTGATCTGCTGTCAGTCCCTGGAATCCGATCTTAACCTGCTGACGGATGAAGTCCATGGTTACGCCCTGTTCTCTCTGTTCCAGGGATTCACCACAGCACATGATCGGGGTCAGACCATGTTCAAATGCTTTATGCATTTTTTTGTTGATGTCTGCATCTGTTTCTCCGAAGTATCCTCTTCTCTCAGAATGTCCAAGGATTACATATTTAACGCCTGCATCTACCAGCATGTTCGGGGAAATTTCTCCTGTGTAGGCACCTTTTTCTTCAAAATACATGTTTTCAGCACCAACCTGGATGTTTGTTCCTTTAGCAGCTTCTACTACAGGAACGATATCGATAGCCGGTACACAGAATACTACGTCTACTTCGTCGTTCTGAACCAGTGGCTTCAGAGTTTCCACCAGTTTTACAGCCTCGCTTGGAGTCATGTTCATCTTCCAGTTTCCAGCAATAATTTTCTTTCTTGCCATGCTACTTATCCTCTTTTCTATTCTATATCGCAACTGTGGACAGTTACTCTTATCTATTTATTTGTCGTTAGCTGCTGCTACACCTGGCAGTTCTTTTCCTTCAAGGAATTCCAGAGAAGCGCCGCCGCCTGTGGAAATGTGGGTCATCTTGTCGCCATATCCCAGGATGTTTACAGCTGCTGCAGAATCTCCACCGCCGATGATGGTTGTTGCGTCAGTCTCAGCCAGAGCTGCTGCCACTGTTTCTGTTCCATGTGCGAAGTTCGGCATCTCGAAGCATCCCATCGGTCCGTTCCAAACAACAGTTTTTGCATCTCTTACAGCGTCAGCAAAGATTTTTTCGGTTTCCGGTCCGATATCAAGACCTTCCCAACCATCCGGAATTGCTCCGGTAGGAACGATCTGAATATTGCAGTCATTGGAGAAATCATCACCAATCTTGGTATCTACAGGCAGAAGCAGTTTAACGCCTTTTTCTTTTGCTTTTTCGATCATATCCAGTGCATACTGTAGATAATCATCTTCACAGAGAGATTTTCCGATGGTTCCTCCCTGTGCTTTTGCAAATGTATATGCCATTCCACCGCCGATGATCAGGGTATCTACTTTGTCAAGCAGGTTGTTGATTACGGAGATTTTGCTGGAAACTTTTGCACCGCCAAGGATTGCCACGAATGGTCTTTCCGGATTATTAACTGCATTGCCCAGGAAATCGATTTCTTTCTGCATCAGGTATCCAACTACTGCAGTATCAACATACTGAGTTACACCAACGTTGGAGCAGTGTGCACGATGCGCAGTACCGAATGCGTCATTTACAAATACGTCACACAGGGAAGCAAGATCTTTGGAGAATGCTTCACCGTTTTTGGTTTCTTCTGCACGGTAACGGGTGTTCTCCAGAAGAATAACATCACCATCCTGCATAGCTTCTACAGCTGCTTTTGCATTTGGTCCAACTACTTCCGGATCAGCTGCAAATTTTACTTCCTGTCCCAGAAGTTCGCTCAGACGAACAGCTACAGGTGCCAGAGACAGTTCCGGTTTCGGTTCTCCCTTCGGTTTTCCCAGATGAGAGCACAGAATTACTTTTCCGCCGTCAGCGATCAGTTTTTTGATGGTCGGCAGAGCTGCTACCAGACGGTTTTCATCTGTGATTTTTCCATCCTGAAGCGGTACGTTAAAATCACAGCGGCAAAGAACTTTTTTCCCTTTTACGTTGATATCATCAACAGATTTTTTGTTAAGCATTGGAAATTGCCTCCTTTATATTATATAAAATAGAATCCTGCCCGGAGGGCTTTTTTTATCTTATAGGAAAGTCGAAGGACTTTCCTATAAGATAAAAAGGAGCCCGGTCCATACAGACCGGACCCCTGATGAGTCTACTTTTGAACTAATTAAGCGTTCAGCAGTTTACCAAAGTGTTTGATAGTTCTTACCATCTGGCTTGTGTAAGAATTCTCGTTGTCATACCATGAAACAACCTGTACTTCTGTTGTTCCGTTGTCCAGAGGCAGTACCATTGTCTGAGTTGCATCGAACAGAGAACCAAATCTCATTCCTACGATATCGCTGGATACGATTTCGTCTTCGTTGTAACCAAAGGACTCGTTGGAAGCTGCTTTCATAGCTGCGTTGATCTGATCTTTTGTTACAGTTCCTTCAACAACTGCTGTCAGGATAGTTGTAGAACCAGTTGGGGTTGGAACACGCTGAGCAGATCCGATCAGTTTGCCGTTCAGTTCAGGAATAACCAGACCGATAGCTTTTGCAGCACCTGTGCTGTTCGGAACGATGTTAACTGCAGCTGCACGAGATCTTCTCAGATCGCCTTTTCTCTGCGGTCCGTCCAGAGTCATCTGATCACCTGTGTAAGCATGGATTGTGCACATGATACCAGATTTGATCGGAGCCAGGTCGTTCAGAGCTTTAGCCATAGGTGCCAGGCAGTTTGTTGTACAGGATGCAGCAGAAATTACTGTATCTTCGTTTGTCAGAGTGTCATGGTTTACATTGTAAACGATAGTTTTCAGATCGTTTCCAGCCGGAGCGGAAATGATAACGTGTTTTGCACCAGCATCGATATGAGCCTGTGCTTTAGCTTTGGATGTATAGAAACCTGTACATTCCAGAACTACATCAACACCGATTTCTCCCCAAGGAAGTTCAGCTGCGTTAGCTTTTGCGTAAATTTTAATTTCTTTTCCATCAACAGTGATAGAATCTTCGCCAGCTGTTACAGTGTCAGCCAGAGCATATCTTCCCTGTGTAGAATCGTATTTCAGTAAGTGAGCCAGCATTGTAGGGGATGTCAGGTCGTTGATTGCAACGATTTCAAATCCTTCTGCTCCAAACATCTGTCTGAATGCAAGACGTCCAATACGTCCAAAACCATTAATTGCTACTTTTACTGCCATGATTTTCATTCCTCCTAAAAAGTAAATAAAATTATTGAGTCCTTTACATTGTTAAAGAAACATCAACCTGGAATTATTTTACCTAATTTGTCTCTAAAATTCAAGTGTATTTTGAAAAATACACAAAAAGATTTAAAACAGTGGAATATATTTTGGCTTTTTCTCTTTAAAGACGGTATAATAACGGAATCCACAATCCAAAAGCATCTGCGGAAGCTGCTCAAATCCATACCCGAGCACATCCGGGGTATGGGCATCAGAGCCAATGGTGATCATTTCCCCTCCCAGCTGCCGGTATCTTCGCAGAACATCCGGGTGCGGATTGGTAAAGGACAGCATCCGAAGTCCTGCCGTATTTACTTCCAGTGCAATCTGATGTTCGATCAGAAATTTCAGAACATCATCTATTTCGTGAGAATATTTCTCATAAGAGTATTCTTCATCTTTCTGAATCCCGTACCGCACCACATAATCCAGGTGGCCCAGTGTATCAATAGCCGGCGCTGTGTGCAGATTCTTCAGTGTCTGCTGAAAATACTCCCGGTACGCCTGCTCGTCTCCTGTTCTTTTAAAAATTTCCTGATAATACGGATCTTCTCCATGAATCAAATGCATGGAGCCGATGACGAAATCAAAGGGATACCGATTGATATACTGCGTCAGTTTGTCCTGCAGATGCTCCTGAAGCCCCAGTTCCACTCCAAGCGAAATATCAATCTTGTCTTTGTACTTCTCACGCACATCCAGAATCTTTTCCACATACCGGTCCGTATCCAACTGGAACTCCCCTCCCGGATAATCCATGTCCATATGGTCCGTGATACAAATGTGCTCCATACCCAGCGAAATAGCCTTTTCAATCTGAGACTCCACCGGGGTGGTACTGTCGTCGGAAAATGATGTATGTAAATGACAGTCGGAAATCATATTATGCCTCCTTGTATTTTTTTGATGAGGGACGGAAAATTTTTATCATTTTTTCAGAAGCAGGCCGTTCCTCCTCAACTAGCCGCTAACGATGAGAATGATTGGGTCTATGCAAAATTTGTTTCCCATTAGTTCCACTTTTAAGAGAAATTGTGGAGTAAATCCTGCAGGAAAACTTGTAATTGTATCTATATGAAATAAATACATCTCCAGACCCAGGAAATCCTAAAAAATTGGGTCTCCGGAACTCTTTTTTCTGTATAGAGAAAATTCTCTCTGAAAAAGGGGGATTTCTCCCGGATTTCTGAAGAAAATGGGAACTGGAAGCATACAAATTTTGTATATGCCCAAAACGCCTCTGACCCGCCATACACCTGTGCATCTCACGTACCGCCACGCACCCTCCACCGGCGCACTTTGTTTCGTTTGGGGATAAGACAGGAGGAGCGGCCTGCTTCTGAAAATCACAGAGCTTCTCCGTCCCCTTCCAAAGGAATTACAAAATAAGCCGCCCCAGAGTTTCCCCCGGGGCGTGTGTTTTTTAGTATTCCTCTTCTTCTTCCTCTTCGCCTTCGTGGATGTCAGACTTCGGTTTGGTCAAACCTTCGATTTTGATGCCTTTTTTCTCGGCATAGTCCCAGAGTGCTGCATGGATGGCTTCTTCTGCCAGAAGTGAGCAGTGTACTTTTACAGGCGGCAGTCCGTCCAGGGCTTCCATTACGGCTTTGTTGGTAACCTGAAGGGCTTCTTGAATGGTTTTTCCTTTTACCAGTTCTGTTGCCATGCTGCTGGTTGCTACTGCTGCACCGCAGCCGAAGGTTTTGAACTTGCAGTCCTGAATGATGCCGTTGTCATCCACATCCAGGTACATTCTCATGATGTCACCGCATTTTGCATTGCCAACGGTACCGACACCGCTTGCATTTTCGATTTCGCCTACATTTCTTGGATGCTGAAAATGATCCATAACTTTTTCACTGTACATTTTTATTTTCTCCTTTTATTTCTGTTTTTTGATAAAGTCTTCGTAAAGCGGAGACATGCTTCTCAGTCTTGCTACGATTTCTTTGATTTTTTCTACTACAAAGTCCACATCTTCTTTTGTAGTTTCTTCACTGATGGTCAACCGTAGTGAGCCGTGAGCAATCTCATGAGGAAGTCCGATGGCCAGAAGTACGTGGGACGGGTCCAGAGAGCCTGAGGTACATGCGGAGCCGCTGGAGGCACAGATACCTTCCATATCCAGCATGATCAGCAGAGATTCTCCCTCGATAAACTGGAAGCTGAAGTTCACATTGTTCGGGAGACGAAGGGTTCTGTGACCGTTGAGACGGCAGTAAGGAATCTCTGTCTCGATTTTGTTGATGAGATAATCTCTCACTTCTCTTTCATTTGCGGTACGTTCTTCCATGGTTTTTGCTGCACGTTCTGCTGCCACACCATAACCGACGATTCCCGGAATGTTTTCTGTTCCGGCTCTTCTTTTTCTTTCCTGAGCACCACCGTGGATCAGGGAACGGATTTTCACGCCCTTGCGGATGTACAGGAAGCCGATTCCTTTTGGTCCGTTGATCTTGTGTGCACTGGAGCTGAGCATGTCGATATGACATTCATCCACATTGATGGGGAGCTGTCCGAATGCCTGCACCGCATCGGTATGGAACAGGATACCATGTTCTTTTGCGATGGCACCAATTTCTTTGATTGGCTGAATGGAGCCGATTTCGTTGTTGGCAGCCATCACAGAGATCAGGATGGTCTCCGGAGTAAGTGCTTTTTCCAGGTCTTCCAGACGAATGATACCATTCTCGTCCACATCCAGATATGTTATTTTGGCACCCTGTTTTTCCAGCCATTCGCAGGTATGCAGGATGGCATGATGTTCAATTTTTGTGGTGATGATATGGTTTCCTTTGTTTTTGTATGCTTCGAAGGTTGCTTTCAGTGCCCAGTTGTCCGCCTCGGAACCGCCGCCTGTAAAATATATCTCATTAGCATTCGCTCCGAGAACATTGGCGATCTTTGCACGTCCTTCATTCATGGCCTTTTTGCTTTCACCGGCCAGTTCATATATGCTGGATGCATTGCCATAGTACTCGGTAAAGTACGGAAGCATGGCTTCCACAACTTCCGGCGCTGTTTTGGTTGTCGCCGCATTGTCCAGATAAATTAATTTTTTCATATAATTATAGCCTCCTATCCCTGACAGCCCGTAGGCTGTGTCTGTCCTTTTTCTTTGAGTTTTCTGCTTTCCTCAACCAGTTGATTCAGATACATGGTATCCACAGCGTGTGTGATGCTTTCGTTGATCCGCTGCCATACATATCTTGTCACACACAGATCTGCATTCTCACATCCACCATCATCGCCGGTGGCGCTGCAGGTCACAGCTCTCAGATCCCCCTCCAGAGCTCTGAGAATGTCCCCCACCGAGATACCGATGGACGGCTTTGCCAGCTGATATCCGCCGGATGCGCCGCGAATACTGGTCACCAGACCGGCTTTTTTCAGGCTGGCCATCAGCTGCTCCAGGTACCGTTCCGACATGTTCTGCCGGAGTGCGATACTCTGAATCGATACCGGTTCCTGTTCGCTATATAATGCAAGGTCAATCATGGCTCTGAGACCATATCTGCCTTTTGTCGATAACTTCATGCGCGTCCCTCCTGTGAGGTTAATATCCTAGTATTTTACTGGGATTTTACTGGTGTAAGCATATCACTCTTCCCCGGTTCTGTCAAGTCCGTCTTTCACATATATTTATCTAAAAGCAATTCGAGGTTTTTATGACATACACTGCAAAACATCCTCTGCTTACCGGCGCTCTTTTTCTGACACTTGCCGGGTTTTTTTCCCGTTTTATCGGCTTCTTCTATAAAATATTCCTTTCACGCGTAATCGGTGCAGAAGGAATGGGAATCTATCAGCTGGTTTTTCCGATTTATGCCTTTACATTTTCCCTGTCTGCAGCCGGGATTCAGACCGGAATTTCCCGGTGCTGTGCTTCCGCTCTTGCGGCCGCAGATTTCCGAAAAGCAAAGGCATTTTTCTTGTCAGGAACAGTGATCTCACTGGTAATTTCCCTCATTTGTACCGGAATTATTGTACAGAATGCCGAGGTTATCAGTCTGTACATTCTGAAAGAACAGCGCTGTGCACCCCTGCTGCATCTGATTGCTTTCAGCTTACCTGTGGGAACCTTACATACCTGTATCAATGCCTGGTATTTTTCATCGAAAAGGACTATTATTCCTTCCGCCACGCAGCTTCTGGAACAGCTTGTTCGCGTTGGTGCTTCCTGGATGATTTACCTGATTCTCATCCAGCAGGGCATGGAACCCACCCCGCTGCTGGCAGCAGGGGGTGTTCTGGCAGGAGAAATTGTCTCAGGACTTCTGTCCTCTATTTGCATTTTACTGGATTTTCAAAAAACTGCAGCTGAACGGACGGATTTGTCCCTGTTGGTCGGGTCCGGGCGGCAGCTGGTAAAACTGTCTGCTCCACTGACTGCCAATCGAATCCTCCTGAATCTTTTGCAGAGTGCGGAATCCATCATGATTCCTGCCAGACTTCAGATATCCGGACTTACTTCCTCACAGGCACTCAGTGTGTACGGAATCCTGACCGGAATGGCTCTTCCTTTTATTTTATTTCCGTCTGCCATCACCAGTGCCGTGTCCACCATGCTTCTTCCTTCAGTGGCCGGAGAGCAGGCAGCAGGAAATGATCAGAAAATACTGGAAGCTGCTGAAAAGACGATTAAATACTGCCTGCTGCTGGGTATTCTGTGTGCAGGTGTATTTTTTACCTTTGGTCCCTCTCTGGGAACCATGATTTATCACAATGAAGATGTCGGTGTTTTTCTGAGAATGCTGTCATTTCTCTGTCCGTTCCTCTATCTGACATCTACCCTGTCAAGTATTCTGAACGGGCTGGGGCATACCGGTCTTTCTTTTCTGCAAAATGCTGCCGGTCTGCTGATTCGGATTCTTTTTGCGGTATTTGCCATTCCCCGTTACGGAATTCAGGGGTATCTGATTGGTCTTCTGATCAGCCAGATTGTTATGTTTTTACTGAATTTGTATTTTCTCTCAAGAAGCATACCCATTTTCATTGCTTCTATACAATGGATTTTCCTGCCGCTGGCTGCACTGATGATCAGCTGCACGACCGGAAAAGCTGTTCTTGGATTTCTCCGGCAGGGTACACAATTTCCGGCTATCATCTGCCTGCTACCGGGCATTTGTATCAGCGGACTGCTGTATTTTCTTTTACTGACTGCCATGGGGATTGTAAAAACATCTTGATTTTTTCACTACAATGCTTTAAAATGCAAAAGAGATAATCTTAAATTTCAAACGAGGAGAACATCATGAGTATTGAATTTTTAAAGAAATTGCCTACACCGACTGAAATCAAGGCAGATTATCCGGTTACTCAGAAAGTTGCAAGGGTAAAAGCTGAGCGGGATGCCATGATCCGCAAAGTTTTCACCGGAGAATCCGACAAATTTATTGTTATTATCGGTCCATGCTCCGCAGATAATGAAGAAGCGGTCTGTGAATATATTGATCGTCTTGCACGTGTGCAGGAGAAAGTTGCAGATAAACTGATTCTGATTCCCAGAATCTATACCAACAAACCGCGTACAACCGGAGAAGGCTATAAAGGAATTCTTCATCAGCCGGATCCTGAGAAAAAACCAGATCTTCTGCATGGATTGATCGCGCTTCGTAAAATGCATATGCATGCCATAGAGTCTTCCGGACTTACAGCTGCCGACGAGATGCTTTATCCGGAAAACTGGAGATATCTGGACGATATTCTCTCCTATGTGGCCATCGGAGCCCGTTCTGTTGAAAATCAGCAGCACCGTCTGGTAGTCAGCGGTATGGATGTCCCTGCCGGCATGAAGAACCCTACCAGCGGAGATTTCTCTGTTATGCTGAACTCTGTGGTAGCTGCACAGGTAAAACAGAACTTTATTTACCGGAACTGGGAAGTGGAGACTACAGGAAACCCGCTGGCTCACACGATTCTTCGAGGTGCTGTCAACAAACATGGAAACACCATTCCCAACTATCATTACGAAGATCTGCAGCTTCTGCTTGAAAAATACAATGAGCGCGATCTGCAGAACCCGGCTGTCATCGTTGATGCCAACCACTCTAATTCCAACAAACAATACAAAGAACAGATTCGTATTGTGCAGGAAGTACTGCACAGCCGCAGTGTTTCCCCTGATATTCATAACCTTGTCAAAGGTGTTATGATCGAGAGCTATCTGGAAGAAGGAAGCCAGAAAATCGGCTGTGCCAATCATGTATTCGGAAAGTCTATCACGGACCCGTGTCTGGGATGGGATGACTCCGAAAAACTGATTTATACCATTGCGGAGAAATGTTAAAAATTTGCCCCGGGGAGAATGTAAAAATCCCCGGGGTAATTTTACTTTCTCGGATGTGCTCTTGTATATACATCTCTGATTCTTTGTTTATCCAGATTCATATATACCTGTGTTGTGGAAATATCTGAAAGTCCCATCATCTCCTGGACGCTTTTCAGGTCGGCACCGTTCTGTACCAGATGTGCCGCAAAGGAATGGCGCAAGGTCTGTGGTGTAATGTCTTTTTTAATACCGGCTTCAGATGCATATGCTTTCAGAACCTTCCAGAATCCCTGACGACTCATGGGTTTTCCGGAACAGTTGGTAAAAAGCACTGTGCTTTCCCCGCTGTGAAGAAAGCAATTTCTTGCACCTCCAAGGTATGCTGCCAAAGCTTTTTTTGCCTCATTGCCAAAAGGTATGATTCTTTCTTTTTCTGTATCATGGCAGTTTATATATCCCATCATCAGATTCACGTCACTCACCTGCAGACAAATCAGTTCACTGACGCGAATCCCTGTGGCGTATAAAAGTTCCATCATTGCTTTATCCCGGATCCCTTTGGGAGAATTCGCTGACGGCTGCCGCAGAAGCATATCCACTTCTCCCACCGTCAAAATCTCCGGCATCTTTTTTTCTACTTTTGGCGGCCTCAATTCTTCCGAAGGATCATGGTCAATGACATGAGTTTTATAAAGATACTGAAAAAATGCCCGGATAGAGGCAACGCTTCTGGATATTGTAGAAGCCGCAAAATGATTTTTCTCCAGATACAACATATATGAATTGAGGTTTGTTTCTGTTATCTGCCTTACATCATGGATTCCATGTATTTCTGAAAAATACTGCATCATTTTCTTCAGATCACGCTCATAGGATACTTCCGTGTTTCCAGATGATTTTTTTGTGTTGTGCAGATATGTTATAAATTCCCGAATTGTCTGTTCCATACGGTTTTCCACCTTTGCCGCCCCTTTTATCCTTTGGTAAGTAATAATCAACTTGTATCGTTTATTATAGACTTTTCCGATAAGAAAATCAAATCGTTTTTACAGCAGAAGATATTTTAGCAGTATCGGATTGACGAAAGCTTCCAGCAAAATTCCCGCGAGCCAGCAAAAGAGTCCGACAACGACCAGCCTCACATAGGATTTGATTCTTCCCTGCATCTGGCGGATAATTTTTCCATTCCATTCATAGACAGAAACCATCATTCGGAGTAATACCAGAAAATATACGATACCATGAGGCAGATTAATTGCTATGAAAATGCCGAAGCCTTTCACTCCGTGCTGCAGCAATGCCATACTTCCGGCAGCTCCCAAAAACAGGCCTAATATAAAAAATATCGCAGCCGACATCAGCCGTGCCATTCCGGTAAGGCCGCCCACGGCAATAACCAGAAAAAACGGCAGTCTCCTGCCACACAGATATCGTACATATTGTCCCGAAGCTATCGGTTTCTTTTTCAATTGTTCCGCAAGATAAATCCCGGGCATTTGAGATTCCATACCATAATCCGGCCAGGTGAGATTGGCAAAAATCGCTCCGGCAGCTGTTCCTGCAGCCAGGCAGCCCAGTAGAAACCAGAGAACAGAATATGTTTCCGGATTTCGATTTTTTCTCATATACATCCGAATAATCCCTCCCTTATATTGTATGAGCCATTATTTGTGACTATTCAAACATTCAAACATTTCAGATAAGGCAAAATTGCTTTTGCTGCGCCAATATGATAAAATTTTGATACAGAGTTTTTGTAATTTAGCTACGGAGGATTCTTATGGACTCATCACAAAAGCAAAATTTACGGGAAATACGTGCACACGGCACCAGTATTTTTCCCTGTGCCTATTATCTCATGACCGGGCATTTCACACGCCTTCAGGTGAAGCATCACTGGCACGAGGAAATTGAAATTCTCTACCTGAAATCCGGAAAATACAAGGTGCTTATCAATATGGAATCTTTTGACATACATAAAGAATGTTTTCTCTTTGTCAACCGGGGCGAACTTCATGACCTTCGTTCTGTGTCTCAGGACTATGAGGAACAGGCTGTTGTCTTCGACCCGCAGATGCTGCGCTTCTACAACTATGATTCTATCGATGAACATATTCTTCTGCCTCTTATTCAGGGAAAGCTGACATTTCCGCGCATGCTGGATTGTTCTCACCCTATTTTTGATACACTGGCAGCAGAATACGAAAAAATCTCAGATGCATTTTGCCGCAACCAGCAGGTGAGCGGCACCGGTGATCAGATTTATACGAATAATATCATTTCCCAGATGCAGATTAAAGCGTCTCTGCTCCAGTTTGTCGCCACTATGATGGAGCACGAGCTGATGTGCCGCGATGTGCTTCTGGAAAATCAGAGAATTGAGTCAGTCAAAACGGTTCTGGCCTATATCCAGCAGCATTATGGAGAAAAACTCTATATTCAGGATCTGTCCGCTCTTGTCAATATGAACGAACAGTATTTCTGCCGTTTTTTCAAAAAAGCAATCGGGAAATCTCCTATTGATTACCTGAATGACTATCGGCTGAACAAAGTCATCTATCTTCTGGAAAATACAGAACGGCCAGTGACAGATATTAGTCTGGACTGTGGATTTAACAATATGGGGAATTTTCAGCGGCTCTTCCGAAGGAAGACCGGGACCACACCGCTGCAGTATCGGAAGACTGTATTTTCAAAGAAGTCATAATAGTGTACTTTTTCATCATATTAGCGTTAGTAATTTAAGGTTACTTTTAGTATACTTTTTGTAATTTGTTTGAGAAGTTTCCTGCTCAGTTCCAAACGAAACAAAGTGGCGAGAAGAGGATTGTATGTATACACTTCCACAATTATTATCACGTATCAAAACAGTAATTATTATGATAAAAGTTCAGCACACACATTTCCCGGTCGCATTTTGTTGCGTTTGGAATTGAACAGGAGAATCTCTGGTATTTTTCCAAAACAGAAAAAATTATGGTACATTTACAGGAGGAACACACATGTTAAAGAAACAATGGTGGCATAGGAAAGCCGCTTATCAGATTTATCCGAAAAGTTTTTATGATACCAACGGCGACGGCATCGGTGATTTGCAGGGCGTTATCAGTAAACTGGATTATTTGAAGGACCTGGGCATCGACATTATCTGGCTGTCTCCGATTTATTGTTCACCACTGGCCGATCAGGGCTATGATATTTCCGATTACCAGAATATTGATCCCCGTTTCGGGACGATGGAAGATATGGAGGAGCTTCTGAGGGAAGCAAAATCCAGAGATATGTATATTGTTATGGATCTGGTTGTCAACCACTGTTCTGACGAGCATGAATGGTTCCGCAAGGCCTGCGAAGATCCTGACGGCCCTTACGGTAAGTATTTTTATATTGAAGAGGTCAAAGACGGAAAGCTGCCCAACAACTGGCGGTCTTATTTCGGCGGCCCGGTGTGGGACAAGCTTCCGGGACATGAGGATAAGTATTATCTCCATGTGTTTCACAAAAAACAGCCGGATCTGAACTGGGAAAATCCTGCACTCCGCCAGGAAGTGTATCGGATGATTAACTGGTGGCTGGACAAGGGAATCGCCGGTTTCCGTATTGATGCCATCGTTAACATCAAAAAACCGGATATTCACACTTGTTATCCGGCAGACCGGGAGGACGGGCTGACTTCTGTCCAGAACATGCTCCACGATGCTTCCGGGCTGGATGAATTTCTCCATGAAATGAAAATAGAGACCTTTGAAAAGCATCAGGCATTTACTGTGGGTGAGGTATTTTCCGACCGGGAAGATGCTCTGAATGCTTTCATCGGAAATGACGGGCATTTTTCTTCGATGTTTGATTTCAGCGAGACGATAGCCGGTAAAAGTGAGGATGGCTGGTACGCCTGCCAGACCAGTGTATGGGGAGATGCCTATAAGAAATGTGCATTTGATACGCAGAAACGTCTGGGGGATATCGGATTTATCTCAAATATCATTGAAAATCACGATGAGCCCCGCGGTGTCAGCCATTATCTTCCGGAAGGCTGTGACAGTGAGACTGCAAAGAAAATGCTGGCTGCAGTCAATGTTATGCTGCGAGGCCTCCCCTTTATTTATCAAGGGCAGGAAATCGGCATGACCAATGTGAGTTTTTCATCGATTGACGAAATTGATGACTGCACCACACGACATGAGTATGATCAGGCAATTGCCCGAGGGCTTTCCGAGGAAGAAGCATTGCACGTGGTGTCTCATTTTACCCGGGACAATGCCCGCACTCCTTTCCAATGGAACGTTTCCGCACATGCCGGTTTCACTACAGGCACACCCTGGCTGAAGCTGAATCCGAACTATACCGCAATCAATGCAGCTGAACAAATCGAACGGCCGGACTCTCTGTATCACTGGTATAAAGACCTTCTGGCCCTCCGGAAATCACCTGTTTACGGAGACACGATTGTCTACGGTGAGTTTGTTCCATATCTGGAAGAGCAGACCAACCTGATGGCATTTTATCGAAATGGTGAATCGGGAAGTCTGTTGGTAGTGGCTAATTATCAGCCGGAATCTCAGGATGTGGAACTGCCTGACGGATACCGCACGGTACTGATGAATAATACAGAGGATTTCCTGCTTGAGGGAAATACACTGCATATGGATGGGTTCCAGGTGGTTATATTGGGGTGAGGGGGCATCCCTCCCCCCTGTCAGCTTTTCCGGATTATCAGGATTTTTTTAAGATAATCAAAGAATCCGGCCTTTTCTACATTTTCAGAGGCAATAATGTCAGTCTCTCCGATGACTTCACCATCCAATGTGAATACCGCTTTCCCCAGGACATCTCCTTTTTTAACGGGTGACGTAATCTCCTCTTTTATCTGAATTTCTTTTTCTATGTTCTCCAGATTTCTCCCTTCTGTATCCAGATAATAGAACGGTTCCAGTATCCGGCATTTGACGGTATCTTCAACTCCCTGCTGCACAGGTGCAGGAGATAATTTCTCTTTGTTATCGTCCTCATACATCTGGCAGCTTCCAAATCCATAATTCAGCAGGGAAGATGCATCACGATTTCTGATTTTGGAATCGGGAGCCCCCATCACCACCGCCAGCAGCGTGAGGTTTTCCCGCTTTGCCACCGCTGATACGCAAAACCTGGCCTTGCTGGTGCTTCCTGTCTTCAGTCCCACACATCCATTCAGACTTCGAATCAGTTTATTGGTATTTGTCAGGCAGAATTCTTTTGTTCCCTGAGCCGTCACATGAGTGATATTTTCCATCCAGATGGAAGAATATTTCAATATCTGCGGGTATTTCGTTATCAACTCCCGGGACATACGGGCTACATCTTCTGCTGTGGTGTAATGGCCGTCCGAATCTGTAAGGCCGCAACAATCCTCAAAATGAGTATTATTCATGCCCAGTTCTTTTGCCTTTTGATTCATCTTGTCAACAAATCCATTTTCACTGCCTGCTATATGCTCTGCCATTGCCACAGAAGCATCGTTCCCTGAAGCCACCACAATACACTTGATCATGGTATCTACCGTCTGTTTTTCGCCTTCTTCCAGATACACCTGAGAACCACCCATGCTTTTCGCATGTGCGCTGGTAATCACCTCATCTTCCAGGTGGAGAGTTCCTTTTTCCAGTTCCTCAAAAATCAACAGCAGGGTCATTATTTTCGTAATACTGGCAGGACTCCTTTGTTCCTGCGCATTCTTCTCTGCCAGCACAGTTCCCGTGGTCACTTCCATCAAAATCACACTGGGAGATTCCGTCTCCACCTCCGCCGCTCTCACCAACTGCACAGACGGATTCAGAAGCTGCAGCAGGATACCCACAGACAACAACCAGGATAGCAGGACTTTCATAATCCATGCTCCCATCGCAACCATTTATTAAAATATACGAAAGTCAGGGGTGTCTTATGACTTGACTTTTTTGTGGTTCGTTTGAAAGGGACGAAAAATTTTTATTATTTTATTCAGAAGCAGGCCGCTCCTCCTCAGCTAGCCGCTAACTACGACTAAATTGACGCTCAGGAAAGCCTTCGCGCCAAAGTCTCCGTAAGCGTCGGATCTTCGGACTCACTTTCCCCAATGCTTCTGAAAAAATGATATGAAGTTTCCTGTTTGGTTCCTAACGTAACATATTGCGCAGAGGGAGACTACATATTATTTATACGCTTCTTCAAAAAAATGACAGGTATCAACACAGTAGTTATTCAGATAATAAGTTCAACATACATTCTTCCCGGGCGCATTTTGTTTCGTTTTGGAATTGAACAGGAGAATCTCTGTGATTTTCAGAAGCATTGGGGAAAGTGAGTCCGAAAATATGCACTTAGCAAGACTTTGGCGCGAAGGCTCTCCTGAGCGTCAATTAGTCGCGCTTAGTGCATAGTTGAGGAGGAACGGCCTGCTTCTGAAAATCACAGAGATTCTCCGTCCCTTCCCAAAGAACTACAAAATAAGTCACCTCTGGATAAACAGCAGCATTCGTTCTTTGATTTCTTCTACTTTTCTCGGCAGTCGTTCGTGTTTTGCCATGAACAGGTGGAGGGAAAAGTCAAAGGTGTAGGTTATGATAACAAATGCTGCGATTGTCAATCCTGCACGATAGGAATAGCTGTCTACGATCATTTCCACAAATCCCTGCAGGAATGCAAAGAGTATGACTGTGTAGAAGCCCCAGGCGATTGTGCTTTCCAGACAGATGATTCCTTTATAATTGAAGGGTTTGTCATTGTAATCCCACCAGACAGCGCCAAGAAAATGCTGCATAACCACTGCAGTGATATATTCCAGTGTTGTTGCCAGGAATGCTCCGGCGAAGTACAGATATACATATCTGCCGGCCAACGGTTTTAATATGGCAAATACTGACAATGCTCCCACCGCATAAATCGGGCAGAATGGTGAAAAGGCAAATCCACGGTTGGTGAGTTTTCTGTTGCAGAATGACATGTAAATCGATTCCACAACCCATCCCAGGAAGCTATATACAATAAACCATTGAACAAAATGATAAAAATCTGTTCCATATAATGCATGTGTCCACATAAAATCCCCTCTTCTCTATCAATTCAAGTACGCCTCGGCGTACTTGCTGCGAGGTGCACGTCATGCTTTGCATGACACGATACATCTGCGCACCTCTGCAATCCACCGGAGGCTTTACCTTTGCGGGCTTCTTATTATGTTCCCGATGCAATCATTCTAGCATAGATCATTCAAAAAAACTATCGAATTCAGACAACCTTAAAAAAATCTTCAGATTCTACAAACTACACGTAACAAAGGGGCAATCTCCTGTTGGAAATTGCCCCTGATGTCACGGCTTAATCGCCCATTTGCACAAATTAATTATATTTACGTTTTCTAGCAGCTTCAGATTTTTTCTTACGACGAACACTTGGTTTCTCGTAATGCTCTCTCTTACGGATTTCCTGCTGAATGCCAGCTTTGGCACAGCTACGTTTAAATCTACGCAGAGCACTATCTAAAGTTTCGTTTTCTTTTACGATAACGTTTGACATAGTCTCACACCTAACCTCCCTCCAGCTGTAAATTGTGCATAATACAACTGTTTGGGTATTTTATTGCACTAGAGATAATTATATCAGATTTTTTCTTTTCGTCAACATATTTTTTCATTTTTCCCCGGGGAAAATGTAAAAAACCCCCTGAAGAAAAATTATTTCAGCTGTCCTTCTACGATTTCCGGTACTTTTGCGATGGCTTCGGGGATGCATTCTGGTTTTTTGCCGCCGGCCTGGGCCATGTTCGGACGTCCGCCGCCGCCGCCGCCAACGATGGCTGCTGCTGCTTTGATCAGGTTGCCGGCATGTGCGCCCTGTGCCATTGCTCCTGGGGTTACCATAGCAAGAAGGCTGACTTTTCCGTCTTTGGCAGATGCCAGAACGACAACGCCTTCGCCAAGTTTTTCTTTCAGCTGGTCGCCCAGATCGCGCAGTCCATTCATATCTACATCAGCTACTGCGGAAGCCAGTACTTTTACACCTTTTACTTCTATAACCTGTGACATAACGTCTCCCAGAGATTCCTGTGCCATCTTGCTCTTCAGGGATTCATTTTCACTGTGCAGTTCTTTTACTTCTTTCTGCAGATGAGCAATCTTGTCCAGGATTTCTGCCGGTGATGTTTTCAGTGCTTTTGCGATACTGTGCAGCTGGTTTTCCATCTCTTTGTAGTATTCCAGAACGTTGTTGCCGGTCAGGGCTTCGATACGGCGAACGCCTGCTGCAACACCTGCCTCGGATACGATCTTGAATAATGTAATCGCAGAAGTATTGGCTACGTGTGTACCACCGCAAAGTTCCATGGAGAAATCTCCCATAGATACGACACGGACTTCATCGCCGTATTTTTCGCCGAACAGTGCCATTGCACCTGTTTTCTTTGCTTCTTCGATACTCATGACCTCTGTTTTTACTTCCAGTCCTGCCTGGATTTCTTTGTTTACCAGTTCTTCCACTTTGGCAATTTCTTCAGCGGTCATTGGCTGGAAATGGGCAAAGTCAAAACGAAGCCTGGTCGGGGTTACAAGAGAACCTTTCTGTTCTACGTGAGAGCCCAGAACGGTCTTCAGCGCTTTCTGAAGCAAATGTGTTGCGCTGTGGTTCTTGCAGGTATCTTCACGGCCGCAGGAGCATACTTCCAGTTTTACAGTGTCTCCAACGGCAATCATTCCGGATTCCATGGTTCCTACATGACCGTATTTGCCTCCGCGCAGCTTGATAGTATCTTCTACACGGAATACACCATTTGCAGTGGAAATGACACCTTTATCGCCTTCCTGACCACCCATGGTAGCGTAGAATGGTGTTTTCTCTACGAAAATAGTTCCTTTCTGACCTTCCATCAGTGAGGATACGATCTCGCTCTCTGTAGTCAGGACAGTTACAGTTGAAGTATCTTCCATTTCGTCATAACCGCAGAATTCTGTTGTGACAGAAGTATCGATCTGATCGTATACGGTAGCATCTGCTCCCATATAGTTGGTCACTTCACGGCTTTCACGGGCACGTTTTCTCTGTGCGTCCATCTCAGCTTTAAAGCCTTCTTCATCGATGGTATATCCTTTTTCTTCCAGGATTTCCTTTGTCAGATCCATCGGGAATCCATAGGTATCGTACAGTTTAAACGCATCAGAACCGGACAGGGTGTTCTTTCCTGCTGCTTTCATTTCATTTTCCATGTCGTTCAGAATCTTCAGACCCTGGTCGATGGTTTTATTGAACTGGCTCTCTTCATTGGTCAGAACGTTCAGAATAAAGTCTTTCTTTTCTTCCAGTTCCGGATAACCGTCTTTGGAGCCTTCAATTACAGTGGCACTCAGTTTTGCCAGGAACTGTCCCTGAATACCCAGCAGACGACCGTGACGGGCTGCGCGGCGGATCAGACGGCGAAGTACGTAGCCTCTTCCTTCATTGGTGGGCATAACGCCGTCGGAAATCAGGAAGGTTGCGGAACGCATGTGGTCGGTGATCAGCCGGATGGAAACATCGGCGTCATGATTTTCGCCGTATACTTTTCCGGCAACTTCACAGACTTTATTTCTCAGGGCACAAATGGTATCTACATCGAAAATGGAATCTACGTCCTGTACAACAACTGCCAGACGTTCCAGTCCCATTCCGGTATCAATGTTTTTCTGTTTCAGTGTCTCATAGTGGCCTTCGCCGTCATTTTCAAACTGTGTAAATACGTTGTTCCACACTTCGATATAGCGGTCGCAGTCACAGCCTACGGTACAGCCAGGTTTGCCGCAGCCGTATTTTTCTCCGCGGTCGTAGTAAATTTCTGAACATGGACCGCAGGGACCAGCGCCGTGCTCCCAGAAGTTGTCTTCTTTTCCAAAACGGAAAATACGGTCAGCCGGGATTCCCACTTCTTTGTTCCAGATATCAAATGCCTCATCGTCATCCTGATATACGGAAGGGTACAGACGGTTCGGATCCAGTCCTACCACCTGTGTCAGAAATTCCCAGGACCAGGCAATGGCTTCATGTTTGAAATAATCTCCAAATGAAAAGTTTCCCAACATTTCAAAGAATGTACCGTGACGGGCTGTTTTTCCTACATTTTCAATATCACCGGTACGAATACATTTCTGGCAGGTAGCCACACGGGTTCTCGGCGGAATCTCGGCTCCTGTAAAATACGGTTTCAGCGGTGCCATACCTGCATTGATCAGCAGAAGGCTTTTATCATTCTGGGGTACAAGAGAAAAGCTGTTCATCACCAGATGGCCTTTGCTCTCGAAAAAGTCCAGAAACATCTGACGAAGTTCATTTACTCCATACTTTTTCACTGTTTTTTCCTCCTCAACGTCAAAATCTAAGGGAAATCCCTCCGGATTTCACATCATAACGAATATTTTAGCACAATTATTTCCGCGGTGCAATTGCTTTGCCCTTATGCCAGGCAGATTTTCTTGAATTTTTTCTTTCCGCGTTTCAATACCAGGCCTTCTGCAGGAATATCTCCTTTGGCAACAGTGAAACGAATGTCCGTAATTTTCTCACCATCCAGGGAAACTCCGCCCTGTTCGATAGCACGGCGGCCTTCGGAACGGGAAGTTACCAGCTCAGCCTTGCACAGCATGGAAATCAGATCGATGGAACCGTCTTTGAAATCTTCTTCTGTCAGTTCTGCTGTGGGCATATTTTCTGCATTTCCAGCGGAAAACAATGCTCTCGCACCTTCCTGTGCTTTCTTTGCTTCTTCTTCTCCGTGAACCAGTGAGGTCAGCTCGTAAGCCAGAATTTCTTTTGCCTGATTCAGCTGGCTGCCTTCCCATTTGTCCATCTCATCAATCTGTTCCAATGGCAGGAATGTCAGCATACGGATACATTTTAATACGTCCGCATCTGCCACATTTCTCCAGTACTGGTAGAAATCAAACGGGGAAGTTTTATTCGGATCCAGCCATACTGCACCGGACTGTGTCTTACCCATTTTTTTACCTTCAGAGTTCAGCAGAAGGGTGATGGTCATGGCGCAGGCGTTCTTGCCCAGTTTACGGCGAATCAGCTCTGTACCGCCCAACATGTTGCTCCACTGGTCATCACCGCCGAACTGCATGTTGCAGCCGTATTTCTGGTACAGCATAAAGAAGTCGTAACTCTGCATGATCATGTAGTTGAATTCCAGGAAGCTGAGACCTTTTTCCATACGCTGTTTGTAGCATTCTGCTGTCAGCATGCGGTTAACGGAGAAATGCGGTCCGATATCACGAAGGAATTCAATGTAATTCAGATTCATCAGCCAGTCTGCATTGTTTACCATCATAGCTTTTCCGTCAGAAAAATTGATGAAACGTTCCATCTGTTTTTTGAAGCAGTCACAGTTGTGCTGAATGGTTTCCGGGGTCATCATCTGACGCATATCACTTCTTCCGGACGGGTCACCGATCATGGCAGTTCCGCCGCCGATCAGCGCGATTGGCTTATTTCCTGCCATCTGCAGACGTTTCATCAGACACAGTGCCATGAAATGTCCTACATGGAGGCTGTCTGCTGTCGGGTCAAATCCAATATAAAATGTTGCTTTTCCATTGTTGATCAGTTCTTTAATTTCTTCTTCATCTGTTACCTGGGCAATCAGACCACGGGCAACCAGTTCATCATAAATTGTCATAGTTGTTCTCCTTTTCTATTTTGTATCCCCTGGAGGGCTTTTTATTGTTTTTGCGAACTTTCTCTGTGCATCCCCCGGAGGGTTTTGTATTACAGGAAAGTCCTGCGGACTTTCCTGTAATACAAAAAAGGAACCTGCATCTCATCCTTTTAGGACGAAATCAGATTCCGTGTTACCACCTAAATTCACAGAAGACTCGCATCTTCTGTCTCAGCAAGTACAGCTCTCGCAATACTCTGACCCGTATAACGGAGGTCCTTCCGTCACAGCCTACTTCGTATCATCCGGTTCGGTGTGAAGCTCCAAGATGTATTCACAGTAAGTTCTGCAGGGGCCTCTCACCAGCCGGCACCTCTCTGTCTGCTTTCCATGCTGCTACTTGTTCTTATCAACGCTATTACTTCATTTGTTTTGTTGTATTCAGGATATTATAAGTCCTGGAACATAAACCGAGTATAACTATTTACTGCTTTTTTGTCAAGACTGTGGGGGGATTTTTTATGACTTGCTCTTCATGTTAGGATGCAGGACTTATTCTGAGTATTTCCAGCCTACTTTTTTCTGCGGCGGGTAGGATGCTGGACTCGCTTTTGAGATTCTACGCCTACTTCTTTCTCGCGCCGTAGGCTACTAAATATATTTTTCGTATCTTCAGCCTATTTCTTCCTCAATTCTGAGGCACACGCAGATAAGTATCCACCATTTTTTCAATTGTTTTTGTATTCAGCGGGGTTTGTTCTGTCTCATAGGTAACAATCAGTTGTTTTCCAACTAGTATATTGCTTCTTTCATAGGCCTGTATTTTCTTCACTGCCGAACGGGCATAGACAGGTTCATCCATTTTTCCATTATGTTCCCAGTAAATTTCCGAACCGGTTACCGGTGAAAGGAAAGAAAAATCCGGATATACAACCCCAAGTCCATCAAGATATAACGGATGCTCGTATTTATAGGAAATACCGTGACGATAAAAATAATCTGCCAGTATTTTTTCTGATTTTGAACGAACGCGTTCTCCGCGGTCTGTGTAAATTGCAGGATCGCCTTCTTTGAAGCCTTTTCCCTGATAAGTCTGCTCGCTCCATTCCTGTAATCTTTTCTCCCAGATTGGTTCAACCGGCTGTATCAGTTTCTTTCGTTCCACATGCTCTTTATGGAAAATATTTTCTATCTCGTGATCATCATAATCATTTACCAATATTTCTATTTGGGCAAGCCTTTTTTCTGCACATTGCAACACTTTTTGATTATAAGATTTTTGTGCAAGCTGTTGAATCAACGTGTGATTTTTTCTGGAAATATAAGTTCCATTCCTGCTGTTATTTTTTGTACAATGATAATAACTAATTTTCTGGTTTACAGTTGTGATTCTAAGGTATCCCTCAGGTGCATGCTGAAGCTGCTCTTTCGTTATCTGAATAATGTTTTCCAGTCGATTCTTTTCTTTCAACAAAGTATCCTTTAATCCTTCCATATCCATGATTCCTTTCTTTTTTTATTTTGGGGTGGGCTATTTGATTTGTTTTGTGGACTTTTTTCCTACTTTTCTCCGGTAAGCTGCAAGATTTGTTTTTGGGATTTTCCTCCTACCTTTTTTCATCTCCGGTAGGCTCCAAGATTTGCTTTTGAGGTTTTCATCCTACTATTTAAGGGATTTTGGTAGGCTATAAGAGTTGTTTCTGGAGTTTAAGCTTACTATTTTTTAATTTTAGTAGGATCTGGGATTTGTTTTTGGAATTTGCAGCCTACTCTTATTCAATTTTGGTAAGCTCTATTATTGACCTGAGAATCTGCGGCCTACACCGGATAATTTGAAGTAGGCTCTATGAATTGATTTGAGTATTTACATCCTGCCCGGGCAGGATGTGTTATTTCCTGATATCTATTGTACTTGAATTTTTGATCAATGTCTATCTTTATTTTGCAATTTAAACCACTAACTTTTCTCCAATACAAACAGGAAGCCGCCAGGATATGAACTATCACGACAACTCCCTGTTTATTTTTAAAATTTTGTTCAAGAAATATCATTCAGAATGTATCTACAAGCAGGTTATCCCCATCCGCCGCCGATGTGGCCAGCTGGTCACATCGTTCGTTCATCTCGTGACCATCATGGCCTTTGACCCAGATGAAGGTGACCTGGTGGGGTTCTTTTGCTTTGAGCAGGCGCTGCCACAGATCCACATTCTTAACCGGTTCATTTTTTCCCCGTTTCCAGCCTTTTTTCAGCCAGCCGTCAATCCAGTGCTGGTTAAATGCATTCACCAGGTACTGGGAATCTGAATACAATTCCACCTGGCAGGGGCGGTTGAGTGCTTCCAGACCTACAATCGCAGCCATAAGCTCCATGCGGTTATTAGTCGTTTTCACATACCCTGCAGACAATTCTCTTTCATGAAGAATCCCTTTAGTGTCTGTATATTGAAGAATACAACCATAACCACCCGGACCATCCGGATTCCCCCGGGCAGAACCGTCAGTAAAAATTTTCACAAACATATATATCAATAACTCCTTATCCAACTTATTATTTAACAAAGGAAATATATTTATCAACATAGATTCAACCTGCACATTCCAATTAAAAGAAGTAAGTTTAACATACACTTCCTTCCTACGCATCCCGTTTGGAACAAAACAGGAAACTTTTTATCATTTTTTCAGAAGCACTGGGGAAAGTGAGTCCGAAAATATGCACTTAGCAAGACTTTGGCGCGAAGGCTTTCCTGAGCGTCAATTAGTCGTGCTTAGTGCATAGTTGAGGAGGAACGGCCTGCTTCTGAAAAAATGATAAAAAGTTTCCGCCCCCCCTGTTCCAAACAACTAATTCTTCCACACCCCAGTCTCTTCAAATCGTTTTGCCATTTCCTGTGCATCCTGAATAATAGCCGGGTCGTACCCGATGATTTCCAGCAGCCGTATGGCATTTCTTGTGGTGGCTCTTCCTTTTTTCAGCAGGTAGTTGAAGATAACATCGTGTTCTCTGATTTCTTCTTCAAAGTGATAGTTGGTATAGCAGTCTTCCAGAATGTAGGACAATTCTATGTCATGTGTGGCTGCCAGCGGCAGTACATGGGGCCTGGCAAGGGAACGGAGGATCTGAGAGGAAGCTGCGATTCGTTCGATGGTATTGGTTCCGCGAAGTACTTCGTCTACGATGCATAACACCGGCTGTTCTTTTTCGCATTCTTTCATGATTCTCTGCAGGGATTTTATTTCTACGATAAAGTAGCTTTCCCCGCCTTCCAGATTATCGCGAAGGGCCATGGAGGTCATGACCTTCAGATAAACAGACTGATAATTGTGGCAGGTACAGGTATATATGGTCTGGGCCAGTATGGCGTTCAGTGCAAGTGTTTTCAGGAAAGTGGACTTTCCGGAAGCATTGGAGCCTGTCACGAGGACGCCCTGATTCATGGAAATGCTGTTGGCCACCGGATTGGGAATCAGTGGATGATACATGTCCTCCGCATGGAAAGAAATATTTTCCTGGCCGCAATGCTCAGACAAACCACAGGAAAACTCCGGCACACAGTAGTATGGCAGGAATTCCCGGAAGGATGCGATCGCAATCAGTGCGTCCAGTTCTCCCATGGCGGCAAACATATCCTCAATTTCCTGCTCATGGCCATCCACGTATTTCAGCATGGAATAAAACTTGATCATATCCACCATAAAGAGGATTTTCAGGTAGGAAATCACAAATGCTTCCAGGCCATCCTGCACAGAGTTGGTGGAAGCCACCAACCATGCGCCTCTGCGGAAATTCTGCAGATTTTTGCGTCCTTTTTTTATCCTGTCCAGGTAAGACTGTATTTCCGGATTTTTGATTTTTTCAAATCCATCGGCTGCACGTAAAAGCCGAAGGATACAAATCATGCAGTTCAGATAGGGCTCGATTTTTTTCGAATCTTTCATATGAACCAGACCATTGACACAGATTCCGATGAAGAGTAAAATGCCGCCTGCCAGGGGATTGATCAGCAAAAGCGCAATGGCAATCACGTTCACCAATGCCAGCAGTTTGTATTTTACATTTCCTGTGCGCTCCACATCTTTCAGCACATAGATGTAATCCGACAGAGACATGGAGGAAAATTTGCGGACCTCACAAACCACCTGTTGTATCTGTTCTCTCTCTTTCTGGTGGGCGCGGAAGTATTCTACCAGATGATCCCTTTTCTGCAAGGTGTCCCATTCAAATTCCGGAACACGCAGCATATGGTACAAGACGTCTTCGCCGCAGGACGACACGGTTGTATTCAGAACCATAAAGATTTTATCCATGTCCAGATCGTTCCAGGTGATATCATCGATCATGAACCGGCCCCCCTGATGTTTGCGCGCATAGCGGGAAATGCTGTCCAGTTCCGGCTCAGTGTATTCACGGTCAGCGACAGACCCCCACATTTTGCGCACTTTGGCAAGAAACCATTTTCTTCGTTTTTCTTTATCTCGCCAGATGATCCATGCCGCAGCCAAAAAGAGCGCAAGAATTATTAGCGTAATGGTGATACCCTGTTCTGTCATACACACCTCAGATATTCTTCGAATACGCGAAGGGTTTCTCGGGTAGTCTCCTCATTATGAGCATTGGAAATAAACATGGCTTCGAACTGAGACGGTCCCAGGTGAATGCCGTGTTCCAGCATAAACCGGAAATAGGCTGCAAATGTTTTTGTATCGGCAGTTTTTGCCTCTTCATAATTATGCACATCCTGTTCGGTAAAATACAGACAGCCCAGAGAACCAATATGATTCATTTTCCAGGGTTTTTCGTATTTTTCCACCAGTGCGGCCATTCCGTCAAACAGATGATCTGCATTCTGGCGCATCTGTGTATAGATTTCCGGATGCTCTTTCAGAATTTTCAGCTGGGAAAGTCCGGCTGCCATGGCAACAGGATTGCCGCTCAATGTTCCTGCCTGATAAACACTTCCCACCGGAGCCACCTGTTCCATAATCTCACGTTTTCCACCGTAAGCACCCACCGGCATACCGGCACCGATGATTTTTCCATATGTCACCAGGTCTGCCTGAATGCCAAAATACTCCTGGGCTCCGCCAAATGCCAGACGGAATCCGGTAATAACTTCATCAAATATCAATACGGTTCCGTGTTCCGTACACAGATCACGCAGTCCCTGTAAAAATCCTTCTTCCGGCAGTACCACACCCATATTGGCAGCTACCGGCTCCACGATCACTGCTGCAATTTCCTGTGGAAATTCATTAAACAGTGCTTTTACACTTTCCAGATTGTTGTAAACGGCACTGAGGGTATCCTGGGTACATCCTGCCGGTACTCCGGAACTGTCCGGCACTCCGGCAGTCATCACGCCGGAGCCTGCTTTGACAAGTAATGCGTCTGAATGACCGTGATAGCATCCGTCGAATTTGACAATTTTATTTCTTCCTGTATATCCTCTTGCCACACGAATGGCACTCATTACGGCTTCTGTACCGGAATTTACCATACGAATCATTTCGATGGACGGTACATTTTCACAGATAAATTCAGCCATTTCCACTTCGATTTCTGTGGCAGCACCAAAGCTGAGACCGCTTTCTGCCTTTCTTACAACGGCTTTCAGCACCTCCTGATTGTTATGTCCCAGGATCATAGGGCCCCAGGAACCGATATAGTCAATATAACGATTGCTGTCTGCATCGAAAATATATGGTCCTGTAGCGCCTTCCACAAACCGAGGGGTCATTCCCACAGAACCGTAGGCACGTACCGGGCTGTTTACTCCTCCCGGAATCACTTTTACTGCACGTTCATACAATGCTTCTGATCTGCTCATTATCCGATTCTCCCTTCGTCCATACATTTTGCCAGTTCTTTAGCATAATAGGTGAGATAAATCTGTGCACCTGCTCGATAGGCGCTGACCGCCATCTCACACATGATTCTCTCTTCATCGATCCAGCCATTGGCTGCTGCCGCTTTCACCATGGCATATTCGCCGCTGACACTGTAGGCAGCCACAGGTACATTGGTCACTTCCCGGACACGGGTGATCATATCCAGGTAAGACAGGGCCGGTTTTACCATCACGATATCGGCTCCTTCTTCCACATCCAGAAGTGCCTCTTTGATACCCTCTCTGCTGTTGTGCGGGTCCATCTGATAGCTCTTTCTGTCACCGAAGGCCGGGGCAGAATCTGCTGCCTGACGGAAAGGACCGTAGAAGGAGGAAGCGTATTTGACCGCATAGGACATAATCGGGGTTTCTTTGTGTCCGTTCTGATCCAGCATGTTCCGGATCGCCAGCACACGGCCGTCCATCATATCCGATGGTGCCACCATATCTGCACCCGCCTGTACATGGGACAGAGCTGTCTTTGCCAGAAGATTCAGAGTGCTGTCATTTTCCACCTCATGACCGCAGAGCATTCCGCAGTGTCCATGGGAGGTATACTCACAGAGACATACATCGGTAATATAGTAAAGTTCCGGAAACTGTGCTTTTCCCACTTCCAGGGCACGCTGTACAATGCCATCCTGGGCATAGGCCTGGCTGGCAATCTCATCTTTGTGATCCGGAATACCGAAGATCATCAGACTTCCCACTCCGGCTTTTGCCAGACGCTCCAGTTCATAGGGAAGCCGGTCCAGCGTATAGCGAAACTGCCCCGGCATAGACGGAATCTCGTCCTCCCGTCCGGTACCTTCCTGTACAAACAACGGATAAATCAGAGAGGACTTATCCATTCTGGTCTCACGAACCATTTTCCGCAGATACTCACCGCCGCGGAGTCTTCGGGGTCTTTTTATCATATCCATATCAACATCTCCTCGTTTTTATAATGAAGGGGGTAAAAGGTATTTTACCCCCTATGATACACGGATTTCTCCGCACTTCGTGCTCCCGAAATCCTAAAACATTCGAAATCCGCCCTGTTCGGGCTACTTTCTCATGTTTTTGCGGGTCCCAAAGTCATGTTTTTTCATGCGAGCATGAAAAACATGACCTTTTGACCCTTGTATCATATAATTGTATAACCAGTTCCACCAGACTGTCAATAGACGCCTCTTTTGACACCCAGGTCTTCATGCCGTATTTTTTTGCCGCCGCTTCTGTCTGTTTTCCTATGCAGACGGCATTTACACAGGTGTAATCCAAGTCCGGCACAGCCTGTACGAAGCCCCGCACGGTAGAAGCACTGGTAAATACAGCGTATGTGATTTTTCCCTGCTCAAATTCAGAAGCCACATCGATCAGTTCCTGTTTTTCATAAGAGGTGTCGTAGGTGGCCACATCATCGATATGTAGATCCGGTCTTTTTGACAGTTCCTCAATAATTTCCCTGTTTCCAATGGCTGCCCTCGGGAGCAGTATAGAGGCATTTTCTTCGCAGGTTTCTGCCATTTTCCTGCCCAGGGATGCTCCGTCAAATACTTCCGGCATCAGATCCGGATAAATGCCCCACTGTTTCAGTGCTTTCTGTGTTCCTTTGCCGATGGCAGCTATTTTTACGCTGCCAAGGGAGCGGATGTCTTTGCCTTCCTCCAGAAGCATCTCGAAAAATATCCGCACGCCGCTGGGGCTGGTAAAGGCAATCCACTGGTAGGTTTCTATTTTATCCAGGCATGCACGGATCTGTTCTTTTTCTTTTACGGGAGCAACTGCAATTGCCGGAAGTTCCAGTACCTCCGCCCCCTGTTCCCTTAATTTTGCAGCCATGGAGGAAATCAATTCTTTCGGTCTGGTCACCAGCACTTTACAGCCAGAAAGAGGCAATTTTTCGTACCAGGTGAATTTTTCAGCCGTACTGCAGACTCCGCCCACCACGATAATCGCTGGTGTTTCAATACCCTGACGGTCTACTTCCTGTTTCAGGGTCGCCACGGTGGCCACGATTTTTTTCTGTCCTGCCGTTGTCCCCTGCTGGAGAATAGCTGCCGGTGTGTCCGGATTCATCCCCGCATCAAGCAGATGACTGCAGATATCCTGCAGCGCCGTTACTCCCATCAGAAATACCAGAGTACCTCCGGTGTGGACCAGTGCTTCAAAATCAATGTTATATTCCTGCCCTGCTTTTTTGTGACCGGTAATGATATGTACCGACGAACAGAAATCTCTGTGGGTCACCGGTATGCCGTTATAGGCCGGAACCGCAATACTGGATGTCACCCCGGGTACCACTTCGAAAGGAATCTGATGCTCTGCCAGAAGTTCCAGTTCCTCCCCTCCCCGGCCGAAAAGGAAGGGATCACCGCCCTTCAGACGGACAACACGATAACCTTTTTCCGCTTCCTCAAGAAGAACCTGATTGATTCCCTCCTGCTTCATCAGATGATTACCGGCCCGTTTTCCCACGTTGATCAGCCGTGCAGTCCGGGGAATCATGGAAAGTACACTGTCACCTACCAGACTGTCGTATACAACCACTTCCGCCTGTTCCAGAATCTTTTTTCCTTTGATGGTCAGCAGCCCCGCATCTCCTGGACCTGCACCTACCAGCCATACTTTGCCCTGTTTTTTCATCATTTTCTATCCTCTTTCAACTGTTTTGCCAGACGAATTCCCAGTGTTTCTGCTTCCGACACCGTTCCCTCCAGGCTTCCTTTACAATATGTTCCTGTGCTTTCGTCATAATACAGACCCATGAGTAAAATATGGTCGCCGCTCACCCGGGCATGTGCCGCTACCGGTGAGGAACATCCGCCGTCCAGATACCGCACAAAAGCCCGCTCACAGCAGGCGGCTGCGGCTGCATCACGGTCTGCAAAATTCTTCATATAAGAATAGTCTTCACCTTTTTTTCCCTGCACCGCCAGAATTCCCTGCCCTGCTGCCGGTATGATTTCTTCCGGCTCAAAATAACGGGAGATTCTATGTTCCAGCCCCAGACGTTTCAGTCCGGCGGCCGCCAGAACCAGGGCACCGTACTCTCCACTGTCAAGCTTCTGCAGCCGGGTCAGCACATTTCCTCTGACACTTTTGCACTCCACCTCCGGATACAGTTCCTTCAGCTGCAGGATTCTTCGCTGACTGGAGCACCCCAGCGGCAGGGAAGTATCCCAGGTATCACTCCCCTCGGGCAGTACCAGTACATCTCTGGGATCTTCCCTTCTGGAAAATGCAATCAGCGGCAGCTCACCCGGCACTTCCATCGGCATATCCTTCAAACTATGTACCGACATGTCTGTTCTATTGTCCATCAGAGCCCGATCCAGCTCTTTTACAAATAATCCTTTTCCTCCGATTTTGTCAAGGGTTCTGTCCAGAATCTTATCCCCAGTGGTTTTCATCGTCACCAGAGTAATATCGTCACCGGGACATTCTTTTTTCAGATATTCCATCACCATCTCGCTCTGTATCACTGCCAGACGGCTCTCTCTGCTTCCTATACGAATTTGTCTGCTCATTCCTCATGTTCCTCCCAGTCTTCCAGACATTTTTCTAATTTTCTCCTTAACTCTGCAACGCCGTGATGATTTCGTCCGCCGCCATTGATTCCCACCACATAGGAATCATTTTTCGCAATACCCGGGAAATGAAAATCACATTTGTTTTGATTGCTTGCCACATTGACCAGGGCACCCAGGCATTTTGCCACACTGTAGATTTCTTCATTTAATTTTTCATTATCCGTGACAGCAAGAACCATCCAGGCATCATATATATCTTCTCTCTGGTATTCCCTGCGAATGATGGTAATCTTATATTCCTGCTCCAGCTGTTCCAGTTCCGGGGAAATCCGAGGCGCCACCACAACGATTGCGGCACCAAAATCTACCAGGGTTTTCACTCTTCTTGCAGCGATTTTTCCTGCGCCCACCACCACAATTTTTTTATCACTGATATCCACAAAAAGCGGAAAATACTGTTTATTCTTCATATAGTTTTTCCAACCCTTCCACACATTCTGAAAAATGCTCTTTATTCAGAGCATCTCTTAACCCAAACAGCATTTTTGCAACCACTTTTCCCGCCGCCGTATCGATGGCATGCTCCAGTTCTTCCTTCTCATCTGTTTGCAGGGGCAGCTTCTGCAGGATTTTGTGCAGACGCAGATTCAGGTCGTTTACCGCATCCTGCTGAATCTCCTGAATCCGTGGAATCATATCCCGTCCTTCCAGCCAGGTATAAAAATCATCCATCTCTTCTTTCAGAATCTCTTCTGCCTGCTGCAGAGATTCACGGGTCTTTATATCCAGATCTTTTCTTTTGAAATCATCAATTGTATACAAACGGATTCCCGACATCAGTCCCACGGACGGCTCGATATCTCTGGGCACTGCCAGATCAATCAGAATCATATCTGCCGGAAGATACAACTGTTCCATCTGCTCCCGGGTCAGTGTATAATTGGGACTTGAGGTTGCACTGACCACCACCCGACAGGAGGGTATTTTTTCCAGGCGCTCCCCATAATTAATCCGGGAACATCCCGACGGAATGCTGACAATACCGCTGCGATACTGCCGGACAGTCACCGTCACATTAGCCCCGGCTTCCTTCAATGTCTGAGCAGCCAGTTTTCCCATCTCTCCATTTCCGATCACCATACAGGAGGCACCCACAAAGTCAAAATTTTGTTCACGGAGCATCTCGACGGCCTGATCCATCGCCGTCTGACTGGCATGGGAAAATACTACATTTGTCTTTACTTTTTTCCCCGCAGTCACAGCCTTACGGAATAATACTTCCAACACATTGTCTGTGGTAAAATGTTCTCTCGCCAGGGAAAGTGCATCCTTGACCTGAGAAATGATCTGATCTTCTGCCAGAATCATAGATTTCAGTCCACAGGTCAAATGAAAGAGATGATCCGCCGCCTCTCTCCCCTCCCTGCACACAAAGCAGGAACGGTACTGCTCCGGATCCTTCCCCTTTATTTTACAGAGTTCCTCCAGAAGTGAGCCCGTCCATTCTTCATCAGTACTGGCCCAGATTTCCATGCGGTTGCAGGTTGAAAGGATAATACATCCCCGAATTCCCGGTATCTCTTTCCACAGCTCCATTGTCTCTGCCGCACTTTTTTTCGTAAATGAAAACAGGGCCCTGATATCTACATTTGCTCTGTTATGGTCGATCCCTACCATGCGTATGCTCATCTTTTGTTCCTCCAGCTTTTCCGATTGCTTTTAAAGCTCATCTTTTGTCTAAAATGTGCATAAAAAGTACCGCGGCCAATGTTGGCCTCATCGATAATCTCCTGCATTGTATTTCATTTTCAAATGAAAGTCAAGCTATAAAGAGGTTGACTTTTATCGTTCGCAAGAGTAAACTATTTATAATTGAATGTGGTGAGGTTCCTGTGTTTTTCTCCACAGGCTAAGAGAGAAGAGGGGTTATATTCCCCCGCGGTCACGCCGCTGTAATGGACGAGCATACTTCATAATGTCACTGGGAAACTGGGAAGGCGAAGTTATTGTGTGGACTCCGGAGCCAGAAGACCTGCCCACTGCACGAGAGTACACTTAAGTTACGAACGATGGCTGAGTGTAGGAAATGTCTGTGGGAGATATCAGATCTGTTTACCAGGGCTGTCTGAACAGTTGATCTTTATCTGCCAATACACAGACCCTTCCATACACCGGGCGTTTTATACGATTCGGTGTTTTTTTATTTTCTATACTATGGAAGAGCACGAAAGGAGAAAAAATGACTCACAAACAAAAACGTATCATCGCTGTCATCAGCGCACTCTCACTGTATTTTGGCCTTATGCCGGCTGCAAGTGCCATGCACATCATGGAAGGTTACCTTCCTGTAGGATTCTGTGTAGCCTGGGGTGCCATCTGCCTGCCATTTCTCACAGCAGGATTTATGTCTATCAAAAAGGTATTGAACGAAAATAGGAAAGCTCTGATTTTGCTGGCTATGTCCGGAGCATTTGTTTTTGTAATATCTTCTCTTAAGATTCCCTCTGTGACAGGAAGCTGTTCTCACATGACAGGTACCGGACTCGGAGCTATTTTGTTCGGGCCTGCCGCTGTAAGCGTACTGGGACTTATTGTCCTTCTGTTTCAGGCTATTTTACTGGCTCATGGCGGACTTACTACGATCGGCGCAAACACGTTCTCTATGGCAATTGCGGGACCGCTGGTTTCCTACGGAATATACAGGCTCTGCAGAAAATGTAAAGTTAATACATACGTCACTGTTTTCCTGGCAGCCTGTCTCGGTGATCTGTTTACTTACTGTGTGACAGCCATCCAGCTGTCCCTGGCTCACCACGCAGATACCACTGTCATGGGTGCTATGGGAAAATTTATGATGGTATTTGCTCCAACACAGGTTCCACTGGCTATCATCGAAGGACTTCTCACCTGCATGATCATGATGGCACTGGAGACCTACGCCAAACCGGAACTGAAAGCAATTGGATTTATGAAGGAGGCCAGATAATATGAAAAAGCGTAATGTTGTAATCATTTTAATTGTTGTTATTTTCCTGATGGCCTTTATTCCGCTGTTTGCTTTGAAAGATGCAGAGTTCGGCGGTTCTGATGATGCTGGAAGTACTGTTGTAGAGGAAGTGAATTCCGGATTTGAACCTATTGCCGCACCTTTGATTGAAAATCTTATCGGAGGAGAGCTTCCGGGTGAAGTGGAAAGTCTTCTGTTCTGTGTTCAGACCGGAATCGGTGTGGGAATCATTGCTTTCTGCATGGGACGTCTGGTAGAGCGTAAAAAACTGGGACATGAAGAATAATCTTACCGGCGAAAGGAGTTTTCCATGATTACGATTGATAAGCTTTGTTATAATTCCAAGCTTAGATATGTAAACGCCGGGGAAAAATTTGCCTTCACAATTATTACACTACTTCTCTGTGTAATCAGTCGTTCAATTGTGATTGCATGTATCGTATTGACAGCCACAGGGATTCTGACCGTATATAAGGGCGGAGTCCCTCTTTTCCGTTATATGCACTTTATGACGGTACCCCTGGCTTTTCTGATTCTCAGTACCCTTGCCATTATGTTCAATATTTCCCGCACGCCGCTGGATCTGTTTGCCATCCCCATGGGAAATTGGTATCTGACCAGCAGCCGGGATTCTTTCCGGTACTCCGTACAACTAATACTGACAGCACTCTCCTCTGTATCCTGTCTGTATTTCTTATCATTCAGTACACCTATGCCGGATATACTAAATGTACTGGGAACCATGCATTGCCCAAAATTGCTGATTGAACTGATGCTGCTGATCTATCGCTTTATCTTCGTACTTCTGATCGTAGCATCGGCGATTACGACCTCACAGCAATCCCGCCTGGGCAATAAGGACTATAGAACTTCTCTGAAATCTTTCAGTGCTATGGTATCTGTACTTTTTATCCGCTCTTTTAAACGGGCAAATGCTTTGTATGATGCTATGGAATCACGCTGTTATGACGGGACTATTCATGTGCTGAATGAGACGTTTCCGCCGGCAAGAAAGCATATCTTAGCTATTGCTGCATTTGAAATTGTACTGTTGTCACTTACTATTTTAATAAAGCTGTAAAACTGCCATTCGATTTAAATCATTTTTTTGAAAGGTTATTCTTATGAATGAAGACATTATATTGAAAGCCGACAATTTATTTTTTTCCTATGATGATGAGAAAACACATTCTCTGAACGGTCTTTCTCTTGAAATCAAAAGAGGTCATAAAATTGCCTTCATGGGGGCAAACGGCTCAGGAAAATCTACATTTTTCCTCTGTTGTAACGGCATCCATCACCCCTCTTCAGGTACTCTCTATTTCAACGGAGAACCGGTTGATTATTCTCGAAAAGGACTTCTTAAACTGCGAAGTAAAGTCGGCATTGTGTTTCAGGACCCTGACAACCAGTTGTTTTCTGCAAGTGTTTACCAGGAAATATCTTTTGGTATCCTGAATCTGGGAATTCCGGAAGTCCAAGCAAAAGAACAGGTGGAAAAAGTGATTGATTATCTGGAGATCACTCCTTTTCGCCACAAACCCACCCACGCCCTGAGCGGCGGACAAAAAAAGCAGGTGTCCATTGCGGATATTCTCGTTATGAACCCTGATATCATCATTCTGGATGAGCCTGCCGCCGCACTGGATCCCAAACATACTACTATGGTTAATAAAATTGTTGACCAACTGACGGAAAACGGCATTACTGTTATGATGTCTACCCATGATGTTAACTATGCCATGGCCTGGGCGGACGATGTATTTCTATTTAAAGACGGAAAAGTGTTGATTCATGGTACACCGGAACAGGTTTTTTCCAACAAATCTGCCCTGGCTTCCACCAATCTGGAACAGCCCGCCTGTCTGCAGCTTTTTGACAGTCTTTGTAAAAAGGGGATATTGAAAACTTCACTCCCTATTCCACGCAGTTTACAACAGCTGGAATCTTATATTGCTGCTATCAGCGAAAGAACATATCACGGAGGAAAAATCATGCAGGAACAAAAAAAAGCAATCCTGGTTGTCAGCTTTGGCACAAGCTACAACCCCACCCGAGAGAAAACAATCGATGTTATCGAGAATAGAATTGGAGATGCCTTCTCTGATTGGAAAATTTACCGTGCCTGGACCAGTAAAATGATCATGTCCAAGCTTTTAAAACGGGATGGAATCAAGATCAATAATGTGAAAGAGGCCATGGAACAGATGCGGGATGACGGAATTACAGATGTCATCATACAGCCCACCCATGTCATCAACGGTATTGAAAATGATATGATGAAAGAAGATGCCCTCTCCTATCGAGATGATTTTCATAGTATTGCGTTCGGCACACCGCTTCTTACCAGCGAACAGGACAGCCTGGATATGATTGCAGCTATCTCCCATGAATTTTCTGACCTGCGTGCTGACGAAGCTCTTGTACTTATGGGACACGGTACCACCCACTATGCCAACGCCATCTATGCGGCACTGGACTATACATTCAAGGACAAAGGCTTTTCCAACATCTATCTGGGAACCGTGGAAGCTTACCCTTCCATGGAAACACTTATGAAAATGATCAGAGAACAAAATCCCTCCCGGGTCAGACTGGCTCCCTTTATGATTGTAGCAGGCGATCATGCCCGCAACGATATGGCCGGAGATGATTCCAATTCCTGGCGATGCCAGTTCGAGGCAGCAGGATTTCCTGTGGAATGTGTACTGAAAGGACTGGGAGAATATCAGGCAGTGCAGGAGATCTTTATACGACATGTGCGGGAAGCTATGGGGGGCAATTGAAACTAATACTATACTTGCTCTTTTATAATATTGGGGTAGGCTGCGAAATCTGTTTCTGGATTTTGCAGCCTACTTTTTTTGACTTTCGGTAGGCTACGAGACTTGTTTTTGGGTTTTCTATCCTACTTTTTCTGGTTTCCGGTAGGCTACGAGACTTGTTTTTTGGTTTTTCGGCTTACTCTTTCTGGCTTTTGGTAGGCTACGAAACTTGTTTTTTGGTTTTCTATCCTACTTTTTCTGGCTTCCGGTAGGCTACGAGACTTGTTTTTTGCTTTTCAGCTTACTTTTTTTGATCTCTGGTAGGCTACGAAACTTGTTTTATGACCTTTCATCCTACCATTTCAGGCTTTTGGTAGGCTATAATAATTGTTATTCAATTTTTCAGCCTAGCTTTTTACGTTTTTGGTAGGCTGCAAAACTTGCTTCATGGATTTTCAGCCTAGCATTTTATTACTTTCGGTAAGCTCCAAGAGTTGCATTTTCAATTTCCAGCCTACTTTTTGCGAAAAAAGGTAGGACAAAAATATCAAAAACACTTCTTGCAGCCTACCACAGGCAAAAAAAGGTAGGAGAAATAGTTCAAAACTATCTATGCATAGCCTACCGAAAACCTACAGCCGGCTACACTAAACAAAATTTGAATAAGAACAGGAATAAAAATTAAAAAGGACATCCTCTCCATCAGTTTCATATTACTGAAACCCTGATACGATCGAGGATGTCCTTTCTCAAGTCATTTCACATATCTTATACCGGATATGCTCCGTTTTTGTTGTCCGCAATTGTCGGATCTACTTTTGTTTTCTGAGCTTCACGATATTTGAAGAAGTCGGTAGCTACCTGTGGGAACAGTGCATAGGACAGTACGTCTTCTTCCTGTTCGGACCACTGAGCCATCTCAGCTCTCAGAGTATCCAGCTCATCCGGAATCAAATCGGCCGGACGGCAGGTAATCGGTTCTTTGTCACCGATACATTTTTTCTGTACTTCAGGATCGAACGGTTTAACAGTTGCACCGTATTCTCCGGACAGAACAGCTTTGGTTTCTTTTGTAACCATTTTGTATCTTTCGCCCATCAGGACATTGAATACAGCCTGTGTACCAACAATCTGAGAAGACGGAGTTACCAGAGGCGGCTCACCAAGATCTTTTCTTACACGCGGTACTTCTTCCAGAACGTCATAGAATTTATCTTCTGCATGCTGTTCTTTCAGCTGAGATGTCAGGTTGGAAAGCATTCCTCCCGGTACCTGATACAGAAGTGTCTTGATGTTAACACCCATGTTCTTCGGATTCAGCAGACCGCTGTCCAGAGCCTCGTCACGGATCGGACGGAAGTAGTCAGCGATTTCAGCCAGAAGGTTCTGATCAAATCCAGTATCATAAGGAGTTCCTTTGAAGGTTTCAACCATAACTTCTGTAGCCGGCTGGGAAGTACCCAGAGCAAATGGAGACATAGCAGTATCGATTACGTCAACGCCAGCTTCTACAGCTTTCATGTAAGTCATGGAAGCAACACCTGATGTATAGTGTGTATGCAGCTGAATCGGAATCTTAACAGTTTCTTTCAGAGCGGTAACCAGTTCGGTTGCTTTGTAAGGAAGCAGCAAACCGGCCATATCTTTGATACAGATAGAATCAGCACCCATCTCTTCAATCTGTCTTGCAATGTTGGTCCAGTATTCCAGTGTATAAGCATCACCAAGTGTATAAGACAAAGCAACCTGTGCATGTCCTTTTTCCTTGTTTGCCGCGCTTACTGCTGTCTGCAGGTTTCTCAGGTCATTCAGACAGTCAAAGATACGGATGATATCAATACCATTTGCAATAGATTTCTGTACAAAATACTCTACTACGTCATCTGCGTATGGACGATATCCAAGGATGTTCTGTCCGCGGAACAGCATCTGCAGTTTTGTATTTTTGAATCCATCACGGAATTTACGAAGTCTCTCCCATGGATCTTCTTTCAGGAAACGAAGAGAAGCATCGAAGGTAGCTCCACCCCAGCACTCTACGGAGTGATAGCCGACTTTGTCCATCTTTTCTACGATCGGCAGCATCTGCTCTGTTGTCATACGGGTTGCAATCAGAGACTGATGAGCATCACGCAGAATTGTTTCAGTTATTTTAATTGGTTTTTTAGCAATTTCTGACATACTCTTATTCCTTTCTATTGTCATTCTATCATTTTGATGTTCCGGGATACCTGCGGATTATTCCGCAAGCATCATTACACACCAAATACTGCCATGAAAGTACCGGCTGCAACAGCAGTACCGATAACACCGGCTACGTTCGGTCCCATCGCATGCATCAGCAGGAAGTTTGTAGGATCTGCTTCTGCACCAACCTTCTGGGATACACGAGCTGCCATTGGAACAGCAGATACACCAGCGGAACCAATCAGAGGATTAATCTTGCCGCCGGACAGTTTACACATAACTTTTCCGAACAGAACACCTCCGGCGGTACCAACAGCAAATGCGATCAGACCCAGAGCAACGATTTTCAGAGTGTCTACATTCAAAAATGCTTCTGCACTGGTAGATGCACCTACGGAAGTACCCAGCAGGATAACTACGATATACATCAGTGCGTTGGAAGCGGTCTCTGTCAGCTGTTTTACAACGCCGGATTCTCTGAACAGGTTACCCAGCATCAGCATACCAACCAGCGGAGCTGTGGTAGGAAGAATCATACATACCACGATTGTGATAACGATCGGGAATAAGATTTTTTCCAGTTTGGAAACAGGACGAAGCTGTTCCATCTTGATTTTTCTTTCTTTTTCTGTTGTCAACAGTTTCATGATCGGCGGCTGGATGATCGGAACCAGCGACATATAAGAATATGCTGCCACCGCAATCGGTCCCATCAGGTCTGTCTGTCCCAGCTTACCGGCAAGGAAGATGGAAGTCGGTCCATCAGCACCACCGATGATGGAAATAGCTGCTGCTGCTTTTCCGTTGAATCCCAGAAGGATTGCCAGGAAATATGCACTGTAAATACCCAGCTGAGCTGCAGCACCCAGAATAAAGCTCTTTGGATTTGCGATCAGAGGACCAAAGTCTGTCATCGCACCTACGCCCATAAAGATCAGGGACGGAAGAATACTCCACTCATCCAGAATAAAGAAGTAATGCAGAAGGCCTCCGGCATGTTCAATGCCCATCGCATCTACATATGGTTCAGCCATAATATCCGGATAAATGTTTACCAGAAGCATTCCAAATGCAATCGGTACCAGAAGCAATGGCTCAAATCCGTGTCTGATTGCCAGATACAGGAACACGAGAGCTACCAGAATCATCACGTAGTTACCCCACTCCAGATTCATGAAAGCCGTCTGATCCCATAAGTTTGACAATGTATTCATTATACTCATGTTATTACCTCCCGTTGATTAATTCAGCATCGTTCATCTCGCTGTTTGGGAATTTACATTGTCTGCAAATTCTGTCTTAGTTCAGAGATGCCAGAGAATCTCCGGATTCTACTGCATCACCAACAGCTACATCAATGCTTGCAACGGTACCATCCTGAGGAGCAACAACCGGGATTTCCATCTTCATAGCTTCCAGGATAATGATCGGATCACCGGCTTTTACTGCCTGTCCAACACTTGCTTCTACTTTAAATACTTTACCTGGTACAGAAGCTGTTACAGCTACTGCGCCGGCTGCTGCTTTCGGAGCTGCTGCCTTTGGTGCCGGAGCTGCAGGTGCTGCCTTTGGAGCTGCTGCTACAGGTGCGCCGCTTGTCTGTCCTTCTTCAACAGTTACATTGTATACATTGCCATTAACAGTAATTGTATAAGTTTTCATGTGTAATTCCTCCTTATGGTTAGGCTCTCTGCCATTTGCTTCTATTCACTTTTTTGATGGAACGTACCACAAAGCTGTCTGTGGATGTGTTCTCAGTTGCAGCGATTGCTGCGGAAATAACTGCTACCAGTTCCAGATCATCAACCAGATTTTCTTCTTCTGCAGGTGCTGCCTTCGGAGCCGGTGCTGCAGGTGCTGCTTTCGGAGCTGCTGCAGGTTTCTCGTCTTTTTTGGCACCGATCAGATTCACGTACTTAAACATTGAAATTACGAAAATCAGGAAAAACAGTACCACGAATACTGTTCCTACACCCATAACGGTGTTGATTCCTGCACCTTTCATATTGCCTGCAAAGGTTTCTTCTTCAGAAATCAGCAAATATCCCGGAATCATCTGGTCATAATCTTTGTTGTAATTGAATACTACTTCGATTTCACCATTATTATTCTCAAATGCTGCAGGGATCTTAACAGTGATCTGTCCTTCTTCACGGTTCACATCGGCTACAGCCTCACTCATACTCTGGAAGGCGCCCAGTTCCGCTGTCTGCTCATCCCATTCTGTTACAGCCAGTCTGGTAAAGTCATCTCTGTTTGTCTTATAAGCCTCAAGCGTCTCGGCGTCAAAGCTGGCAAGAGATTCTACCGCACTCTGAGAAACAGCAATACAATTGTCTGCCATCGCATCGGTTATTCTCTGAAAACCAGTTTCCTCTTCTTTCCCGCACGCAGAGAATGCAAACATACAGATAACTGCCATCATCAGACTTGCTATTTTTTTCCATGTCTGCTTCATATGCTCACCTCATTAAACTGTTCCATGTTTTTTGGATGGACGTTCTTCTCTCTTTGTGTAGAGCATCTCAAACGCACCAATCACATATTTTCTTGTATCCTCAGCTTCGATAATAGTATCTACATAACCTCTTCTTGCTGCGGACAGTACACTGGACTGCAGAGTTGCATATTCAGCTGCTTTTTCATTGATGGTAGCAGCGTCAGAATCTGCATACATAATCTTTGCTGCCAGTTTTGCATCCATCATTCCTACTTCTGCTGTCGGCCATGCATAAACCATATCAGCACCGATGGATTTGCTGTTCATTGCCAGATAAGCACTTCCATAAGCTTTTCCAACGATTACATTTACTTTCGGAACAGTTGCATTTGCAAATGCGTAAGTAAGTTTTGCCACTGCTTTTGCCATATTGGCTTCGGAGCACTTGGTTGCTTTAAATCCGGTCACATTGGTCAGAGACAGTACCGGAATATTGAATGCGTCACAGAACTGTACGAAATCAGTTGCTTTGTTGGCACCTCTTGCGGACAGAACTGTATCCATGCTCTCTGCAAGTTTGCCTTCTGCATCATAAATCTCACTTCTGTTAGCAACTGCACCAACAGTAGTGCCGTTCAGTTTGATGAATCCACATACCATGTCTTTTGCATAATCTGCTTTCACTTCAAAAAATACATGATTATCACTAATCTGAGACAGAGCAATGGAGGTATCACCTGCACAGTTTGCCAGATCTTTGCAGACTCTGTTCAGGTCATCTGTACATTCCTCATAAGACATATCGTCTTCGTTGTTAGCCGGAAGAAGAGTAACCAGTGTACGAATCTGAGCCAGCACATCTTCTTCTGTTCCTCTGTAATCAACCAGTCCTGCTTCTTTACCCTGATATTCAGCTGTGGAAGTATCACATTTGGAAATTTCATTTCCTGCCAGTGCGTTCGGAGAATTTACAAATAATTTTCCTTTCTTGTCTTCCATCAGAGTAAAATCTGTCAGTGCCGGAATCAGTGCCATTCCACCGCCGCATGTTCCAAAGATACCAGTAATCTGTGGAATCACACCGCTTGCTTTTGTCTGCTGCATATAGATTTCACCGAATCCATTCAGTGCATCTGTTGCTTCCTGCAGACGAAGTCCCGCACAGTCTACCAGACCGATCACCGGTGCTCCTGTTTTCATTGCAAAATCATACAGTCTTGCAATTTTTTTTGCATGCATCTCACCGATGGTTCCATTCATAACTGATGCATCCTGGCTGTAAACATAAACCAGGTTACCGTCAATCACACCATATCCTGTGATTACTCCATCAGCAGGTGTTTCTTTTGCAGATAAGTTGAAATCAGTACTTCTTGCGGTAATCTGTCCACCGATTTCAACAAAACTGTTTGCATCAAGTAAAGAAGCGATTCTTGTACCTGCTGCGCTTTGTGCTGTATTGCTCATACTTCAGCCCTCCATTTTCTATTAAAAATATATGTGAAAACAAATTTCAGCCGATTATAATTCTACTATTTTCCAACGAATATTTCAATATCTTTTGTCAAAAAAATAACTTTTAGTACAAAATCAAATGTGCAGGAATACCATTTTTATAAATCACCGGTGCTTCTCCCTGGATCAGTGGTCTTAAGTAAGCCATCATTTTTTCAGTCACATCATTGCCTTCTGCGTTAATAAAGTCCTCAGGAACTTTCTTTTCCTGATTGGCTACGCTGCATACCGGAATTCCTGTAAAGCGCACCTGATACGGTTCGTCACTGATTCTTTCTACAGCAGCCATCAGACCGCTTTTTCCCTCCAGTGCCAGCTGACAGGCTGTCATTCCCAGCATCCTGGACTCCTGAATATCTGCCCGGCTTGCCACATGAGCAGCACATCGCTGCATCAGGTTCAACTCAATGGAACGAACTTTGCATCCGATCTGGCTGCGGACCGCTTCCTCCAGTACACGGGCGCTTCCGGCAATATAGCTGTGGCCAAACGTATCAACAGCACCACTCTGTACACTTTCTGAGATATAAACGCCATTTTTATCTTTGATTCCCTCACTGATTGCTACGATCACACTGTCGTTAGTCTCCAGTTCACGCTTTACATCATCCAGAAAACCTTCTATAGAAAATGCAGGTTCACACAGATAAATCAGATTGGGACCTTTTCCTCCGTTATTTCTAGCCAATGCGGAAGCTGCTGTCAGCCATCCTGCATTTCTTCCCATTACTTCCACGATGGTTACAGCTTTGGTATCATATACATGACAATCGCGTTCCAGTTCTGCAAAAGTAACTCCGATATATTTTGCGGCAGAACCGAATCCCGGACAGTGATCGGTACCCACCAGGTCGTTATCTATGGTCTTGGGAGCTCCAATCACATGGATATCTTCCACTCCTTTTTCTTTGCAGTAAGCGGACAGCTTGTCCACCGTGTCCATGGAATCATTGCCGCCGGCGTAAATAAAATATTTGATATCGTGTTTGTGGAAAATCTCCACAATTCTGGCAAACTGGCTGTCATCCATTGCAGGATCTTTCAATTTGAACCTGCAGGATCCCAATGCAGCTGCAGGTGTCTGACACAACAAATCCAGGTCACCGGTTCCTCTGATTTTCTCCCGAAAATCAACAAAATGTTCTTCCAATACACCCTTGATTCCGTTTACAGCGCCCCAGATCCCATCAACCTGTCCGGATGTCAGGGCTTCTGTTATTACACCTGCCACCGTAGCATTGATTGCAGCGGTAGGTCCACCGGACTGAGCAACCAAAAGATTTTTCATATATTTCCTCCTTCTGAACATTTCAAAATGTTACTGTTCACTCCGTGACCAGTAACACGCTTCGCGGGATAGTACCGTGTGAACAGTAACTTCAAAATTCACTATCTGATATAGATTATCACATTTTTTCGACTAAGACAAGGGACGAGTCAAATGGATATGCAAACATGTCCGCTTGGCTCGTTGCTCGCGGGAATAAAGGGGCAGGATGTGATTCGCATGAGTCGCATCCTGCCCCTTTATGGTCATTATTGATTCAGATTATGTGCTTTTTCATAATTGGTTATAAACTTAAGATTCTCTATCTCAATGGTATTCAGGAAAGAATTATCAAACTGTTCCGGTGGAATCGACGGAACATACCAGCTTTTTGTTTTAAAATAGTCTGAAAGTTCCTGCGACTTAAACATCCGTCCATGACGGGCATAAATTTCATTTCTTGCCACACGAATCTCCCACTCTGTCAAAGGATTCAAATCTGCATTGGACAGATACCGTGTGCTGCTGTCAGGAATGATATACTCATCAGCTATGTTTGCAGGTATTTCCTGAGCAGGCGTGGGAGTCAGTTCCTGTGTAGGCACGGGTGTCACTTCCTCCACCGTTTCACGTGCTTCCTCTGTTTCAACATCTGATGCCTGGTCAGGCAGCATCTCTCCACCGTCGGCATCTTCAGCATCCTGCAACTCTTCCTCTACGACTTCCTGACGTTTCTGCTTTTCATCCAGTTCTTCTTTCAACTGCTCATTCAGCTGAGGAACTCTGTCCCCATCATTTTTTTCATTACCGGACTTGACCAGAAAAATAATTCCCGCTACAATTGCTACCACTAAAAGAACAATGATAACGCCAAGAATCAGAAATGTAATCTTCTCTTTTCTTTCTTCTTTTTCCCATTCAGCATCCAGATCTTTTTTCCTGGATTCCTTTTTTCTGCTTCCTGTTGCATACTCATTGGTACGTTTTTCAGTCACCGGCTGTCTGAATCCATAGCCCATACCTGCCGTAACATCATTATTATTCAGAGAATCTCGTGCTTCATCTACCGGATTGCCGCAGACCGGGCAAAAACGATTCCCGTCCTCCAGTCTGTTTCCGCATTTCTCGCAAAACATTCTGTATCCTCCCTTCTCCGACTCTGTCGGTCAGAAAATCGAATGGTATTTTTTACAGTATAAACTGAAACCGTGGAAAACACAAGAAAATTCGGTAATTATTCCAATCATTACATAAACCATACCTGTTGGTTGGTGGTGGAAATTGCCGCGGCACCGGCTTTTAATGCCGCCATGATATCCTCTTTTTCACTGATCAGCCCTCCTGCAATCACTGGACGGCGAACCGTCTGACAGATTTTGCGGATTACTTTCGGCATCAGGCCGGGTAGGATTTCGATAACATCCGGACACACCGCAGCCGTCTGTTTCTGGATATTCTCATAAGCCATGGAATCAATCACAAAAAACCGCATAATCGTAAATAGTCCCAGTTCCTTTGCCCTGCGAATCATTGCCGGTCTGGTGGAAATAATACCGTCTGCCCGAGTCTGCTGCTTAAGGAAATCGACTGATATTTCTTTGCTGCCAAGCCCCTGAATCAGATCCATATGAACAACCGCATACTTTCCACCGGCCTTTATCGTCTCAACAATAGTGCTGATACTGCAGATATCTCCGTACAGAACAAACACCACACTACTTTCGGACTTCAGGCACGCTCTCAGTCCTTGTTCGTCTTTCACTGCCGCAATCACCGGACAGTCTTCCAACTTCTTTATCATTTCGTGCATTTTTACTCCATTTCACTCATTGTTTGTATTTTTCTTCTACTTTCCGCAGACACCAGGCATAATCCCTTTTTTTTATCTGACGCCCGGCATAAACAGGATATTCTTTGAGTATTTCATCTCCCAACCGATAAATCACAAGGCCCACCTGCTGTCCTTTTTTCACCGGTGCATCCAACCGGGAGGGAATCTGATAATCTACTGTAACCGTTTCATCTGCCCGCAGCAGCACCCACAGGGACCGTTCTTCTGCACTGACACCATACATGACAGGGGTCACAGCAGTTTCATTAATCCCAAGATTTTCACAGATCCCATCTGTCACCGGAATATCCGGCAGTTCTCTTTCATCAAATACATTCCTGTATTCATAATTTTTCAGTCCGTAGGTCATTAATTTTTTTGTATCAGACCATTTATACCCTTTATTGTTTGGCCATCCACAGGCAAGTAAGGAAACGATCAATGTTTTCCCTTCCCACTGCAAAGCTCCCACATAGCAGTAGCCCGCATCTGCCGTGAACCCTGTTTTACCGGTCAGAGCTCCATCCATCATATTCAGAAATGCATTATGATTGGTACAGTTATAAACCCTGGTATGGGACTGATTCCAGAACGTATAGGACGGCATCCGGGTTATCTCCAGAAACATGTCCCTTTGCGATGATTCCATGATACAATACCGCAATATCATCGCCAGATCCACTGCCGTTGTACTGTGTACACCATAAGAATCCTCCGCATCCAGTCCGTTGGGGGTAATGAAATATGTATCGGTACACCCGATTTCACGAGCCTTCAGATTCATTTTTTCTGCAAATGCTTCTGTACTTCCTGACAGATGTTCAGCAATCATCACAGCCGCATCATTGTCCGAATTCAGCATCAGCGCATATAATAAATCCTGGAGCAGGAACTGTTCTCCCTTTTCTGCACCCATGTGAACTTTGGGCTGTGCAGCTGCGTTGGCAGATACGGTTACAATATCATCCGGGTGCCCCATTTCCAGTGCCAGGATACATGTCATAATTTTCGTTGTACTTGCCATAGGCATCTGCTGTTCCCCTTCTTTTGAATACAAAACACGCCCGGTATCTGCATCCATCAGACATGCCGCACGTGCATATAACTCTGTATCATGAATTTCCTGTGCTCTGCACCTTAAGGGTAGTCCTGCAAACAGGAAAAAAAACAACAGACTCAGCCAAACTTTTCTCATAGGGGTATCCTCCATATCGTTGTATTACATTTATATGAAAGATACCTGTTTTTTATTCCTTATATGTTGCTGTAAACGGTAGCCCTTATATATCCAATGTCATCTGGACTTCTTCTTCTGCCTCCGCCTTAAAATCTTCCAATTTTACCGGATTGATGACCGGAAGATCTTCCGTAGACTGCACACCGAAATTTCTAAGAAATTCTTCTGTTGTTCCAAAAAGAATGGGACGTCCCGGTGCATCCAGTCTTCCCAGCTCCTGGACCAAGTTATACTCCACCAGTTTATTGATGGCGTGATCGCATTTGACTCCGCGAATCTTCTCTATTTCCTGTTTTGTAACTGGCTGCTTATAGGCAATAATAGACAAGGTTTCCAGCATGACATCGGTCAGTACCGCTTTTTTCGGCTGAAGTGCAATTTCAACCAGATATTCATAATACTCCTGTTTGGTACACATCTGAAATGCATTTTCCAGCTCAATAATTTTAATGCCCCGGTCTTCTTGCTGATATTTCAACATCATATTCCGGATAATCTTCTCTGTTGTCACCACATCATGTCCAATGGCTTTGGCAATCCGGCCAACTTCCACCGATTCTCCTGCTGAAAATAAAATCGCCTCAATGGCTGCCTCAATCCGTTTCATCTGTCTGCTCCTCACCTGTCTGTTGTTCTTCCTCCACTTCTTCCTCCTCCGGCTGTCCGTATTTCAGTGAAGTAATCTTAATATCGTCAAATAACTTTTCCTGACTGATCTGAATATAGCCGATTTTCATCAGTTCAAGAATAGAAAGAAATGTTACAATTACCTGTATCTTACTGGCCTGTTTTTCCAATATTCCACGGAAAGAAAATTCCCGATGAGTCCGGGCATACCGCTTCATATCCGCCATCTTATCTTCCAGACTAATCTCTTCTTTCTCAATTTTTCCGAATTTGCTTCGTATAGGATCCAGTTTATCCTCCTGTTTTTTTATGATTGACCGATAGATTTCCTGCAGCTTTGCAAGTGTCAGATCCCCCAGGAGTTCTTCCACACTCACAGGCGGTCGATATTCCAATACCTCTTTGGGCATTGTACTTTCTTTATATACACATCTGGATGCGTCAGCCATTCGGTCACGAAGCTCATAGGACATATACTTATACATCTTATATTCCAGGAGTTTCTGAACAAGTTCTTCTCTGGGATCCGCTTCTTCCCCTTCTTCATTCATCTCCCTGGGGAGCAGCATCCTACACTTAATATCAAGAAGAGTGGCTGCCATTACCATGAATTCACTCATAATATTCAGATCTTCCCGCTGCATCTGCTGAATATAATCCATATACTGCTCGGTAATCTCGACAATCGGAATATCGTAAATATCGATCTTATTTTTATCAATCAGATGCAGCAGCAGATCCAGAGGACCTTCAAACACCTGAAGTTTTACGGGTATTCCCATGACTTTACACTCCTTCTATATCAATGATTGTCAATTCTCTCGGATTGTGAATCCGAAGCGGTATGGTATGTTCTCCCAATCCAGCGCTTACAATCATTCTGGATTGTTCATCGCCATGCAATCCGCAGCAATAGGGGGAAAACAGACGATAATCAGGGGCAATCACCCCCACCTTATGATTCAGCAGCCATACGCCGCCATGATAATGGCCGGACAATGTCAGATCCGGTGACCATTGCCTGTATTCTTTAAAATACCTCGGTGTATGAGCCAGAAGAACAGTGAAACAATCGTGCTCCGGTTTTCCAAAGATGTCCTCCAGTTCCCGGTACATTCCCTTCTCTTCTTTTCCTCTATGATAAAACCTGCATTCGGGATCAAGACCATATATTACCAGTGAAACACCATTCATCTTCAATCGTACTTTCTGGTTACGGATACGGACAACATCTGTTTCTTCCAATAGATTGTTATATACCTCATACATGGAACCAAACGCCTGAGGTTTCAGCCTGATTCTCTGTTCATGATTGCCGTCCGCATAATATACCGGATATCGTTCCGATAACTGTCGGATAAAATCCGCTGTCCTGCGTACATCGGTGTCCTTCTGTCCTATAATCATATCTCCGCCGATCAGAACCAGATCCGGTTGATTTTTTTCTAATAAATTCAGGATACGTCTTCCTTCTTCATCCCATACCCGATTATGGGCATCAGATAAAAATGCTATTCGCACACGTTTATTTTGCTGTATTTTATAACTTGTCAGTCGATAACTTCGAACCTTTACTTTATATCTCATATTCCTTTTACAAAGTGGATAAGCTCCAAAGGGCTTTTTATACATTCGGAAAGCCCAAGGACTTTCCGAATTATATAAAGAAACAGCGGGGACCTTCGCCCCCGCTTTATTGTTGAGTTTTCGAGGAAGCAGATCTATTTTGCGTAATCAATAACCCTGCTTTCTCTGATTACATTGACTTTTATCTGTCCAGGATATTCCAGTTCAGCTTCAATCTGTTTAGAAATATCTCTTGCAAGTAATACCATATCTGAATCATTAACATGATCCGGTAATACCATGATACGAACCTCTCGTCCTGCCTGAATAGCATAGGATTTGTCTACTCCTTTGAAGGAGTTGGTAATATCTTCTAACTGTTTCAATCTGTTGGTGTATGTTTCCAGTGTTTCTCTTCTGGCACCTGGTCTTGCAGCCGAAATAGCATCCGCTGCCTGCACCAGACATGCGATCAAAGATTCCGGTTCTACATCTCCATGATGTGCCTCAACGGCATTGATAACCAGTGGAGATTCCTTATATTTTCTACAGAGATCTACACCGATCTGAATATGGGAGCCTTCCACCTCATGGTCAATAGACTTTCCAATATCATGTAACAATCCGGCACGCTTTGCCATGCGTACATCCGTTCCTACTTCAGCAGCCAGAAGACCTGACAACTGTGCAACTTCGATTGAATGTTTTAATGCGTTCTGTCCATAGCTGGAACGGAACTTCATTCTTCCGAGAAGCCGGATCAGTTCCGGATGAATTCCATGAACACCTACTTCCAGAGCGGCATTCTCTCCTTCTTCACGGATCATAGTTTCTACTTCCCGCTGTGCCTTTTCTACCATTTCCTCAATACGAGCCGGATGAATTCTTCCATCCACGATCAGCTTTTCGAGAGCAATTCTTGCCACTTCACGTCGAATCGGATCGAATCCAGAAAGGACCACCGCTTCCGGTGTATCATCAATAATCAGATCCACACCCGTCAATGTCTCGAGTGTACGGATATTGCGGCCTTCACGTCCGATGATTCTTCCTTTCATCTCATCGCTGGGAAGCTGAACAACGGAAATGGTTGTCTCAGAAACGTGATCCACCGCACACTTCTGAATCGCAGTCACTACATACTCTTTTGCTTTCTTGGCTGCGTCTTCTCTTGCCCGCGCTTCCAGTTCTTTGTAGAGCTTTGCGGTATCAATTTTCACTTCATCTTCAACAGATTTTAAAAGACATTCCTTTGCCTGTTCGGAGGTCAGACCTGAGATTCTCTCAAGTTCCTGTACTCCCTGGTCATGTAATTCGCCAACCCTTTTTTCTTTCTTCTTTAATTCTGCTTCTTTTGCTGTATACTCTGCTTCTTTCTTCTCGATAGCGTCTGCTTTCCGATCAACGGATTCCTCTTTTGCCAGCACACGTTTTTCGTACTTCTGCAGTTCATTCCTTCTCTCTCTGGTTTCCTTCTCCAGTTCATTCTTTGTCTTCAGAGATTCTTCTTTCGCTTCCAGAAGAGCTTCGCGTTTCTTAGTTTCAGCCGTTTTTAAAGCTTCATCTATGATGTTTCTTGCTTTTTCCTCTGCCGTACCAACTTTTTCAGCATCCTGCTTCACTTTGTTGGCCACCGCAATTTTGCAAGTCACAGGAACCGCAATCAGCAGCGTGATGACTACAGCAACAAGTGCAATGATAACATACATTACTATTGCATTTGCCATAGGAGCACCTCCTTATTCAATTTTCATTGTACGATTACAACGTTATAATTTTATAATGATTTGACGAATTTGTCAACGGATTCCCTCTGTTTTTTATGAAATATGTTAAGCTATGGTAAAGAATTGTTCCCATGCCCTGCGTATATCACCGGAATCAAAGCCTTTTCTCATCAAATATGCATAATGCCTTCTTTTTTCTTTTTCATCCGCACTCCGGGGATCCTTACATCTTTTTTTCAAAAGCTCAAGAATCATCTCCGTCTCATCCTGAGTTTCTCCAACATCTTCCTGCTTTTCGCGAAAGGCGGCTATCATCTCTTTGGAGATTCCTTTCTGCTGCAGTTCCTGTTCCAGTTGTCTCCTGCTTTTATTCCCGGAGAACGCGGCCAGATAATGTTCCATATAACGCTGATCATCCAGATAATGCCAGGAATGTACATATTCTATGGCAATATCCACTGCTTCCTTCGTATATTCCCCCTGCTCCAGTTTTTTCCTCAGCTGAAGTTCTGTATAATCTCTGCCCGTAAGCAAATGCATGGCGCGAAGCTTTGCTCTTTTTATCAGCACTTCTTCCTGAATCGTACGAAATTCCTGCTCCGTTAGTTCTCTCCCTGCCTGCAGATGATAATGTGACAGCTCGCCTTTATACAAAATAAAGGCAAGCTGTTCATCTGTCACCACTCGATACTTTTGTTTCGTTACAGGAAGAATCTCTGTAATCATCATACTTCCGGTTCACTTTCAGAAGGCAGAATCGGAGTTTCTAACTCCACACTTTGTTCGGAGGCTTCCAGCCCAAAATGTGCTCTTACTTTTTGCTCAATTTCTTCTGCCACTTCCGGGTTCTCTTTCAGATAAATCTTGGCATTCTCACGTCCCTGACCGATTTTTCCATTGTTATAGGCAAACCAGGCACCGCTTTTCTGAACAATTCCCACTTTTACTGCCAGATCCAGAATATCACTCTCTTTTGATATGCCCTTCCCGAACATGATGTCAAACTCTGCCTCTTTAAATGGAGGGGCTACTTTATTCTTTACAACTTTGATTTTCGTACGGTTACCAATCACCTCACCGCCCTGTTTTAAAGCTTCTACCCTTCTTACATCCATTCGTACAGATGCATAGAACTTCAGGGCACGGCCTCCCGTCGTTGTCTCCGGATTGCCAAACATGACACCCAATTTTTCACGAAGCTGATTGATAAATATGACAATACAGTTGGACTTGCTGACCACACCTGTCAGTTTTCTCAGAGCCTGGGACATCAGTCTTGCCTGAAGTCCCATATGGGAATCTCCCATATCTCCTTCAATCTCAGCCTTCGGTACCAGAGCTGCTACAGAGTCTACGATAATGATATCAACTGCACCGGAACGTACCATCGTCTCAGTAATCTCCAGTGCCTGTTCGCCATTATCCGGCTGCGAGATATAAAGTTCATCAATGTCCACACCAATGTTTTTTGCATAAACAGGATCCAGCGCATGCTCTGCGTCAATAAAGCCGGCAATACCGCCTCTTTTCTGTACTTCTGCCACCATATGCAGAGCAACCGTCGTCTTACCACTGGACTCCGGACCATAGATTTCAATAATCCTTCCCCGGGGAACTCCTCCCAGACCCAGTGCAAGATCCAGGCTGAGTGAACCGGTGGGAACTGTCTGCACATTCATATCCTTTCCGGAATCTCCCAGTTTCATCACAGAGCCTTTTCCAAACTGTTTTTCAATCTGTCCCAAAGCTGCATCCAAAGCTTTTAATTTATCTTCTTTAATCATCTTATTCTCCTTTTATAGCGAACTTATGTTCGTCTTTAATAACATAGTATTACACTTTCGTTTGCTTGTCAACATTATTTTACTTAATTTTATCAGGGAAAATTCCGGTGAATACCGGAGTAGAAAAGCTGAATATCTGCCGGCATTGCGGCAGTGTACGCTTTTTATATTGCGTACACTGCCCACTGCCATCCTAAAATCCTGCAAGCCAGGTATACATTTCCTCGTATTGTTTTGCTGAATTGCCCCAGGAATAATCCTGTGCCATACCACGGTCTACAATCTTGTTCCATTCGCGTTTGCGGTCATAGAAGATACGCTCTGCGTAACGAACCGTACCAAGCATCTCATGGGCATTGTAATTGGTAAAGCTGAAACCTGTTCCTGTTCCTTCAAATTCATTGTACGGCTGCACAGTATCTTTCAGTCCGCCGGTCTCACGCACGATCGGAACTGTTCCGTAACGAAGACTCATCAACTGACTCAGTCCGCACGGCTCGAACAGAGAAGGCATCAAGAATGCATCAGAAGCCGCATAAATCTTATGAGACAATGCTTCTGAATAATAAATATTAGCAGATACTTTTTTATCGTATTTCCATGCAAAGTGGCGGAACATATTCTCATACTTCTCTTCACCGGTACCCAGAACTACCAGCTGGATGCTGTCCTGACACATTTCATCCATCATATAGGAGATCAGATCGAATCCTTTCTGGTCAGTCAAACGGGAAACAACACCGATCATCATAACTCTTGGATCCACATCAAGACCAAGTTCTTCCTGCAGAGCAAGTTTGTTCTTTACTTTTTCTTTGCGGAATGTTCTTGCTGAGTAATTCTTTGCGATCATAGGATCCGTCTCAGGATTATACTCATCATAATCAATACCGTTGACAATACCTCGCAGACTATTGGATCTTGCGCACATAAGACCGTCCAGACCCTCACCATAGAACGGTGTTTTGATTTCTTCTGCATAGGTATTACTTACCGTTGTAATCGCATCTGCATAAACCAGACCACCCTTCAGATAATTGGCGTCTTTATTCATCTCCAGTTTATCCGGAGTAAAGAAATAATCGGACAGACCAGTAATGCTCTTAATCGTTTTAATATCATACACACCCTGGAACTTCAGATTATGTATGGTCATAACAGTTTTGATTCCACGATAAAAATCGCTTGCCTGGAAACGTTCTTTCAGATATACCGGAATCAGACCAGTCTGCCAATCATGACAGTGAATGATATCAGGTCTGAAATTGATCACTGGAAGAATGGAAAGTGCTGCTTTTGAGAAAAATGCAAACTTTTCCAAGTCATTCGGCATTCCATAATACGGTTTGTCTCCGCTAAAATGCTCTTCATTATCGATAAAATAAAACTTGATTCCGTCGTACTCTGTCTCAAAAATACCCACATACTGCTGTCTCCAGTTCATGGACATATAAAAATTTGTAATATAACGCAGACTGTCTTTGAACTGCTGCTTCATACATGCGTATTTTGGTATAATAACTCGAACATCAAAATGTTCCTTTGGAAAACACTTGGGCAGCGAACCCACAACATCTGCCAGACCACCTGTCTTAATAAATGGTACTGATTCAGATGCAACATATAACACCTTTTTCATGCGTATATAACCTCCGTGAATTATTTCTTGAAAATTTCTAATAGATATTATACTGCATTTTATCCAAAAAGAAAAGGGTTATATGCATTTCTTTATGCATTTTTGTATTCCAGGCGAATTTTATCTGCTATCAGGGCAACAAATTCGGAATTCGTCGGTTTTCCTTTTCCCGTGCTGACGGTATAACCAAAAAGTTCATCTATCGTATCCATTTTTCCTCTACTCCAGGCAACTTCGATAGCATGGCGGATTGCCCGCTCTACCCGGCTTGGGGTCGTCTGATGCTTCTTTGCGATCGTTGGGTATAGTATTTTTGTAATGGAATTCAACATTTCCATATCTTCCACAGACATAATGATGGCATCTCTCAGATATTGATATCCTTTGATATGGGCCGGAACACCGATTTCATGAATAATACTGGTAACATCCATCTCCAGATTTCTGTTTTTCAGTTCAACGGAAAAGTCCTGTTTTTCCGGTTTCCGGATTTCTCCTGGTCTTCGGGTTCTGTTATCTCTGAAATGTTTAATCCGGTTCAGTATCATTTCATTATCAAATGGTTTCATGATGTAATAGCATGCCCCAAGATTAAATGCATCCTCTGTAATCCGTTCCTGCCCTACAGCAGAAATCACGATAAATGCAGGATGTTTTTTCATACTGCTGTCCTGATTCACTTTTTCCATAACGGTCAATCCGTCAACCTTCGGCATGATAATGTCTAACAGTACAACATCGGGTTCTTTTTCTTTGATAATATCGTAGATATCCTTGCCGTTATCCGCCTGTCCCACTAATTCCAGTTCACTGTCATCCCTGATCAATGTTCCCAGCAGATTTACCATCCGCTCATTATCATCTGCGATGGCAATATTTAATTTTTCCATCTTGACTCCTCCATTTTACCTCACATTACTTTCCTCGTTTGGAATCAGCGGGCCCTTTTTCAATTCTGTGTTCCAAATGATACTTGTATTATAAAATCAATCATTCTCCAAATCAAGATATCTTTACACGAATTGTTCTTTTTCGTAATACTCCTTTTGATATTTACTGTCAATATAACAGATACATCATCAATTATTCTTTTATTTCAAGCAAATTCGACATTTATAATAATCTGTGCAATTCCGGCGGAGGCTTTATCTTCTTTCAAGATGAAATTACTTATGTATTTTCAATGCATTGGGATAGATATGTTCCATGCGAATATCATCAAATCTTTCATCCATCACCTTCTGCCATCCGGAATCAGCCTGAACACCATTGCTTCTCTGGTTATAACGAACCAGCGCCATGCAGGAGACAATGATATTGCAGCTCATAAAAACAATTAAAAGCCATGTCAGTATTTTTCCGGTTTTGACCGGTATCTTTTCAATAAGCCCGGAAAATACAGGATACAATTTCTTTATCCACACTACCGCGGCAATCCCCCAGAAAAAGCAGTATAAAAGATTGATTCTTCCCCCAAGATTAAAGGGAATCTGGCTATAATCCCAGAAAACAGTTCCGAAAACGATTTCAGTAAATACACTGCACACATACTCATAGGCACCGCCCAGCAGTGTGCCGGCCAGGAAAATAAATCCATCACTATTATTTTTATATTTGTAAAGAAGCAGCGTCGCCGCCGCAATAGCCAGTCCCCAGACAATACTGAACGGCCCCCACACCACACTGCTGCGGCTCATCCAGACGCCTGCTGTAATTCTGCAGAATATGGTTTCCGTAATATCTCCCAGAAATGCCCCGATCAAAAACAGACATACGATTTTATAAAAATCGCAGCCCGATGCAAATACAGTTTTATCTTTTTCAGCCGCAGTCAATCTCTGTTTTTTCGGATAAGCCCGCTGCAGACGTCGGTCCACTCCCGTGTATATTTTTTTCTGCAGACCGGAGCTGATTCCGGTCAGCCATGCATCTGCTGTTTCCCACTGCTGGATTCTTCTGCTTCTTCCGGAAAGAATCATCAGAGTAGCCAGCACATCCACTCCCAGAATCAGAAGCAGAATAATGCTCACAACCTTACCTGCCAGTGCAGGAAGCATCTGAAACAATGCCAGCAAAAGTGTGTTGCCCCAGGTCAATGCCACAACCCCCAAAGCACCCCACAAAAACGCCATCGGCAGACAAATATAACCGTCCAGATTCCAGCGGACACCCGAATAATCCCACCAGGTCTCATGATACATCTTTTCAATCAAATGACCTGCTGTCCATTCCAGCACCGTACTGAGTATCAGACAGCCGACAAACAGCCAGAAACCATGCAATTCTCCCAGCATCACCGTCATAATCACAGCGGCAGTTCCATAAAGCACACAGAAAGGACCATTAATCAATCCCCGATTTACAAAACGTTTTTGTTTCACAGCAGATGACGCCGTCTCCAGAATCCATCCCAGAAAAGAATAGCAAAAAAACAGCCATATGAGTTCCCAACCTGTAAATTCCATAAAGTACCTCCACATTCATCAAAGTATGCTTTTTTGTAATTCGTTTGAGAACGGACGGAAACTTCTTATCATTTTTTCAGAAGCAGGCCGTCCCTTTCCAACATAAACAAGATTATACTCCTTTGTTTACCTGGCTTCAACTGCTGCTGTCTCTATTATGAATTTTACTCTTCCGTCTGTGTCTTTGTCCCAGCCATCGAATGCGGTGTATTCTTTGTCAGCGTCTGCTGCTGCGTTTAATCTGTCCAGTATATTCTGTAGATTTCCTTCCAGGGTTTCTGACAGTTTTCGGATTGCTTTTTTATCAAATTCCTGCATGCCGTCTGCCAGTTCTTCGGATCCGTCGCGGAGTTTTGTTGTTCCGTTTTTCAGTTCTTTTCCTCCTGCTACCAGCCGGGAGGTTCCGTCTTTTAGTTGTGCCGCCCCGTCTGCCAGCTGCAGAATGCCATCACTGAGTGTCAATCCTCCGGACTGGAGTGCTTTTCCGCCGATAATCAGGGCACTGCTTCCTGCCGTAAGTTTTGCTGTGCCATCGCTGAGAGTGGAATTGTTGGCGATCAGAGTATCTGAACCTGTTTTCAACTTCCAGGTTCCGGTTACCAGGGTGTCAGCTCCTGTCTTTAATTGTGTAACTCCATCCCCCAGAGCAGAAGCACCGGAAGCCAGACTGCCAATTCCCGTATTCAGATTTTGTGTGCCATCAACAACTGCCGCTGCTCCCTGACGGAGTTCTTCATTTTTACTGCAAAGTCCTTCACTTCCCTGAACCAGTTCGCTGATTCCACCTGTCAGTTCTTCCGCCATTTCAGAGAAATTTTTCAGCGGCTCAACAGTCCGGGAAATTACCTGTGCATTTTTTCCTAATGTTTCTGCTCCTTCACTGACGCTTAAAGAGCCCTGTTTCAACTGTTCCATGTTCTCGCCTGCCTGCGTCAGCGTTGTCTGGTCAGCCAGACTTCCGGAAATCTGCTGCAGATTGGCCTGTATGCCTTCAAGTATTGCTTTTTTATTCTGCAATGTTTCTGAATCTAACGATAAGGATGCATTTGTCTGGACACCTACATCCACCTGAATGGAACCTAATCCGGAGAGAATGGTCTGTTTTTCTTCCTCGCTCAGATCGGTGACTGACAGTGCTGCAGCAACTGCCTGTTTCATCTGCGCAAGCTGTGCATTTGCCTGTTCATTTGCCGACTGATTCACTTTTCTGTTTTCTTCCTGAACCGCATGTTGGGCCTGTGCAGAAGCTTTTTCATTCAAACTTTCCATTTCCTTCTGAATAGCATCAGTCTCATCAGCAGCCTGTGCTGCCAGGTTCCCGGCAGAATCTGCAGCATTTTTCAGTTGGTCCATAGTATCTTCCAGACCCTGTGCCGCTTCGGCTGCCTGGTCAGCGCCAGCCTGGATCTGTGCTGCTCCCTGCTGCAGTCCTTCACATCCGGACTGTAGTGCTTCTACAGTATCCGGGAGTTGTGCTGCCTTTCCCAGTTTTTCTTCCAGTTCTTTCTGCATTTTCTGTATTCCGGCATTCAGACGATCTGCTCCTTCCAGATAAGCAAACAAACCACTCTGCAGACTATCTGCCCCCTGTTCCAGTGCTGTTCCACCCGCTGCCAGCTTCTCAACTCCAGCCATCAGCTCCGATTTTTTTTCATTTAGTACGGAAATACCCTGCTGCAGCTGACTGGCACCTTCATTTACCTGGGTAATGCCGCTGTTCAGCTGCGTCGTACCGTCTGTATAGGTCTTAACACCATTTTGCAATTCTCCTGCTCCCGTTCCCAGCGCCTCCATTCCCGAAAGCAGCTGACTGATACCATCCAGCAGTTCTCCTTTTTTACTGTTCATCGTATCAATTCCATTTTTCAGTTTTACGGTTCCCTCATCAGCGCTGTTGATACCTTCCACAAACTCATTCGCTGAAGTATCCAGTGTTTCTATTCCCTCTTTCAGTTCACGACTGCCATCCACAAGGGCAGTGGAAGCATCTGTCAGTTCATTCAGGCTGTCTTTCAGATCATCCAGACTGTCAATATCACCCAGCCCCAGATCGTTTAGCATACCTGTGGTTGCCACTGTTGCAGTCAAAGCCAGGGAAAAGTTTTCCACGTCTGCAGTAATTTCCACATAATCAGGAATGTCTACATCTTCCAGTCCATTCACCTGGGAAAGCTGCAGGCTGTCCTCCAGTCCCGGCAGTCCGATTCCCATAACAATCTCATTTTGTCCGTCAGAAATCACTTTTCCGTTTGTCACTTCCACATTGGAAAATGTATCTGACGGAAGAATCATTCCTGTTGCCATCAAAAAGGGAACGTGTATGGTTTCTTCTTTTCCGTTGATATCCACTGTCCGCTGGGCTTTATTTTCATAATCAATACGGATTTTTACTTTACCGTTTTTTCCGGCCAGTTCATCCGGCTTCATTTCCCTGCCGTCCAGATAGTACGTAATCTTTACCCCCACCGGCAATTCCTGATCAGTGGTACCCTGATAGTAAATATCATTTCCCTGTGCATCCCAGATGATATTTCCCTTGCCGTCATCGGTAAATGTCTCCTCCCCTTTTACATTTGTGATATCGCTCAGATTACTTTTATCTGTAAGCGTATTTTCCTTCTGTGAGTTTTTCAGCCAGTTACTGACAATCACTTTCTGATTATTTCCATTTTGATCGGCATTGACATATACAGTCTGTTCTTTTTCCGACACGGCAGCCGATACGGTTGTCACCGGTAAAGATACTGCCAATGCTGCTGTCATCACTGCCATTGTTGCCTGAATATATTTTTTCTTCATGATAATTCCTCCTTAAAACCTTTGCTGGTCCTGCAAATTACTCCGTCAAATACCCAGAACATGGCAGGTAAGAACAGCAGTACCGCACACATACTGATCAATGCACCTCTTGCCATCAGAAGACACAGAGAACTGATCATATCTATTTTCGAATACATACCCACGCCAAACGTAGCGGCAAAAAAGCTAAAGGCTGATACCATTACCGGTCTTCGGCTGCTCTCATGAGCAATCCGTATGGCTTCTTTTTTATTTTTTCCTGAGCCCCGCTCTTTTTCATATCGGCTGGTCATTAAGATTGCATAATCTACCGTTGCGCCCAGCTGAATGGTACCGATTACAATCGAAGCCACAAAAGGAAGTGTGGTTCCGGTCAGAAACGGGATACCCATATTGATAAAAATAGCTCCTTCGATCACCAGTACCAAAATAAATGGCAATGAAATCGACTTAAATACGAAGAATATAATGGCAAATACAGCCAGGATGGAGACTGCGCTTACCACCGCAAAATCGTGATCAGTAATCTCGATCAAATCTTTTGTACAGGGGGCCTCTCCCACCAGCATGCCATTGGGATCATAACGTTTCAAAACTGTATTTAACTGGTCAATCTGCTGATTCACCTCATCAGATGCCACCGGATATTCATTCATGACCAGCATCAGTTCGTACTGATCACTTTCCAGGATTTCCTTGATATCATCGGGAATCATGCTCATGGGAAATGTGGGTCCGATGATACTTTCCAGGCCAAGGACTCTTTTTACACCATCCACATCCTCCATTTCACTGATTAGCTGATATTTCTGTTTCTCCGGAAGATTTTTATCCAGAAGAATCATATGAGCAGCACCCATTTCGTATTCTTCCTGAAGCTTTGTGTTGGCCTGAATACTTTCCAAATCGTCAGGCAGGCTGGAATCCAGATTATAGTACACTTTTGTATTAGCTTGAAAATAAACAAACGGAACAAATAAAAGAACAAATACGATTACAAAAAATGTGTGATGCTTTACTACAAAATCGGTAGATTTTGAAAAATCAGGAATCAACTGGCGATGTTTTGTCTTTTCCAGTGCATTATCAAAAATCATGATCATCGATGAAAGAACTGTTACACAGCAAAGGACTCCAAATACAACGCCCTTTGTCATGACAATGCCAAGGTCCATGCCAAGAGTAAAACTCATAAAGCAGAGGGCGATAAATCCGGCAATTGTCGTGATGGAACTTCCAACCACCGACTTGATGGTAGCTGCTATGGCCTGGGCCATGGCTTCCTTATGATCGTCCCCGTAAACCTTTCTCTTTTCCTGATAACTGTGCCACAGGAAGATGGAATAATCCATGGTAACACCTAACTGAAGTACGGCGCTCAAGGCCTTTGTAATATAGGAAATCTCTCCTTTGAAAATGTTTGTTCCCATATTATAAATAATTGCCATACCGATACTCAGCAGAAACAATACAGGAATAAGATAAGATTCCATGGTCAGTGCAAGAACAATACTTGAAAGAATGACTGCAATCAGCACATAAATGGCAACTTCTGATTCCGCCAGGTTCTTCGTATCCGTTACAATCGCCGACATCCCACTCAGAAAACACTGTTTACCTGCGATACTTCTGATATCCTCGATAGCATCCATCGTTTCATCCGCTGAAGTAGTCGTCTCAAAGATAATGAACATCATTGTGGAATCATCAGAATTAAATGCGTTTCTGATCTTCTCCGGCAACATTTCCATCGGTATACTGATATCGGCAAAACTGTCATACCATACCACCTTCGCAACGTGCTCTACTTCCTCAATCTGACTCTTCAAATTAGCCACATCCTTGTTCTCCATCCCTTCGCAGATAAACATCGAATAGGCACCTGTTCCAAACTGATCCACCAGAATATCCTGCCCTTTCATCGTCTCAATCTCATCCGGCAGATAATACAGAATATCATAATTCACTTTTGTATTGACATAACCAATAGCCGCCGGAATCAACAGCAAAATACTGATGACAAAAACAGGGATTCGAAATTTCACTATTTTCCTTCCCAGTTTTTCCATGATACTTCCTCCCTTTTTAATCATTTTATGACCTTTGGTCATTAATTATTATATATAAAAATGACTTTTAGTCAATAAAATAAATATAAAATTTGACTTTTGGTCATTATTTTATTTTGTTTGGGAAAGGTACGGAAACTTCTTATCATTTTTTCAGAAGCAGGCCGTTCCTCCTCAGCTAGCCGCTAACTACGACTAAATCCTTGCTCAGGAGAGCCTGAGCAAGGAAGTCTCCGTAAGCGTCGGATCTTCGGACTCACTTTTCCCAATGCTTCTGAAAAAATGATAAGAAGTTTCCTGTTCTATTCCAAACGAAACAGGAGAATCTCTGGTATTTTTCAGAAGCATTGGGGAAAGCGAGTCCGAAAATATGCACTTAGCAAGACTTTGGCGCGAAGGCTCTCCTGAGCGTCAATTAGTCGCGCTTAGTGCAGAGTTGAGGAGGAGCGGCCTGCTTCTGAAAAATACCATAGATTCTCCGTCCCTTTCCAAAGGAATTACAAAAAAGTATATTTTCATTTGACTTTTTATTTTCTAACTTCTTATAATAAGGATATAACGAACATTTCAAGGAAAGGATAAAAATGTTTATTCTATGGGAAAGGCAGAGCATAATAAACAACAAAAAAGGGACTCTCTGCTGGAGTCCGCTTTTTCTCTCTTTATTGATAATGGATTTAATAAGACATCTATCTCGGATATTGTGAATCATGCCGGGGTGGCAAAGGGTACTTTTTATCTTTATTTTAAGGACAAGTATGATATCCGTAATCACCTGATCGCGCATAAGGCCAATCAGGTGTTTCGCGTCGCTTACAATGAGTTATCAGCGCATCAGGAGATTTCTCAGTTCGAGGATCAGGTTATGTTTATGATTGATCATATTCTCGATCAGCTGGCCAACAACCTGAATCTGGTAAAATTGATTGCCAAGCATCTGAGCTGGGGATTTTTCAAAAATTCTCTCTACTTTACTCCAAACGATGGGCAGCTATCTGTCTATGAAATTTATGAGGATTTACTGAAACATGCGGAGTATTCCTACCGTTCACCGGAACTGATGATGTACACCATCATCGAGCTGATCAGCGGCACCAGCTACAATGCGATTCTTTATCAGCAGCCGGTACCTCTGGATGAACTGAAACCACACCTGTATGAAACTGTACGGGGAGTTTTCCGACAGTATCGGGACTGACAAGTCAAGGGATGGAGATAATTTTCTCATCTCCATCCCCTCTGTCTTCTTTAGACAATCTTTAGATTGCTGGTACTTTTTTTATATTATATATCCTACTATTTCTTTTACCAGATATTTTGTGGAAATCCTTAATATGACAGGAATAAATCTTTTATCTTTCTTCTGTTGAGGGAGAGTCCGATCACATTCAGCATCGGCGATATCTGTTCATTTGTTTTTTCAATACTGATTTGACCTGGGACCGTATTTACAGACAAAGTGCCCTCCTTTGAGTGAAAAAAGCCCTTTATACGCATGATATCCCCATATTCCCCGGACATCACTTCAGACAGAATATTTTTTAACCCTTCAGAAGTAAATACCTTGTCAATGATTAATGTGCAGCTTTGAAAAATTGTTGAATGATCCATGTCATTTACTTCTGCTTTGATGCTCTTTCTTCCGACAGACGAAAATTTTTCAAAAGTATCATACGTCAAAGTTTCCCAGTCACCGGTAAACAAAACAGGGGTCAAAGGCGCGATTTCATTCAGTTTATGAACAGCGTTCTTTACAACTGCCGCATCAAAAAGCTGTGTTCTACTCAGAATAATACCATCCGCAAGCAAAAGCTGATTCTTTAAAAAAGAAGTATTCTCTTTATCGTAAATATTTATCTGCAGCGGATCCACAACACAAAATACGGTACCGATTTCACATTTTCCTTTCATATGTTCACTGTTCATCACTGAAAAGAATTGTGATACTTCATATATGCCTGATGGTTCCACAAGAATACGTTCTGCACCTTCTTCATGCAATTTCAGGATCAAATCATGGAAACCGGCTTTTAACGTACAACAAATACAGCCTCCGGCCAGTTCTTTTGTTTTCATTCCTTTCTGCTGCAAAATGGCGGTATCAACCCCGGCTTTTCCATATTCATTTTCAATAACGGCGAAACGAATACCCTTTTCAGAAAGGCAGGCACCGTATTTTTGTATCAATGTAGTCTTACCGGCTCCGAGGAATCCTGTAAAAAGATCTACTCTGGTAATTTTATTTTTCATATTTTCCATAAGTTTTTGCAATGTTCACCATGCGAACTGCCCGGTCAAATGATGCCCCTGAAGGATATTCACATCCTGTAGCCAGCATAAAACCTCCTCCTGCAGCCATAGCATCAATACAGTCTTTACACTCCTGATCCCATTCTTCATCTGTACCTATAGCCGCTTTTGCCGGAGTAACACAGCCTATTAAAGTTACATCCTTCCCGTATTTTTCTTTACACTCAGCAAAAGTAGTACAATCAGCAGGCGGATAAAGGAATGAAATTGCCACCGGATGCATCATTTCTATCTGTGCATCGAAATAGATACGCTGTCCGCAGTTATGAATCATAACCATGCATCCGCGGGATCGACAGAGTTCTGCCAGTTCTTTCACCAACGGGCCTTCAAACTCCATCCACATTTCTTTGCTCATTACAGCACCTGAAGAAAACAACGTGTCAAACATAATCGCATTAATTCCAGTATCAATCAGAGCATTACAGTAATCTTTCAATGTCTCAGTCACCTGACAGGCAGCTTCTTTTACAGCATCCGGGTCGTCATACAAATCCATGTACATATCCTGCTGATTACGCAACATGGACAGAACACCAAGAGGGCCAAACACAAACGCAACAACAGGCAATTCCCCGCCTTTTGCTTCAACCAGCTTTTTACATACATCAATGTGCATCATCATACGCTTTGACTGACGATAATCAACTTTTTTTATCTTTTCATAATCTTCGATATCCTGAATTACCATATTATTATAGTTTGGATGACATGCGTTTTCCTCTTCAAATATCAGCTCCTGGCCCCATGCGTCACATTCCACACTAAGATCGATAAGTGTTACAATGCAATCCAGATCATACTCATCTGCTGCTTTAATAAGTGCGCTGGAACAAACATCTGCGTTTGTACTCCATTCTTCATACGTAGCTCCTACCAGTTTGCGTGTAACACCGGAAAGAATCGGATATACCGGTACACGATCGGGTTCCTTGTGCTGAAGCGCAGCAGCCACACGTTCCATTTTTGTCATTTTTTATTTCCTCCATTCTAAAGAATACTCACGCGGAATCTCCATCTCTTGATCCGCTTGATAAATCAATTTTCATTTATAATTATAAATAATGTTCTTTTCTAATTATGGAAAAAATATCGGATTTATGGTAATTATTTTGCAAGTTGTAATATCAATGACTCCGGCTGCATTTCTCCCATATCCTGCTGATCTGTCCGAAGATCCCGGCATCTGACGGATATCGTGCCGTTTTTCTGCTCTTTTTCTCCCACGATCACCATATACGGCACCTTATCCAGTCGGGCTTCACGGATCTTGTACCCCAGTTTTTCTTTTCGGTCATCCAGTTCGACTCTGATTTCATCCTCCTTTAAATTCTGCATAATTGTCTGTGCATACTCCAGATATTTGTCAGAAACCGGCAGAATTTTCACCTGCACTGGTGCCAGCCAGGCCGGAAATTTACCGGCATAATGTTCAATTAATATACCGATAAACCGTTCAATGGAACCGTATACCACACGGTGTATCATAATGGGTCTGTGTTTTTCTCCATCAGGACCAATATACTCTGCTCCGAACCGCATCGGCAGTTGAAAATCCAGCTGTATAGTTCCGCACTGCCATGTTCTTCCAAGAGAATCTTTTAGATGAAAATCCAGCTTGGGCCCATAAAATGCGCCATCACCTTCATTGACTCTATAGGGCAAATTCAGGCTGCTGACAGCATCCCGCAGTGCACATGTCGCAAGCTCCCATTCCGCATCGCTTCCGATACTGTTCTCTGGTCTCGTGGACAATTCAATCTCATACGAAAATCCAAATTTTGTATAAACTTCATCAATCAGACGCACCACACCCTGAATTTCTCCCTGAATCTGCTCTTCTGTCATAAAAATATGCGCATCATCCTGAGTAAAGCAGCGTACACGCATCAGCCCATGAAGCTGTCCGGACTTTTCATGGCGATGTACCAGTCCCATTTCTCCCACACGCAGGGGAAGCTCTTTATAGGATCGGGGCTGCATTTTATAAAACAGCATACCACCCGGACAGTTCATGGGTTTAATGGCAAAATCTGTATCATCAATTACTGTCGTGTACATATTTTCTCTGTAGTGGTCCCAATGTCCGGAGGTCTCCCAAAGCTGTCTGTTCAGCATCATGGGAGTAGAAATTTCCACATATCCTTCCCTTGTATGAATCTTTCTCCAGTAGTCAATCAGAAGAGTTTTCAGAACCATGCCTTTTGGAAGGAAGAAAGGAAACCCCGGCCCGTCGTCCATTAACGCAAACAGTCCCAGCTCCTGCCCCAATTTCCGATGATCTCTTGCTTTAGCTTCTTCCAACATAAATAGATACTGTTCCAGCTGAGATGCTTTTGGAAATGAAATACCATAAATTCTGGTCAGCATCCGGTTTTTTTCATTGCCTTTCCAATATGCTCCTGCTACGGAAAGAAGACGGATAGCTTTTACCTGACATGTATTGGAAATATGGGGACCGGCACAAAATTCCACATAATCCCCCTGCCGGTAAAATGTGATTTTTTCTGATTCCGGCAATTCCCGAATCATCTCCAGTTTATAATCTTCTCCTGCCTGTTCCATGAACGATTCTGCTTCCGCACGGCTGACCTCCCAGACTTGCAGCGACAGCGACTCTTTCACGATCCGGTGCATTTCGTCTTCCACAGCCTTCCTGTGTTCCTCCGCAAAGGCAAATCCAAACTCAAAATCATAATAAAACCCATGATCAATAGCCGGTCCAATAGCACATTTTGTCTCCGGATACAGCCTTTTTACAGCCTGTGCCAGTATATGTGCACTCGTATGCCAAAATGCGGCACGACCTTCCGGACATTCAAAACTAACATCTGTCATTTCTCCATTTTTGTGTAAAACCTTCATTTCTTATATCTCCTTTCAGTTTGTCATGTCTGTTCAAACAGACATATCCGATTAAGCAACATAAGAAAAGCACCCAAAAAGACTGCTATAAGTCCTTAAGGGTGCATTCGCACGGTTCCACCTTAACTTTTCACTTCAGATTCCAACAAATCCTATCCTTTAACGCAGGCATACGGCAGCACCTACTTTTTTCAGTACTGCGGCTCTGGAATGGTTTTCGTCTGTTTTCCTCATAAGTGACTTCCACCATCTGTCACTCTCTCTGGATGATTCCCTCAAACTACTCTTTTCCGTCATTGCTTTTCTTATGTTATTTTTAAGCCTAACAGAAATGCTTAGATTAGTCAAGATACTATCTTTTTCTTTCACAAAACTCAATCCGCTCCTGATTTGGTCCCTGGATGATAAAGAAGGCCACACCATTTTCCCAGAACGGAAGTTTTTCTATTCCGTTAGACAGGATTGTATATCCCTGTTCTTTCACCCATGTATATGCACTTTCTATATCTGTACAATCCAACGCAAAATGATTGATTGCACCATCCAGACCATTTCCGCCCTCTGCATACGTCTCAACCACCAGATTACCCATGCGAAGAAATGCCACCTTTGCTCCATTTGACGGAACTACATTGGTATGTTCCGTGGAAAATCCCAGTTTCTCATAAAACCGGATTGTTTTCTCAATATCCGAAGTCGGAATTCCAATATGCTGAATACCTGTCACCCATTGTTCTGCTGCCATTTCTCTTTTCCTCCTGTTCGTGCCATACCCAATCACCTTCCATAATACATTCTTCTCTGTTTTAGTATAACGGATTTTTGTTGCATTTACAATCTTCAGACTTCAGAATACTCAAATCATCAACACTTTTTTCTTCTTACAAATGAAAAAGAGTCCTGTGACCGCTACTGCCATCACTTCCGCCGCCACAATCGACCACCAGATTCCATTCAATCCCCAGATTATGGGAAAGATAATAACTGCGGCAACCTGAAATACCAGTGTTCGCAGAAAAGCGATTGCTGCCGATGTAAGTCCATCATTGAGGGCAGTGAAGAATGAGGAACCCAAAATTGCAAATCCTGAAAACAGAAATGAAACAGAAAAAATGGAAAAGGCATGTACAGTCATTTCCAATAATTCTTTCTCATACCCTACAAATAATAAGGATAGTCTTTCTCCCATCAGCTCTCCTGCCCCAAACATGGCAGCTGAACATATACCGATCAATACACAGCTTTTCGCCAAAAGATTTTTCACTTCACCGGAATTTCGTGCACCGTAATGCCAGGACACAATCGGAGCTGCTCCCACTGCATAGCCGATAAAGACTGCCTGAAAAATCATACTGACATACATCAGAACCCCATAAGCAGCAATCCCGTTCTCACCGGCATAACGCATCAGTTGTATATTGTAGAGCATGCTGACAATCGACATGGATATGTTACTCATCAGTTCCGATACTCCATTGCTGCAAGTTTTCCACAATGCTCTGCCATCAAATCGAAATTTTCCCAGGCGAAAAGAACTGCTATTTTTACGCCCAAAATAAATCAAAGGACAGACACCGCCCACAAACTGACTGCATGCTGTCGCTGCTGCAGCTCCTGCAAGTCCCCAGGAACATACAGCCACAAACAGTGCGTCTAGAACAATATTGGTCATTCCGGAAGCCAGCGTGATATATAACCCCAGGGAAGGTTTCCCTGCTGCAGCAAATAAGCACTGAAATTCATACTGCAGAACAAAGCATGGGAGTGCAAGCAAAATGATTCTTCCATAGAAAACACAGTCATCCAGCAGCTTCCCATCTGCCCCCATCCAGGACGCAATCGGACGGAGAAATAAAATTCCCAATACAGCCAGTACGACGCCACAGAATGCCGACAGATATACCAGCATGGAAAATATTTCATTTGCCTTTTCCGTTTTTCCCTGTCCCATGGTCAGCGACAGCAAAGCACTTCCTCCGGTACCGAACATAAACCCAATACACCCCAAAATCATCAGGACCGGCATAATAAAGTTAACAGCAGCAAATGGTGTTTTTCCTGCAAAATTTGATACAAAGAAACCATCGACAACGCCATAAATAGACGTAAACAACATCATAACAATCGATGGAATGGTAAACCTGATCAATCTCTTATAATCAAAATGCTCAGATAATTGTATCATCTCTCCTGCCTCCTTCCGTGTCTTTTTCATTTTTCCCATCAGCTTCTTTAATAAAGCCTTTACTCTGTTCCCGCAGAGCAATAAGAAAACGTTCCGTCAGTTCAAGATATTGTTCCACATCTTCTTTTGGCCAGGAATCCAGAATATGATTTTCCATCTCAATCATCCGTAGAGCCGTACTCGATGCAAGAGATTTTCCTTTTTCAGTCAGGTAAACTGTTTTATTCTTGTTGCCGGATGCTTCCAGATACACGATACCTTCTGTCTCCAATTTTCTCATTGAAGAATTAATCGTCTGCTTGCTGATACCTGTACGACGGCAGATTACCTGCAAAGGGCAATAGATGCCATCATCATAGTCACAAATTGTATACAGAATTCTCACTGCACTGTCCGACAAACCAAACCGGACAGCCATCTCATGATAAACCGCATCTGTCTCTCCGATCAGATGGTTTAATCGCTTCATATCCTTCGAACTACTACGTATCATCATATACCTCCAAAGTACGAAATCATACTATAAATAATATATAGTATGATTTCGTACTTGTCAATTAGTTCCTGTCGCTTTTTTATATGATAGTTAAAGTCGTCAATCTTTGATTTGGTGAGATGCTATGTGGAGTCAGTTTCATTTCAAAACTCTCTGGGTAGGCTATAAAATGTATTTTTGTGGTTTTGTGCCTACTATATTCTCTGGGAAGTAGGCTGAAAAGTCTGTTTTATAGTTCTACAGCCTATTATTTTTGCTATAGAATAGGCCTCAAATCCTGTTTATATGAATTTTTGCTTACTATATTTGTTAAGGTAATAGGCTGTAGAGACTTCAAATAGGTTTTACGGCCTACTATCTTGCAAAAATAATAGGCTACAAAAGAATAAAACAAATCTTGTAGCTTACTTTCCAGAAAATGTAGTAGGCTGGAAAATCGAAAAAACAAACTTTGCAGCCTATATTATATACAGGAAAGTAAGCCACAAAACTTGTTTTTATGGATTTCAGTCTGCCCTGAGCTTTGCCGCATCGTATGTGTATCCTATCATGATTTTCCCGGGCAGGGTACGTACGTCGATATCTCCCATCCTGTGCTGAAGTGAAGGTACGGGAGTGCCGGTTTTTTCTCCTTTGATCAATGCCACAGTGCTTGCCATCAGGTCGTCTACATAGGCCAGATCAAGATGGGCATCTCCATCTCCCCGATAGTCTGGTATCTGTTTGGTATGTCCGGGATAGATGATCATATCCGGATGTGTCTGGATAAAGGTATAAATGCCATCCAGGTTTTTCCTGTAACTTTCCAGCGGCAGGCTATGAGGAAACCACATCCAGATATCTCCTGATCCCAGGGAATCGGAACTGAACATGATGTTTTCTTCTTTACAATACAGAACACTTGAACCGGGCGTATGTCCCGGCAGACCCATTACCTTCAGTGTAATGCCGCCCAGATCAAAGATATACCCATGTTCCATCAACGTGAATGCTTCTTCCGGATAGGAAAATCCAAATTCCCGCAGCAATGGCAACTCCGGCTTCTGTATGTAAACGGGACAATCTGCCTTAATAAATTCTTCACAGCCCTTTCCCGCATGATCCGGATGGCCATGCACAACAACCATTCCCATGGGCAAGTCTGTGATTTCACGTGCTTTTTCATACAGACCACAGGCATTTTCCAGGCCGTCAATCATCACGGCTTTCTTGCTGCCGATGACAAAATAGGCATCTACCTCTTCCTCTCCATTACGATCCGTGAACTGATAAATTCTGTCTCTCAACTTTTTTACTAATAATGTACTCATACTCTATCTCTCCTGTATTGATTATTTCCTTCATGTGCCAGTAATGCAATTTTATTTGCTATTCCTCCGCCATAACCGGTCAGACTTCCATTTGCTCCAATCACCCTGTGACAGGGAATGATTATGCCAATGGGATTCCAGCCGACTGCCCCGCCAACAGCCTGTGAGGACATCCGTACTAATCCTCTCTTTTTTGCAATGATTACAGCGATTTCACCATAAGTTACCGTCTCACCATAAGGAATCGTTTTCATAATCTCGATAACCTCCTGCCGGAAAGGAGTGAAACCACTGATTCTATATTGAGGTGTAAAATCAGGACATTGTCCACTGAAATAAATATCCAACCAATGGCAGGTCTCTCGAAATACCGGCAACTCTTTTTCTTCACATAAAGTGGTATGTTTTGAAACATCTCTCGACCCTTCAAACCATAAACCAGTCAGAAACTCCCCATCACTATTCATCAAAATATCCGAAAAAACATCCGGGGTTTTATATTTCCAAATACTGTTCACAGCATCACCTCCCATAAAAATCGTCACCTTATTATAACACACAATCTTTACATTATCACGAAATAGGAACTTTACAATTTTATAAAAATTCTAATTATTATTGTATTTATCTCGAATATTTTGTAAAATACATCCAGAAAGTTATTATTGCAGAAGGAATTTAACATACGTGTTTTAGAAAGGAGAAATAGCTATGAGAAAGAAATCACTTACAGCACTTCTTATCAGTGCAATGCTTCTCGGTGCCTGTGCTTCTGGAAATTCCACTGACAGTGCAGACAAGGAGCCCCAAACCACACCAGAGGTTACAGAAGCCGCAAAAGAAGACTCCGGTGAGGCAAAAACTATCTCACCAATTCCCTCTGGTCTGGATCTGACAAATCTGGCTGACGTCACCCTTCATGTATCGTTCGATGCTAAAAGTGCTTATCTGAATGACGATGGTGCACTTGTTCTTGACATGGTTGTATATGATCATGATGTCTATGATGCTGTTGATATAACCCAGCTTGCTGAAGGTGATACGATTGTCGTAAACGGTGAAAATATACTTGTCGAGTCAAAAAAAGCCGAGGGCGAACTGATCTGCATTAACGGCGGCGAAGGCGAAGGCGGATTTAATCTTACCTCCAGTGGCGGCGGTACCTTCTGTATTGTAGGACTGGATGACAGACACTCTTATTATGAAGCCGCTAATGTAACACTTGCTGTTGATCAGGAATGCGTACTGATTGATGACGCAGATCTTGATAACCCGGGAATAACTCTGTATGCAGGTGATCTTCTCTCTCTGGAAGATGATGCATACAGCTACACACCTTACAACACGACGGTTACCGTTGCCAGCGGCAAAATTATTGAAATCCATAGAGTCTATACTCCTTGATTGAGTGGAGAGTTTGATAGGCTCTAATGGTTGATATTATGCTTTCTGGCCTATTTTTTTCTTATATAGACCCCACACAAGCATATCACCAGATCAAAGGTTGACGACAAACCCAAGAAATCACTTCTGCCCGAAAGATTCGATTATCCTTTCAGCCAGAAGTGATTTTCTAATTGCCGGACAGCCTGCCCCAGTCACCCTAATGACAATGTCCGCCGCAGCGTTTGCAATTCTGACCGCACTGTAAGGATTTCCCGGCTTTTTTATCCTTAACTATGCTTCTAATAATCAGACCCACTGCTCCTATGAGTAGTACAAGTACGATCGCTGTTCCCATTCATCTGCACCTCCTTTTGCATACTTTTTAGTTACTTTGGAAAGGGACGGAACAACAGATACAAAAAACCGATGACCAGAATAAATGATATTGCCGTTCCGATTCCAAATACTCCGGTCATAATGAGGTTTCCAATCTGATATATACAAAGAGAAACCACATAGGCCAGCAGGGTCTGATATCCGATAGCAAACCAGAACCATTTGATATTGTTCATTTCACGTTTGATTGCACCCATTGCTGCAAAGCAGGGAGCACATAACAGGTTAAATACCAGGAAAGAATATGCTGCAGCCGAAGTCATTGCTCCTGCAAGTGAACCCCAGATTTCCACACCATCTTCTGCAACCTCACCAAATCCATACAGTATACCGAAAGTACCGACTACATTTTCTTTTGCTACAAGACCGGTAATAGCTGCCACGGCTGCTTTCCAGTCTCCCCAGCCAAGCGGCGTAAATATCCATGCAATTGCAGAGCCAATGGCAGCAAGCACACTGTTGTTCATATCTTCTACCATGCCAAAGTTTCCGCCCTCCACACCAAAACTCTGAGCAAACCATACAAAAATGGTAGAGAGAAGAATAATTGTTCCTGCTTTTTTAATGAAGGACCATCCACGCTCCCAGGTGCTCCTGAGTACATTTCCAATTGATGGCAGATGGTAAGCCGGAAGTTCCATAACAAAAGGAGCAGGATCTCCGGCAAACATTTTTGTTTTCTTTAAAATGATACCGGAGCAGATAATTGCCGCAATACCTACGAAATAGGCACTCGGTGCCACCCATACCGCACCGTCAAACAGAGCACCTGCAATCAGGGCAATGATCGGAAGTTTTGCGCCGCACGGAATAAATGTTGTTGTCATGATTGTCATTTTACGGTCACGGTCGTTTTCGATGGTTCTGGAAGCCATAACACCCGGTACACCGCATCCGGTACCGATAAGAATCGGAATAAAGGATTTTCCGGAAAGTCCAAATTTACGGAAAATACGGTCCATAATAAATGCAATTCGTGCCATATAACCGCAGCCCTCCAGAAATGCCAGAAAGAGGAAAAGTACCAGCATCTGCGGAACAAATCCCAATACAGCACCCACACCGCTGATGATACCGTCAACCAGAAGCCCTGTCAGCCATTCCGCGCAGCCGATGGATTCCAGTGCACCCTGAGCTGCCGGGATTATCCACTCACCAAACAGGGTATCATTCGTCCAGTCTGTCAGAATACTTCCCACGGTGGTAACAGATACATAATATACCAGAAACATAATCACTGCAAAAATAGGCAGAGCCAGAATTCGATTGGTAACAATGCTGTCAATTTTATCTGAAACTGACATCTGCTTTTTCACACGCTTTTTGTAGCAGTCTTCAATGATACTTCCAATATAATTGTAGCGTTCACCTGTGATGATGCTTTCCGCATCATCATCCATCTCCTTTTCGCAGCTTACAATATCTGCCTCAATGTGATCCAGAAGGTCTTTTCCCAGATTCAGATTTTGCTGTACTTTCTTGTCACGCTCAAAAAGTTTTACCGCATACCAGCGTTCCATACTCGGATCTACCAGGCCGTTGATTGCCTCTTCAATATGGGCAATCGCATGTTCCACGCATCCTTCAAAACGGTGTACTGCCTGATTCTTTTTTCCGCTTTTTGCAATTGCCACCGCACGCTGTACCAGCTGATCGATCCCCTCTCCTTTTAAGGCAGAAATTTCAACTACTTTACAGCCGGTATCTTTTGCCAGACGTTCAATATTCAATTCCTCACCGTTCTTTCTGACAAGATCCATCATATTAACCGCAATGATAACCGGAATTCCCAGCTCGGTAAGCTGCGTTGTCAGATACAGGTTTCTTTCCAGGTTCGTACCATCAATAATATTGATGATAGCATCCGGTTTTTCACTGATCAGATAATTTCTGGATACCACTTCCTCCAATGTATAGGGTGACAGTGAATAAATACCGGGCAGATCCACAAGAATTGCCTCATCTTCCTTTGTGGTATAGCCTTTGAGCTTTCCTTCTTTCTTTTCAACCGTTACACCAGGCCAGTTTCCAACATACTGATTTGAGCCGGTCAAAGCATTAAACAGGGTGGTTTTTCCACTGTTTGGATTTCCTGCAAGCGCAATCTTTACTTTCATCTACATCCTCTTTTCTAATTATATAACTATAACCCATTTTAGTTATCACTAACTTATTTCCAAAAAATAAAGTACTACTGTACCTCTACCATTTCCGCATCTGCTTTTCGCAAAGACAGCTCATATCCTCTTACTGTCACCTCAATCGGATCTCCAAGCGGTGCTACTTTCCTTATGTAGATTTCTACATTTTTGGTGATACCCATATCCATAATCCTGCGCTTCACCGCACCTTCTCCATGGATTTTTACCACCTTTACGGTCTGCCCGCATTTTGCTTCCTTTAATGTAGCCATGCTCCTCCTCCTCATACCATGATTTTACTGGCCATTTCCTTACTGATTGCCACGCGTGAATCTTTCACTTTCACAATCAGATTTCCATTGATTTCTGAAACGATGGTGACAAATCCGCCCATCACAAAACCAAGGCTTTCCAAAAAACGTCTGGTTTCATCCTTACCGCCGATTTTTCTGATTCGAATCTCCCGACCTGTTTCAGCCATTGTCAAAGGCATCATAATCCACCTGCTTTCCTAAGAATCATTTCGCTTTCATGGTTAGTATATACTTACTTCGATTGCATGTCAATAACTTTTTTGATACATTTTCTCATTTGGTAATCTCTAATGGCTGTGGCTTTAATCTTAATTGTGGGGGTCTGAACTGTAATACCACTGCTTGTTTTTTCATTTATGAGATTTGTTTTGGGTTTGATGGTGGATTTACAGGACCGATATGTCATTACCTCCAATCGGGAGAGTGGATTTGGCAGGTATGATGTGATGCTGGAGCCGAAAAATCCAGAAAAAGATGACGCTTTGATTCTGGAATTTAAAGTACATGATCCAATAGATGAAGATAATTTGCAGGATACTGTGAAAAAGGCCCTTTCCCAGATCGAGGAAAAACAATATGCTGCCGGGCTAATGGCAAGAGGAATTCCTCAGGAGAAAATCCGTTGCTATGGATTTTCTTTTCAGGGGAAGAGAGTATTAATTGGATAGAAGACGCACGAGTGTTTAAAAATTCAGGATTTAAACACTCGTGCGTTTTTTAGATTTCTGTGCATCGCGAAGCGTGTTACTAATCACGGAGTGAACAGTAACTCTTGAGTTTATTGCCAATAACTGCTACAATATAAAGAAACTGTAGCGATAAAAACTCGGGGAGGAAGGGGACATCTATGAGAAATAACAGATCTTCAGAAGATTATTTGGAAACTATATTGCTGCTGAGCAGGAAGCTGCCGGTTGTGCGTTCGATTGATATTGCCGTAGAATTGAATTTTTCAAAACCAAGTGTCAGTGTAGCGATGAAACATCTGCGCGAAAATGGCTGTATTGAAGTGAGCCATGCCGGTTTTATCACATTGACGGAAAAGGGAATGGAGATTGCATCCAGTGTGTACGAACGTCATCTGGTACTTTCTGACTGGCTGATTTCTCTGGGGGTCGATCCCAAAACAGCCACCCATGATGCCTGTGAAATGGAACATCAGATCAGCGATGAGAGTTTTCAGGCTATGAAAAAGTTTATCAGGGAACATACATCCACATGTGATAAAACGGATGCGGCTATTAGATAACTAGGATACGGGTTTATGGTTATGAAAATTGACCATAAACCCGTAGTACTCTAGTCATCCCGAAATTCATCTTCATACTTTTTAAAGAAACGATAATACTCACGTACATTCTCCAGCTCTGTCCATCGTTTTACATCCACAGGTTCTTCATCCATATCATATATTTTTGCACCTTTCATGGAAAGCAGAAACGGGGAGTGTGTCGCCATGATAAACTGGCAGCCAAAGAATCGTGCAGAATCCTCCAGAAACTTCAGCAGCTCCTGCTGCTTTTGTGGAGAAAGACTGTTCTCCGGCTCGTCAAGAAGATATAGCCCATTTTCCTGTATCTTTTCTGAGAAATAAAGAAATGCACTTTCTCCATTGGAATGTTCGCGGACATTGTCCACCAGATTTCTGCGGATGTATTTGGACTGTGTGTGGCTGCGCGCCATGTTTACTTTTTTCAGTTGCTCATAATCGTCCAGTGATTTCATCTGAAAATGTGAATATTTGGCATCCAGATAGTCTTCGAACAGTTCTTCTCTTCTCCTGTCGATTCCATCATTGATACTTCTGAGATTCAGCATAAAATCAAATACATCATCACTTGTAATGATCCTGCTCCCCTGCGGAATCCTCTGGGTAATTTTATAATTACACATATCCGTATAATCTTCAAAAAAACTGGAACGATTATACAATGTATCTCTTTCCAGTCCCAGTTTTTCCGCTATTACATTCAGCACCGTGCTTTTTCCTGAGCCATTCCCCCCATAAAGAATCGTCACCGGCTCAAAATCCAGCATTGTGAGTCGGTGTCTGGACAATATCTGAAACGGATAATAAGTGTCATAGCATGTACGCTTCAATCCCAGTATAAAATCATATTCCCGTTCAATATCCGGGAACTCAAAATGTGACAAATAAATCATAACCCCTTATTCCTTTTCTCTATTCAAGTACGCCTCGGCGTACTTGCTGCGAGGTGCGCGTCATGCTTCGCATGACACGATACATCTGCGCACCTCTGCAATCCGCCGGAGGCTTTATCTTGGAAGGAGATTGGACTCCCACCAAGACTACATTGTCGTAACTCGCCACCTATAGAGGTGGGAGTCTTATCTTCTTTCAAGATAAGACTTTACCCACTCCGTCAGTGAATATACCAGTAATCTTAGTATACCGTGAAATACGTTTAACCGAAAGGTAAAACTTACACAAATGTATACTTTTTTGTAATTCCTTTGGAAAGGGACGGAGAATCTCTCTATGTCCGCATGCCTATGTTAAAATCCAGTTCTTCCAGCCATTCCTCCAGACCATCCGGGGCATTTCGGCAGAAATCTTTGACCCATATCTCATACTGATGGACATCTGTTTTCTGTTCTGCCAGTTCATTTTCAAATCTGGGGGAATATTCCTTCCATATTCTCATATGAAACGCAGATAATCCAAAATGATACGTCAGATAAGATAGCCTCACAAAATCTTCCCGTGTCATAGATTCCCCGTTATTTAAAATTTTCCTGTCATGTTCTCCGCACAGATACAGAAATGCGAAGCGTTCAATATCTTCCTGATGCATAAGTTTTTTCCTCTCTGCAAATTATTCTATATAACCAATGGCGATGTTGATATCAAATTTAACTGTATTGTCTCACTTTTACATTCAATTCTACCGTGACTTGTCGCTAAAATCAATACATATGGTTTAAAAAGTGAGACAAACCATGTTTTACAAAAGAAGAAAGATTATACACTGCCAAAGCCCAAAACACAATCTTGTGAGAAAAATAAGAGGAAGCCTTGATTGCTTCCCCTTACCGGATTACTTTTTTCATTTTCCTGCATCATCAAATGCAATTTTTCCAAGACAAAATGCAATAATTTAAGCATTTCTTCCACTGAGTAATTTTTATAATATCCCATAACGGCAATAACAGCCAAAAATGAGACAATATCTGAAAAAGGTGCTGAAAAAAGTGATCCGTAAACCCCCAACTTCAGCGCGCAAAGCAATATTAGAGGAACAAAGTCTCTCAGTAGGGACAGTCCCATCGATGAGACGGGTTTCCCTAAGGCCTGCATAAAAATGCTTGTTCCTTTCTGAACTTTGGGTATATAGTCAACCATGAATCTGGTGAGATGCCCGGGCGAGGTCTATAGAAAATAATGGTTGTAAAAGTCTCTTTATTCTCAACAAACACATGGATAGTAATAGTTATCAAAGGAAAACAGAGGCTATACAAGAAAAAAGTATTCCCAGACCCTGTCCAATTAAGTTTTCGGGGTCTGGGAAGATGTTTTTCTTATATAGACCCTTTCTCAGTTGTAAAATGCCCTGAAATGCTCTAAAAAAGCAAGTTTATAAGGAAAAAATGGAACTTATGATATAAAAAATCTGTATAGACCCCGCACAGGCATCTCCCCAGATCAAAATCGATAGCATACCCAAAGTTCAGAAAGAACCATCCACTTAGGTAGGCCAAAGATTAAAGAAACAGCTATTATATCCTACCAAATAAGAAGAAACGTAGGCTGATAATCCCAGAAATAACTTACTGAGCTTACCAAAATTAGAAAAATATAGGCTACAAATTCCAGAAACAAATGATATAGCTTATAAAAATCAGAAAAAGATAGGCTGGAAATCATAACAGCAACCATTAGAGCCTATCAAAAACGAAAAATGGTAGGAAGGAAATCCGAAAACAAATCAATGAAGCCTACCAAAAGACAAAAAAGGCAGGACAAAAGCCACAGCAACAACCATCTGAGCCTACCAGGAATAGTTCGATATGGGATAGTGGCTGTCTGAACTGGCACATATTACTATTATTCAGAATAGGATATAGAAAAACATATACCGGTATTTATGGATCGTTCATTTAGCAATAATGCAATCAGTACCCTGTCCAACGGATTGATTGAGTCCGTTGAACGTGATCGTAACACAACATTTATCACGGTTTCTTATTCCAACTGTTTCCCCTGTGAAAGGAACAATGCGAGCATACGTCTCGTCATCGGAAAAGATACTCTCATTCTGGATGAATCCGGCAGGAGAATACCTGCTTCCCAATTAACGCAGGGGATGCTTATTAACGCAGCATTCTCATCTGCTATGACCAGGAGTATACCTCCCCAATCCAATGCATTTGTCATCCAGATAACAGACAGACCTCCTGTTAATCAGACTGTTGTAGGCAGAATCGTAAATATCGACAGAAGAAACCGCAGTTTTACAACCATCAGCGATGGAAATCTTTCCTCTACAATCCTGTTTAATGTTCCCGAAAATGCCAAAATATTTGACTTCTCAGGAAGACCCATGAGCTTTAACCGTCTGGTTCCGGGTATGCGTGTACGGGTAATTCATGCCAACTTTATGACGGCAAGTATACCGCCGCAGACCACTGCATTGGAGATACGGGTGATTCGTTAATTTCATTCAAGTGCGCCTCGGCGTACTTGAACTCATTTCAAGATAAAACAAAGTGGAGGTTTGATACCTCCACTCATTTTTGTGCTGTAATCTCCTCCACCTTATCTCTGATATCCAAAAACACCTCCACCAGTAAAAGAACAGATGAAAAATACCCAGAAGCACATTTGAGAAAACTTCTAAAAGTAAAGAAAGGACTGTCGGTAATCCGACAGTCCTTTCTTTACTTTTTAGGAGTTTGATAATCATTTCAATGATGCGATAACTTCTACTTCACACAGTACATTTTTCGGCAATGTTTTCACAGCCACACAGGAGCGAGCCGGTTTCCCGGTAAAATATTCTCCATAAACTTCATTGAATGCTGCAAAATCACTCATATCTGCAATAAAGCAGGTGGTTTTAACAACTTTCTCAAAATCAGTTCCAGCTTCTTCAAGAATAGCAGCAATGTTTTTCATCACCTGCAATGCCTGAGACTTTATATTCTCACCGGCAATTTCTCCTGTCATCGGATCAATAGGAATCTGTCCTGAAGTAAAAAGAACATCATCCAAGATCATTGCCTGACTGTATGGGCCAATAGCGGCAGGTGCTTTTTGTGTGTTTATAACTTTTATCATATCTACATCCTCTTTTCTTTTTTATGCGGCTGCTTCATTCTTATTCTGATTCTTAATCACTCTTAATATGTAAGAACTAAGGAAAAATCCAACTACTGCAAATACAGCCATAATGATGAATACAATTCGATAACCGGCCATTCCTTCAAAATTATCCAGAACTGCTCCGTAAACCGCATACATAAATGCTCCAGGCAGATATCCTAAGAATGAACCAATAGACATTGCGGAACCGGTAATATCACGAGGAACCTTAACTTCGTCCATAGGAGCGAAGAAAATAGCACGCATACTGAATACAAAAGCACTGATAGAAAGTGTGATTGCCATACCAATTACAATACCCAGTTCTTTATGCGGCAGACACGCAAATATAGCCAGCGCACCTGCTACGATCACAAAGCAGATTCTCAGATATTTTGTAGCGGAATGCAGCACTTTATCGGTAATAAATCCACCGACAGGTCCTCCGAGCATTTTCAGACCATACTGGTTAATAATACCATATACACCTACCAGAGCAGCCGGAAGCGCGTAAGCTTCTTCCAGGAACGGAATAAAGTAGGTCAGACCACAATATACACTGTATACAAAGAAAACATTGAATGAAACCAGCCAGATATTTTTGTTTTTCAAAGCACGTTTGATAGTATTATCTTTTTTCGCCGGTTTTCCATCGGATACTGCTTTTGCAGTCTCTGCAGGTTTATCGTTATCCAGCAGAAAGAATGCAACAATAGCAATAATTCCCGGAACGATGGAATAAAACAGAATCGCTGCACGCAGACCAGCTGCATTACTTCCCATTGCAGAGAAAATACCTAATGCACAGAATGCAACGAGTGTATCCATCAGACCACGACCAGCTTCCAGAATACCAAACATACGTCCCTGTTCATCTTCATTACCCAGCAAACGCACAGTCTTCAGCATCGTTGGCCAGTATAGCATGTCCGCAAACACTGCCAACAGACAGTAAATAAGCAGAAATACCGGATAAGATGGAAATGTTGAAAGAAACAGACCACAGATACAGATACCGAGCAATGAAGCCGGAATCATAATCTTCTTGGAAATACGGTCAACGACCAGAATCGCTGCCAGGAATCCGAATGTGGAAATCCAGCCTGCCACACTCATAGCAATACCGATCTGAGTATGGGAAAGTCCCATAAACTCCTGCATGGGTACATAAAATGCATCTTTCATGAATCCCAGTTTGTAAATGGTTCCTGCACCCAGCATCAGAGTACCAAAGGATATCCATTTTTTACTTAGCCCTCTTTTTTGGTTTTCAGCCATAATCAATCACCTCTTACATATTTTTTAGGAAACGGTTTTCACTTGGTTCTATTATAGTTGTATTTGTGTGTATTGTCAAGCTTAAATGTGTACTAATTTGCATTTTGTTTTGTTGTCCTGCTTTCAAATGTGTGTTATTTTGCATTTATGTGTATTAATTTGCATTTATGGAATTTTTCACTTGAAAAAGCACACCAGTTATAGTATAGTATAAATCAGGAAACGGGTTTACGATTAAAGGAGTGAAGGTTTATGTTGTCACAACAACGTCACAAAGAAATCATACAGCTTCTGGATAAAGAAGGAAGCATCAAAACAAGTACATTATGTAATTTACTGTCTGCTTCCAGAGAAACAATCAGGAGAGATCTGGAAGGACTGGAAGAAAAAGGTTTGCTCAAAAGGATTCATGGAGGAGCCATAAAAATTGAGTCTCCCCGCGAAAACAACGTTGCATATACCTCTTTCAAACAAAGGAAAACCGAACATTCCTTAGATAAGGCTGCCGTCGCATTGGAGGCGGCAAAATATATCTCCGACGGACAGGCGATCGCACTGGATTCCGGAACAACCTCTTTAGAGCTGGCACGGGTCATAAAGAACCGCTTTCGTTCTCTTACGGTTGTTACGAATTCGCTCACGATTGCCAATGAACTGGCTGACGCTGACGGTATCACATTGGTCCTGACCGGTGGTATCTATAATGCTGAAGAGGAAGCGTTTCTTTCTGATATGGCTACAATGATTCTCTCCCGTATCAACATTGATATTCTTTTTCTTACAACCTGCGGAATATCTTTAGAGCGGGGAATTACCTATCAGCGAGTTGATGATCTTATTATTCAGTCAAAACTGATGGAAGCTTCCGATAAAACCATCGTGATCACAGACAGTTCCAAAATTGGTGTAAATTCTCTTGTCAGAATGTGTGGAATCAATCAGGTTTCTTTAATTATTACAGATTCCCACGCACCTGCTGAACGAATTCACGCCCTGGAAGACGCCGGAATCAAAGTTGTTATTTCCAGAGAAAGGAAGAAAGAGAACTATGACACAGACGAATCATAAGGAAAACGCACCCAGTATTTTACTGGTTTCTGTGGATGCACTGAAACCGGAATTTGTATTTGAACAGGAAAGACTTGGGGTTAAACTACCCAACATTACCAAGTATTTTGTCAACAATGGTCTGACAGCCCCTGAAGGTATGAAAAGTGTTTTTCCTACTTTTACATACCCCTGTCATCAAAGTATGATCACAGGTACCAATCCGGCAACCCACAAAACATTTAATAACGGAATCTTCGATCCCACCGGTGAACATCTTGGAGCATGGCACTGGTTCGCTAACACGGAAGTAAAAACGCTCTGGGAAGCTGCAAAAGAAAATGGATACTGGTCTGCCAGTGTTGCTTTCCCTACTTCTGTAGGTGCAAAAGGCGATTTTATCGCTCCGGAATTCTGGTGGGACGGATCTGCACTGGACAGTCTGTTCATTGACGCAGTTGCAAAACCACAGGGAATTATCCTGGAAATGGAACAGGAAATCGGACAGTATGCCGGAGGTCTTGATCTCTCCGATCACGGAGACGCACAGAGAAGTAAAGCTGCTCTCTGGATGCTTCGCAATAAAATTGCCCCTGTTATCTCCGAAAAACCATTCTTTATGTCTGCTTATTTTGCAAGTTTTGATGAAAGTGCCCATCAAAATGGTGTTTATAGCAAAGAAGCGGCAAACAGCCTGGAAAAGATTGATGCAATGCTGGGAGAATTGATTGAAGAAGCCCGCCGGATTACTGACGATCATCTGATTGTATGTGTAGTATCCGATCACGGAACTCTGGATAATACGCACAATATTTCTCCAAACATTTTACTGAGAGAAGCCGGTTTGATCGAAGCGGATGAAAACGGCAAAGTAATCTCCTGGAAAGCATTCAGCCAGAGAGCCGGCGGAACCGCTGAAATCCGCCTTGCAGATCCAACGGATGCAGAAGCCGCTGCTGTACTGAAAAATGTTATGGAACAGCTGCAGTCCGACCCTGAAAGCGGAATTCTTGAAGTTGTAACCGGAGAAGAGGCCAGAAAACGCGGTGGTTTCCCGGAAGCAGCCTATGTACTGGTGTCCGAAAAAGGATATGAAATCCGTGACGACGTAGTTGGCGAATACTGCCGTACACGTCTTACACAGAAAGCTCAGCATGGCTACAGTGAAAACTTCCCTGAAATGAGAGCTTCCTTTATGCTGACCGGTGAAGGAATCTCACAGGGACATATTAAAGATGTCCGGTTGATTGACGTTGCTCCTACACTTGCCGGATTGATGAATTTCACTTTACCAGATGCAGAAGGACGAGACTTGCTGAAACAGGAGTAAAATCATGAGTACTGTAGAATACATTTTCAAAACACTGGCTGATTTTCTGTGGAAAGACTGGATGCTTGTACTGCTGTTAGGTCTCGGTATATATTATACATTCATGACAGGCTTTGTGCAGATACGTTTTTTCCCTTATATTGCTAAAAATTTATTTAAAGGAATTCGCAATAAGGAGAATTCAAAAACGGAAGCTGGAAAATGCTCTTCCTATCAGGCACTCTGTACTGCAGTCGCAAGTTGTGTAGGCAGTGGAAATATTGTAGGTGTTTCCACTGCTATCCTGTCCGGCGGACCCGGAGCACTGTTCTGGATGTGGGTTGCCGCTTTGTTGGGAATGGCTACCAAATTTGCGGAAATAACTCTGGGCGTCCGTTATCATGGACACAATAAAGATGGAGAAATCATCGGTGGACCGATGTACTACATTTCTCATGGACTCCGAATGAAATGGGTCGGATCACTGGTAGCAATCTTTCTGTTCATCCAGAATGCCGGCGGAACCTTAATCCAGTCCAATACCATTTCCGGAGTTGTAAGAGAGGCATTCTCTCTTCCACCGCTGGCCACCGGTATTATTCTGGCTATATTAATGACCTGTGTAATCAGTGGAGGATTTAAACGCCTGATTCATACAGCAGAAAAAATAGTCCCTGTTATGGCTTTATTGTACGTTTTTGGTGGACTGATTGTTATCCTCACCAACATTACCTTACTTCCGGATGTACTGGTATCTATCATTAAAGGTGCTTTTACCGTGAAGGCAGGTGTAGGAGCTGCAGCCGGTCTTACCATAAAGCAGGCGCTTCGATACGGTGTTGCCAGGGGTCTTTACTCAAATGAAGCCGGTGAAGGCTCTGCGGCTGTTCTTCATGCTTCCGCACAGGTAGATCATCCTGTACGTCAGGGTATGTACGGTATCATGGAGGTATTTATCGATACGATTATTCTTTGCAGTACCACAGGTTTTACTGTATTGATAACCGGAGTCAATCAGACACACACAACGGCATCTACGCTGGCTGCTGCTGCCTTTGGTTCCGTGTTTTCCGGGTTCCAATACGTCATTTACATCAGTCTTATCCTTTTTGCTTCAACCTCCCTTATGAGCCAGTGGTATTTTGGACATGTAAGTCTGAACTACCTGAACAAGCCAAAAGGAGCTATTATTTACCGGATTATATTTCCATTCCTGATTATTCTGGGAAGTCTGAGTACCATCGATATGGTATGGTCCATTCAGGACTGTGCCCTCGGTCTCCTGATTATTCCCAATGTGATTGCCCTGGTTCTTCTTGGACCGGAGGTCAGAAAACTGACAAAAGAATTTACAAATCCGAAAAACGGATATATCAAGTGAGAAAGGAATTATCATTGACATGAAAGCAGAATTACAAAATTATATCAACACTATACCTGCCGTAGCAGATGCTGCAGCACTGAAAGAAACGTTCTGGCTGAATGATAAAAAACTTCCGGAAGCAGAACAGAATATCACTGAAGTAAATCCTGGCCAGATCAAAGACGCCAGTGACCGTCTGATCCGTTTTGCACCTTACCTGAAAAAAGTTTTCCCGGAACTTGAAGCCACCAATGGAATTATAGAGTCTGAACTCCGTGCGATTCCATCCATGCAGAAATTTCTGAATGATACTTACCAGGCTGATATAGAAGGAAAACTGATGTTGAAAATGGACAGTGATCTTCCGGTATCCGGTTCAGTAAAGGCCCGGGGAGGTATCTATGAAGTACTGAAGCATGCAGAGGACCTTGCACTGGAATCCGGCAAGCTGAAAGTGACCGATGACTACAGTATTCTTGCAGACCCGGAATTTCTGGAATTTTTCGGACAGCATACCGTTCAGGTAGGAAGTACCGGAAATCTTGGAATGAGCATTGGTATCATGAGTGCAAAACTGGGATTCCATGTTATTGTTCATATGTCTGCAGATGCAAAACAATGGAAAAAAGATTTGCTGAGAAGCCGTGGTGTTGAGGTCATTGAATATGCTGACGACTACTGTGCTGCCGTTGATCAGGGAAGAAAGAATTCCGATGCAGATCCTATGAGTTATTTTGTGGATGATGAAAATTCTCAGAATCTGTTTATGGGATACAGTGTGGCTGGTGAAAGATTGAAAGCACAGTTGGATGAACAGAACATCATCGTGGATGAGGATCATCCTCTCTTTGTCTATATCCCATGTGGAATCGGCGGAGCACCGGGCGGTGTTACCTATGGAATTAAGCAGATTTTTGGAGACAATGTACACTGCTTTTTCACTGAACCCACTCACGCCTGCTGTATGATGCTTGGTATGGCTACCGGCCTGCATGATGGTGTCAGTGTAAAAGATTTCGGAATTGACGGCAGAACCGATGCAGATGGACTTGCTGTGGGACGTCCTTCTGCTTTCGTAGGAAGAGTAATCCAGCCCATGCTGTCCGGTATTGCAACGATTCAGGACAAAAAACTGTACGATCTGATGAGAGGACTTCTGAACGAAGAAGATATTTTCATCGAACCAAGTTCCTGCGCTGCATTTGCTGCTCTGATTCGCCCGGAAGATATGAAAAAATATATCAAAGAACAAAATCTGACTGATAAGATGAAGAATGCAACTCATATTGCCTGGGCAACCGGAGGACGTATGGTTCCGGAAGAAACCAGAGAAATTTATATTAAAACAGGATTGTAAAAATGGACTACAAATTACTTGTTTTAGACATTGATGGAACTGTGACGAATTCTGATAAAAAGGTAACAGATAAAACCCGCAAGGCCATCATCAACCTTCAGGAAAAGGGCATCTCCGTGGCTATTGCCTCGGGGCGTGCCCCCCAGGGGGTATTTGGAATTGCCGAAGATCTGCAGTTCCAGCGCTTTGGCAACTACATTCTTTCTTTCAATGGTGCTAAAATCATTAACTTTCAAACACAGGAATGTATCTACGAAAAACATGTCCCGTCACATATTCCCGGTCGTCTCTGGAAAGATGCTCTGAAATACCAGCTGGGTATCCTCACTTACACCAATGATGTTCTGATTGCAGGAACAGAACCTGATCCTTATATGGCGCTTGAATCCAGAATCAGCAATATGCCCATCGAATACTGTAAAGATTTTCAGACAAAAATTAATTTTCCTGTCAATGGATGCCTTCTGACAGGATGCCCGGGAGATATTGAAGCACTTGAACCGGTATTTGTTCAAAAATATGTCCATGAGACTGAGATTTTCCGTTCAGAGCCCTGTTTTCTTGAAGTTGTTCCCAAAAATGTAGATAAGGCTTACAGTCTTAAATACCTGCTGCAGATTCTTGGAATTCCACGTGAACAGACAGTATGCTGCGGAGACAGTTTTAACGATATTACTATGATTCAGTTCGCCGGACTTGGTGTTGCTATGGCAAATGCACAGGACCAGTTAAAGGATGTTGCCAATTACACTACCGAACATGACAACAATCACGATGGTATTGCAGAGGTAATAGAAAGATTTTTTTAGAATACAACAAATTGGGCAAGCTCTTCACTAATGAAAAACTTGCCCATTCTGCGATATCCATATTACGATTTTTACTTCCTGTTTTTCTCCGGTAATATAAAGATAAATACCAGTGAACTGAGCAGCAGCAGCCCTGGATAGAACAGATTGGGAATCACATCAAAAGCTGATATTTCATATCCCATCTCGTGTACTGCAGATATTGCCACCAGCATCTGTGCACCGTAAGGAATGATTCCCTGAAAAACACATGAAAATGTATCCAGTATCGATGCCGCTTTTCTCGATGTTACTCCATATTCTTTTGCCATCTCAGCGGCAATCGGATTGGCCATAACAATGGCAACCGTGTTGTTGGCTGTAGCAATATCCATCGTGCCAACCAGAAGCCCCATACCCAGCTGACCGCCTTTTTTCCCTTTGAAGACTTTTTTGATAGTCGAGAGCAATGCGTCAAAACCGCCATACTCTCTGATCAGAGCACACATGGCAGATACCAGAATTGCCACCATGCTGGTCTCAAACATTCCTGCAGCTCCTGATCCCATATTTCCGATCAGATCCACCATCGTGATCTGTCCGGCAGCAAGCATGATTATGGATCCGGAGACAATTCCCACCAGAAGCACCACAAATACGTTGATACCTATAATTCCACCAATCAAAACAAGAACATACGGAATAATCTGGATCAGATTATAATCCTTTACAACAGCACCAGACAGTTCCGTATTCAGCGATAGTACAAGAATCAACACCAGGGTTACCAACGCCGCCGGAAGAGCAATTCCGAAGTTTTCACGAAACTTATCTTTCATCGCACAGCCCTGTCCATTACATGCTGCAATCGTTGTATCCGAAATAAATGAAAGATTGTCACCGAACATAGCACCGCCCATCACAGAAGCGACACACAACGGCAGATTGAATCCTGATGCTGAAGATACTGCTACCGCAATCGGTGTAATCAGTGTAATCGTTCCCACAGAAGTTCCCATAGCAGTCGATACAAAACAGGCTACTACAAACAGTACTGCAACTGCAAATTTTGCCGGAATCAGTGACAACATAAAATACGCCACACTTTCTGCGCTGCTTCTCCCCACCACGCCCACAAATGTACCTGCTGCCATAAAAATCAAAAGCATGGTAATGATATTCTTATCCGCCATACCTTTGGCCATAATTTCAAGCTTTTCATCAAATGTAACCTTTCTGTTCTGAATACATGCCACCAGAATCGCTGCCAGAAACGCAATTACGATTGGGATGTTATAAAACCCCATCGGAATCTTCAGCACATACTCAAATACAATTCCCATTCCCAGATAGAGAACGAGGAAGACGCCTATCGGCAATAATGCTATTGGATTTCCTTTTTTCAACATGATACCTCTCCTTTTGCTAATTGATATTCTTTTATATTATGACAAGTATCATCTCTGATGTCAATTTATTATTTCATCACCCATCCTAAGAGTGTGGACAAGACAATCATAATTACAGAGAATATAAATGAATTTACTGAGATTAACGTTGCCCTCTGCTCTGATGGAATCATCTCATTTAGTATCACATCAGTTCTAACTTCCAGAAAATCATCTGCAAAAGCACCCATAAAACCTCCAAAAATCATAAGATATGGATTTTTAGTAAATGTCATGCCCAATGCCAGGATAACACATAGACTGCCTGCTATCACGACTTTTTTGTAAGGACTGTTCGGGAAATGTGATACTGCCCTCGATCCCATGGCGGCCCCCAGCCCCATGACAAAAAGTGCCGGTCCAAGCATGGCATGATTTAATCCGGCTAAAGGAAGTTTTGCCTGCAAGAAGAACAGCACTAATGTTGATATCGCACCAATCAATGCATTAACTACCATAATTGTTTTTGCTTTCTTATTCGTCAATAAAAACTTCCAGCTTTCATTAATGACATTTATCAGATTCTGAAAAACATTTCTATCATTCTGTCTTTCTCCAATCGTCACTTCTTTTAGACGGCACGCAATGAACACCGCTGTCAGAGTAAATATAATATCGACCGAATACGCTTTTCTATAGCCAAGCCATAATGCAAGACCTGCACAGAGGGTTGCGGTAGAATTGGTAATCCGATAAAGCATCATTTCAGTGGAAGCAAATTTGTGATATTCTTCTTCCTGTCCTGCCAGCTTAAGACTGTCATAAGCCAATGCTTCTCTTGTACCTGAAGACAAATTGTAACTTAAGGCACTGAATCCTATAGCAACCGCTGTTGTGGCAAATCCCGTTGACAGAATCATCAATATACCGGATAAAAGTGAAGTAATCTGACTCATCACTAATACCTTCTTACGTCCAAAAACGTCTGCCATAACACCTGAGGGCATCTCAAAACAGCAGCTTACTATATGAAAAATACTTTCCAGTATTCCAATTTCAAAAAGTGAAAAACCCCTAAGCGCCAAAAGCGCCACCCATGATGCTCCTGCAATCTGGAAATATCCCACAGAAGTCACCATATATAATTTATTGATTTGTTTCTTTATATTAAATTTTTGCATAAAAAAATCTCCTTTTCAAAATATATTTGATCTGGAGATAGTGGCTCTTATGTATGGTTCAACTGAAACTGTTTACCTAAAAAAGAGCGCACTATCCCTGTAAACAGTCTTTTCTTCACTACCAGGTTCAGCAGTCCTCTTTTGAGAAACCTTATTCAACCAGCCCATACAGAAGCTGTAACACATAATCAACCAAAGCCTTAATTGTATTCTGATCCGAAAAATCTATTTTCTTTCCGTATGTATCCAGCATCAATTTATCCTCATCAGACAAATTGTTGTATCCTTTCTTTTTCATTGTCTGGCACAGCATCCACATCATCATCCTATGAACCAGTGACAGTCGGCTATAATCTATACCGCCTCTGAGATGAAACTGTTTCATATTATCATACATTTCCTCTGGTACCGCCCCGGAAATCCCCTTCTCGATATGCTCCACATTTTTTGATGATGTGGGATCCGCCAATCCACAGGTGAATAAAACCAGTTTCTTACTGCTGATTGCGGGATAAAGTTTGATAAAATGCTTGATTCCGCTCACTCCTCCGGCATAAAGAGCCCCACCATGGATTATCACATCATAGTTCTGGAGTGTGTCTGAATGAACTCTTTTTATATCTTTTACTTCGCAGGAAATGGCTTCTCCAATCCACTTTGCATATTTTTGGGTGCTTCCATATTTTGATGAATAAGTCACAATACATTTCATGATTCCATCCGTCCTTTCAATTGATCCACATTTTTATTCAGCCTGGTGAATACGGATATCGTCGTGATCAATTCTTCCTTGCTTATATGTTCAAAAATCGACTGCATCGCTTCTTCACTTGATTCGTCATAACGTCTGCGAAACTCGATTGCTTTATCCGTGAGCATAATTCGCTGTTTCCTCTTATCGGATAAATCCTGCTGTACTTCCACAAACCCCTGTCTTTCCAGCTTAGACAGAATCTGTTTGGCATTCTGATGGGAACACCCCAGCAGGTCAGACATCTCCCTGATAGTTGGTGCATCCTCAAATAAAATAACACAGTTCATAAAGAAAATTTGTTTCCAGCTTAATTCCTCAAAGAAATTATCTGCTGCTGCCTGAAAGCTGTTGTTAAACCGATTGATTAACCCAATCAGATAATATGGTGCATCTATATCAGCCATATTTATATTATCTGTCGAAAAATCCTTCTCCATTTTCATGACCCTTCTGATATACAAGATATTACCTATATTATACAAGATATTACCTATTTGTCAAGAAAGGATTTTCCTTTCGGGCGAGCCATGTTCTGATGATCGTAGGAATCCAGCAAATCAAGTGCATTGCTATACTTTTCAATTAAAGAAAGCACCTGTTTGCTGTCCAGTTCATTCTCCGTCCTTTTCATAATCCGTATCACTTCTCCCAATTGTTTGATACGATTATCATTCACCGCATATCAAAGAAACAGCTATTAGCTCCTACCAAATAAGAAGAAACGTAGGCTGAGAATTCTGGAAACAAATTCATGAGCCTACAATAATTGGTAAAATGAAGGCTACAAAGTCCATAAACAGGTGATATAGCTTATAGTAATCTACAAAAGGTAGGCGGGAAATCTCAATAACAATGATTAGAGCCTATCAAAAACGAAAAATGGTAGGAAGAAAATCCGAAAACTAATCAATGAAGCCTACCAACAGGCAAAAAAGGTAGAATGGAAACCAAAATAACAATCATTTAAGCCTACCATGAATAATTCGACGCCGGGCAGCAACCGCCTGACACTTCGTGTCCGCCGGTTGTCCGGCTTTCGCCGGATATCAGCCCTTCGCAAAAGACGCTGCCGGAAGCCAGCTTCCGCAGCGTCTTTTCCTCGGTCTGCTGCCCGGCTCAATGCTCGAGCATATTTTCAATAAATATCCCATATCCTCTCGTCGGATCATTGACCAGTACATGTGTCACTGCCCCCACCAGCTTGCCGTTTTGGATAATGGGCGAACCGCTCATCCCCTGCACGATTCCTCCCGTTCTTTCCATTAATCTTTCATCCACCACATGTATCATAAAGCTTTTATTGCTGTCCCTTGCATTCCAGTCGATTTCTGTGATTTCAATCCGATATGTCTGTATTCCGTTTCCTACGTCGCACAGGATCTGTGCCTTTCCTGTCTGGAGTTCCTGTTTCATTCCCACTGAGTATAGGGTCCGGTTTAGTGCTGTCTGTTTTCCTTCTGTCAGTTTTCCCATGATTCCATTACCTGTATTGGCTGTGATTTCTCCCAGGATGTGTGATTTGTCATAGTCAATGATTCCCCGCAGTTCACCAGGATTTCCAGCGACACCTTTTTGTACCGACAGGATTCGTGCATCATACAACTCCCCTTTTGATATGGCAAGTTGTTCTCCGGTATCCACATCACTGATACTGTGACCAAGTGCTGCGAATTCTCCATCTCCTCGAATGTATGTCATCGTTCCAATTCCCTGAATATTATCACGCACCCAGATACCCAGTTTGTAGGTTCCGTCCTCCGTCATCACCGGTGTCAGTGCAAGTTTAATCAGTTCATCCTGCCGAAGTACTTCCAGCTCCATCGGTTCTCCCTGATTCTCTTTGACCATCTGTATCAGTTGTTTTTTTCCTGTCAGTTTTATTCCATTTACACACTGAATGTAATCTCCCGGCTGTATGATATGTGTTGCCGGTGTGCGCCGGATTCCCTGGGCATCTGTAATTTCGCCGCTGTCAATCACCAGTATTCCCCTTGTTTCCATATAGATTCCCACCGGGGAACCGCTGGCATATACCTGCTGCGGCTCCACCGCTGATACTTTTACCGTCTTTAGAGGAATCGTTCCCAGCAATCGACAGGAAATGCGGTAATTTCCATTCTGTGATGTTTCTACAGCTGAATCCCATGAAATCAGAGGATCGGAGAAACTCTCTTTCCAGTCCGCCTGAGCATCCGATGCCACATGAATCTCATCCGGTATCTTGTTTTTTTCATACTCATAGATAAGGGCTGCCAGAACAACCAGACAAATCGCCAGGCAGCCACAGAGGAAATATCGGTACCGCTGCTTTATTTTATTCAACATTTATCACATCCTTTTTATAAAAAAGAATCCTGCTTTGCAGGATTCTCCGCCTGCGGCGGATTGCTTTCAGCAACATAATTCCTCTCCGCCGCAGTGCGATCCTGCCCGGAGGGCTTTATTGTTTTATAGGAAAGTCAAAGGACTTTCCTATAAAACAATAAAAGAGAATATTCAACTGGAATATCCTCTCTTAGTATGTGATAAATTGATTATTTCACACTTGCATTTTTTTGTTTCTGTGCCAATTCTTTCATTTCACGTGCGCTGATCATCGTATGTTCTGTAATCTCAGCGCCGCCCAGAATACGGGCAATTTCACAGACGGAAGCTGTTTCATCCAACTCTGTGATTCTGGTTGTTGTTTCCCCATTTTCCACTTTTTTCAAAATTTCAAAATGTCGGTCTGCCATAGCGGCAATCTGTGGAAGGTGGGTGATACAAAGCACCTGATGGGTCCTTCCGATTACAGCCATCTTCTCTGACACCTTCTGTGCCGTTCTTCCGCTGATTCCGGTATCTATTTCATCAAAAATCAAGGTTTCCGTCTCGTCTTTATCAGCAAGTATGGTTTTGATTGCCAGCATAATTCTCGACAATTCACCACCAGAGACCACTTTAGCCAGCGGGCGCACCGGCTCGCCCGGATTGGTGGAAATACGGAATTCTATTTTATCATATCCATTTGGTGTATAATGATTCAATTTTTCAAATCCAATTTCAAATACCACATCCAGGAAATTCAAATCCTGCAGACCCGATATAATCTCACCGGTAAGTTTTTCTGCACACAGGCATCTCTGCTGATGAAGTTTTTCACAATATGTATTCAGTTCTGTCTCTTTCATCTGTAGCCGCTGCTCCAGTTCTTCCCGGTAAGTTTCATAGTTCTGCAGTCTCTCCAGTTCTTTCTGCTTTTCTTCCTGATACTGCAGTACATCTTCTACCGAGGAACCGTACTTGGATTTCAGATGGTTAAGTACATTCAGCCGTTCATCCATCTGGTAAAACTCTTCATCGGAAAATGTCAGCTCGTCCATACAGTCTGCCACTTCATGGCAGATATCTGAAAGGAGGCTTTCCACATCCGTAAGCATACTGCTGATCTGCAAAAGTCGATCTTCACTATCCTGAATTCCTGACATTTCCTGAATGGCACGCCCCACCAGTTCCCCGGCTCCCCTTTCATTGTCCGTATAACAACTTACCGCTCCCAGACTTTCCAGTATTTTTTTACTGTTCAGGGCTGTCCGATAGCGTTTTTCCAGTTCTTCATCTTCTCCCGCAGTCAGATGCGCTTCCTCGATCTCACCCACTTCAAATTCCAGAAATGACATTTCTCTTTTTCTGGCTTCCTCGTCCATCTGATAGGATTCCAGTTCTTTTTTCAAAGCATACCATTCTCTGTAGCCTTTTTTCACATTCTCGCGGCAGGGATCAATTTCTTCTTTTCCGTAAGCATCCAGAATCTCCAGCTGATGATCCTGGTACAGCAGCGACTGATGTTCATGCTGTCCGTGAATATCCAGCAGCAGAGAAGCGATTTCCCTGATCTGTGCCGCTGTACAGACCTCGCCGTTCAACCGGCTGATACTTCTGTTCTGGGTAATTTTTCTGGAAATAATCACCTGTCCGTCTTCCGCTGCTATATCTTTTTCTTCCAACGCCCGGAGGCAATGTGGTGAGTCCACCTGAAAAATCAATTCCACAAGGGCAGGCTGCTGTGGATTGCGTATCATTTCCCGGGATACCTTCTGACCCAGTGCCAGATTGATCGAACCCATCAAGATGGATTTTCCTGCTCCCGTTTCTCCTGTCAGTATATTCAGTCCGGAACCAAATTCAACTTCCGCCTCATCGATCAGTGCAAGATTTTTCACATGCAAATATGATAACATTTTTTCTCCTTATGATTCATTCAGCATTTTACGGATTTTCTCCATCAGAAGCAAAGCCTCATCCGTGCTGCGGATAGCACACATAATAGTATTGTCTCCGGCAATACAGCCGACGATTTCCTGAAAATTCATATCGTCAAGAGCAGCTGCCGCTGCCATGGCCATACCGGATACCGTTTTGATAACAAGAATATTCTGTGCATGATCCATAGACTGAAAGGATGCTTTCAGAACATTGATATACTTCTGGCTCATCTCCTGATTGGTATTCTGGAGAACCGCATACCGGGAACCGCCATCAGGTTTTGCAATTTTGGTGAGCTTCAGTTCCCGGATATCACGGGAAATCGTGGCCTGCGTCACCCGAAAACCTGCCTGATTCAGTTTCTCTGCCAGTTCTTCCTGTGTCTCAATATCATACTGACTGATCAGACGTATGATTTGAGCGTGCCGCTCTGTTTTCATTGCACACCTCCTAATTATTGCTCATTTTCTCCCGGAGTGTCTCCAGAAAACTGATATTATTGATCTTGATAATTCTTGTATCCTTTTTTGCTCTTGAGATAACGATCCGGTCTCCCGTCACCATCGGTACTCTGGCCGCTCCGTCAAAAGAGGCAACTCCCTGTTCCACGCCTCCGTCTCTTCCCGGTCCCAGTTCTACCGAAATCACATCTTCCGCTGGAAATACAATGCTTCGAGTATTCAGCGTATGCGGAGCCAGCGGTGTCATCAGAATCAATGAGGCCTCCGGCGAAATAATCGGACCTCCGGCTGAAAGGCTGTACCCGGTGGAACCAGTAGGTGTACTGACAATAATACCATCCGCCTTGTAGGTATTCAGATAAGTATTATTGACATAGTTATTGAACTTAACCACACGCAGAGCGCCCTCTCTGCTGATGACAATGTCATTCAATGCTGTATCACCGGCAATCACTTCACCATTCCTGATGACTTTTCCGGAGAGCATCATACGTCGTTCAATGGTAAACCGATCACTCATCAGACGATCCAGTGCAGGATAAATGGAATGCTGATCGATCTCAGCCAGATAACCCAATGTCCCCAGATTGATTCCAAACAACGGAATATCTTTATCCATCACATCTCTTGCCGCCTGAAGCAGTGTTCCGTCGCCCCCGAGCACAATCACACACTGCATATCATCCGGGATCCGTGAAGGATCTGTATGATAATAGGGCTGGTGTTCTTTTTTCTCTTCCGCCTGAAGAATCAGACATTCTTTCTGATGGCTGCAAAGATAATCTGCGATCCGGTTTGTCACCGTCCGGTTTTTATCTTTGATTCCATTGGTAATAATCGTAAATCTATCCATACGTCCACCTGTCTGTCACGTCAGTTCTTTATGTGCCGCTGCCACCACCCGATCAATATCCACCGGAATTCCGGCAGCAATTTGCCCTTCCGGCAATTTCTGCAGATGAAGCAGATACTCTATATTTCCCTCCGGCCCTTTAATCGGAGAAAACTCCAGATTTTTTATTTCGAAAGAAATACTTGAAGCGTAGGCAATTACCTTTTCAATCACTTCTTTATGCACCGCCGGATCACGGACTACTCCCTTTTTCCCCACTTTTTCTCTTCCCGCCTCAAACTGCGGTTTGATCAGACAGACAATCTCACCATCTTCCGTCAACAGATTTCTTACCGGAAGTAGCACTTTTGTAAGGGAAATAAAGGAAACATCGATAGAAGTAAACTGCGATAATTCCTGAATATCTTCCGGTACCACATAACGGATATTGGTCCGCTCCATGCAGACCACCCTTTCGTCATTTCTCAGTTTCCAGTCGAGCTGCCCATGCCCCACATCGATGGCATATACTTTTACCGCCCCATTCTGAAGCATACAGTCTGTAAAACCACCGGTGGAAGCACCCACATCCATACAGACTTTATCTTTCAGCGTCACGCCGAAGTGAGTCATTGCTTTTTCAAGCTTCAGCCCTCCCCGGCTGACATAGGGGAGTGTATGACCTTTGACCGTTATATCCACGGTGTCCGGAAACATGGAACCCGCTTTATCTTCCCTCTGACCGTCCACCAGCACATTGCCTGCCATGATGATTGCTTTCGCTTTTTCTCTTGATGGGGCCAGACCACGGCTGACCACCAGTACATCTAATCGTTCTTTCATTCCCGTCTCCCGTCCGTACTGTATTCTTTGATCCAGTTTTTCACACGGCTCTCCACTGAATTCACATCTATCTTCTGCTGCCGCATCAGATCCGAAACACTTCCATGAGGAATAAACTGATCTTCCAGAGCAATAATCTGAATATGAATATTCGACTGCTGCTGTGCATAGTATTCCATCACCTGTTCACCAAAGCCACCGCTTTTTACATTTTCTTCCAGGGTAATAATCAGGTCATGTTCCTCCTTCAGCTGATACAGCAACTCGATATCCAGCGGCTTTACAAAACGCATATTTACCAGTGTAGGACAAAGTCCTTCCTTCTGCAGACGAAGACATACCTGCTCTGCCGTTTTGACCATATTACCCACAGCCAGCAGTGCGACCCCTTTTCCTTTATCCAGTATCTCCGCTTTTCCCATCACCACGGGCTCACGATGCTCTTCCAGGCCATCATATGCCTCACCTCTCGGATAGCGGATTGCCACCGGTCCGGACTGGCGGATGGCAAATTTCATCATATCCGACAGTTCCCATTTGTTTTTGGGTGCCATTACCGTCATATTCGGCATCATGGACAGATAAGACAGGTCAAAACAACCATGGTGTGTCTCACCGTCACTGCCTACCAGACCTGCCCGGTCCACGGCAAATACCACCGGGAGATTCTGCATACAGACATCATGGAGAATCTGATCCACAGCTCTCTGCAAAAATGTAGAATAAATTGCCACAACAGGGCGAAGACCGCCCACAGCCAGTCCTGCAGCAAATGTCACTGCATGTTCCTCCGCAATTCCCACATCAAATAAACGATCCGGGAACATATTGCCAAACCGTTTCAGACCGGTTCCCGGAACCATCGCTGCTGACACGGCAACCACATCCGGTTCTCTGTCTCCAAATTTCCGCATAACTGTGGAAAAAACATCTGTATATGTTGCCTTTCCACTGCTTTTGGGAAGACCTGTCTCAATCTCAAAAGGACCTGCTCCGTGAAATCTCGCCGGATGGCGCATAGCAGGCGCATAACCGCGTCCTTTCTGGGTCAGCACATGAACCAGCACCGGACCCTGTACCCGCTGTGCTTCTTTGATTACTTTCATAAGCTGCTCTATATTATGTCCATCCACCGGACCCAGATACGTCAGACCCATATGTTCAAAAAGCATCCCCGGTATCACAAACTGTTTGATACTGCTTTTTGTTTTGTGAATGGCATCCACCATTCCTTCCCCTACTTTTGGGATTTTCTTCAGTGCCTGAGTCACACCTACTTTCAGTTCTGTATAAGGAGCTGCCGTCCGAAGGTTACCCAGATATGAGGACATTCCGCCAACATTTTTTGTTATGGACATCTCATTATCATTCAAAATAATAATAAAATTCTTCTTCAGTTCTGCCGCGTTGTTCATGGCTTCATAGGCCATACCACCGGTCAGAGCTCCATCACCGATGACTGAAACCACTGTATAGGATTCCCCTCTCAGATCCCGGGCCCGCACCATACCCAGCCCCGCAGAAATGGATGTAGAGCTGTGTCCTGTATCAAATGCATCGCAGGGACTTTCATTTCTTTTAGGAAATCCACTAAGTCCGTCTGTTTTTCTCAGGGTTGGAAACTGATCTTTCCTTCCAGTCAGAATCTTATGAGTATAAGCCTGATGTCCTACATCCCAGATCAGCTTATCCTGAGGAAATTCAAGAACCCTGTGCAGGGCAATTGTAAGTTCCACCACTCCCAGATTGGAAGCCAGATGCCCCCCGGTCTCACTGAGTGATTGAATCAGAAACTGTCTGATTTCTTCTGCCAGCGTCACACACTCCGAAAGTGTAAGCTTTTTCACATCATTCGGTTGTTTTATTCGTTCCAATATCATAGTGTTCCATCCTTTGACTTTCTGTTTATCTGACCAATCAATTCTTTCTGTTTACCAGATAACACACCAGTTCCTCGAGGAATTCGTCTTTCTGTGGGAATGTTTTCAGAAGTTTTACCGCCTCTTCAGATATCATTTCCACATCCCGGGATGCCTGTTCCAGTCCCCGAAGTGTTACATAGGTCACTTTATGATTTTTTTTATCACTGAACACCGGTTTCCCCAGTTCTTCCATTGTGCTCGTAATATCAAGAATGTCATCACGAATCTGGAACGCCAGTCCGATGCGTTCCCCGATGTTCTCCATGACTGCAATTTGTTCATCTGTGGCACCGGCAAGTATAGCCCCCACCATCATGGATGCCTCAATAAGTGCCGATGTTTTATTCTTATATATATAATCCAGCATTTCTCTGGATATTTCTTTTCCTTCATTCGTCACATCCACACTCTGTCCGCCCAGCATACCGTAAATTCCGGTTTTACTGGTCAGAACTGCCAGGGCTTTCCCTGGAAGTTCGCTGCCAGGTACCATGGGAAATGCCCTGCAGGCTGTCTCATAAGCATAATTCAGCAGAGCGTCTCCACTGAGCACTCCTACAGCTTCACCATAAACAGCATGCGTGGTCTTTTTCCCCCTGCGATATTCATCATTGTCAATGGCAGGAAGATCATCATGAATCAGCGAAGATGTATGAATCATCTCAATTGCCGCCATAAAAGGTTCAATCACCATCGATGTTCCTCCAAACATCCGATAAACCTCCTGCATCAGCATAGGGCGAAGCCTCTTTCCTCCTGCCTCCATACTGTAATTCATGGCCTGCGCCATGCCGGCTGCAAATCCTTTTTCCTCGGGAAGATACCCTGATATAATCTGTTCTATCTCAACTTTTTTCTGTTCCAGTACTTTATTAAAATTCACTTAATTCACCTTTTTCATTCAGCTGCTGCATCTTCTTTTCCACCAGATCAAGCTGGCTGCTGCATTCTTTCAACAGTACCATGCCTTTCTGATAATTCTGAAAGGCTTCTTCCAGGGATCCTTCTCCTGTTTCCAGCTGTTCTATGATCTCATCCAGAGCCGCGAACGCTTCTTCCATATTTTTTACTTTCTCTGCCATCTGTCTGCTTCTCCTGTCTCTTTCCGCTCTACACGGGAATATATTTTTCCGTCACTGACCTGGATACAAAGTAATTCACCTTCATTCACCTGTTCAGTATGGGTAACTGCCTGGTGCTGTTCATTTTCCACATAAGAAAATCCCTGATTCAGTTTGTCCAAAGGGGAAAGCCCTTTCAGCCTCTCAATATAAATTCCCAGACGATGCCTTTCATTTTCCAGCCGCTGGCGCATCAGTCCCTGTAGTTTCTCTTCTGTCTGCAGAAGATACATACGTTTTTCACGAATCTGATGCTCCGGACTCAGGTAGCCAATTCTGGTTTTATAATAATTCAGACGCTCACGGATCAGCATCAGCCGATGATTCATGGAAATCTGCAGATGTTTCTGATAATCTTCCAACTGCTGCAGAAGTGCCTGTACATCATACACTGCCAGTTCTGCCGCCGCAGAAGGTGTGGGGGCACGAAGATCTGCCACAAAATCCGCTATCGTCACATCCGTCTCATGTCCCACAGCCGATATAATCGGAACAGAACACTGGAAAATAGCCCTGGCAACTTCTTCTTCATTGAAGGCCCACAAATCTTCCATGGAACCTCCGCCTCTTCCCACGATCATCACATCCACTCCCAGCTGATCCAGTGCCCAGATTCCCTTTACGATACTCTCCTTTGCACCTTCTCCCTGTACCAGAGCCGGATACAGAATAATCTCTATATAGGGATTCCGCCGGTATGTAATATTGCGAATATCCTGAATAGCAGCTCCGGTAGGTGCAGTAACTACACCCAGTCTGCGGATATACCGGGGAATCGGTTGTTTGTATTCCTGCGCGAACATCCCCATCTCTTCCAGTTCTTCTTTCAGAGCCAGAAATTTTTCGTAGAGAATCCCCGCGCCTTCCAGACAAATCTCTTTTGCGTAGAGCTGATACTTGCCGTCTCTCTCATATACACTCACACTTCCGGAAACCACCACACGGTCTCCATTCTTCATGGAAAATGCCAGTCCTTTCCGCTGTCCGGCAAACATCACACAGGCCAGCGAACCGGAAGCATCTTTCAGAGAAAAATATATATGTCCTGAAGTGTGATACTTGCAGTTGCTCACTTCGCCACGAACCGAAATGCGGTTCAGCATGAAGTCCTGGGTGAACATATTTTTGATATAGGTGTTCACCTGACCTACCGAATATATACTGCCCATACGTTTTCTACCGGATAACCCTACCGCTCCATGGCAGCGACTTTACCCAATACTCCATTGATAAAAGATGGGGACTCATCCCCTCCAAATTTCTTTGCCAGTTCCACTGCCTCATTGATGGCTACTTTATCCGGCACGTCTTCATCAAAAAGGACTTCATAGACAGCAAGGCGCAAAATAGAAAGATCAACTTTACCCATTCTGCTTGTCTTCCATCCTTTACTGCACTGATTCAGGATATCATCAATTTCTGTGATTTTCTCCCGAATCTTCTCAAACTTATTCTGAATATAGCTCTGATCTTTTTCCTGCAGCTCCTCGATATTTTCCAGATACATCTGTTTCTGCTCAGGAATCTCCTCAGATGGATTGAATTCTGTCATAAATAATAAATGAAAAATGCTTTCTCTCTGTTCTCTTCTACCCATTCTATCCTCCTTAGGTGAAAAAAGGGAGTCTTTGCTGCAGACTCCCTGGTATCATTTATTTCACTTCTTCCAGTTCTACACTGGCAATGCTGATGTTCACATCGGACACCTGCAGTCCTGTCATATTTTCAATAGCAGATTTCACTTTTTCCTGTACTTTTTTACAGGTCTGCGGAATACTGAATCCATAAGACAGGTTCAGGCTGAGATCCACGCAGACAACACCCTCAAGTACGTCTACTTTTACTCCTTTGGAAAGATTCTTCATACCCAGCTTACCAACCAGCTCATTGGTAATGTTGCCGGCCATGGAAGCTACACCTTCCACTTCTGTGGCTGCCAGCCCTGCGATGATTGCTACCACTTCATCAGCAATCTGCACTTTTCCGATTGTCTGATCATCATATATTGTATACGTATCTCTTACATCTTTTTTATTTTCTGCCATAGCATAACCCTCCTGAAAGTATGAACAGGATTATCTAACCCTACCTGTTCTTCATTACACTTCAACCCTTGAATATTATGATACACGGATTTCTCCGCACTTTGTGCTCCCGAAATCCTAAAAACATTCGAAA
>JBJELT010000084.1:0-2241 GCA_051879295.1 Oliverpabstia sp. | reverse complement strand
GAAGATGATTATGATTTGAATCAGGCGATCTGTTATTCTTTGAAAAAGTCAGGATATGGAGTTTATGGTGTGACTTTTATGGAAAAAGGGAAGCAGATTTTTTTGGAGAATCAGATAGATATGGTCCTTCTGGATGTGAATCTTCCAGATGGCGAGGGATTCTCTTTTTGCCAGTGGGTAAAAAAGCAAAGAGAAGTTCCGGTCATTTACCTGACAGCCAGGGATATGGAGGAGGATGCTCTGGCAGGATATGAATCCGGGGCAGAAGATTACGTTACAAAACCATTTTCAATGAAGATTTTACTTAGAAAAATAGAAGTCATTTTAAAAAGAACTGCTTCGGTCAATCGTCTGATTTTTGCAGATGAGTATTTATATATAGATTTGGATAATGCACGAGTAACGGTAAAAGGTCAGGAATGCCCTGTCACACCGACAGAGTGCCGTCTGCTTCGTCAATTTCTTATGAACCGGGGACAGCTTCTGACTTATGATCTGTTATTGGAGCGGTTGTGGGACAGTGGAGGACAGTTTGTGGACAAGCACGCACTGGCAGTAAATGTGAATCGTCTGAGAGGAAAGATTGAAGATAAGAATCACAGGTATATTTCAAATGTATATGGGATGGGATATCAATGGATTGGCTGATGTGTATCATGATGATAATTTTATTTGCAGCAGTACTGGTATTGTTATGGAAAAACTACCGGATAAAAAAAGAAGCGAAGTTGTTTGCTGAAAAGGTGGAAGATGCTCTGGATGCTATCGTAACAGGAAAAGAATGGAATATGGAAGAAGAATTGGAGGATAGCCTCTGGGGAAGAACAGGAACACAATTAGCGAAAGCCGGGCACGTATTTCGGAAAAAAGAAGAAGACGGTTTTCGTGAGAAAGAAAGAGTAAAGGGATTGATTTCTGATATATCCCATCAGACAAGGACGCCCATTGCCAATATAAAACTATACCTGGAACTCCTTGAGGACGAGGAGTTTTCGCAAAACGGTCAGGAGTTTTTGGGAAAAATCAAAGGGCAGATGGAAAAAATTGATTTTTTAATGCAGAGCATGGTAAAAATGTCAAGGCTTGAAACGGGAATTCTGCAAATACATAAGGAAGACCAAAATCTATACGAAACAATTCGCCACGCAGTTGCCGATGTGGTTCCGGAGGCGGCGTTGAAGGGGATTGATCTATATGTGAACTGCGAAGAAAATATGATGATTCGTCATGACAGCAAATGGACGGAGGAAGCAATTTATAATATTCTGGATAATGCACTCAAGTATACCGAACCCGGTGGAAAGATCCATATTCAGACAGAAAGACAGGAATTATTTTTTAAGATCAGCATTTCCGATACCGGAAAAGGGATTGCCCCGGAGAGGCAGGCAGAGATCTTTACAAGATTTTACCGTGAGCCGGAGGTTCATGATAAACCAGGGGTTGGGATCGGATTATATCTTGCAAGAACAATCATGGAGCTTCAGAAGGGCTACATAGAAGTACAGTCTGAAATGGGAAAAGGAGCGTGTTTTCGCCTGTATTTTCCAGTGAATGAATCGTAACATAACCGATCGGGGATTGTCACAATCTTGTGATAATTGAAAATTGAGACAGGTTTGTGATTTTTAGGAGATATTCTATAGAATATCAAAAGAAGGAGGCAAACCAATGAAAGAATACATTGTAGAGACAAGAAGCTTAAAAAAATACTATCAAATGGGTGAAAATACGGTAAAGGCATTGGATGGCGTAGATTTTCGTGTGAAAGATCAGGAATTCGTTGCTATTATCGGAAAAAGCGGATCCGGGAAAAGTACACTTTTGCATATGCTGGGTGGACTGGATGTGCCAACAGAAGGGGAAGTGTTGGTAGAGGGTAAGTGCCTTCTGGGGCTGAAAAAAGAACAGCTTGCCATATTCCGCAGAAGAAAGATCGGGTTTATTTTTCAAAATTATAATCTTGTCCCGGATCTTAATGTATATGAGAATGTTATTCTTCCGGTGGAACTGGATGGGAGAAAGGTTGATGTGGAGTATGTGGATGGGATACTCGAACTGTTAGGGTTGTCAGAGAAGAGGGAAGCTCTTCCTGGAACATTATCTGGTGGACAGCAGCAGAGGGCTGCGATTGCCAGGGCGCTTGCGGCGAAGCCCGCCATTATTCTGGCTGATGAACCGACGGGAAATCTGGATTCGGTTACCAGCCATGATGTACTTGGACTTTTGAAAATGGCAGCA
>JBJELT010000083.1:0-11511 GCA_051879295.1 Oliverpabstia sp. | reverse complement strand
AATCGGGATTCTCCCTGCCGCTCCAGAATCCTGAAAAAGGAAGGCATACCATTCGCCTTCCGGTGTATCTACAATTCCTCCCTGTGCCACACCGCAGTTAAAATATCCCCGATCATCATCCAGTATATCCCCTCCGATAAACTCACTCTCCAGACTATCTGAAACAAAACATGCCTCTGTTCTTCTTCCCGCTCCGCCATTTGGCCAGTGAATCAGAAATACATAATACTTACCGTTAATTTTATATGCATGAGCTCCTTCATATCCCAGACGCACATTTCCTGTATCCTCAATTATCTTTCTGTGCAGTCCGCCAGGTTTCGGACCGCTCAGATCAGCAGTTAATTCTGTAATATAAATCTGTGTATTTCCATATACAATATAAACTCTGTCATCATCAAACAAAAGAGAGCAGTCATGGTAAAATCCTTCGATATACTGTTTTTTCCACGGCCCTTCTATATTTTCTGACTGATACAGATAAGTTCGATGGGTATCATTGGCAACAAAACACACATAGAATATACCATTATGATACCGCAGGGATGCTGCCCACATACCCTGTCCGTAAATATTTTCTCCATTCTCCATACACTGTGCCGGTGTATGATCCAAATCATCAAAAACGTAACCCACCCGCTCCCAATCTGTTAAATTATAAGAACGCAGAATCTCACCACCCGGCATAAAGTGCATGGTTGTACTTATCATATACCAGGTATCTCCCACGCGTATTACATCAGGATCCGGATAATCCATTCCAATTAAGGGATTATAAAATTCTTTCATTACATGATCCTCCTTATCAAGATTCACTACTTTTTCCCGCCCGCTCATCCACTACTTTCTGCATTTCTGCAAAAAATATCTCCGGATGAACGGATTCGTAACTTTCCATATACTTCTCCCAGATAGAATCAAAATCCTCTGTCATAACCAGCTGCGGCAGATATTCACGTTTCACCTGATCCATTTTCTTCCATACCAGTCCTGCCTCAGAACCCGTTGTCAGAATATCCGCATAGGCATACACGGGAAACCACTCTCCCGGTATATCATGATTTCCCAGCATATCTACATAGTCATTACATCCATACGCTGACAAACATTCTTTCACATCCTCCGGCAGAGCAGCATAAAATTCCTCCGGCTGAAATTCCGGTGAAAAAGCATTGATTCCATCTTCATAATTTCCTTCTAATCGTGGAAAATAAGCATAAGAGCAAAAATGTGTATTTTTATACTGCGAATCAGCAACCATATCTCTCTGCTCTTCGGTCAGATAAAACAATCCGTTCTCGTCCACTTCATAATCTACCCCTTCAATTCCCCAAAAACGAAGTTTCTGAATATCCTCTCTGAGCAAATCATTAAGGAACTGAAAAGCCCCCTTTACATCTTTACAACTTACTGTGACAGATATTCCTCCTGAAACATCTGGCTGAGTTCCGTTCCGGGTATGCCACTTATTTTGTACATTTCTGTCGATTGTAATGGGAAGAGGCACATAATTCATTCCCTCTCCCTGCTGACGCAGCATATCATCCACGGTATAATAAAACTGCCACCACTGATCTGACATACCAAGAACACGTCCGGTAGCAAGTTTTTCCAGATACTCACTATAAGTCTGTGTGTAGAACTCTGGATCAAGAATTCCTTTCTGAAATTCCTCATTTAATTTCCGGTAATATTTTCTTGCCGTGGCTGTGGTATTATAATCCTCCACTTTCAATGTATTTGGATTCACAATGCAGCAGCCATCATTAGGATAGCCATCTAAAAACTGCGGCACATTTTCCAGACAAAAATATCGCCAGTCATCACAAAGAACAGTATATGGTACAAGGTCATCCAGAGGATGAGCGTCCACATAAGCCTCAATAAGATTAAAGTATTCTTCCAACGTACGTATTTCCGGATACTTCGCCCATTTTAATACTCTTGTCTGTATCCAGAATGCTTCGCCATTATGCAGAATATCTTCTGATGGATTTTTTTGATTCCCAAACTGGGGGATCCAGTAAATATGCCCATCCTCCTGTTTTAACAGCTCCCACTGACTATCAGTAAAATAACTGCGCAGATTCGGGTATTCATCCCAATACTCATCAACCGGAATCAAAGCATTTGCTTCATATAAATCAATATTGCCGGAAATAAAATCCGGATACTCTCCTCCAGCAATATAGGAAGCAATAGCCTGATCGGAAGTCTGTCCTACCAGCCATATCTCTTCACATTCTGCTCCTGTCAGTTCCGCGATTTTCTTTTTTATCTCATTATCTTCATCAATCTCCTGTCCTGGAACGGAAAAAAAAGCCGAATATTTTCTAATCTCCGGCTTTTTCCTATTTCCTATTTGCCAAAATGCTGTTCCCGCCAGAGCTACGATGCAGCATAAAAGTGTACATTGTTTCCAGTACTTTCTCATATATCCGTTTCCTCTCTTAGAAATTAAAGTATGCTTCGGTGTACCTGCTATGAGGGGTGCACCATGCTTTGCATAACATGACACCCTTTTCAAGATAATAGTACCCGGAAATTCCGCTGGAATTTCCGGGCACACAGCTTAGAATCTTTAATTATTATAACGGATACTCTTACTGGTTTTCAATAGCCATCCATGCAAAGTCCGCATGATTTTCTGAAATTTCACCATTAGAGGATGCATACATTCCCAGGCAGCAACCTGTAAAACCGCCCGCCAGTTCAGTACTCAATCCTGTCATATCCACATCAGAAACAAGCAGCATCTTTTCTTTTCCCTGAACTTTATAGTAGAAATCTGTCTTCTGTCCTCTGCCTCTGATTTCCAGAGTTACAAATCCGTCTTCGATTTCTTCAGCAGCCAGTTTTTCTTCTTTGTCACCCAGACGACGATTGAGTACCAGCTGCACCTTACCGTCACACATCATTTTGGTAAACCGAACATGATGTGTCTCATCACACAGAATGGCAAGACCAGCTTCCTCCCCATTTACACAGGGGGAAAACTCTATTCCCGCAGATGCAAGATACAGATATTCCTTCTGTCTTACAGCAACGAAAGCAGGACAGGATGTTTCATTTAATGTCTGCGGCAAAGTCGGAAGTCTCAGATATCCACTTCTCTGGAAAAGATCGTATTTTTCCCAAAGAGGCTTCCGAAGAGTCATGCATTCCATCGGGAGTTTCTTCTCGAAGAAATGGTATACCTGGCTTTCAGGTTTCATTTCTGCCCCATCTCCCGGAAGTTCGACTACCGACTCCAGCATACCGACTCCCGGATTCACAACAGGCCATCCATCTTCCCATGTCACTTTCGCAAGAAATGTATCGCGACCTGTATTTACATAGCCTTCGCATTTTCTGGAACCCAGCATAACCACATACCAGTTTCCATGGCCATCGTCCACCAGATCACCATGACCCACAGCAGTGATGGGATAATCATTTCCCAGATGACGATGAGTCAGAATAGGGTTATTGGGATTGCCCTCATATGGTCCCCACACACTTCTGCTTCTGGAAATCGTCATACTGTGATTTGGTCCTGTACCTCCCTCAGCATTCATCAGATAATAATAACCATCCTTTTTGTAAAGGTGAGGTCCTTCCGGCCAGATCACATGATGCATGGCACCTTTCCAGATTTTTTTGCTTTCACCAATAAGCTCCATGGTCTTCAAATCAAGTTCCTGAACCCATATCTCCCAGTCCCCATTATAACGAACTCCGTGCTTCTGGTTTGGTCTTGTTCCTACATAATAGCAATGAACTGTTCCATCTTCATCTTCGTCAAAAAACAGACTGGGATCAATCCCCGGAGCATCTTCATCCAGATAATAAGGATCAGACCAGGGACCCTCCGGGCTTTCAGCAGTTACAATAAAATTGTCTCGATAAGAAACATTTGTTGTAATCATGTAATAACGCCCCTGACAATACCTCAGGGTCGGTGCATAGATTCCCCTGGAATGTCCGGCATTTTCCAGATGGAGCTGTGACTCTCGGGTAAGCACATGACCGATCTGCTCCCAGTTAGCCAGATCTTTGCTGTGATAAACAGGAACACCAGGAAAATAAGCAAAGCTTGATGTTACAAGATAATAATCATCTCCCACTCTGCAGATGGAAGGATCAGGACGAAAACCCGGTAAAATTGGATTGTTTGCAAAATGCATATTAATATCTCCCATTTAATAGATTCTATAATTTCCACTCAATGCAAGAAAAGCGAAGAAATACAGACAATTGTCATAATATCTCCTGTTTCCTGTGCGCAGAGGTGTATTCCAGAACTTGCGGACACAGGCAAGGGCATGCTCATTTTGTACCAGCAATCCTGCCTGTGCATTCACTGCTGTCATGGCCACCGGATGCAAAGCTTTTCCGGGGATTACCGTACCATCAATGGCAAAAATCCCATCCTGATGTTCCTCTCCTGCTGTCTCACAGAAAAATTCCAGAAAACGTTTTCCCTCTTCCACTTCCCACTCATCTGTTCCAAACCAGGCATAATCCAGAGCAATATTAGCAATCGTACGATAGGCATCACTGTAATACCAGTCATGTCTCCCCCAGATATTCTGCCCTTTTGTACAGGGGGTTCCATCATACTCTGCATATTCTGCACACAAGCCGGTCACAGGGTGACATGCCTTCTTCAGGTAATCCCTGCTTGCCTTCGCCGCTTTCTTCCAGAAAGAACGGTCTTCCTCGAAGGACCACTGTGCAAATAATTCATAAAAATGAGGCAGATGGTAGGAAGGATCCGAAAAATCCACTTCAGTAATAAAACGAATCAGGTAATTCTTGGAATCCCACATGGCACGTCCCGGTTCTCCGTTTTCTCCTTTATGAATACAAGTATGCAGCAATTTTTTTGCCTCTTCGCTATAAGCAAAAATTCCTTCCCCGTCGCCCCAGCGATGTGAGGCAAAAAATAATGCCATTGCAAAGAACTCTTCTCCGTCCGGTGCCGGACCATCAGCGTTTCTTGTGCCATCTGTTCCACAAGACCATGCAAAATATCCGGCATTTTCACCTTCAGTCATATACATATAGGTTCTTGCCCATTTCCATATCCTGTCAAACTCTTCTTTTTTATTCATCTGCACGCACATCATCATGCCATAAGACATGCCTTCCGTACGTGCATCCAGATTACCGGTATCCTCTATGTATCCAAGATCACAACCGACGGGATGATAAATTCTTTCCTCATCACTCCCATAAAAAAGAGTCTGAAATATTTGATCTATTCTATTTTCTATTTCCTTTTTCTCATATCCGGCTAATTCGAATATATTTGGATAAATTCCTGTGTAAACGGCTCCCTTTTCCATCTTTATCTTATTCCTTTACTCCTCCGATGGTCAGACCGGCTACAAAGTATCTCTGAAGGAACGGATACAGGCAGACAATCGGCAACATGGTCAATACGGTAGCTGCTGCACGTACAGAGGTTGGAGTAACTGCACCTGCTGCATTTTTCATAGCTTCTACAGAATTACCCTGATTGGTAACGGAAGAAAGCAGTTTCATCAACTCATACTGCAAGGTTGTCAGGTGTACACTCATACGGTTGTACAGCATGGCATCGAACCAGGAGTTCCACTGACCAACTGCCACAAACAAAGCTACGGTCGCATACACCGGTTTACACAGCGGTGAAGTGATTTTCCAGAAAATCGTTGTGTATCCGGCACCATCAAGTTGTGCAGACTCTTCCAGACTCTCCGGAAGACCGTTCATATAGGTACGGATAACCAGCATATTAAAGGCACTGAACATACCAGGAATTACATAAACCCAGAAACTGTTTGTCATTCCCAGGTTTTTGTACAGCAGGAATGTTGGAATCATGCCACCGTTTACATACATGGTAACAACCCAGAACAGTGACAACTGTTTTTTGAACAGGAAACGTTTTCTGCTGACGATAAATGCCAGAATTGCATTGGCAATCAGAGCCAGCAAAGTTCCAACTACTGTTCTTGCCACAGAAATATAAGCACCTGTCAGCAGGTTATCTTTCTGTAAAACGGTAAGATAGTTATTCCAGGTAAATTTTCGGGGCCACAGATAAATCCCACCCCTCAATGCATCCGTACCGTCATTAAGTGAAATTGCCACTGTATTCAGAATCGGATATAGTGTAATCAGCACGAATAGAATCATGAACAGGGTATTACATATCACGAAGATGGCATCCCCAACCGATGTTTTTTTCCTTTTGTGAAGTTTTTCCATAGTCTGATTTCTCCTTTCCTAAAACAGCCGCTCGTCACCGGTCCGTTTTGCAATCTCATTGGCGATGACAACAAGCACGATGCTGACAAAACTCTTGAAGATACCTGCCGCAGTACCAATTGCAAAGTCATTCTGGCTGATACCCCATTTCAATACGTAAATATCAATTGTCTGTGCCACGCTCTGTACCAGACCATTACCTAACAGGTACTGGATTTCAAAACCTGCATTTAATACGTTACCTACATTCATCAGAAGAAGAATCATAATAGTCGGACGGATTCCCGGTAATGTAATATAGCGGATTCTCTGCCATCTTCCGGCCCCATCAATATTGGCCGCTTCATAAAGGGAAGGGTCAATGGATGTAATTGCAGAAAGATAAATAATGGCATTCCATCCTGTTTCCTTCCATACATTGGCAAATGCCACGATTGGCCAGAAGAATTTTGGATGAGCGAAGAAATTCAGAGGCTGATCAAGAATACCGAATTTCAAAAGAAGCTCATTCACAATACCCGTTCCGGACAGTGCGTCATGCAGAATACCAGTTACGATAATCCAGGACAGGAAGTGCGGCAGGTAAGAGATTGTCTGCACTACTTTTTTTCCACCCTGAGATTTTACATCGTTCAACAAAATAGCAAATAAAATTGCCATAAAGAAGGTTGCTGCCAGGTTGAGCACGCCCATAGCCAGTGTATTTCGAATTACACGGATAAAGGTGGCATCAGAGAATAACTGCTGGAACTTCGCCAGTCCTACAAACTGAGAATGCAGAAGTCCATCCTTCGGCCGATAGTTCTGGAATGCCATCAGCCATCCCCCCAGAGGCAAATAACAGAAAATAATTCCATATATAACAATCAGTGCTGACCAGAATAACAGCACTTTCTGCCGCTTTACTTCTTTCCAGGTAAATTTTACCTTTGTCTCCTTAATTTTTTCCTTTTTTCTTTTTTCTACTGCAGCCATATTTTCCTCCTGAAAAGGAGCGGGCAGATCAATCGACCTGTCTTACGATACCGGAACCGACATCTGCCCGCTTGCTTCACTCATGTTTTACTGATACTTTTTGGCTTCCTCTACTCTGCGATCAAGCTCTGCCTGTACTTCATCCAGGAAAGACTGAGGATCACATTTCTCATAAACTCCCATATAATCGTCCCATGCAGCATCAAAATCAGATGCCATTACCACTTTAGGAAGATATTCATGTTTAATTTCATCGATTTTCAATCTTGCCATTCCACCAGGTGTATTGGCTGTCATTGTATTGGAAAAAGACCACATCGGGTACCATGGTCCCGGAGCCTCACTGGTTCCCAGCATATCTACATATGTTTCTGCACCATAGGCAGCGAAACATGCTTTCACATCATCCGGCAGTCCATCATAGAATTCTTCGGGCTGGAACTGTGGCGACATTGCGTTGATTCCATCACGGCTTGTTCCGGTATACCCTGGGAAATAAGAATAACCGCAAAAATGTGATGCTTTATAAGCAGTATCAGCTGCCTGAGTTCTCATTTCCTGAGTTTTATAGTATTTACCATCTTCATCTACTTCATAGTCAACATCTTTTACGCCCCAAGAACGCAGATCCAGTACTTCCTGAGAAAGAAGATCATTCACAAACTGAAGTGCACCTTCCACGTCATCACAGCTTGTTGTAATAGCAAGACCGGTGGAAACATTCAGAACACTACCGGAGTTATGCCACTGATTTTTAATTCCTCTTTCAATTGTAATCGGAAGCGGAACGTAGTTGCAGCCCTGTTCACCCAGCCCCTGCTGTTTCAGTGCATCGTTTACAGTATATGCAAAATCCCACCACTGGTCGATCATTCCCAGCACACGTCCGGTGGAAAGTTTTGCAATATATTCATCATAAGTCTGTGTAAAGGATTCCGGGTCTACAATACCTTTCTTGAATTCTTCATTCAATTTTCCGAAGTATCTCTTAGCTGTAGGTGTTGTATTATAATCAATGACCTGCAAGGTTTCCGGATCTACCATAACACTTCCATCATTTGGATATCCATCCAGGAACTGAGGTGCATTTTCCAGACAGAAATAACGCCAGTCATCACAGAGGATTGTGTATGGAATATTGGTTGTACCATCTTCCATTGTAGGATTGGCCTCATTGTATCTTTCAATCAGATCAAAATACTCATCCATGGTCTGAATATCCGGATAATCTGCCCATTCAAGAACTCGAGTCTGAATCCAGAATGCTTCATCATTGTGTGTTGTTGCTTTTTCCTCACCGTAAATATTACTGAACTGTGGAATCCAGTAAATATGTCCATCCTCCTGGCGAAGTTTATCCCATTCTTCCTCTGTAAAGAACTCTTTAATATTCGGATACTGATCAATATAGTCATCCAAAGCAACCAAGGCACCGGCATCATAGAGCTGAGCCATACCATCTCCACCATCAATCAAATCCGGATACTCACCACCGGCGATCAAGGTTCCTACAGCTTCCTCAGCAGTCTGTCCGGTAAGCCATGTTTCTTTACATTTTGCACCTGTAATCTCAGCAATTTTCTGCTGAATTTCATTATCATCATTGATTTCTGACCCGGGAACTGCAAAGAATGCAGTAAACGCTTTCACTTCGCCATCGGATGCCTCCGCATCTGCGTTTGTGCCTGTTTCTTTTCCTGCCTTACCACAGGCCGCCATGGACACTGCCGCTAAAAGCATAAGGGATATTAAATATTTTCTTTTCATAGACCCCATCCTCCTATTTCTTTCATACTGTATTTTTTTCCTATCCGTCTGCAGAACAAATATGAATTATCAAGTATCTCCATTGTACCTTTTGGGACAAAATTCTCAACCGGACAAAGCATATAAAAAGACAGGACAAAGTATAGAACCCTATCATTTATCCTGTCTTTTTTCAGTTGGAAGATGTCTTCCGTTTTTCAGTTTTCCAATACTCCGCCCTGCCTGCGGAACTTTGCAGGTGTACATCCCTTTGCCGCAATAAAACGGTTTATAAAGTAATCACAATCTTTATATCCCACATCCAGAGCAATCTGATAAATTTTATCACTGGTATACAACAGTCTCTGGACTGCCTGTTCCATCCGATAGTTATTCAGATACTCTTTAAATGACTGTCCGAACTTTTTCCGGAAGATCTGTCCCAGATAAGCACTGTTGACATAGTACTTTCGGCTCAATTCCCGCAAAGTAAGATTTTCTGAATAATTCTCGCGTATTTCTTTCTCAATATCTCCGAGTACGCCTCCCCTGGAAATATTTTTACGAAGCTGTGCCAGATACTCTGCATACTCCAGGGCAAAATGCACCATATGCACACTGCTTCCTCTGGTGACTCCTTCTTCAAATGTACTTTCACCGATGAAATGTAGAATCTCTTCCTGATTGACGCAGTCATCTTGCTCAGTTGCCAGATGAATCAACTGAAACAGGAAATAATTAATGTTGAGATTTACCGTATCTGCGGCAAGTCCCATCTGCTGCATGTCTTCATACAGATGTTCCACACATTTACGGATCTGTATCTTATCGTTTTGCTCAATGGCTGATATCAACGCATCCAGACTTTGTTTGCACAGGATAATGCCCCCATTATGAATCTGTACCTCTTCTTCATAAAAATACATCTTCTTTTTGGTGCGGAATGCCTCCAGAGAATTCAGAACGCAGGCTGTACTATATGATTTTGCCAGCCCGGAAATATCCGCTACTTTTTTACCTGCCAGCAATTTGACAGGACGTTGGATCGCCTGTTCAAGACTCTCCTGAAAATTACTCAGATACTCAGCTTCGCTGATTCCCTGCTTCTTTGCCATATAGTCACAGTAAATAAAACCAATGTCATAATTCTTCTCATTCCAGGACACATCAAAGAAGCAGTGGGTACTGTCTTCCTTCAGAAAATCCAGACAGGCCTGATACAGTTTCCTCTGAAGCTTCCGATACTCTCCATCCTCCCGTTCCGACATCTCTCCCATATCACAAGGCTCCAGATAAATATACCTGACACTCTCCGAAAGATTCATGTGACTTTTGATATATTCCAGATTAACCCTGTCGTACTTTCCGCAAAGAAGAGAAATAATATTTCTGGCCAAATACTCATGTTCCAGCTTTAGTTTCTTCTGCTCATTTTCCCTGGCAGCTTCCGACACCCTGGCAACTCTGCGCAGTACACCCAGAAGTTCCTCTTTTTCCACCGGTTTCAGGATATATTCCATACATTCATAACGAATTGCCTGCTGTGCATAGGAAAAATCGCTGTAACCACTTAAAATCACAAAATAAGCATCTGAAATATTTTCTCTGCGTATCGTCTCCAAAAGCTCCAATCCACTCATTACCGGCATTTTAATGTCTGCAATGACAAGATCCACCTTATGATCTTTCAGATATGTAAGTGCTTCTGCCCCATCGGAAGCAGTATATACAATCTCATAACCTTCCTGTTCCCAGTCAATAAACACCATAAGTCCCTGTACAATAAAAGGTTCATCATCAACCAGCAAAACCCGCAGCATTTTCTTATCTCCTTTGTTTCCTTTCATTCGCAAGACTCCCGTTCAAGTCTTATCTCTGCATCTGTATCCTTTTATCAAGAGAGTCCATCGGTATCCTGATCTGAATGGTAGTACCGATCCCCACTTCACTCTCTATATGAAAACACACTTTGTTATCCGTTATCATTTTCAGTCTGAGGCAGGCATTGATGATACCTACACGCCCTTTTTCTCTGAGTTTCTCGATGCTTGCATTACACATCTTCTCCTTAATTTCAGCCACCTTGTCCTCGTCCATACCACTTCCGGTATCCTCTACTTCAATCCAGACATCCTCAAGTTCCCTGTAAACCCGGACAAAAATCCAGCAAGGTGCTGTTTTATTCTCAATTCCGTGCACACATGCATTCTCCACAAAAGTCACGAAAGTCAGTCTTGGAATCTGAATATCCTCACACTCCGGTTCTATGTCCAGTTCATAGGAAAGCCGGTCTCCAAAACGGTACTTTTGAAGTCCCAGATATGCCTCCACAAATTCCAGTTCTTTTTTTATTCTGACAAAATCTGTACTCCAGTCCACATTCTGACGTTCCATCACGGCCAGTTTTCCAACCATATCCGCAGTTTCATACTCTTTTTTCAATACACTGTGCATCCGAATGCTCTCCAGTGCATTAAACAGGAAGTGCGGATTCACCTGACTCTGCAGTGCCAGAAGTTCTGCATTCTGTCTGGCAATATCCATCTCCTGTTC
>JBJELT010000082.1:0-125775 GCA_051879295.1 Oliverpabstia sp. | reverse complement strand
TTAAGATGAGGAAAACCTCATTTTAACTTGTACTAAATCTTGACATAGGACCATTAGTGCATTTGGTTTTGTATAAAATTGATTAGACAGGGGGATTGGACGGATTAGAGCGAGTTTGAAAAAAATTTGAGGGTAGGACAGGTGACAGTTATCTGTTTGTCTTCTGTCAATACAAAATGTGCAGGCTTTGTTCAAGTGAGAGTCTGCACATTTTTTATGGTCGAAAATAGGCGAATACTTTTTCTTAAATATCTGGTTCGGCAGAATAATGCTATATTTGCTATTTCCGCACTTCACCAATTGTGATAGAATAAGGGAAATAGAAGGATTTATTAATTGCCAATTATTGCGGATGCATGGAGGTATTAATGGAAAGGACAGTAGCAATCGGAATACAGGATTTTGAAAAGATAATAACAAATGACTGTTTTTATGTGGATAAAACTGACTTCATCCGGGAATGGTGGGAAAGTAAGGATGATGTGACGTTAATTACCCGCCCGCGCCGTTTTGGAAAGACGTTGAATATGAGTATGCTGGAACAGTTTTTCTCGGTAAAGTATGCTGGTCGAGGAAATCTGTTTGAGGGACTTTCCATATGGAAAGAGGAAAAGTACAGAGAGCTTCAGGGCACATATCCGGTGATCAGTCTGTCTTTTGCTAATGTGAAGGAAAAGGAATATCGGACAGCCAGAAAAAAAATCTGCCAGCTTCTTACAAAATTGTATGCAGAACATTCGTATTTGTTGGACAGTGGATTGCTTTATGAGACGGATATTGCCTATTTCAAGCGTGTTTCTGATGATATGGATGACAGTGATGCTTCTCTTGCTCTTTACCAGCTTTCAGACTTTTTGTATCGTTATTATGGTAAAAAAGTGATTATTCTTCTGGATGAGTATGATACACCTATGCAGGAAGCCTATGTAAATGGATTTTTGCGCGAAAGCAACGAGCCAAGTGAAAGCTTGCTTTCATTTGGCGACTGCCCGCGAACCAGCACACATGAGTGTGCTGGTAGGAATGAACTGGTTGGATTTACCAGAAGCCTGTTTAATGCCACATTCAAGACCAATCCATGGCTCGAACGTGGCCTTATGACCGGAATTACCAGGGTAAGTAAAGAGTCTATATTTTCTGATCTGAATAATCTTAAAGTTGTAACCACCACTTTTAATGAGTATGCGACATCTTTCGGCTTTACGGAAGAAGAGGTATTTGCTGCATTGGAAGAATATGGACTGGGACAGGAAAAAAATAAAGTGAAACAATGGTACGATGGATTTATTTTTGGAAAGTATAGCGATATATATAATCCCTGGTCTATATTAAATTTTCTGGATACAGGAAATATTACTACTTACTGGGCGAACACAAGCTCTAACAGTCTGGTTGGTAAGCTGATCCGGGAAGGAGACCGGTGGATTAAGGAAAAGTTTGAGTGCCTTTTGAGAGGTGATGTTATTTATACGCCAATTGATGAGCAGATTGTATATCATCAGCTTGATGGAAATGAGGAAGCAGTCTGGAGTTTACTCCTTGCCGGTGGATATCTCAAGGTCCTTTCCTATGACCGGCAGGATTTGTTGGAGCCTGGGAAAGAACAGATGTATAAACTGGCGCTTACGAACTATGAAGTAACGTGTATGTTTGAAAAAATGGTGCGCAACTGGTTCTCAGGAGTGAAAGCAGATTACAATGATTTTATCAAAGCGTTGCTGCTCGGTGATAAAAAGGCTATGAATGCTTATATGAACCGTGTTGCATTATATATTTTCAGTTATTTTGATACTGGCAAAAATCCTTCCGTGGAGGAACCGGAACGATTCTATCACGGATTTGTATTGGGGCTGATTGTGGATTTGCAGAACAGGTATGTGATAACTTCCAACAGAGAAAGTGGATTTGGAAGGTATGACGTGATGCTGGAACCGAAGAATCCAGCGGAGGATGATGCGATTATCCTTGAATTCAAGATACATGATGCGGATGAAGAGGAGACACTGAAGGATACGGTACAAGAAGCACTTGTCCAGATAGAAAGGAAGCAATATGCTGCACAGCTGACTGCCCGCGGTATCTCCAAAGAACATATTCGCAGTTATGGATTTGCCTTCCAGGGGAAAAAAGTGTTGATCGGTTGAATATTGGACAGGGTATAGTCCCTGTCCTTTCTGCCTTTGTCGAAAAAAGCGAACGCTTTTATTTGTGGGATTAGGGTTAAAAGCCTTGAGTCAGGGAACCATAGTTATTCCGGTAATAGACAGATTGATAAAAGAACATATGGTATGAGTTCCTTGATTGTGCTAAAATAAGAAAAAAAGGGTCAGTGTGGCAGTGACTGTTTGTAGCAGTATCAGGGAGGTTCATATGGCAGGAAAGGTAGCAATCGGAATTCAGAGTTTTGACAAACTGATAGATAATCATTATTTTTATGTTGATAAAACCTCTTTTATAAAAGAGTGGTGGGAAAGTGGTGATGATGTGACATTGATTACCCGCCCCCGTCGTTTTGGTAAGACTTTGAATATGAGTATGTTGGAGCAGTTTTTTTCTGTGGATTACGCAGAGCGGAGAGATTTGTTTGATGGGCTTTCCATCTGGGAAGATGAAAAGTACCGTAACATACAGGGAACATATCCGGTAATCAGTTTGTCATTTGCCAATGTTAAAGAACAGAATTATGCCAATACAAGAGACAAAATATGCCAGCTTCTCACGAATTTGTACGTGAAATATTCTTTTTTAAGAGACAGTGATGTGCTGACAGATAAGGACAAAGAATATTTTGACAGGATATCGGTAGATATGCGTGACAGTGATGCTTCCCTTGCACTTTATCAGCTGTCGGATTATCTGCACCGATTTTATGGGAAAAAGGTTATTATTTTACTGGATGAGTATGATACCCCTATGCAGGAAGCATATGTGGATGGATTTTTGCGCGAAAGCAACGAGCCAAGTGAAAGCTCGCTTTCATTTGGCGACTGCCCGCGAACCAGCACACATGGGTGTGCTGGTCGGAATGAATTGGTGGCATTTACCAGAAGTCTGTTCAATGCCACATTCAAAACAAATCCGTGGCTTGAACGTGGACTTATGACTGGAATTACGAGAGTGAGTAAAGAGTCCATATTTTCTGATTTAAATAATCTGGAGATCGTAACTACTACCACTGACAAATATGCCACTGCGTTTGGTTTTACGGAAGAAGAAGTATTTAGATCCCTGGAAAGGTTTGGGCTTGAAAAAGAAAAAGACAAAGTGAAGCAATGGTATGACGGATTTATTTTTGGAAATCACAGAGACATTTATAATCCATGGTCAATACTGAATTTTTTGGATAAAGAACAGTTTACCACCTACTGGGCTAACACCAGTTCCAATAGTCTGGTTGGAAAGTTGATTCGTGAAGGAGACCGGCGGATTAAGGAGAAGTTCGAGTGCCTCTTGAAAGGTGAGGTCATTTATACTCCGGTTGATGAGCAGATTGTATATAATCAGCTTGATGGAAATGAGAAGGCAGTCTGGAGTCTTTTGGTTGCAGGCGGATATCTCAAAGTTCTTTCCTATGACCGACTGGATTTGTTGGAACCTGGGAAAGAACAGATGTATGAACTGACACTTACGAATTATGAAGTGACACGCATGTTTGAAGTAATGGTGCGCAGCTGGTTCGCAGAAGTGAGAGCGGATTATAATGATTTCATCAAGGCAATGCTGTGGGATGATCTTGATGCAATGAATGAATACATGAATCGAGTGGCAATCAATATGTTCAGTTATTTTGATACGGGAAAGCGTCTTTCGGGGGTGGAACCGGAGCGTTTTTATCATGGATTTGTCCTGGGGTTGATGGTGGATTTACAGAACAGATATGTGATTTCTTCCAATAGGGAGAGTGGGTTTGGTCGATATGATGTGATATTGGAACCAAAAAATCCGAAAGAGGATGATGCGATTATTCTGGAATTTAAGGTGTATAATAAAAGAAGAGAAAGAAGTCTGGAGGATACTGTGGAGGCGGCATTGCAGCAGATTGAGAAACAGCAGTATGCGGCGGGGTTGATTACGAGAGGAATTCCTCAGGAGCGAATTCGTAAGTATGGTTTCGCTTTTGAGGGAAAAAAAGTGTTGATTGGATGAGTAGACTTTGAAATAAACCGGAAAATATTGTAAGGATTATATGGTTGCTGAGGGGAATATCCTATGGTACAATCCATATGATGATACAAGGGTCAAAAGGTCATGTTTTTCATGCTTGCATGAAAAAACATGACTTTGGGACCCGCAAAAACATGAGAAAGTAGCCCGAATAGGGCGGATTTCGAATGTTTTTAGGATTTCGAGAGCACAAAGTGCGGAGAAATCCGTGTATCATCATATCATACAAGGGTAAAGGGTCATGTTTGCATTGAAACCCACAAAAGAAAGGAAAATATGAACATGAAAAAAATTGTTACACTATTACTTGCAGTAACTGTATTCACCTTCGGCTTTGCGGGCTGTGGCGGCAATAAAGATTCTGCCGGTGAACAAAGTGCCGCTCCTGATGGAACTCCAGAAGAAATTATTGAGGCTGTGTATGCAGAAAAGTCGGTAGGTCTTAATCTTATGACGATGCCTGTGGATCTGGAAGATTCGGAGGCGGTCAAATATAATCTCGGTATCGATGATGTGTCCAATGTTAAGGAAGCTGCAATATCTGAACCGATGATGGGCTCCCAGGCGTATTCTCTTGCAGTTGTCAGAGTGAAGGATGCGGCAGAGTCTGAGAAGGTGGCAAAGGAGATGCTGAACGGTATTGATCCGAGAAAATGGATCTGTGTGGAGGCGGACAACCTGATAGCGATGACGAAAGGAGATCTGGTACTCTTTTTTATGGTTGACAGTTCCTTTGCTGATACGGTAACAGTGGATGAAATCGAAGCAGCGTTTACCACTGTCTGCGGCGGAAGTCTGGATAAGGTTCTTGACAAGTAAAAACGATGATAGGGAAACGGGCGGCTGTACTGTCGCCCGTTTTGACTATAAAATTTTGCAATCCCACGACTGGTGGGGGAAGGAGAAAAATGCTTTTTTCAAGCGTACCGTTTCTTTTTTATTTTCTTCCGGCTGTGATGGTCTGTTATTTTATTGTGCCGGATCAATGGAAAAATGCTGTGCTGCTGATGTTCAGTTTGTTGTTCTATGCCTGGGGCGAACCAAGGTATGTTTTTCTGATGATGTTTTCCATTGTAATCAGTTATGTGTTCGGGCTGCTGATAGAAAAATACCGGGACAGGAGAGCAGGAAAGTTTCTTTTGGTTACTGCTATTATCATACATGTGGGGCTTTTGGGATATTTTAAATATGCTGATTTTTTTATCCGGAATTTGAACACGGTGGCGGGACTTTCGGTACCGCTGCTTAGACTCGCTCTGCCCATAGGTATTAGTTTCTATACGTTCCAGATTCTGAGCTATGTGATTGATGTTTATCGGGGAAATGTCCGGGCCAGAAGAAATATTGTTGACTTTGGGACATATGTCGCTCTATTTCCTCAGCTCATAGCAGGACCTATTGTCCGCTATACAGATATTGATGGAGAACTGACCACCAGGAAGCACAGCTTTGAAGCTGCCGCAGAGGGTGTGGAACGATTTGTTGTGGGGCTTGTAAAAAAAGTGCTTATTTCCAATGCTTTCGGCCAGCTGTGTTCCATTTTCAGAGCTTCAGGGGAAAAATCTGTTCTTTTTTACTGGGTCTATGCGATTGCTTTTACGCTTCAGATTTATTTTGATTTTTCCGGTTACTCCGACATGGCGATCGGTCTGGGACGTATTTTTGGTTTCCATTTTCCAGAAAACTTTGATTATCCGTATATCTCAAAAAGTATAACTGAGTTTTGGCGGCGGTGGCATATGTCATTGGGCTCATGGTTCCGGGATTATGTATATATTCCGCTGGGAGGAAATCGTGTTGCAAAAACACGCTGGTTTTTTAATATCTTTGTAGTCTGGATGCTGACGGGATTCTGGCATGGTGCGGACTGGCAGTTTATCGTCTGGGGGCTTATGTATGCTGGGCTTCTCATTACCGAGAAACTGTTTTTAAAAAAGATGCTTGACTACCTGCCTGCCATTGTGAGACGTATTTATGTGATGTTTTTTGTGATTATAGGTTTTGTGATTTTTAATGCAGAGGGTATGGGTTCAGCAGTGTCGGATCTTGCGGCGATGTTTGGTGCAGGCGGTTTGCCCTTTGTTACCGGGGAGACGATATATTATGTTAGAAGCTACGCAGTGATATTTGTTATGGGAATCCTTGGGACTACGCCGTTTTTGAAAAGAATATCTGAAAAACTGCGAAGTGGGAAAATGGAAAAAGTATTTGCTGCTCTATATCCTCTGGTACTTTGCGGGATTATCATCCTTGTTACTGCATACCTTGTGGATGGTTCTTTTAATCCATTTCTTTATTTCCGGTTTTAAGGAGGTGGAAAGTTTTGAACAAAAAAAGTTACAGTATCTATGTGGTCGGTGTCATTTCAGCACTGATGCTGGTTCTTTCGATGGGATGTCTATTTACTCCGCAGAAGGAATTTTCTGAAAGCGAGCGAAGAAAACTTGCTAAGTTTCCGGAATTTTCGATGGAAATGATTCAGAGTGGGAAGTTTAAGGATGATTTTGAGAATTATTCTCTTGATCAGTTTCCTCTCCGGGACAGTTTTCGGAGGGTCAAAGCTTTTGCGCAGTATGATCTGTTTCGGTTGAAGGATAACAACGGAATATATGTGGAAGATGGTATTGCCGCAAAGCTGGTGTATCCGCTGAATGAGAATTCTGTCCTTGATGCAGCTGGTAAGTTTGAAAAAATATATGACGACAATCTGGCTGATGAGGCTAACAAAATCATTGTTTCCATCGTTCCTGATAAGGGCTATTTTCTCGGTAAAGAAAATGGTTATCCGACCATGGATTATAAACGGATGGAAGAACTTTTGACAGAAAATATGCCCTTTGCAGAGTATTGTGATATCATGGATACCCTTTCTGTGGATGATTACTATTGTACAGATACACACTGGCGGCAGGAGAAGATTCTTCCGGCAGCAAAAAAACTGGCTGATTCTCTGGGGGTTGATCTTACAGAATCCTATACTGTCAATGAAGCTGGAATTGATTTTTACGGAGTTTATTATGGGCAGTCGGCACTGCCGCTGGAGCCGGACAGGATTCAATATGTGACCGGGGACAGTATTTCTGGTGCTGTGGTGTACAATGCTGAGACAGGTCTTACGGGTGGTATTTACGATTTTAATAAACTTCAGAGTAAAGATCCTTATGAATTTTTTTTGTCCGGGGCTTCGGCGGTGCAGATCATAGAAAACCCAATTGCTGAGGAAGACAAGAATCTGGTGGTTTTCAGGGACTCCTTTGGTTCGGCGTTGGTTCCCTGGCTGGTTGAGGGGTATTCGAAAATTACTCTGGTGGATACCCGCTATATCTCTCCGGTACTTCTGGGAGACTATGTGGATTTTGATGACTGTGATGTACTTTTCCTTTATAGTACCCTAGTGCTTAATGAAAGTAAGGTGCTGAGATAAAAAATTTCCTTGACAAATAAAAAAAAGCCTACTATATTTATTACAAGCTGAAAAGCAAAAGGTTGTGACAAAGAGGAGTACACATACTACCCCGAAAGAGAAGGATGCTCACCGGCTGAAAGGTATCCGCGGAACGTATATGTGGAAGGTAGCTTTGGAACCGGAGAACTGAACAGCATAACGTTTTTGCAAAAGTAAGTTTTCACGATTCATCCCCGTTACAGGATGATGGAGATGTATGAAAGAGGCGAAGTGGCTGATTTCATATAAGTAAGGTGGTACCGCGAGACATTCGCCCTTCACGTAGTGATACGTGGAGGGCTTTTTATATTATAGGAAAGTCCTCTGACTTTCCTATAATATAAATTAAGTTTAAGGAGGAAATCATGAGCAAAGAATTGGCTAAGACTTATGACCCGAAGGGTCTGGAAGACCGTTTGTATCAGAAGTGGCTGGATAACGGTTATTTTCATGCACAGGTTAACAGAGATAAGAAACCATTTACCATCGTTATGCCCCCGCCGAATGTAACTGGTCAGCTGCATATGGGACATGCACTGGATGAGACTATGCAGGATATTCTGATCCGGTTCAAGAGAATGCAGGGCTATGAGGCCCTGTGGCAGCCGGGAACTGACCATGCGGCAATCGCTACAGAAGTAAAGGTTATTGAGAAATTAAAAGAACAGGGAATCGATAAGGCAGATCTGACCCGGGAAGAGTTTCTGGAGCATGCGTGGGCATGGAAGGAAGAGTACGGCGGAAAGATTATCAATCAGTTGAAAAAGCTGGGAGCTTCCGCAGACTGGGAGAGAGAACGTTTCACTATGGATGAGGGATGTTCCAACGCCGTTCAGGAAGTATTTATCAAATTATATGAAAAAGGACTGATTTATAAGGGTTCCAGAATTGTTAACTGGTGTCCGATTTGTCAGACATCTATTTCCGATGCAGAAGTTGAGCATGAAGAACAGGATGGATTTTTCTGGCACATTAATTATCCGGTAGTAGGCGAGGAAGGACGATTTGTAGAAATCGCTACTACTAGACCGGAGACATTATTTGGTGATACAGCTGTTGCGGTAAATCCGGAAGATGAAAGATATCAGGATATTATCGGAAAAATGTTGAAACTGCCCATGACTGACCGGGAGATTCCGGTTATTGCAGATGCATACGTTGACCGTGAATTTGGAACCGGCTGTGTAAAGATTACACCGGCTCATGACCCGAACGACTTTGAAGTTGGCAAACGCCATAATCTGGAAGAAGTTGTAGTTATCAATGATGACGCTACCATGAATCGTCTGGCAGGAAAGTATGAGGGTATGGATCGTTATGAGTGTCGTAAAGCGCTGGTAAAAGATCTGGAAGAAGCAGGTCTTCTGGTAAAAGTTGTTCCCCATTCTCATAATGTAGGTACACATGACCGCTGCGGTACGACTGTAGAACCGATGATCAAACAGCAGTGGTTCGTAAAGATGGATGAACTGATCAAACCAGCCGTAGAAGGTATCAAGAACGGTGAGATTCAGCTCCTTCCAAAACGTATGGAGAAGACATATTTCAACTGGACCGACAATATCCGTGACTGGTGTATTTCCCGTCAGTTATGGTGGGGACACCGGATTCCGGCTTATTATTGTGATGAATGCGGAGAAACTGTAGTGGCAAAAGAAATGCCGACGGTATGTCCGAAGTGCGGACATACACATTTCCATCAGGATGAGGATACTCTGGATACCTGGTTCTCCTCAGCACTGTGGCCATTTTCCACACTGGGCTGGCCGGAAAAAACAGAAGAGATGGATTATTTCTATCCTACCGATGTACTGGTAACCGGTTACGATATCATTTTCTTCTGGGTAATCCGTATGATTTTCTCCGGTTATGAGCAGACAGGAAAAGCACCGTTCCATACCGTATTGTTCCATGGTCTGGTTCGTGATTCACTGGGAAGAAAAATGAGTAAGTCTCTGGGAAATGGTATCGATCCTCTGGAAGTTATCGACAAATACGGTGCAGATGCCCTGCGTCTGACGCTGATCACCGGAAATGCACCGGGTAATGATATGCGTTTCTACTGGGAGAGAGTAGAGGCCAGCAGGAACTTCGCCAACAAAGTATGGAATGCTTCCCGTTTTATTATGATGAATCTGGAGAAAGCGGAAGTTCCCGCACAGATGCCAGCAGCAGAAATGACAGATGCGGACAAATGGATTCTTTCCATGTTCAATACGGTTGCCAAAGAGGTGACAGATAACATGGAAAAATATGAGATGGGTATCGCGGTACAGAAAGTATATGACTTTATCTGGGAGGAATTCTGTGACTGGTATATCGAGATGGTAAAACCTCGTCTGTACAATGATGAAGATACCACAAAAGCGGCAGCTCTCTGGACTTTGAAAACTGTATTGGGCGGAGCACTGAAGCTGCTTCATCCATTTATGCCGTTTGTTACAGAGGAGATTTACTGTACCCTGAACACGGAAGAAGAATCCATCATGATCGCTTCCTGGCCGGAATGGAAGGAAGAATGGAACTTCGAGAAAGAAGAAAAAGATGTTGAACTGATTAAGTCAGCAGTTAGAAGCATCCGTGGTGTGAGAACAGAGATGAATGTACCGCCAAGTAAAAAAGCAACCGTATATGTAGTATCCGAGGATGCATCCGTAAGAGAGACTTTTGAGAAGGGAAAAGTATTCTTCTCAACTCTGGCTTATGCCAGTGAGGTACTGGTACAGGAAGACAAGAACGGAATTGCAGAGGATGCTGTGTCTGCAGTAATTCATCAGGCAGTCATTTATATTCCGTTTGCGGAACTGGTGGATATTGAAAAAGAAATCCAGCGTCTGGAAAAAGAGGAAGCCAGACTGGAGAAAGAGCTTGCCCGTGTCAATGGAATGCTGGGAAATCAGCGCTTTATCAGCAAAGCACCGCAGGCTAAAATTGATGAGGAAAAAGGAAAACTGGAAAAATACACACAGATGATGGAACAGGTAAAAGAAAGATTGCAGCAGTTGCGCTAGAATAGGAGCTGGAGAGCAGAATGAAAAAATTCAGTCTGAAAAAACCCGACCGTAAGCAGGTGATTCGGATTTGTAACTTGTTGTCTGTACCATTGCAGTTTTTGGGCTGCTGTGTACTCTATTTTGTGATAGAAGCCATATGCAGGCATTCTTTTATAGAATCCTGGCAATATATGATAGGGAGTCCTTTGATTTTCCTGTATAATGCCTATTTGATTTTTACTACCAGTCTTGTCGTATATCTGTTTCGCAGCAGAATACTGGCACGTATGATCGTGGGACTTTTCTGGTTTATTCTGGGATGTATCAATGGTTTTTTGCTGTTGAATCGTGTAACCCCTTTTACAGGACCGGATCTGAAACTGATTACGGACGCCATCAAGATTATGAATAAATACCTGTCACCGGTGATGGTGGTTGTGGTATTGATTGCATTCGCCTTATTGATTCTGGGGCTGATTTGTCTGTATCGAAAAGGATGGAAATACCAGGGGAAAATCCGATACTGGATAAATATTCCGCTGATCATTGTGGGTGTGCTGGTGTTTGCCGGCACCACCAGACTGGCTCTGGAAAAACGTGTATTGTCGAATTATTTTGGCAATATTGCCTATGCTTATCAGGATTATGGCTATCCGTACTGCCTGGCTACTACGATTTTCGATACGGGGATCAATGAGCCCACCGGATATTCAGAAGAACTGATGAATGAGATTGTGGAAAGTGAAGGAGAAATAAAGGAGACCAAGAAGAAAAATTTGGATGTGAATATTATTTTCCTGCAGCTGGAAACATTTATTGATCCGACTGAGGTGAATTTTCTGGAATTTTCAGAGGATCCGATTCCCAATTTCCGCAAGTTGATGGAGGAATATTCATCCGGATACTATAAAGTACCGTCGGTAGGAGCAGGAACTGCCAATACAGAATTTGAGTCTATTACAGGAATGAGTCTTCGGTATTTTGGAGCTGGAGAATATCCGTACAAATCCATTCTGAAAGAGGAGACCTGTGAAAGTGCTGCTTATGTTTTGAAAGAACTGGGGTATGGAACCCATGCGATTCACAATAATGAGGCAAACTTTTATGGAAGAAGGACGGTGTTTTCCAGATTGGGATTTGACACCTTTACTTCTGAGGAGTACATGCCTGATATTAGCGACACTACCGAGATGGGATGGGTAAAAGATCATATTCTGACAGACGAGATTGTGAAGGCTATGGAGTCCACGGAAGGTCCGGATTATGTGTATACGATTTCTGTTCAGGGACACGGGGATTATCCAGAAGAGCCGGTATTGACAGATCCGGTAATCCAGGTGAGCGGAGCTGAATCTCAGGAGAAAAATTATGCCTGGGAATACTATGTGAATCAGCTTTACGAGATGGATCAGTTTGTAAAAAAACTGACAGACCGTCTGGAAGAATTTGATGAGCGTGTGGTACTGGTAATGTACGGCGATCATCTTCCGACCATGAATCTGAAAGTGGAGGATATGAAGAACAGGTATCTGTTCCAGACAAAATATGTGATGTGGAGTAATTTTGAGATGAAAAAGAAAGACAAGAATCTGGCTGCTTATCAGATGGCGGCTGAAGTCTTCAATCGTCTGGGAATCCACGAGGGCACAGTTTTTAATTACCATCAGACAAGAAAAGGAAGCAGAAATTATCAGCTGGATCTGCAGGCTCTTCAGTATGATATTCTTTATGGCAAGCGCTATGTGTATGGAGGGGAAACCCCGTTTCTTGCTACTAAAATGCAGCTGGGAATCAATCCGGCTGTATTTGAATCCATTGTACCGGCAGGACTGAACAGTTATTACGTTTATGGAGAAAACTTCACTGCATCCAGCAGACTGGAAGTAAATAACGAACTGAAAGAAACTACCTATCTCAATCCCGGACTTCTTTTTGCACAGAATGTAGAATTAAACGATGGAGATGAGATTGCTGTGGCCACACAGAGCAACAGTTCCACGAAAAAAGTACTTTCCCGTACAGGAACTACGATTTACCACACTCCGGAACCGGAAGTGACTCCGGAACCGGCATCGACACCGGACCCTGAGGAGATGAATGATACAGGTGAAGGACAGGAGATGGATGAAACATCGGAATCCGACGGGCAGCAGGAACCGGAAAAAGAAAAGAATCAGGAATAATTGCATATTTTCCCGTAAAAAGTAAAGAAAAAACATACGTTTAGGACTGGACAACTTCCACCACTATTATATAATGTAAAAGTACCGATATATCAGGTACAAATACATGAGATAAAAGTGGTGGAAGTTTTGAATTATAAAGAAATCGTTGATTATATCGAAGAAATACCAAAGTTTACGTCCAAGAATCCTCTGGACCATACGAAAGAACTGTTAAAGAGACTGGGGAATCCGCAGAATACTATGAAAGTCATCCATGTTGCCGGAACCAATGGAAAGGGAAGCGTATGTGCTTATCTGGATTCCATGCTTCGAAATGGAGGCTATCATGTGGGATTGTTCACTTCGCCACATCTGGTGAAGATCAATGAGCGGTTCAAAATTGATGGCGTGATGGTGACCGATGAAGAGTTTATTGCGGCTTTTGAAAAGGTAAGGGAGATCATTTTGCAGGCACAGCAGGATGGTCTAGATCATCCCAGTTATTTTGAGACACTGTTTTTGATGTGCATGGTTATTTTCCAGAGAAAACAGGTGGATTATGTTGTACTTGAGACAGGATTGGGAGGAAGACTGGATGCCACGAATACGGTGGATCGTCCTCTGGCATGTATTATTACATCAATCAGTAAAGACCATGTGGAATATCTGGGAAATACAATTGCAGAGATTGCAGGAGAAAAGGCGGGAATCATTAAGTCGGGTGTGCCGGTAATTTACGATGGCAAGAATCCGGAGGCAGCAGAAGTGATCCGAAAACGGGCAGAAGAACTGGGGTCTCCATCCTTTGCTCTGACGGACGATATGTATGAGATGGTGGAAAATACCCGGCAGGGCATTGATTTTTCTTTCCGTTGTCAGTATGATAAGACTGTCAGCCTGTCGATTCCCTATATTGCAGCATATCAGATGATGAATGCTTCGCTTGCATTTTTTACCATGGAACAGCTGCAGGAGGAACATGGAATTTCTATAGAAAAGCTGATTGAGGGAATTGCCAATACCCACTGGGAGGGCAGAATGGAAACCATTTTGCCGGGGGTTATCGTGGACGGCGCGCACAATGCCGACGGTGTGACCCGTTTTGTGGAGACCGCCTGTCATTTCGCAAAAGACAACAAGATCACACTGCTGTTTTCAGCAGTGGCAGATAAGGATTATCGGGAGATGATCCATACTGTCAGTGAAAAGATTCGGCCTCATGCAGTAGTGGCTACACAGATCTGGGGCAGCCGAGTTGTGCCCGCAGAGGATCTGGCACAGCTGTTCCGTGAGAACGGGTGTCCGGTGGTGGAGGCACAGGCAGATGTGGGAAAGGCTTTTGACAGAGCATGCAGTCTGAAAGGGGACGGTATGCTGTTCTGCGTCGGTTCTCTGTATCTGGTGGGAGAAATCAAAGGCTATCTTGCCCAAAAGAAGCATCCTGAGAATTCCGGAAACGCATAAGTTTCATTGAGGAGAGGTAATATGATTAATTACGAAGAAGAACTGAAGAAATTTAAACCATGTCTGGATGTGGATGAGGTGGAGAATGCGATTTACACCCGAGACCTGACAGATATTGTGGATATTCTAAAAGAAATGCTGACAACAGAAGGACAAAAACGAAAAGAATAAGGGGAAAAGAATGAACTGTATGAATTGCGGTGCGCTGCTTACATCTTCTCACTATTGCCCCAACTGTGGATTTAATGTGGAAGTACAGAAGAAAGTGTGGCAGTTGTCCAATCTGTATTATAATCGAGGACTGGAAAAGGCTGAGATACGGGATCTGTCCGGTGCGATTGATCTGCTTAAGAGGAGTCTCAAATTTAATAAATTAAATATACAGGCAAGAAATCTTCTGGGACTGGTATATTTTGAAACTGGAGAAGCGGTTGCTGCATTGAGTGAATGGGTCATCAGTAAGAATATTATGCCAGAGAATAATGTGGCATCCGAATATATCGACCGTCTGCAGCAGAACGCCAATAAACTGGATGTGATCAACCAGACAATAAAAAAATATAATGACAGTTTGAAGTGTTGTCGGAGCGGCAGTGAAGATGTGGCTGTGATTCAGCTGAAAAAGATTTTGAGTCAGAATCCGAAGCTGATCAAAGGGTATCATTTGCTGGCCCTGATATATCTGAAACAGGAAGAGTACGAAAAAGCAAGAAAAATCCTGAAAAAAGCAGCAAAGATTGATAAGACGAATTCAACGACTCTGCGTTTCCTAAAAGCGGTAGATGAACAGACGGGTACCATGACCAGTCTGGAACCGAGACGATGGGGATTTGGTACAAGAGAGAAAATCCGACCGGAGAGAGGGCAGTCGATTGCCTATGTTGCCGACAATGAACTGGTGATACAGCCGCCTGCCTTCAGGGAAAGTTCGATGACTGCCACTTTGCTGAATCTGGGTTTTGGTTTCTTAGTTGGCGCATTGTTGGTATGGTTTTTGCTTGTACCTGCCAATACACAGAAAATCAACAGAGAAGCAAATGAGAAAGTGGTAAGTTATAGCAATACCATGGCCAGTCAGACAGCAGAGATGAACAAATTAAAAGAACAGATTGAGGAATCACAGGAAACAGTTTCATCTGCTCAGGCGCAGATTGAACAGGCAAATATCCAGGTGACAACCTATGAGAATCTGATCAAAGCATATTCTGCTTATCAAGCAGAGAATTATACTTCTGCGGGAAATGTTCTGCAGAATGTGCAGCCGGATCTTCTGTCCGTGGATGCCAAAGAAATCTATGATTCTATTTATGCCAATATCAAGAGTACGATGATGAAGAATCTGAAGACGCAGGGTGAAGTTGCATTTTATGCAAAGGATTATGCAACGGCGATTGATTACTTCACTCAGGCCATGGAGATGGATGGTACGAATTATGAGCTGCTGAATCTTCTGGCACATTCTTACCGATATAATGAACAATATGAAAAAGCAGTGGAGATATTCCAGAAAATTGTAGATCAATTTCCTGGAAAACGTGCACGAAGTGCTCAGAATTATATTAACAGTCTGCAGCAGCAGATGGAAGCGTCCGGACCGGATATCGGTGACACGGGAAATGCAAATAATCCAGGAAATGAACAGTAATAGAAAAACCTCTGAATCGGGGATATGCGTGATGCATCTGCCTGATTCAGAGGTTTTTCTATCATACGAAAAGCCCTCCAGGGGATGCATGCTTTGTTAATTGTAAAATGGGGAAACAGGAGGTATCGTGATGGAACAATTTCAGATTAAAAAAAAGTCTTTGATTATCCGTATGCCGCAAGAACTGGATCATCACAGTGCGGAATTAATCCGGCAGGAGTCAGACAGACTTCTGGTGGAAGAGAATGTCAATCATATCGAGTTTGATTTTCGTAATACGGAATTTATGGACAGTTCAGGAATCGGTGTAATCATGGGAAGATATCAAAATGTGAAACTTCTGGGGGGAAGTGTAACAGCTACCCATGTCAGTGACAGAATATATAAGATTCTGCAGCTGGCCGGGATTACTAAGGTGATCGGAATTGAAAGAGAACGCTTGTGGAATTATGGGGAATAGGGGGAAAGAGAATGGAACAGAATAATGAAATGACAATTATTTTTGACAGCCGCTCCTGCAATGAAGGGTTTGCCAGAGTGGCAGTAGCGGCATTCTGCACACAGCTGAATCCAACACTGGAGGAAGTGGCTGATATTAAGACCGCTATATCGGAGGCTATCACGAATGCGATTATCCACGGATATGACAATCAGGTTAAGAAAATAACGATTACGTGCCGGACAGAAAACAGGATACTCTATGTTGCTGTTAAGGATGAAGGAAAGGGGATATCGGACATTGCAAAAGCGATGGAACCCATGTTTACTACCCGACCGGAACTGGAACGTTCCGGTATGGGGTTTGCCTTTATGGAGGCTTTTATGGATCGGGTGGAAGTGGAATCGGATGTGGGAAAAGGTACCATTGTGCGGATGCAGAAAAAAATAGGCAATCCTCAGCCGCCGTTTATCTGAACCGGAAGGAGATTTTATGGAGCATACCCTTGCGTTACTGAAAAAAGCACACGAAGGGGATAAAGAAGCGAGGGATACGTTGATTGAGGAAAATATGGGACTGGTCAGAAGTGTTGCGGCACGATTCCGGAATCGTGGTGTTGATCTGGAGGATCTGTTTCAGATTGGAAGTATTGGCCTGATTAAAGCTGTGGATAAGTTTGATCTGACGTATCAGGTGCAGTTTTCAACGTATGCTGTTCCTATGATAGCAGGAGAAATCAAACGTTTTCTGCGGGATGACGGTATGCTGAAAGTCAGCAGAACCTTGAAGGAGATTGCAATAAAAGCGTATGGAATCAGAGAAAAAATGGAAAAATCAAGAGGAAGGGAACCAACAGCTGCAGAAATTGCAGAGGAATTGAATGTTCCGGTGGAGGAATTGATGATGGCACTGGAAGCCGGGGTTCCGGTGGAATCTCTGCAGCAGATGATTTATCAGGGCGATGGGAATGAAATCACGTTGATCGATAAACTGGAGGAAAATGAGAATCAGAGTGAACATGTAGTAGACCGCCTGTTTCTGGAAGAGTTGCTGGGAGGGCTGGATGGAAAAGAAAGAGAATTGATTTATCAGAGATATTTTATGGAAAAAACACAGGCGGCTATCGCTGATGAGATGGGTATATCACAGGTACAGGTTTCGCGGATGGAGAAGAAAATCATAAGAGAAATGAGAGGAAAATTGTAAATTGTTGCATAACGGGAGGGGCAGGATTGTTCCTCCCGTTTATGTATGTTTTTTTAAAAAATGCAAATACTATTCATAGAAGGAGCGATGATATGATTTGGAAAAAATGTTTGTGTCTGTTTCTGGCTTTTCTGACAATAGGACTGATATTCTGGTATTGCTGGAAAGATGAAGAAACGGAAGGTTTTAACAGGGGAATATTGGTGGAAAGGGAATGGATGGAGGCAGTTGTGTGAACGATGTATTGTATATACAGACTGATAAAAATGTTAAAGTTACAAAAGAGAGGATTTATCTGCAGGATATTGCGGATCTTTCCTGCGGCAATCCTTCTGTTCTGAACCGGTGTAAGGTGATTCCTGTCAGGCAGCTTACCAGAGGAAAATACGGAAGATATGCAGGAACGGTACTGGAACTGATCAGAGCCGTACAGAGGGCAGAACCGGGGCTTGAAGTGATTCCTGTGGGTGAACCGGAATTTATTCTGACTTATGCGAAACCGGAAAAAAGAGAAACATTGCAGGAATGGTGCAAGACAGCAGGCATTTGTATGATTGTGTTTTTTGGAACTATGTTTTCGATTATGACATTTCAGACAGATGTGGATGTGACCGGATTATTTCAGAAGATTTATCAGCAGTTTACCGGGAGGTATTCGGATGGTTTTACAGTTCTGGAAATTACGTATTCTGTCGGCATCGGAATCGGAGTGATTTTATTTTTTAATCATTTCGGAAAATGGAAGTTGAACCAGGATCCTACTCCCATGGAAGTGGAGATGCGCAGTTATGAGGATCAGGTTGATATGACTGTGCTGGAAATGCAGAACAGGGAGGAATCCTGAAGTGACAGAACAGGTGATACTGGGAATCCTTGGAATCAGTTCCGGCATTGTGGTAGCCGGCAGTGCGGCTGCATTTATTATTTCCTTGGGAATTGTTCCCCGGTATGCCGGAATAACAAGGACAGCACATCGTGTGAGATTGTATGAGGATGCTTCTATGCTAGGGGCCATTGCGGGAAATCTGTGTTACCTATATCATGGAAGACTGCCGTTTGGTTCTCCCGGACTGGCAGTCTGGGGTTTATTTTCCGGCATCTTCCTTGGAAGCTGGATCATAGCGCTGGGAGAAGTGGTAAATGTATTTGCAATTATGGCAAGACGTTTGAAAATCAGACAGGGAACAGGATGGATTATCTGTACGATGGCTCTCGGCAAAACTCTGGGGTCTTTACTTTTTTTTCAGAAAGGATGGTAGAAATGGACGAACTGAAAACAGAACAGCAGAAAAAAGCGTATGAGGATTATGTCAATGCTGTCACGCCCACACATTCACTTCCTGCCAATATGGTAAAAGCGTTTCTGGTGGGAGGAATCATTTGTGTGCTGGGTCAGGCAATTCTGCACTGGTGTGGAAGTATGGGAATGGATGAAAAAACAGCCGGTTCCTGGTGCTCGGTCACACTTATTTTTCTCAGTGCGCTGACAACGGGTCTGAATCTGTACCCCAGGCTGGCAAAGTGGGGAGGGGCAGGAACGTTGGTGCCGATTACCGGATTTGCCAATTCTGTTGCTGCACCTGCCCTGGAATATCAGAAAGAAGGACAGGTTTTTGGTATCGGATGTAAAATTTTTACGATTGCAGGTCCGGTGATTTTATATGGAATCTTATCCAGCTGGGTTCTGGGTATTATCTATATGATTATGAAATAAAAAAACGGCGGGACTTGCAAATGCAAGTCAACACCTCGCGGAATAGTGGTCGGCTGAACTGTAACAGATGATTTTTGTTAGGAGGCACAGAAATGGAAGAACAGAATAAAAAAGAAAACCAGATATTGGGAAAACAGAGTATCGCATTTGCCCGCCCCGCATATATTCGAAGTTATGCATCTATTGTGGGGAAAAAGGAGGGGGATGGACCTCTGGGAGCTCATTTTGACCAGATCGAAGAGGATGATAAATTCGGACAGAAATCATGGGAAGAGGCAGAAAGTGTGCTACAGAAACGAACAGCAGAACTGGCCATTCAGAAAGCCGGCATGAAAGCAGATGATATCCGCCTGATCTTTGCTGGAGATCTGCTGGCACAATCTATTGCGTCCTCTTTTGGAATTGGTGGACTTCATCGTCCGATGTATGGGCTGTTTGGTGCCTGTTCTACGATGGGAGAATCACTGGCCCTGGCGGCAATGAGCGTATGCGGAGGCTTCGCACCGACAGCACTTGCTGTTACATCCAGCCATTTTGCTACTGCAGAAAAGGAATTTCGTTTTCCGCTGGGATATGGGAACCAGCGTCCCCTGTCTGCAAGCTGGACAGTGACAGGAAGTGGTGCCTGTGTGGTAGATACGCAGAAAAGTCGTGTAAAGATTACAGGTGTTACAACGGGAATTGTCACCGATTATGGAATGAAAGATTCGCAAAATATGGGAGCCTGTATGGCTCCGGCAGCCAGTGGAACCATTCGGCAGAATTTGGAGGACTTCGGACGTAAACCAGAAGATTATGATCGTATTATTACGGGAGATCTGGGGTATGTGGGTCAGCAGATTCTTCTGGATTTACTAGAGACAGAAGGATATCGGATACAGAAGCAGCATGATGATTGTGGGATAATGATTTTTGACAGGGAAATGCAGGATACCCATGCGGGAGGCAGTGGATGTGGATGTTCCGCAGTGGTCCTTACTTCCTATATTATTCCCAAGATTGCCTGTGGAGACTGGAATAGAGTGCTGTTTGTTCCGACAGGAGCTTTGATGTCGAAAGTCAGCTATTATGAGGGAAATAGTGTGCCGGGAATTGCCCAGGCAGTGGTTCTGGAGAGGGAAGAGGGATAGAGATGATGGAATATATCAATGCATTTTGGGTAGGAGGACTGATTTGTGCGCTGGTACAGATCCTTCTGGATAAAACGAAACTCATGCCGGGAAGAATTATGGTGCTTCTTGTATGCAGCGGCAGTGTGCTTAGCGCACTGGGGATTTTTGATCCATTAGTGGAGTATGCACACGCGGGTGTGACAGTTCCTCTGATTGGGTTTGGACATCTGTTGTATCAGGGGGTAATAGAAGCGGTTGATCAGATGGGAGTCCTTGGATTGTTTACCGGCGGGCTGAAAGCCAGTGCCGCCGGGATCAGTGCTGCACTGATTTTTGGATATGTGTTCAGTTTGATTTTTCAGCCGAAGATGAAAAAATGAGGAAAAGGGAGAGGACTGCATATGCAAGCCTCTCCTGAAACCCTAGACTCGTTACAGTTCAGCTCACATAATAGCAACCATTAGAGCCTATCGAAAGAGAAAAAAGGTAGGACGAAAGCCACAGTAACAATCATCTCAGGCTACCGTTCCTGGTAGACTATAATATGTATTTCAGCGGTTTTTGGCCTACAATATTCTCTGGGAAGTAGGATGCAAAGTCTGTTTTGCTGTTTTGCGGCTTATCATTTTTGTCATAGGATAGGTCGCAAAACCTGTCTACATGTATTATGGCCTACTATATTTTCTGGAAAATAGGCTACAACGTTTGAGTTTTCGGTTTCCATCCTACTATAATTTCTACAAAATAGGCCACAAGGCTTGTTTTGCAATGTGGGAGCCTATTATTTTGGCAGAAAAGTAGGCTGAAATACCTATTTGGTGCCTCTACAGCCTATTACCTTTAATGGCAATTAGGCCGCAGAACTTGTTTATATAGATTTTGGCCTACCCTGAGAGGTTTAAGATTCAAAATAGCGACTGGATGAACTGTAACTATATACTCAGGAGAGTTATAGGAAATAGGAAATTAATGCGGGAATACTTGCATGCTTACCGGTGGGTATAGTATAATACATTAATATATATAAGTATTGAATATAGAACAGGGGAATGAACTGTGAAAGAAAATATGAAAAATAAATTTGAAACGATATTGGATCAGGACAGAATCCTGATGGATGAGCCTATGAATAAACATACCACATTCCGCCTCGGCGGTCCGGCAGATTATTTTCTGAGTCCGTCAGATCCTGATCAGATTAGGGAAATTATACATATCTGCAGGGAAGAAGGGATTCCCTGGTTTGTTCTGGGAAATGGAAGTAATCTTTTGGTCAGTGATCAGGGGTATCGTGGAGTGGTAATTCAGATTTATAAAAATATGAATCAGATTACGGTGGAAGGAACAAGAATTTATGCCCAGGCAGGGGCGCTGCTTTCTGCAGTTTCTAAAAAAGCAATGGAGGCAGGTTTGACTGGTATGGAGTTTGCATCAGGGATCCCGGGAACTCTGGGCGGTGCGGCAGTGATGAATGCCGGAGCATACGGCGGTGAGATGAAAGATATATTAGTGTCTGTAACAGTACTGACCGATGAAGGAGAACAAAAAGTACTGAAAGCCGAGGAACTGAATCTTGGATATCGTACCAGTATCATCAAAGAAAGAGGATACATTGTTCTTGAAGTGGTTCTTCAGCTCGAATCCGGAGATCGGGATGCAATCCGGGAGAGGATGGAGGAACTGAAGGTACAGCGTGTGACAAAACAGCCTCTGGAATACCCAAGTGCCGGAAGTACGTTTAAACGTCCGGAGGGATATTTTGCCGGAAAACTGATTGAGGATGCAGGACTTCGCAGCTATCGTGTCGGCGGCGCTCAGGTGTCTGAAAAACATTGCGGATTTGTTATCAATACCGGGGATGCGACGACGTCGGATGTAGTACAATTAATTCATAATGTACAGAATATCATATGGAACAAATTTAAAGTAAAGCTGGAACCAGAAGTAAAATTTCTTGGTGATTTTACAGAGATGTCATAATGGTTTTGGCACCAAAAGGTATGATAAAAACGGGATGGTGAAAAGATGAGATTTGTGATTGTTACCGGTATGTCCGGTGCAGGAAAAAGTACAGCCCTGAAAATGCTGGAAGATGCAGGATATTTCTGTGTGGATAATCTGCCTATCCCTCTTCTGGATAAGTTTGTCAGATTTATTACGGAAGGAAATGCTGGTAATATCCATAAAGTAGCCCTGGGGGTGGATATCCGCAGCGGTAGTGCGATGGAGGGGATGACAGATGTTCTGGAAGGACTCAGCATCAGTGGAGTAAAATATGAGATTCTTTTTCTGGATGCTAATGATGATGTACTGGTAAAACGTTATAAGGAAACCAGGAGAACACATCCTCTGGCAGGGAAGGAACGGGTGGAAAAAGGAATTCAGGAAGAACGGAAGAAAGTACAATTTCTGAGAGAAGAGGCAGATTACATTATCGATACCAGTCAGCTTCTGACAAGGGAATTGAAAAAAGAACTGGATGACATCTTTGTCAGAGATGAAGATTTCAGAAGTTTGATTATTACAGTGCTTTCTTTTGGATTCAAGTATGGGATTCCTGCAGATTCGGATCTGGTATTTGATGTGCGTTTTCTTCCCAATCCTTATTACGTGGAGGGGCTTCGTCCACTGAATGGCAATGATGCACCGGTACGTGATTACGTGATGAGTTTTGAAACCTCCAGGATTTTTCTGGATAAACTGGAAGATATGGCAAGGTTTCTTATTCCGAATTACATACAGGAGGGGAAGAATCAGCTGGTGATCAGTGTGGGTTGTACAGGTGGAAAACATCGTTCCGTTACGCTTGCAAATGCACTGTATCAGAGACTGCAGGGAACAGAAGAGTATGGTGTGAGGATTGAACACCGGGACATTGGCAAAGATGCTGTCCGTAAAAACATGGATGAAACGAGGTAGAGGTTATGTCCTTTTCCAGTGAAGTAAAAGAAGAACTTTCCCGTTGTATTCCGGAGGCAAGACATTGTCAGATAGCGGAACTGGCAGCTATTTTGAGTGTCTGTGGACAGGTCTGTATATCTGCCGATGACAAATATCAGATCGTAGTGCATACAGAAAATGTTTCTGTGGCAAGAAAATACTTTACATTATTGAAAAAAACATTTAAGATAGAAGCAGACATACGTATCCGGAAGAATACATACCTAAAAAAGGCATCTGTATATCGTGTTGCCGTAAATTCTCATGAGGATACTGTTCGCATACTTCAGGCAACTAAGTTTGTTACGCCGGAGTTTGAAATAACAGATGACCTTTCGACGATGAATCATCTGGTGGTTCAGAAAGACTGCTGCAAAAGGGCATTTTTGCGGGGAACTTTTCTGGCAGCCGGTTCAATCAGCGATCCCGAAAAAGCATACCATCTGGAGATTGTCTGTGCTACCGAAGAACGTGCTTTGCAGGTACAGTCGATTTTGCGGGAGCTGGAATTGGATGCAAGGATTGTGAACCGTAAAAAAAACCAGGTCGTTTATCTGAAAGAGGGTTCGCAGATTGTGGAGCTTTTGGGCCTGATGGAGGCGGGAATTTCGTTGATGAATCTTGAAAATATCAGGATTCTCAAGGAAATCAGCAATAATGTGAACCGGAAAGTCAACTGTGAAACTGCCAATATCGGGAAAACCGTTTCGGCAGCTGTTAAACAAATCGAGGACATCAGGTATATAGAAACACATATGGGATTTTCTCAGCTTTCAGAAGGGCTTGAGGAAATAGCGGTTCTGAGGCTGCAATATCAGGATGCTACGTTAAAGGAGTTAGGAGAGATGCTGAATCCTCCTGTGGGGAAGTCGGGGGTTAACCACAGGCTCCGAAAACTGAGCAGGATTGCCGATGAATTGCGAAAGAACAAGGAGGATTATTATGATTAAGAAACCGATTACTATTCAGATTTCCAACGGTTTAGAGGCACGTCCGGTTGCTATGCTTGTGCAGGTGGCCAGTCAGTATGAAAGTAGAATTCAGGTGGAAAGTGGTTCTAAAAAGGTTAATGCAAAAAGCATCATGGGAATGATGACTTTGGGACTGAATGTAGGCGAGAGCGTTGTCATCAGTGCAGAAGGAAGCGATGAGGAAGATGCTATAGCCGGAATCGAAAAATATCTGACAAATAAATAAAAGATGTCTGGAAGGGCCGGAGCGGGAAGCTGTGGTCCTTTGTTGTATAATAGGAAAGTCCAAGGACTTTCCTATTATACAACAAAGCCCTCCAGGCAGGATCGCACTGCGGCGGAAAGGAAAATATGGCAAATGATATGACCAGGGGGATACCCTGGAAATTAATTATACGTTTTGTGATACCGGTTGCTTTGGGGAATATCTTTCAACAGATTTATACGATTGTAGACTCCATTATTGTGGGGCGATTTGTGGGTGTGGATGCTCTGGCTGCAGTTGGGGTGACGGGGCCGCTGACGTTTACAGTGTTCGGATGGATAACGGGAATGACCAGTGGTTTCGCAATTCTGATATCGCAAAGTTATGGTGCAGGAGATTACAGGAGGCTGCGGCATTATACTGCAATGTCTTTATACCTTTGTACTGCCCTTGCTGTGCTGATGACAGCGGGATGTCTGGCAGCTAACAGGGGTATTCTGTGGCTGATGAATACGCCGGAAAATATTATGGATGATACTGCCGGATATATAGGAATCATCTACGTTGGTCTGGCAGCAACCATTGCGTATAATATGCTTTCAGGGATTCTGCGGTCATTGGGGGATAGTAAAACACCACTTTTTTTTCTGGTATTTTCTTCGGTGCTGAATATTGTTCTGGATCTTTTGATGATTCGGACTTTCCATATGGGAGTTGCAGGTGCTGCATGGGCAACCGTTATATCTCAGATGACATCAGCGATACTGTGCTTTGTATTTATGACGAAAAAATATCATTTTCTCGCATTTGACAGAGAAGAAGGCAGATATTCCTGGGATAGCTGCCGGCAGATGATGAAAATGGGTATCCCCATGGCACTGCAGTTTTCCATCACCGGTCTGGGGGTTATGATCGTTCAGGGAGCATTGAATCCGTTTGGAGAGATTCCGATTGCTGCATTTTCTGCGGGAAGCAAAGTGATCAATCTGATGGCCCAGCAGATGATGGTGGCCCTGGGAGTTGGAATGGCAACCTATGTGGGTCAGAACTGGGGAGCGGGAAATATAGAACGCGTACGGCAGGGAGTTCGCACGGGGTGTGTACTGGCGGTATGTGTCGGACTGGCTGCTATGCTTCTTATTACATTGTTTGGCAAAGCATCTGTACAGCTGTTTGTCGCAGAGAATGTTGAAGAAGTAACTGACTATGCTATGCAGTATTTTTCAGCAGCCAGATGGTTTTTTATTCCTTTAAGTCTGATTTTTATATTTCGCAATACACTTCAGGGAATTGGAGATGGATTCTTTCCGATGATGGGAGGGGTATTCGAACTGGCAGCAAGATGGGCAGGGGTATTGCTATTGGTAGAACCGCTGGGCTTTACAGGGATCGTTCTGACAGATCCCTGTGCCTGGATGGCAGCCCTGATTCCTATCGTGCCCGTTTACTTTGTACGTATGAAAAACATGCAGGGTAAACGGCAACAATCCATAAAATAAGCAAAATGTAAGAAATAATATGACCCACAAGATTTATTTGCAGGGTATACTTAAAAAGAATCTTAAGAATTATAATACTGATGAGCCCGATGCCAAAGCGTTGGGCTTTTCCTTTTGCGGTCTGAGGAAGAACAAAATTGATGTACCTTCGCTCGAGAAAATATCCCAGTGCAAACCCCAGACCGGCGCCGCATGCTATCAATGCATCTTCGGCCATATCAGGATCGGCGGTACCGGTCACATAGAGATATATGGTATAAATGAAAAGAAGAATACAGCACAACAGAAGACTGAAAGTAAACACAGGAACTTTCCGGCTTTCGCAGATGGTGTCTGAAAGGACATAATATATGATATATGAGATAACCAGGGTAAGTATCATGGCTGTTACAACATCTTTGGGCGTGTGTACCCCGAGATACATTCGTGAAAATCCGATCAAAACCATCAGGAAGAAGAAAGTAAAACGCCAGAATTTCTTTCGGGTGTGAAATCCGAGGGTGGAAAAAAGAGCAGTTCCGCTCTGTGTATGTCCGCTGGGAAAAGAGTATCCGGTGGCAGCAGGAACGGCAGAGGCAACAGGCTGAAACTCAGGGTCAAGTATCCAGGGGCGTGGAATGCGAAAAGTCAGCTTTAGTCCCTGAACGAAAAGACCAGAGAAAAAATACGTAAATCCAAGTGTATAAGCGAGCTTTTTATCCTGGCACCAGTAAAGCCAGCAGATGATGACCACAACCAGGGTTTCCTGTGCCAGATAGGTAAGAAGCTGAAAAATTGTATCCAGAACAGGGGTGCGAAATTCGGTGAGAAATCTTAAAATATCCATAGAATCCTCCTTTAAAATAATTCTTTGACCCGGAACCAGTACTGATAAAAATCCTGAAATCCCAGAGAAGTATAGAGTTTCTTTGCAATCGTATTTCCATAGACAACCTGCAGATATGCTCCTTCCAGATTCATATTTTTGCCGGCATTCAGCAGGGTGGAACAAACAGCCCGTGCATATCCTCTGCCTCTGTAATGTGGATGGACATGAATCGCATAGATTCCCATATAGGAGCGGTCAAGAATCCCCAGACCGATTGCGACAATCTGTCCCTGGGCATTCTGAATAGAGGCGGCAAGAGTATCTTTGGGAATAGCACGATACATAGAAGGAACAATCTGGCGGTGAATGGCACTTGTGGTGCCTTTCAGGGCGAAAAGACCGTTGATCCAGCGGGAGTTGATCGTGTGCTCTAAAAGTACAAATACTGTTGGATCAGATCTGCGATACATACGGAAATCCAGCAGCATGACTTCGGTAATATGCTGTGTCAGATAGCCGCGGTTAATCAGACGTTTCTCAAAGTTATTATCCAGCAGAGGTGTGACCTTGAAAATACAAGGGGTTCCCCAGTGATGATAGGCATCTTCGCAAAAATCAATTTTTTCATCAATGGGCAGAACGGAATGTCCCAGCTGTTCCACGCTGTTGGTTCTGTGGGTATAAAAATAAGAAAAACGCAGCAGCCAGCCGTCATAATACTGGATCTGATGGGACGGCCATGCATTCAGAGAAAAATCCTCGATCATTTTGATAGCTGCAGATTCATCTTTGGTTAACATAAAGTACCTCCATGTAGAAGAACACGGAATTGTGTTCTGTATTGGATTACAGATACTATTATAATAAAGAAGCAACATCCTATCAATGACTTTTTTATATTACAGGAAAGTCTTTTGATTTTCCTGTAATATAAAAAGCCCTCCGGGCAGGATCGCACTGCAGCGGAGAGGAATTATGTTGCTGAAAGCAACCCGCTGCAGGCGGAGAATCCTGCAAAGCAGGATTCTTTTTTAATCAATTTTGAAAACTGGTTGCAGAAGCGTGTAAAAAAGGATATAATGAAGTTCATGAACAGAAATTACCGTTGATATGATGAGGAGAGTAAGAAATGTCTAGATTTTTAAAAGTTATAGTGAATACGATCCTGTTTTTGGCGATAGTTGTAGCAGGAGGTCTCTTAATCCCACCGTTTGCCGGAGTGACCACTGTCATAGTGGATGGTACAAATGTGGAGACTAACCTTGCAAGGGGTTCAGTCACCTATGCATTAAGCAAAGACAGCAGTGAGCTGAAAACCGGGGATAAGGTGCTGGTGTATGAAGGTGACGGTCAGTACGTATACGAAGTTACCGGTGTTAACAGTGAAACTATCAGTGCTGAAGATAAGCTTAGTGTTGATGGTCAGACAAAAGAACTGTCTGCCGGAAGCACAATAAAGAAAGTGTTGTTCACCGTTCCTTTTATCGGATATGTGACAATGGCACTTGGTACAACCGAAGGGATCATTATCATTGGTCTTGCGGTAGTCTTTGTAATTATCCTTTTTATTCTTGCTGAGATATGGAAGAAAGATGAGGATGAGGATGATGAAGATGAGAGTGATGATGTAGACTCGGATGAAGAAACTGATGATGAAGAAGCGGAAGAAGAGCCTGTTATGAGCCGCAGAGACCGCAAAAAAGCCAGAAAAGAAGCAAAACGAAATGCCAGAGAAGAGAAGAAAGCTTTGAAAGCTGCAGGAAAAGCTAAAAAGAAACAGTCTGATGAAGATGAAGCGGAAGAACTGGAAGATCAGCAGGATATTCAAACGCTGGAATCTGTAATGGAGGGTGAGTCTGAGGATTCCCGCATTACAGAGGAAGATAAAAAGCTGTTTGAAGAAACAGGTAATTTCCTTGCTGCAAGTATCGCTGATTTGATGGATGAACAGCAGGAGGCTGCCGCAGCAAAAGTTTATGACGATGTGACGGAAGAACCAGATGAGATAAGAACTCAGCAGACAGCAGAAGAGGAACCAGAGAATGAAGCTGGGTTATATGGAAGAAAAATGGCTATACCTGTATATACCAAGGAAGAACTGTTGGAGAAGGCCAGAGCAGCCGGAGAGGAACCGGATGTTGTCGAAGATGAAAACAGCGGAATTACATTCCTGGACTATTCTGATATATTGTAGAATAGCTACTGTTCACTCCGTGGCCAGCAACAATGTATTAAAAAAAGTACAATTATTTTTTGAAACCCCTTGCTTTTGTAAGGGGTTTCGTTTATAATTACCCATGTTGTGACATTGATAGCGAAGAAGCGTGAGGTTGCTGCAGGAATTGCAGGTTTTCCGTGGAGCGAATGTCAAGTTAAGAAACTGGCGACAAGTCACTGTATACAAGGAAATAAGGCTGCGAATAAAACGCAGGAACGCGTGTGGAGTCGGGATGACACACACGGGAAAGTGTACAGTCACCGCTTGTCGTACTCGTAAAGTGCGAAAAGGAGGCGACTTTTTTTATGGCAAGTCAAGTAATGAGAATCACATTGAAAGCTTATGATCATCAGCTGGTTGATGCATCTGCAGCAAAAATTATTGAAACTGTAAAAAAGAATGGATCTGTAGTGAGTGGACCGGTACCACTTCCCACTAAAAAAGAGGTAGTAACTATCTTACGTGCGGTTCATAAGTACAAAGATTCCAGAGAACAGTTTGAACAGAGAACTCATAAAAGACTGATCGATATCATCGCGCCGACACAGAAAACTGTGGATGCTCTGGCAAGACTGGAGATGCCGGCTGGTGTTTACATCGATATCAAGATGAAAAACAAATAATTTCATCAAAACAGGTTATCTAGGAAGTTTGATATAGAAGCAACACATTCTTGAGGAATCAACATCCCATCAGGGTCATAGTGTTCCACGTATATCGGCTGTTCTAGGATGAACACCCAAGTGGTGTTCCGCTGTAGATTAAGCAGGAGGTAAAAAGAATGAAGAAAGCAATCTTAGCTACAAAAGTTGGAATGACTCAGATTTTCAACGAAGATGGAGTATTAACTCCGGTAACTGTATTGCAGGCTGGTCCTTGCGTAGTAACCCAGGTTAAAACAGTAGAAAACGATGGTTACAGTGCAGTACAGGTTGGTTATGTTGACAAGAGAGAAAAACTGGTGAACAAACCAATGAAAGGACAGTTCGACAAAGCAGGCGTTTCTTATAAGAGATTCGTTCGCGAATTCCGTTTTGAAGATGCTGAAAGCTATGAAGTGGCTCAGGAAATCAAAGCTGATATCTTTGCAGCAGGAGAAAAAGTTGATGCAACTGCAATCTCCAAAGGAAAAGGATTCCAGGGCGCAATCAAGAGACATGGTCAGTCCAGAGGACCTATGGCACATGGTTCCAAATATCATCGTCATGCAGGTTCCAACGGTGCTTGTTCCGATCCGAGCCGTGTATTCAAAGGAAAGAAAATGGCTGGACACATGGGTAACAAGAAAGTAACAGTACAGAATTTGGAAATCGTAAAAGTTGATGCAGAAAACAATCTGCTGCTGGTAAAAGGTGCTGTACCAGGTCCTAAGAAATCTTTAGTAACAATCAGAGAGACAGTTAAATCCGGCAAATAATAACGGAAGTAACGTGGACCCGATGCCGTAAGGCATGAATCTTGAAAGGAGGATCACACAGATGTCAAACGTATCTGTTTATAATATGGAAGGCAAAGAAGTTGGCACACTGGAACTGAACGACGCTGTGTTCGGTGTAGAAGTGAATGAACATCTTGTTCATTTGGCAGTAGTTCGCCAGCTGGCAAATAACCGTCAGGGAACTCAGAAAGCAAAAACCCGCTCTGAAGTAAGCGGTGGTGGAAGAAAACCTTGGAGACAGAAAGGAACCGGTCATGCAAGACAGGGTTCAACTAGAGCTCCACAGTGGACAGGCGGCGGAGTTGTATTTGCTCCGGTACCAAGAGACTATTCTTTCAAAATGAATAAAAAAGAAAGAAGACTGGCTCTGAAATCTGCTCTGACATCCAGAGTACAGGAAAACAAACTGGTAGTTCTTGACGAACTGAAATTAGACGCTATCAAAACAAAAGATATGCAGAATGTACTGAACAACCTGAAGGTTGAAAAAGCTATGGTTGTTACAGACAATGAAAACGTAATCATTTCTACAAGAAACATTCCGAATGTAATTACAGCATCTGTATCTACACTGAATGTATTCGATGTACTGAAATACAACACAGTTGTTCTGGATAAAGCAGCTGTCGCAAAAGTTGAGGAGGTATACGCATAATGGCAAACGTTCAGTATTATGATGTAATCCTTAAACCGGTTGTAACTGAAAAAAGTATGAACGCTATGAGCGAGAAAAAATATACTTTCCTGGTTCATCCGGAAGCAAACAAAAATATGATTAAAGAAGCTGTTGAAAAAATGTTCGAAGGAACAGAAGTAAAGAGCGTAAACACCATGAATATGGATGGAAAAAGCAAACGCCGCGGTTACACCGTAGGAAAAACAGCTAAAACTAAAAAAGCAATCGTTACACTGACTGAGAACAGCAAAGATATTGAGATTTTTGAAGGTCTGTAAGATTTGCTTGTAAGCGGAAAAAGTCTGAATGACTTGGGCGGACGTCCGATCCGCTCTTACTATCGCTAAACGAAAGGAGATAATACAATGGGAATTAAAACATACAGCCCATATACACCGTCCAGAAGAAATATGACAAACCTGGATTTTGCTGAAATCACAAAATCTACACCAGAAAAATCACTGGTAGTTTCTCTGAAAAAGAATTCCGGACGTAATAATCAGGGTAAAATCACAGTAAGACATCGTGGAGGCGGAAGCAGAAGAAAATATAGAATTATCGACTTCAAGAGAAGAAAAGACGATATTCCGGCAATCGTAGCTTCTATCGAGTACGATCCGAACAGAACAGCAAATATCGCACTGATCAACTATGTTGATGGTGAGAAAGCTTACATTCTGGCTCCGGAAGGTCTGAAAGTGGGTATGAAAGTGATGAGTGGTGTGAACGCAGAAGTTCGTCCTGGAAACTGCCTGCCGCTGTCCCAGATCCCTGTTGGTACAATGATTCACAATGTAGAACTTCATCCTGGAAAGGGCGGACAGCTGGTTCGTTCTGCTGGTAATGGAGCTCAGCTGATGGCAAAAGAAGGCAAATACGCAACCTTGAGACTGCCTTCAGGCGAAATGAGAATGGTTCCGATCGACTGCCGCGCATCTGTCGGCGTAGTTGGAAACGGAGAGCATAACCTGGTAAATGTAGGTAAAGCCGGAAGAAAACGTCATATGGGTATCCGCCCGACAGTACGTGGTTCCGTTATGAACCCGAATGACCATCCGCACGGTGGTGGTGAAGGTAAGACCGGTATCGGCCGTCCGGGTCCGTCTACTCCATGGGGTAAACCTGCTCTGGGCCTGAAGACCAGAAAGAAAAACAAACAGTCCAATAAATATATCGTAAGAAGAAGAGACGGTAAAACGTTAGCTAAATAAAGGAGGTTACGCGAATGGCTCGTTCATTGAAAAAAGGACCTTTTGCAGATCAGAGCTTATTGAAAAAAGTTGATGCTATGAATGCAGCAGGAGATAAATCAGTTATTAAAACCTGGTCACGTCGTTCCACAATTTTCCCTTCCTTCGTTGGACATACAATCGCTGTTCATGATGGAAGAAAACATGTGCCGGTATATGTTACCGAAGACATGGTAGGACATAAACTTGGTGAGTTTGTTGCAACAAGAACTTACAGAGGACATGGAAAAGACGAGAAAAAATCAGGTGTTCGTAGATAAGGGTACAGCCCTAGCTTGAAAGGAGGATTTTAGTCATGGCAAAAGGACATAGAAGCCAGATTAAAAGAGCAAGAAATGCTAATAAAGATACCAGACCATCTGCTAAATTATCCTACGCAAGAATGTCCGTACAGAAAGCTTGTTATGTACTGGATGTAATTCGTGGAAAAGATGTGCAGACTGCTCTTGGTATCCTGACATACAACCCACGTTACGCTTCCAGCGTGATCAAAAAACTGCTGGAGTCTGCTATTGCAAATGCTGAGAACAACAACGGCATGAGCGTAGAAAATCTTTACATTGCAGAATGCTATGCAAACAAAGCTCCGACAATGAAGAGAATCAGACCTAGAGCTCAGGGTAGAGCATATAGAATTGAGAAAAGAACAAGTCATATCTCTATCGTGTTAGATGAAAGATAATAAGGAGGGTAATCATGGGACAGAAAGTTAACCCACACGGCCTCAGAGTCGGTGTTATCAAAGACTGGGATTCCAAATGGTATGCAGAAAAAGATTTTGCTGATAACCTGGTGGAAGACTACAATATCAGAACATTTCTGAAAAAGAAACTGTACAGCGCAGGCGTTGCTAAAATAGAAATCGAAAGAGCTTCAGAGCGTGTAAAAGTTATTATCTACACTGCTAAACCGGGCGTTGTAATCGGTAAAGGCGGAGCAGAAATCGAAAAAGTTAAAAAAGAACTGCAGAAATATACAAGCAAAAAACTGATCGTAGATATCAAAGAAGTTAAGAGACCGGACAGAGATGCTCAGCTGGTAGCAGAAAACATCGCACTGCAGCTGGAAAACCGTATTTCCTTCCGTCGTGCTATGAAATCTACCATGCAGAGAACTATGAAAGCCGGAGCAAAAGGAATCAAAACATCCGTATCCGGACGTCTTGGTGGAGCAGATATGGCTCGTACTGAGTTCTACAGCGAAGGAACTATTCCGCTTCAGACACTGAGAGCAGATATTGACTACGGCTTCGCTGAAGCTGATACAACTTACGGAAAAGTTGGTGTTAAGGCTTGGGTTTATAATGGCGAAGTTCTTCCAACCAAAACTAAGGAAGGGAGCGATAAATAATTATGTTAATGCCTAAGAGAGTAAAACGTCGTAAACAGTTCCGCGGTTCCATGAAAGGAAAAGCATTAAGAGGAAATAAAATCAACTACGGTGAATATGGTCTGGTGGCTACAGAGCCATGTTGGATCAAATCCAATCAGATCGAGGCAGCCCGTGTTGCCATGACCCGTTATATCAAACGTGGTGGTAAAGTCTGGATTAAAATTTTCCCGGACAAACCAGTAACAGCAAAACCAGCAGAAACACGTATGGGTTCCGGTAAAGGTGCTCTGGAATACTGGGTAGCAGTTGTTAAGCCAGGCCGTGTAATGTTCGAGATCGCAGGTGTACCTGAAGAAACAGCTCGTGAAGCATTACGTCTCGCAATGCATAAGTTACCATGTACATGTAAAATCGTTTCTCGTGCAGACTTAGAAGGCGGTGATAACAGTGAAAATTAAAAATTATGTAGAAGATTTAAAAGCAAAATCAGCTACAGAATTACAGGAAGAATTAGTAGCTGCTAAGAAGGAACTCTTTAACCTGAGATTCCAGAATGCAACCAATCAGTTGGATAATACAAGCAGAATCAAAGAGGTTCGTAGAAATATTGCCAGAATTCAGACCGTAATCGCTGAAAAGGCTAATGTTCAGTAATCTAAGAAGGAGGCACTAAACCGTGGAAAGAAATCTTAGAAAAACCCGTGTTGGTAAAGTTGTCAGCAACAAGATGGATAAAACAATCGTAGTTGCGATCGAAGACCACGTAAAACATCCTCTTTACAAAAAAATCGTAAAGAGAACATATAAACTGAAAGCACACGATGAGCAGAATCAGTGCAGCATCGGTGATACCGTTAAAGTTATGGAGACCAGACCGCTGTCCAAAGATAAAAGATGGAGACTGGTTGAAATCGTTGAGAAAGTAAAATAATATTATTCTTGGTAAATTTCGTGAAGGAGGAATACCAGCATGATTCAGCAGGAAAGTAGACTTAGAGTTGCTGATAACACTGGAGCAAAAGAAATTCTGTGCATCCGTGTTATGGGTGGTTCTACTAGAAGATATGCCAATATCGGTGATGTAATCGTTGCTTCTGTCAAAGATGCAACACCAGGCGGCGTTGTTAAAAAAGGCGATGTTGTAAAAGCCGTTGTTGTACGTACCGTAAAAGGTGTTCGTCGTAAAGATGGTTCTTACATCAAATTTGATGAGAACGCAGCTGTTATCATCAAAGATGACAAAACACCAAGGGGAACTCGTATCTTTGGACCAGTAGCAAGAGAGCTTCGTGAGAAACAGTTTATGAAAATTGTATCTCTGGCTCCCGAAGTATTATAAGGAGGTAACCTGATGGCAAGTTTAAAAATCAAAAAAGGTGACACCGTTAAGGTAATCGCCGGAAAAGATAGAGATAAAGAGGGTAAAGTTCTGTCTGTAAAAGACGGCAAAGTAATCGTTGAAGGTATCAACATGGTTACCAAACATGCAAAACCTTCTATGGCTAACCAGCAGGGCGGAATCATCAACAAAGAGGCTCCGATCGATGCATCCAATGTAATGCTTGTTTACAAAGGAAAAGCTACTCGCGTAGGTTTCAAAGTTGAAGATGGTAAAAAAGTCCGTGTTGCAAAGAGCACTGGTGAAGTAATCGATTAATTGAGAGAGGAGGCAATCAAAAGTGAGCAGACTGAAAGATACTTACAAAAATGAGATCGTAGATGCTATGATCAAAAAATTTGGATATAAAAATATCATGGAAGTGCCAAAACTCGATAAGATCGTAATCAACATGGGTGTTGGCGAAGCCAAAGAAAACGCTAAACTTCTGGATGCAGCTGTAAAAGACATGGAGACAATCACCGGTCAGAAAGCTGTACTGACAAGAGCAAAAAATTCTGTAGCTAACTTCAAGATTCGTGAAGGTATGCCAATCGGCTGTAAAGTAACCCTGAGAGGTGAAAAAATGTATGAGTTCGCTGATCGTCTGATCAACCTGGCTCTGCCTCGTGTACGTGACTTCCGTGGAGTAAACCCCAACGCATTTGACGGAAGAGGTAACTACGCACTGGGTATCAAAGAACAGCTGATTTTCCCGGAAATCGAGTATGATAAAGTTGATAAAGTAAGAGGTATGGACATCATCTTCGTTACAACTGCAAAGACTGATGAAGAAGCCCGCGAATTATTGACATTATTCAACATGCCGTTTTCAAAGTAAGAATAGGAGGGAAAATTCATGGCTAAGACAGCAATGAAAATCAAACAGCAGCGTAAACAGAAATTCTCTACAAGAGAATACAATCGTTGCAGAATCTGTGGTCGTCCACATGCTTACTTAAGAAAATACGGAATCTGCAGAATTTGCTTCCGTGAATTAGCATACAAAGGACAGATCCCGGGTGTTAAAAAAGCAAGCTGGTAACAAAAATCAGCTTAATGAGTACGAGCTGAAAGCGAAGTACGGCTTTAGTGCGAGGTCGTTTGCGACACTTAGTGAAGCCGAGCCGGAAGGCGAGAGCTGAGCTTAGTGGAGCAAACATGGTCTGAGGATATTATTATAAATATAAAAATGACATGAAAAGTCTAAATTATTAAGGAGGAAACTATCATGACAATGAGCGATCCAATTGCAGATATGCTTACAAGAATTCGTAATGCGAATACTGCTAAACATGACACTGTAGATGTTCCGGCTTCCAAAATGAAACTGGCTATCGCAGACATTCTGGTAAAGGAAGGATACATTACAAAATACGATATCGTTGAAGACGGTAACTTCAAAAACATCCGTATCACTCTGAAATACGGTGCTGACAAAAATGAAAAAATCATCTCTGGTCTGAAGAGAATTTCCAAACCGGGTCTTCGTGTGTATGCTGGTAAAGATGAACTGCCAAGAGTACTTGGTGGTCTGGGAATTGCAATTCTGTCTACAAACCAGGGTGTTATCACTGATAAAGAAGCCAGAAAACTGCAGGTTGGCGGAGAAGTCCTGGCATTTGTATGGTGAAAAATTGCTTCGCAATTTTTTAAGGAAACACCATCGTCACTAAACTCAGCTATCGCCTGACGGCTCTGCTTCGTTAAGTGTCGAGGTGTACTTTCGCACTAAGTTCAAGCGAGCTTGCAGCACGCTTTCACTAAGTGCTCAATGTAGCTGAAAACAGAGAGGATCCCCGCATCCTCTCCGAAAATCTAAGTTAGGAGGAAAATGGTATGTCACGTATCGGAAGACTGCCTGTAGTTATTCCTGCTGGTGTAACAGTTGAAGTAAAAGAGAATAACTACGTTGTTGTAAAAGGTTCCAAAGGAACTCTGGAAAGAAATCTGCCTGTAGAAATGGACATCAAAGTTGAGGATGGCCATGTAGTAGTAACCAGACCAAACGATCTGAAAAGAATGAAATCTCTTCATGGTCTGACCAGAACTCTGATTCAGAACATGGTAACTGGTGTTAATGAAGGATACCAGAAAGTTCTGGAAGTAAACGGTGTTGGTTACAGAGCTGCAAAGCAGGGTAAAAAACTTGTTCTTTCCTTAGGATATTCTCACCCGGTTGAAATGGAAGATCCGGAAGGATTGGAAACAACTGTTGAAGGTAACAAGATCATTGTAAAAGGTATCAGCAAAGAGAAAGTTGGTCAGTTCGCTGCCGAAATCAGAGAAAAGAGAAAACCTGAACCTTACAAAGGAAAAGGTATCAAGTATGCTGATGAAGTGATCAGACGTAAAGTTGGTAAGACTGGTAAGAAATAAATAAGGAGAGTGTGAAAATGATTAGTAAAGTATCAAGAGCGGAAGTTCGCGCTAAAAAGCATAGAAGAATGCGTCATCATATCGTTGGAACAGCTGAAAGACCACGTCTGGCTGTATTCAGAAGCAACAATCATATGTACGCACAGATCATTGATGATACAGTTGGAAAAACATTGGTTTCCGCTTCTACTCTTCAGAAAGATGTAAAAGCAGAACTGGAACATACCAATACAGTGGAAGCTGCAGCATACCTGGGAACTGTTATCGGAAAGAGAGCAGTTGAAAGCGGCATCACGTCTGTTGTATTTGACAGAGGTGGATTCGTATACCATGGTAAAGTAAAAGCCCTTGCTGATGCAGCAAGAGAAGCTGGACTGGAATTCTAGGAAAGGGAGGAGCAAAACACATGAGACATGAAATCATCGATGCAAGTCAGCTGGAATTGCAGGAAAAAGTAGTTACTATCAAACGTGTAACAAAAGTAGTAAAGGGCGGACGTAATATGCGCTTTACTGCTCTGGTAGTTGTTGGAGACGGCAACGGACATGTTGGTGCCGGACTGGGTAAAGCAGCTGAAATTCCTGAAGCTATCCGCAAAGGAAAAGAAGATGCTATGAAAAAATTGGTTACAGTAGCAAGAGATGAGAACAACAGTATTACACATGACTATACAGGCAAATTCGGAAGTGCAGAAATGCTGCTGAAGAAAGCTCCTGAAGGTACTGGTGTAATTGCCGGTGGTCCGGCTCGTGCCGTAATCGAACTGGCAGGTATCAAAAACATCCGTACAAAATGTATGGGTTCCAGAAACAAACAGAACGTTGTACTTGCTACAATCGCAGGTTTAAGTCAGTTAAAGACACCGGAAGAGGTAGCTAGACTTCGCGGCAAATCTGTAGAAGAGATCTTTGCTTAAGGAGGACTGGAAAATGTTAAGAATTACATTAGTAAAATCTACAATCGGTGCAGTTCCAAAACATAAAAGAACAGTTGAAGCTTTGGGACTGAAGAAACTGCACAAGACTGTTGAACTGCCGGATAATGCAGCAACAAGAGGTATGATCAAACAGGTGCAGCATCTGGTAAAAGTTGAAGAAGTGTAAAGAGATAGAAGGAGGTGCCACAATGGATTTATCTAATTTAAGACCTGCTGAAGGTTCCAGACAGAGTGATGATTTCCGCAGAGGCCGTGGACATGGTTCAGGAAATGGCAAAACAGCTGGTAAAGGACACAAAGGTCAGAAAGCTCGTTCCGGAGCTCCAAGACCAGGTTTTGAAGGTGGACAGATGCCTTTATACAGAAGACTTCCTAAGAGAGGTTTCCACAACAGAAATACTAAAGAAATCGTTGGTATCAATGTTGAGGCTCTGAACAGATTTGAAGACGGTACAGTTGTTACCATCGCTACACTGGTTGAAAGTGGAATTGTTTGCAATCCAAAAGACGGTGTTAAAATCCTTGGTAACGGTGAACTGACAAAGAAACTGACCGTAAAAGTTTCTGCCGTAAGTGAAGGTGCTAAAGCAAAAATTGAAGCAGCAGGTGGAACAGTAGAGTAAGAGGTGATCTGATGTTAAAGACTCTTCAGAATGCGTTTAAAGTGAAAGATGTCAGACATAGGATCTTCTACGTGTTAATGATGCTGGTAGTTGTGAGAATTGGCTCACAGCTGCCGGTACCTGGTGTAGACAGCAGTTATTTCCAGCAATGGTTTAATAGCCAGACTGGAGATTCTTTTAATTTTCTGGATGCATTTACAGGTGGATCATTTTCACAGATGTCTATATTTGCATTGAGTATCACGCCATATATTACATCCAGCATTATCATGCAGTTGCTTACTATTGCAATTCCGAAACTGGAAGAGATGCAGAGAGATGGAGAAGACGGAAGAAAAAAAATCGGTGCCATTACCCGATATGTAACTGTTGGTCTTGCTCTTTTTGAATCTGTTGCAATGGCAATCGGATTTGGTAATAAAGGATTGATTCCTGACAATAGTTTTGCTAAAATAATAGTTGTAGTAGTTGCACTGACAGCCGGATCAGCATTTTTGATGTGGGTTGGTGAGCAGATTAATGAAAAGGGCGTTGGAAATGGTATTTCCATAGTCCTGTTAATTAATATTGTATCCCGTATCCCGAGTGATATGGTAACTCTCTACGAAACTTTTATTAAAGGAAAAATCATTGCTAAGGGTATTCTTGCTGCAGTTATCATTATGGCTGTGATTGTTGCAGTTGTTATTCTGGTTTTGATTCTGAATGGAGCAGAGAGAAGAATTCCTGTTCAGTATTCAAAAAAAGTACAGGGAAGAAAAATGATGGGCGGACAGTCCAGCCATATTCCTTTAAAAGTAAATACTGCCGGCGTAATTCCAGTCATCTTTGCATCATCAATTATGTCGTTCCCAAGTGTTATTGCCACATTCCTCGGTAAAACTGGAGGAACAGGATGGGGAAGCAAAATTATGGCCTGCATGAACAGTAATAACTGGTTTAACATCAATCAGCCAGTATATTCAATCGGTCTGATTTTCTACATTGTGATGGTAATTTTCTTCGCTTATTTTTACACATCCATTACTTTCAATCCTCTGGAAGTTGCGGATAATATGAAAAAGCAGGGTGGATTCATTCCTGGTATTCGTCCTGGAAAACCAACCGTTGATTACCTGACCAATTTGTTAAATTATATTATTTTCATCGGTGCTGCCGGACTTACCATTGTTGCAGTCATTCCATTCTTCTTCAATGGTGTATTCGGTGCCAATGTTTCTTTTGGTGGAACATCTATTATCATTATTGTAGGTGTTGTCCTTGAAACATTGAAGCAGATTGAGTCCATGATGCTGGTGAGAAACTACAAGGGTTTTTTAAATGACTAAAAGGTTGTGGCGTTTTCGCCACAGCCTTAAAGTGCTATTACAAACAAAATGAGAAAAACAGGAGAGGGTAAAAGATGAAATTAATTATGTTGGGCGCACCTGGCGCAGGAAAAGGTACTCAGGCGAAAAAGATTGCTGAAAAATATGGTATTCCGCACATTTCCACAGGAGATATTTTCCGTGCCAATATCAAGAATGGTACTGAACTGGGAAATAAAGCAAAAAGCTATATGGAGCAGGGACTTCTGGTTCCTGATGAGCTGACCTGTGATCTGGTTGTTGACCGTATTCAGCAGGAAGACTGTAGTAATGGTTATGTATTGGATGGTTTCCCAAGAACAATTCCACAGGCTGAAGCATTGAAAGCAGCGCTGGAAAAACTGGGAACAACAATTGACTATGCAATCAACGTAGAAGTTCCGGATGAAAATATTGTAACACGTATGGGCGGACGTCGTGCGTGTCTTGCATGTGGATCCACATATCATATTGTGTATAATGCACCGAAGGTGGAAGATGTATGTGATGTATGTGGTGCAAAACTTGTGCTTCGTGATGACGACAAGCCGGAAACGGTACAGAAACGTCTGACTGTATATCATGAACAAACACAGCCGTTGATTGACTTCTACGGTAAAGAAGGTGTACTGGTAGAAGTTGATGGAACACAGAATCTTGAAGATGTGTTCCAGGCGATTACCAAAATCTTAGGAGCGTAAAACATGTCTGTATCAATAAAGACTGCCAGGGAAATAGAATTGATGAGGGAAGCCGGCCATTTGCTGGAAAAAGTTCATGATGAACTTGCCGCAGCAATCAGACCAGGGATTTCAACCTGGGAAATCGATCATTTGGGTGAGAAAATTATCCGCAGTTTTGGATGTACACCCAATTTCCTTCATTATAATGGTTACCCCGCATCCATTTGTGTATCAGTGAATGATGAGGTAGTACACGGAATTCCCTCCAAAAAGAGAATTCTTCAGGAAGGGGATATTGTCAGCCTTGATGCCGGATTGATTTATAAAGGATATCATTCCGATGCGGCACGTACCCATGCGGTGGGTGAAATCAGCAAGGAAGCAAAAAAGCTGATCGATGTGACGCGTCAGAGTTTCTTTGAAGGCATCAAGTATGCGAAAGCCGGTCACCATCTTCATGAAATTTCTGCGGCTATTGGTGCTTATGCAGAAAGTTTCGGTTATGGTGTTGTAAGGGATCTGGTGGGACATGGAATCGGTACGAGTCTTCATGAAGATCCACAGATTCCGAACTTTGCTCAGCGACGCAGAGGACTTCGTCTGGTGCCTGGAATGACACTGGCAATTGAACCGATGATCAATATTGGTCGTCCGGATGTGTGCTGGCTGGATGATGACTGGACAGTAGTTACAGAGGATGAGAGCCTGTCTGCTCATTATGAAAACACTGTATTAATCACGGACGGAGAACCTGAAATTCTGACATTAACCAAACCATATGAAACATTTGGGCTTGTGTGAACAGAGGTGGCGAATGGAAGAGTTTAGTATCGGCATGATGGCCAAATCCCTTGCTGGTCATGATAAGGGAAAAATATATCTGGTATCCGCTGTGGATGAGCAATACGTATACCTGGTTGACGGTAAGTATCGCACCATGGAGAAGCCCAAGCGGAAAAAAAGGAAACATGTTCAGATTGACCACAGAATCCCCCTGTGGATAGAGAATATTCTGTCCGGGGGAAATCAGATACAGGATTCAGATGTCATCAAAGTAAGAAGAGATTATGGGAGGTTATAGAATGTCAAAGGCAGATGTTATTGAAGTTGAAGGAACAGTCCTTGAAAAATTGCCGAATGCAATGTTCAAAGTTGAACTGGAAAATAAACATGTGGTACTGGCACATATCAGCGGTAAGCTTCGGATGAATTTCATTCGTATCCTGCCGGGAGATAAGGTTACCATGGAACTGTCACCGTATGATTTGACAAAGGGCAGAATCATCTGGCGTGATAAATAAAATAATAACGAAAGGGGTGCACTTGTATGAGGTGCATCCCTTTTTGTTGTTTTATTGTGTAGAAAGCGGTATAATCAGGACTAGAGAATTAAGAATCCCAAAATCCATGTTCGGGAGGTAGGACTATATGGCTGGAATTAGTATTTTGATTGTAGATGATGATAAACTACTGGTAGAAAAGCTTAAAAACACTATTGACTGGAGTAAACTGGAAATATCTATGGTGTTTACTGCATTTAATATACGACAGGCAAGAATGATATTGGAAGAGTATACGATTCAAATACTGCTGTGCGATATTGATATGCCTCAGGGGAATGGGCTAGAACTTCTGGAATGGATTCGAGAGAGAAAATTTGATGTTGAGTGTGTTTTTCTAAGCAGCTATGCAAATTTTGCATATGCTCAGCTTGCTCTGAAATTATCTTCAAGAGATTACCTTTTGAAGCCTATTTCTAATGCAAATCTGGAAGTGGCCTTGTCGGCTGTTGTGCAGGATGTGAAGGATAAACAGCAAAATACGTATGGAAACCAAGGAGCTATTCTGGAAACGTTATGGGCAAAGATACTTCAAAGTGATGCTTTTGAAGAAAATATTGAAAAACTGCTGAGTCTGGAATTATACACGAAAAAAACTCGTATCCGCATTATGCTTGTAAAAGTATGGGATGACTTGAAACAGGAAACAAATAAAAAAGAATTGATTTCTTATAATAATGCAATTCGAAATTATGCGGAACGTTTTTTCAATGAAATTTCTTCCTATGACTTGGATGCCGTTGTACCATTTAGTGATTCGACGTGTGGTCTTGTAATACGATACACAGGTAATCCAGAAAATTCTACAGATATAGCGGAGTCCTGGATCCGGTTTATGAAGAAGAGGATTTCCAAACAGGTAGGGATATATTATGGAGATCTGATTTGTCCTGAATATGTTAAGGAGAGTTGGGAAAGGCTCTGGTATATGGAAAAAAACGGAGTCATAGAAGAGTCTGGTATTCTTTTGGAAGCTGACTGGTTTTCCAAGGGGGGATGTTATCAGATTCCTGCATGGCATAACTGGGAAAAAGATATGGTACATAGTAATCAGTTGGTACAGGTACAAAATTTAATTCTTGATTATATTGAAGAACAACAAAAAAATTACGGATGGAGAAAAAACTCATTGGGGATGTTCCTGTGGGATTTTCGCATGATGATTTATAAGTATTTGGATGGTCAGGGGGTAGAAGCTGATGAAATTTTTGATCCGGAAGAGTACAGTAGCTATGTGCAGAATGCATCAGAGTCTATGAAAGGAATTAAAGAATTTGTATATTATGTTTTTGAAAAATTGGAAGGAAATCGTTCCTGTAACAACAGACAGGAAAATGTAATTGACACATTGAAGCTCTATATCGAGCAGCATATTGGGGACAATTTGTCCCGAAGTATTCTGGCAAAACAGGTATATCTTTCAGAGGATTATGTATCAAAGATGTTTATGAAAGCTACAGGAATGTCAATAACCAACTATATTGCCCTTCGCAGGATTGAGAATGCAAAAGAATATTTGCGAAATACCGTTCATCCGGTGAGTCGGATTGCTACAGAAGTGGGATATAGTAACTTTTCTTATTTCTCAAAGACGTTTCGTGAACAGGTAGGGTGTACGCCTAATGAATATCGCAGCCGAATAACAAAAAACAGTGATGCGAAACGTATTTAATATGGAAAATAACAAAAAAACGATTATTAACAAAATATAGAACTGATAAAAAGAGAGACATTTTAAAAGATGTCTCTTTTTTGTTAAATAGTTTGCTGAATTTTGGCGGATAAAAAGGGAAGGAAATTGTATAATTCTTACATATTGAAAGAGAAAAGGGGGAATTTCTTTGAGCAAATTGCAAACAGAAAAAAGGAAAAAAAGTTCTATTGGTTTTGTGGAAGGAGTGCGAAGGAGCGCACCGTTGTATCTCATCATGCTCCCATCTATCGTTATCTTTCTGCTGTTTACGTATTACCCGATGTATGGTGTGGTGATTGCCTTTAAAGATTTCACCCCGGCTTCCGGTATATTAGGAAGTCCATGGGCGGGATTTAAGTATTTCAAACAATTTTTTAATTCGTATCAGTTCTGGCCAACGATTCGCAATACGCTGGTTATCAGTCTGTATACGATCGTGGTTACTTTTCCTCTGCCAATTGCACTGGCACTGATGTGCAATCAGATGAAAGCCAAGAAGTTTAAAAAATTTTTCCAGGTATCAACATATTTACCACATTTTATTTCTACAGTGGTTATGTGTGGAATGATCATTCTTTTTCTTTCGCCAAGTACCGGCATTATTTCAAAGCTGGTCGGTCTGTTGGGCTTCAAACTTCCGAATTTGATGGGAAGTGCGTCTGCCTTTCCAAGCGTATATGTGTGGACAGAAGTGTGGCAGCATTGTGGATGGGACAGTATTCTTTACATTGCAACATTGTCCTCCGTTGATCCGACCCTTTATGAAGCAGCAACCATGGATGGAGCAAACAAATGGCATAAAGTACTGCACATTGATATGCCTGCTTTACTGCCTACGGCAACAATTATGTTTATCTTACGTATGGGAAGCGTTATGAGTGTTGGATTTGAGAAAGTATATCTTCTGCAGAATACGCTTAACAGTGCAAGCAGTGAAATTATTTCCACTTACGTTTATAAAATGGGTCTTGTGAGCAGTCAGTACAGCTTATCTGCAGCCATTGGTTTGTTCAATAACCTGATTAATCTGGTACTTTTGATTACTGTTAATATGATCTCCAAGAAATTAAATGATACTTCTTTAGTGTGATCAGAGTATATGCGGAATAACGAGAGTGAGTGAGGTGTGATTATATGGCTGGCAGTACAGCAATAAGTAATAAAGTAAAAAAATCAAAAGAAGATAAAGTATTTGACACGATTCTATATATTTTTGCGGGAATCTTGATATTGATTTCACTGTATCCGATGTATTTTATTGTGATTGCATCCGTGAGTGATCCTTCTCTGGTATCAAAAGGTGAAATTATGTTTTTACCAAAAGGTGTAAATCTAAAAGCATACAAAGAACTGGCGGGTTATGCGAAATTATGGACCGGCTATATGAATACAATTTTATATGTTATTGCGGGAACGATCGTTACACTGGTAGTAAATATTCCGGTTTCCTATGCGCTGTCACGAAAAAAATTATATGGAAAAACCTTTTTTACCTTTTTTTACCTGATTCCCATGTTCTTTACAGGCGGTTTGATTCCTACATATATTGCTGTAAAAAATCTGGGACTTCTGGATACATTCTGGGTTATGGTAGTTCCATTTTCTGTAGTGACATATTACATCATTGTAGGAAGAACATTCTTTGCCAATAGTATACCGGATGAATTATGGGAAGCGGCTCAGCTTGATGGCTGCGGTTATCTGGGATTCTTCTTCAGGATCGTACTTCCGCTTTCCAAAGCAGTAATTGCAGTAATCGCACTGTGGGCAGCGGTTGGACAATGGAATTCGTATTTTAATGCTTTGATCTACCTGCGCAGTGAAAATCTGCAGCCATTGCAGATTGTTCTCAGAAATATTTTGATTAGCAATCAGAGTATCAGTGCCATGACAACGGGTGCTGCAGCAGTAGAAGCAAAACAGATGGCTGATTTGATTAAATATGCCGTTATCGTAGTATCTTCTGCACCGATTATGTGTATGTATCCATTTGTACAGAAATACTTTAATCAGGGTGTTATGCTTGGATCGGTAAAAGGATGATCAGACAGAGAGGTAAAATATATGGGATTGGAAAAATATAGAATTGATGCAAATCCAAGGGCAGATGAGAAATCTGTGATCAGAGGTGAGCATTTTCGAATCACAATTCTTACACCAGCCCTTGTGAGATTTGAATATAGTGAAAATGACAGATTCGAGGATCGTGCCACACAGAAAGTATATAATCGTGATTTTCCTGTTCCTGAATATCGGGTCAGGGAAGATGAAGAACTCCATATTTTTACGGATTTTCTTGAAATACATTATGATAAAAAAGCATTTTCAAAAACAGGTTTGTCGGTGAAAACTGCAGGAGGACCAGGCGGGGATTCTATCTGGCATTATGGTGAGGAGCCCCGTGATTTCAAGGGAACTGCCCGTACACTTGATCAGGTAAATGGAAAATGTGAGCTGGAACATGGAATACAGTCAGTAATGACGGGCGCTGTCATGGATGATACTGGTTCTATGGCAATAAAAGAGGACGGGTTTGTAGAACCGAGAAGCAAAGATGATATTGATTTTTACTTCTTCGGATATGGACAGAAATATCTGGAATGTTTGAAAGACTTTTATTACCTCTGCGGCAAACAGCCGCTGCTTCCCAGATATGCACTTGGAAATTGGTGGAGCAGATACCATAAGTATGATGAAGCAGAATATAAGGAATTGATTCAGCGATTTGAAAAAGAACAGATTCCGTTTTCTGTGGCTGTAGTTGACATTGACTGGCATCTGATTGATATCGATCCGGAATATGGAAATGGATGGACCGGCTATACATGGAACCGGGAACTGTTTCCGGATCCGCCGGAATTTATGAAATGGCTTCATGAGCATAATCTGAAAATTACTTTAAATGTGCATCCCGCTGATGGTGTCCGTGCATTTGAAGATGCCTATCCACGGGTAGCAGAGAAGATGGGAATTGATCCAAAAACGAAAGAACCGGTAACATTTGATATTGCCAATGAAAAGTTTATTCAGGTATACTTTGAAGAACTGCATCATCCGCTTGAGGAGGAAGGTGTAGATTTCTGGTGGATTGACTGGCAGCAGGGAAGTGTTACTAAAATGGAAGGTCTGGATCCCTTATGGATGTTGAACCATTATCATTTTCTTGACAGTAAGTGGAAAGGAACACGGCCGTTAACATTTTCCCGTTATGCAGGTCCGGGAAGCCATCGGTACCCCATCGGATTTTCCGGAGACACGATTATCACCTGGGAAAGCTTAGCTTTTCAGCCTTATTTTACAGCAAATGCATCGAATATTGGATACGGTTGGTGGAGCCATGATATTGGCGGGCATATGATGGGCGTCAAAGATGATGAACTTACTGCACGTTGGGTACAGTTTGGAGTGTTTTCTCCCATTAACCGTCTGCACAGTTCAAATAATGTGTTCAGTGGCAAGGAACCATGGAAGTATAACATTCAGACAGAAAGAACTATGAAAAAATTCCTTCGTCTCCGTAATGCAATGGTACCGTATCTGTATACGATGAACCGATATGCCAGCCGGGATGGTGTTCCTCTAATCCTTCCTCTGTATTACCGTGAACCTATGACTGTAGATGCTTATTTTAATAATAATAATTATTATTTCGGGACAGAGCTTCTTGTATCTCCTATCACAGAACCGGCAGATAGGGAGATTGGAATGGCAAAAGCCCGTACACATCTTCCTGAAGGTGTATGGTATGATTTTTTCACTGGTCATCGTTATACAGGTGGACGGACAATCAATATGTGGAGAACGCAGGAGGACATGCCTGTATTTGCCAAGGCAGGTGCGATAGTGCCGCTGAAAGATATGGAAATCTATGATAACAGCATCGAAAATCCTGAACGGATGGAAATATGCATCTATCCTGGCGCCGACGGAGATTTTACCTTGTGGGAGGATCAGGGGGATACACTGGAAGATTTGGATGAAAACTGGGTGTCTACAGAATTGTTGTGGAACTGGTACAGTGAACGGAAAGAATTTACTGTGAAAGCTGCAGAGGGAAATACTGCTGTTATACCGGAAAAGCGTGACTGGAAACTAGTATTTTTCCATGTAACAGAAGCACCGGTAAAGGTTTTTGTAAATGGAGAAGAGGTTCAGGCTGAAACCATCAGTGAAAACGATCAGATTATAGTAAAGATTTCAGGAGTTCCTACAGATCAGGATGTACAGGTTGTATTTGAAGAAGGGATTTTGGAATGTGAAAATCCGATAGAAAAAGAAGTATTTACCATTCTTGAAAGAGCACAAATTGCATATGCAATGAAAAACTCTTTGCTGGAAGCTGTCCATAGTCAGAGGAGCAATGCGGCACCGGCGATTCTTGCAGCTGGTGCACCGCGGGCTCTGGAAGGTGCTCTGGTTGAAGTGATATCTGATTGAAAATGTGCAGAAACGTGAGTCTGTATAAAAAATGTAACAGGACACGTGCAATATAGAAAAAAAGGAGAGAGATGAGTATGAGGAAAAAAATTAAAGCAGGGTTAAGTCTTACATTGGCAGCAGCCATGAGTTTAGGTATGCTGGCAGGATGCGGCGGAGGATCTTCTGATGCAGGAAAAGAAGACACAACAGCAGAATCCAGTACCGAAAATGCTGGAGAAACTTCAGGGGATGAAGTACCTACCTTTAAGGTAGCTGTAGTGCGCTGGACCGACGCATGGTCCACTGACTTTACAGAAAGTGGAGTCATGAAACAGCTGGAAGAGCAGGCTGGTGTGAACATTGAGTGGCAGGTTTATTATATGAGTGATTGGGCAGAGCAAAAGTCTTTGCTGTTGGCTTCAGGAGATCTGCCTGATGCATTCTTTGGATCATTGTGTCTCAATGCTTCTGATATTTCTCAGAATAAAGATTACTTCGTGGAACTGACAGATTTGATTCCTGACAATATGCCGAATCTGACAGCTATATTTGAGAAAGATGCAGAGATGAAAGCTGTTTGTACAAGTCGTGACGGAAAAATCTACAGCCTTCCGAAAAAACTGCCGCTTCGTCCTCTGGCATGTGGAAATGCAGCATATATCAACAAAGAATGGCTGGATAATCTGAATCTGGAAGTACCTAAAACTTATAAAGAGCTGGAAGAAGTATTAATTGCATTTGCAAATGAGGATGCCGATGGCGACGGAGATCCAACAAACGAGATTCCGATAAGTAACTGTGCTGCATCTACACTGTTAAGTGGTGATTTAAGAAATATTTTGTCTCCATTTGGAACCATGGTATCCAGACAGGATAACTATATGGGGCTGAACAGTGATGGCGAACCTGTATTTATGCCAGTTCAGGAAAACTATAAAGAAGCTGTAAAATGGATGAGACAGCTTTGGGAAGAAGGCGTTATTGACCCAGAATACTTCACCCAGGATTCCAGCATGCTGACAGCTAAGAAACAGGCTGAAGGTGGTTCTCAGGTGGGACTTATATATGGATGGACAGCAGATGCTGAAGTAGGTTCAAATGTTGACCAGTTTGAACTTCTGGAGGCTGTAGAAGGTTACGATGGAAAACATTATGTAGAAGCAGCTTCCAATTATCTTGATATTGCAGACAGAGAGCTGGTTATTACAAATGCATGCCAGGATCCTGGAAAACTTCTCCAGTGGGCAGATTTGTTGTATGACAACGAAGTATCTTTGCAGACCTATTATGGTTCTATTCCGGATCAGGTTGCAAAGAATGATGACGGTACTTACAGTCTTGTAATTCCTGAGGATGGAACCACTCTGGATACTTCCGCATGGGTGAATTCTTTCCGTGATCATGGACCTAAATATATGGATCCGGAATTTGAATCCAAAGTAGTTCTTCCGACAGATCAGGGTGACGGCGTGAAGCTTGCACAGGATGATGTAAACGGCAAGTACGTAACTGACGGAAAGAATTGTGGTCTTCCGATTCTTCAGTATACAGATGAGGAGCTTGCGCAGATTACTTCTATCGGAACAGATATCAACAAATACGTGGAAGCACAGTATGCACACTGGGTAGTTGATGGTGGTGTAGAAGAGGAATGGGATGGTTATATTAAACAGCTGAAAGCCATGGGACTGGATCAGCTGACAGGAATCTATGAAACCGCATATAGCGCATATTTGGATAATCTGAAATAATATGAGAAACAAAAAGGCTGGCAGACGGCAGGAATTCCTGGCATCTGCCGGTCTTTGTTTCCTATAAAATTTACAGGAAGAAACATTCGTTATTCTGATTGTCACTGATGGAAAGATTTATTATAATAATAAAAGATTAGATGATCCAGACGATTTAATTTCGACAACGGAGGTATAGATGAAAGTATGAAAAAGAAAAAGTATTTATTCCCCCAAATTGAAGCAAAAACATTAAGAAAGGCCTCCCTTCTGGCATTACTTCCGTTAGGAATCACCTTAATTGGGCTTATTCTGTTTAATATTCTGAGTCTCTATGAAAGTAATATACTGGCTGAACAGTATATTGCTGAAACAGCCAGTCTCTATGTGGAACAAATTAATCGTGATATTGCTCAGATTAATAACGAACTGATTTATCTGATGGACCAGGATGAAAATATTCAGAAAATTCCTTCGAAAATATCGCCTAAAGATTTTCAATATTATGCGATGACATCTGATATCAGGGAAAAAAACAGGATTATGAATATCCGTTATCAGGAGGTACAGTGTTTCTATGTATATGGACAAGAAGCCGATATGCTGATACTGGAAAATGGAACAGTATTCAGGGAAAGTAAAAAAACCCCTCTTTATCAGGCTGTGACGGAGTATCTTGCTGGTGTGGAAGCGAATTCCAATCAAACTCGTTGGATGTTGATGCAAGCTGATGAACATGATTATATATTGAGTTGGTATTCTAAAAATAAAAAAGTGGTAGGATGTATTATTGATGTGGATACTATCTATTCCATATTGCAGAATAATGTGGAGAACTATCAGGTGACACCGCTGCTGGCAGACCGGGATGGAGAGTTGGTACTGCCTTCCGATGGTAAGGATATAAAGAATTCATCGGCGGTTACACGTACTACGCTATCATATCCTTTTGGAAATGTGGGAACTATCCGTTTATATATTACATCCAAAAAAGGTATTTTGGAGACTTTGATTAATCTGCAGGTTTTGTTTATCATGGTGCTGGTGATAGTTTCTTTATTCGGAATATTGGCAGTTTACAGTTACTATAAAAGAATCATGGAGCCATTGGAAAATTTTGTGAATGGATTGGAAAATATGGAGGAAAATCAATTTCTTAATGATAACGGTACGAATAATCTTGTTGAGCTGGAGTCGGCCAGTGACAAATTCCGAAGTCTGCTTAGAAAAATACAGTCTCTGAAAATTGAAATTTACGAAAAGGAACTGGAAAAGCAGAAAGCAGAACTGGAGTATGTGCAGGAACAGCTGAGACCTCATTTCTTCCTGAATTGTCTGAGCCTGATTCATGGAATCGCTGATACACGCGGAGAACAGGATGTTATCCATATTACGGAAATACTTTCCAACTATATGCGCTATATTTTCCGTGATTCAAATACACAGCGGGTAATTGGTGAGGAACTGGAGCAGGTGAATGCCTATGTAGAATTACAGAAGCTTCGGTATGGAGAAAGTGCATTTACGTATGAGCAGATTCTTGATGGAAATGTGGAAGATAAGCTGCTGCCCCCACTTTTGTTACAGACTCTTGTGGAAAATGCAATTGTACATGGGGTAACACTGGATCATCCTATTGATATTTCACTATATATAACAGAAGAACATTATGAAGAGGAGCCATACCTGTATATATGTGTTTCAGATACAGGAAAAGGATTTTCCGATGAGATTCTATATGCTCTGGAAAAGGATATCACAATCTTTTATAATGGAAGGAATCATGTAGGTCTTCAGAATATCCGCCGAAGGCTGCGTCTGATGATGGGAGAGAAAGCACGGATTAATTTTTCAAATATGGACAAAAATTATGGTGCGGTGGTGGAAATATGGATTTCTGAGAATGCGATGAATCAAAAGATATAGAGCAAATTACAGCGTCTTATATAGAGGAGGAAAACATGAAGATTGCAATAGTAGGAGTAAATGGAAATCTTGGAACAAGAGTGAAAAAACAGGCATTGGACCGTGGATTTGAGGTAAAAGGATTTATCCACAATGGGAATGCGTCAGATGAGCGTGTTGAAATTATAAAGAAAAGTCTATTCGATATGACAAAAGAGGATATTGCAGACTGCAATGTTATGATTAGCGCTTATGGAAGTGGATTTCAAGCGGATCCGACTTTAAATCGACAGGCATTCCTAAAATATATTGAATTGAATGCCGGAACGAAAAGACATCTTATCGCCATTGGAGGTGCAGGAAGCCTTTTTACCGATAGAACACATACTATCTACTGTTACGAAACACCGGAACATCCAGATTTTTTAAGAGAAATTTCCAGGAACATCAAACTTGGCATTGATGAATTGAAGAAACGAAATGATGTGAACTGGACAGTAGTGTGTCCATCATCCTTTTTTGATCTGCAAGGATCTTTTACTGGAGAGTATGAAATTGGAACAGAAGGACATCTGCTTTTTAATAAAAAAGGAGAAAGCCGTGTGACTTATGATGACCTTGCCAAAGCAATGCTGGATATAGCGGAAAATAACACCTACAATCAAAAACAGATAACAGTTTTGACAAAATAATTTACAGGACGGGATCCCCCCCTCTTTGCAGGACGGGATCCCGTCTTAAGTTTTAACTGCAAGCTTTGAGTCTTTATGTTTTCGATACTCAGTCGGTGTACAGTGATAAGTCCGATAAAATAATTTGGAATAGTAGCTGGAGTGGTTAAAACCACACACCTGTGCAATATGTATAATACTCCAGTCTTGGCTGTCCAGCAGATTGCGGCTTACTTCCAATCGGTAGTGGTTCAGAAAATCGATAGGGGAATAATGCATGTATTGTCTGAAAATCTGGCAGCACTTATTGCGGCAGACATTCCCGGCCTGGGCAATATCCGATAAACCGATTTTTTCGGAATAATGCTGATAAATATAGGAAACCATATTCTGACGTATGGTGATATCGGAATAATTATTTTGTCCGAATGCTATTGTGTGATTAAAATTCAGCCGGTATAATTCTCCGAAAAGAAAACACATCACACCTGCAATCTGCAGTTCATAAGCCTCCAGATGTTCTTGTTTCATCAACAGAATTGTATCAAGGTGACTGCGGATTATTCCGGTTTTTTTCTCTTCAGCATGAAAGTGCAGGTATTCGAGGGTTGTATTGCCCAGCAAAGGATTTACAAATTCAGTTCTGAGCGTCTGGTTCATGGAAAGAAGTGTTGGGTGCAGAATGATGCAGGTGAAATTACAGTTTTCACCCTGATAAGAATAGCCGTAATGCATCTGCCTTGTATTGACAAACAGACAGTCCCCTTCTTTTAACAGGATTGTTTTCCCATTGAGCCAATAACACATGTTTCCATTGTGAATCCGTATAAATTCTATATCCTCATGCCAGTGACATCGTGAGCGCATATTGGCATACATGGACAGCCAGCCGCTTCGTATATAGATAGGTATTCCTATTGTGTCATAAGGGATAACTTCTGAATTATCCTGCATGAGGCAAATGCTTATTTTCTCATCTGTATTCATTCTTTTTCTCCATGTAAAATGTGAAATAGTTATATATTTTGAGGGTAATTGTGATAGACTCCACCTGAAAAAATTATTATTATTATATATGAAACAATTAAAATCGACAAGCGGGGATAAATAAAATGACACAAAAAGAAAGAAGAGACCATGAACTACCATATAAAGCTGATGAGGGTGTCCTTGAGGAAATGAAGAGAACTCGAAAGCTGCTGGGTGAATTTAATACGGCGGATCCATGTGATTTTGATAAACAGGCAGCTATTGCAGGCTTGCTGATTCCTCACTCTGATGGTCCGATTAGTATAACACAGCCGTTTTATTGTGATTATGGAATCCATATCTATGTGGGAAAAAATTTCCTGGCAAATTATAATTGTACGATACTGGATGTGGGAAGGGTAGATATAGGAGACAATGTTCTCTTTGGACCGAGTGTATCTGTTTACACAGCCGGACATCCCATCCATCCGGAAGCACGAAATACAGGGTATGAATACGGAATTTCCGTAAAAATCGGAAATAATGTGTGGGTTGGAGGAAACACAGTAATTACACCGGGAGTAACGATTGGCGATAATGTTGTGATTGGAGCAGGAAGCGTTGTGACAAAAGATATACCTGCAAATGTTGTAGCGGCAGGAAATCCCTGTCGGGTCATTCGCCAGGTAACGGAAGAAGATAAAAACTATTATTACAAGGACAGGGAATTTGATATAGACATAGTTTGAGCTTTGTAATTCGGTGATGAAAAACTTAAAAAAACCCTGAAAATCTGCTTGCAATTCAGGATACAAGGTGCTATACTATAAAACGAACTTTTGTGAAGCTTTATTTTTTTGTGCTTAAAAACAAGAGTTTTCACACCGGGGCCATCCGGCCTGAAGAAAGGAAATCCCTCAGGGATACCACTATGGCCATTCGGCCTAGAGAGAGGAAAGGAGGATTCAAATGAAAGTTAGATCATCTGTTAAACCTATCTGTGAAAAATGCAAAATCATTAAAAGAAAAGGAAGCATCAGAGTAATCTGCGAGAATCCAAAACACAAACAGAGACAGGGCTAATACCGTCATATTAGTAGTTTTTGTTTGAAAGAAGTTGAAAAACTTCAAAATTAAGTGCGGCTGCAGTAGGACACATCTGGATGTGTTGTACTGTTCAAATATTATAATGTGAGAACTCCGGCGTGGTGTACCGGGGAGCCTCCGGCGGATGACGCCCAGGGCGTGCATCCCTTATAATATTGCTTAATACCGGCTCAGCCGGAAAGGTCATGGGATTCCATGGCTGGATGCTCACATACAGGCATCCCAATTAGGAAAATATTAATACGATCAGGGGCACATCATTTCAGGCATATGCGATGCATATGGGCTGCGTACTGATCAGGAAGAAAATGGAGGAAAAATACATGGCACGTATTGCTGGTGTAGACTTACCAAGAGAAAAACGTATTGAAATCGGATTGACTTATATTTACGGAATCGGAAGAACAAGTGCTAACCGTATTCTGAAAGAGGCTAATGTTGACCCGAATACCCGTGTGAGAGATATCACAGACGAAGAAGTAAAAAGAATCAGTGCTGTAATCGACGAAACTCAGACTGTTGAAGGTGATCTCAGAAGAGAAATCGCTATGAACATCAAACGTCTGCAGGAAATCGGATGCTACAGAGGAATCCGTCATAGAAAGAGCCTGCCGGTTCGTGGTCAGAAGACCAAAACAAACGCAAGAACCAGAAAAGGTCCAAAGAGAACTGTTGCTAACAAGAAAAAATAATTTTCAGGTAACAGCAGAATGCCGGATAAAGGCAGCATGACAAAGAATTGTAACCATTAAATAAGAATATAAGAAAGTGTAGGTTAGTTTTTAAAATGGCTAAAGTGACAAAGAAAACGACAAAACGTCGTGTTAAGAAAAACGTTGAACGCGGACAGGCACATATTCAGTCATCTTTCAACAATACAATCGTAACATTGACAGATGCTGAAGGAAATGCTCTTTCATGGGCAAGTGCAGGTGGTCTGGGATTTAGAGGTTCAAGAAAATCTACTCCTTATGCAGCTCAGATGGCAGCAGAGACTGCTACAAAGGCAGCATTAGTTCATGGTCTGAAGACTGTTGATGTATTCGTTAAAGGACCGGGATCAGGAAGAGAAGCAGCAATCCGTGCTCTTTCCGCATGCGGACTTGATGTTGTAAGTATCAAAGACGTAACTCCGGTACCACACAATGGTTGCCGCCCACCAAAACGTAGAAGAGTCTAATTTAGGAGGTCGTAGATTATGGCAGTAAATAGAGTACCTGTACTGAAAAGATGCAGATCCCTTGGTCTGGATCCAATCTATTTGGGAATTGATAAAAAATCCACAAGACAGCTGAAAAGAGCAAACCGTAAAATGTCTGAGTACGGTCTGCAGCTGAGAGAAAAACAGAAAGCAAAATTCATCTATGGTGTTCTGGAAAAACCTTTCCGTAACTACTATGAAAAAGCTGACAGAATGCCGGGAATGACCGGTACAAACCTGATGACCATGCTGGAAATGAGACTGGATAATGTTATTTTCCGTCTTGGTTTCGCAAGAACAAGAAAAGAAGCTCGTCAGATCGTTGACCACAAACATGTACTGGTAAATGGAAAACTGGTTAACATTCCTTCTTATCAGGTAAAAGCTGGTGACCAGATCGAAATCAAAGAGGCTAAAAAAGGTTCTCAGAGATATAAAGACATTCTGGAAGTGACTGGCGGAAGACTGGTTCCGGAATGGCTGGATGTTGATCAGGAAGCATTAAAAGGAACTGTTAAAGAAGCTCCTGCAAGAGATGCAATTGACGTACCTGTAAACGAAATGCTTATCGTCGAGTTGTATTCCAAATAATAAAGAGCTGCTGCATATATTGCAGCTCTGGTTACCCTCAGTGAAACTAAATATCCCGAGAAGGAGGGCTTGGAATGTTTGATTTTAACAAACCAAAAATTGAGATCACAGAAATTTCCGATGATAAAAAGTACGGCAGATTTGTCGTAGAACCGCTGGAAAGAGGTTACGGTACTACTCTGGGAAATTCCCTGAGAAGAATTATGTTGTCTTCCCTGCCGGGAGCAGCAGTAAGCCAGGTTAAAATTGAAGGCGTTCTGCACGAATTCAGTTCTATTCCAGGCGTCAAAGAAGATGTTACTGAGATTATCATGAATCTGAAGAGCCTTGCTATTCGTAATACCAGCGAGAGCAATGATCCGAAGATCGCATATATCGAATATGAAGGCGAAGGCGTGGTACGGGCTTCTGATATCCAGGTTGATCAGGATATCGAAATTATGAATCCAAACCAGGTAATCGCTACTCTGAATGGCGGACCAGACAGCAAATTGTATATGGAGATTACCATTACAAAGGGTCGTGGTTATGTCAGTGCAGAAAAAGGCAAGACAGATGATATGGCAATCGGTGTGATTGCTGTTGATTCCATCTATACACCGGTAGAACGTGTAAACCTTACAGTAGAGAACACCCGTGTTGGTCAGATTACTGACTTTGATAAACTGACATTGGATGTATATACAAAAGGAACACTGGATCCGGATGAGGCAGTCAGTCTTGCTGCCAAGGTGTTGAGTGAACATCTGAAACTTTTCATTGATCTTTCTGAGAATGCCAAGACTGCAGAAGTCATGATCGAGAAAGAAGATAATGAAAAAGAAAAGGTTCTGGAAATGAACATCGATGAGCTGGAGCTGTCTGTTCGTTCCTACAACTGTCTGAAGAGAGCAGGTATCAATACCGTTGAAGAGCTTTGCAACAGAACTTCCGAAGATATGATGAAGGTTCGTAACCTGGGTCGTAAATCTCTGGAGGAAGTGCTGGCTAAGCTGAAAGAGCTGGGACTTCAGCTGAATCCCGGTGAAGAATAAAATGCAGTGATGCCTTTGGCAGACTGCGACTGCCGGATAAAACCGGTAGGGTAAAGTAAAATTTGTAGAATAGAAAGCAGTATATCAGTAAGTCCGAAGAAGCATGATATATTGTTCCACAAATGGAGGAAAATATAATGGCAGGATATAGAAAACTGAGCAGAACATCTGATCAGAGAAAAGCATTAATCAGAAACCAGGTAACTAATCTGCTGTATCACGGAAAAATCGTGACAACAGAATCCAAAGCAAAAGAAATCCGTAAAGTAGCTGAAGGACTGATTGCTCTGGCAGTTAAAGAAAAAGATAACTTTGAAAAAGTTACTGTTACAGCAAAAGTTGCCCGCAAAGATGCTGATGGAAAAAGAGTAAAAGAAGTTAAAGATGGTAAGAAAGTGACTGTATACGATGAAGTACAGAAAGAAATTACCAAAGACGCTCCGTCCAGACTGCATGCAAGACGTCAGATGCTGAAAGTATTCTATCCGGTAAAATCTGTTCCGACAGAAGCAGCTGGAAAGAAGAAAAATACAAAAGAAGTAGACATGGTAGAAAAAATGTTTACTGAAATCGCACCAAAATACGCAGGACGTAATGGTGGTTACACAAGAATCATCAAAATCGGACCTCGTAAAGGCGATGCAGCAATGGAAGTAGTTCTTGAGCTGGTATAAGATAAAGAATTTGCCCCCGGAAAAATCCGGGGGCTTTTTTTCATTTACTGGCAAACAACTAAAAATTCTGTTATAATATAACAAATGTTGTCCGGGAGGGGTTAGCTATGGAGAGAGCGGAGTCAGATCTTTTGTTTGGAAAGTTTTCTTTTTGGAATAATTTAAATGAGACGGAAAAAAGGCTGTTGGAACAGCAGATCAGTTGGAAAGTCTATCAAGAAGGTCAGCTGGTTACAGGGAACGGCAGTGAATGCCTGGGACCGTTTCTGGTAAAGTATGGGACTGTGCGTGTGTATCTGGTATCAGGGGATGGGAAGGAGGCGACCGTTTGCCGCCTGCACGAAGGTGAACTGTGTATGCTGTCCGGTTCCTGTTTACTTCCGGATATACCATTTGACCTGCAGATCGATGTGGAAAACGAAAGTGGAGTCTACATTCTGCCGACTGGTGCAGTGCGGAAAATCATGTCGGCAAATATTTATATGGAAAATTTCGTTTATAAGACTATGAACGAAAGTCTTTCAGACATCATTGGAGCTGTCCAGAAAATTCTGTTTGCCAGTCTGGAACAGCGTCTGGCGGAATTCCTCCTGAACGAGGCTGCCCGTTGTCATTCCGATCAGATTATCATGACTCAGGAACAGATTGCACGAGCCATCGGCAGCGCAAGAGAGGCTGTCAGCCGCACCCTGAAGCAGATGGTGCAGGAAGGAAGTGTACAATTATTTCGCGGAGGCGTAAAAATTATGAGTCGCCAGAAGCTGTATCACAAACTATAAACAAATTATCCCTATTTATTAAGCAGTTCCTTAAGTGCTGCTTTCGGCTGTACTCCCACTGTGGAAGCTGCAACCTTACCGTTTTTGAATACAAGAATGGAAGGGATACTCATAATACGGTATTTTCGTGCCAGCTCCGGTTCCTGGTCTACATCGACCTTACCTACTTTATATCCATCCGCCTCGGCAGCGATTTCTTCAATTACCGGTGCAAGCATTTTACAGGGCATACACCAGGTTGCCCAGAAATCCACCAGAACAGGTACATCGGACTGCAATACTTCTTTTTCAAAATTTTCTGTTGTAAATACGTTTGCCATAATAGTGTCTCCTTTACTTTATTCGTTACACATATTCTATCACACTATCAGTAAAAAATTCTGTGACAAAGTCACATTGATAAATCTATTGTTTATGAAAACTTCACAGTTCTTCGATTGCCCTGCAAATAGAAATAGTGTATGATAATAGCAGAAGACAGACGGGTAGAAAGAAATTGTCAGACATAAAAGGAAAGGAAGATAGATATGAAAGAAAAACTTCTTTTTATTTTTAATCCAAGATCCGGAAAAGGACAGATACGGGGTAAATTGCTGGATATTATAGATGTATTTGTCAAAGGCGGCTATGAGGTTATCGTTCATCCCACACAGGGTCCTATGGATGCCTGTAAGATGGTTCAGGAAATGGCCAGTGAGGTGGATCTGATTGTCTGCAGCGGAGGAGATGGTACACTGGATGAAGTGGTCACCGGTCTGAGGAAGAGCAATGTTGCGACACCCATCGGTTATATTCCGGCAGGAAGCACCAATGATTTTGCCAATAGTCTGGAGATACCCCGGGATATGGTTGAGGCAGCCCGCGGTATTTTAGAAGGAAAGCTGTATTCCTTTGATATAGGTGACTTCAATCATGATACGTTTGTTTATGTGGCTGCATTTGGTCTGTTTACGGATGTTTCCTATCAGACCAGTCAGAATCTGAAGAATATCCTGGGACATTTGGCATATGTGATGGAAGGGGCAAAGAGAATCTTTGATGTACGGACCTATCATATGATAGTGGAAGCGAATGATACCACCTATGAGGGGGATTATCTGTATGGTATGATTACAAATGCCAATTCTGTAGGAGGATTTAAGAATCTGACAGGAAGTGATGTGGAACTGAATGACGGGCTTTTTGAAGTAATGTTGATCAAACGCCCCAGAAATGCCAGAGAGTTAAATGAAATTATCGCTTCTCTTCTGAATGCCATTGATAATACGGATATGATTGATGCGTTTAAGACAGATCGTCTGCGAATAGAGTCAGATGAGGAGATTGCCTGGACTCTGGATGGAGAATTTGGAGGAAATCACAGAGAAGTAGTGATAAAGAATAAAAAGCAGGCACTGGATATTCTTATCAACTCTTGAATTTCCTGTCTGATTGGAGTATAATAATGTGGAAATTGGTAACTGACCAGGCAAGGCAGTTACACAAATCGAAAGACAGAACGTAGGAGGTTCGAAAATGTTAGTATCAGCTACAGAAATGTTAAAAAAAGCTAAAGCTGGCCATTATGCTGTTGGACAGTTCAACATCAATAACCTGGAGTGGACAAAATCTATTCTGCTTACCGCACAGGAGTGCAATTCTCCTGTAATCCTTGGTGTATCTGAAGGTGCTGGAAAGTATATGGCAGGATACAAGACCGTAGTAGGTATGGTTAATGGTATGCTGGAAGAACTGAAAATCACAGTACCGGTTGCTCTTCATCTGGATCACGGCAGCTATGAAGGATGCTTGAAGTGTGTAGAAGCTGGTTTCTCATCCATTATGTTTGATGGTTCTCATTACCCAATTGAAGAGAACGTTGCAAAAACAAAAGAACTGGTTAAAATCTGTGCAGAACACAATATGTCTCTGGAAGCAGAAGTTGGTTCTATCGGTGGAGAAGAAGACGGTGTTGTAGGAATGGGTGAATGTGCTGATCCGAATGAATGTAAGATGATTGCTGATCTGGGTATTGATTTCCTGGCAGCAGGTATCGGTAATATTCATGGAAAATATCCTGCAAACTGGCAGGGACTGAGCTTTGAGACTCTGGATGCTATACAGAAACTGACAGGAGATATGCCGCTGGTACTGCATGGTGGTACAGGTATCCCTGCAGAAATGATCAAAAAAGCTATTGATCTGGGTGTTTCTAAAATCAATGTAAATACAGAATGCCAGCTGTCCTTCGCAGCAGCAACCCGTGAATACATTGAAGCAGGAAAAGATCAGCAGGGCAAAGGTTATGACCCGAGAAAACTGCTGGCACCTGGTGCAGAAGCTATCAAAGCAACTGTTAAAGAAAAAATGGAATTGTTCGGCTCTGTAAATAAAGCCTGATGCTTGTAAAGACTGGGACAGTCCGCTTGTGAGTAAAGTGGACTGTCTTTTTTCTTCTTATAGGAAAGTCTTCCGACTTTCCTATAAGAAAAAAACCCTCCGGGGGATGCACACGATGCGCAGAGGAAGGCTGCTAAAGCAGCCGCGCATCGGCGCACAAAGTGGGCAAGCCCACTTTGCCCACTTATGAATGAGAGTTCGGGGAGTACGGTTTGTTCCATTGAAAGGATAAGAAAAATGAGTGAGTATGTAAATGTAGTTGAAATTTTTGGAGAAAATGTTTTTAATGATTCTGTCATGCAGGCACGTCTGCCGAAAAAAGTCTATAAAGAATTAAAGCAGACGATAGAAGAGGGCAAAGAACTTACTCTTGAGATCGCAGATGTGGTTGCACATGAGATGAAAGAATGGGCAATTGAAAAAGGAGCTACACATTATAGCCACTGGTTTCAGCCACTGACCGGTGTAACCGCAGAAAAACATGATGCTTTTATTACAGCTCCGATGTCAGATGGTAAAGTCTTGATGAGTTTTTCCGGTAAAGAACTTATCAAAGGGGAACCGGATGCTTCCTCTTTCCCTTCCGGCGGTCTTCGCGCCACCTTTGAGGCGCGAGGGTATACAGCCTGGGATTGTACATCTCCGGCGTTTGTACGTCAGGATGCAGCAGGAGCTACTCTTTGCATTCCGACTGCTTTCTGTTCTTACAAAGGAGAGGCACTGGATCAGAAAACACCGCTGCTGCGTTCTATGGAAGCAATCAATAAAGAGGCTTTAAGATTGATTCGGCTTTTTGGAAATACAACATCAAAAAAAGTGACCCCGTCCGTTGGCGCTGAACAGGAATATTTCCTTGTGGATGCCAACAAGTTCATGAAGAGGAAAGATTTAATTTATACCGGAAGGACTTTGTTCGGAGCGATGCCGCCAAAGGGTCAGGAATTGGATGACCACTATTTTGGAACGATCCGTCAGAAGATTGCCGGATATATGAAAGATGTAAATATAGAACTGTGGAGACTTGGTGTATCGGCCAAGACACAGCATAATGAGGTTGCTCCGGCACAGCATGAGCTGGCACCGATTTATGCTCCTGCCAACATTGCGGTGGATCACAACCAGATTATTATGCAGACACTGAAGCGTGTAGCGAGAAAACATGGATTGAAGTGTCTTCTTCATGAGAAACCTTTTGATGGTGTCAATGGTTCCGGAAAACATGATAACTGGTCACTGGTGACAGATGATGGAATCAATCTTCTGGATCCGGGGAAAACACCACATGAAAATGTACAGTTTCTTCTGGTATTGAGCTGTATTCTGAAAGCGGTTGACCGCCATGCAGATCTTCTTCGGGAATCTGCTGCTGATGTAGGAAATGATCATCGTCTGGGGGCGAATGAGGCTCCTCCGGCTATTATTTCTGTTTATTTGGGAGAGCAGCTGGAAGACGTTGTGGATCAGCTTGTGAGTACTGGAACCGCAGATCATAGTTTGAAAGGCGGAAGATTGCTTACGGGTGTTCGCACATTGCCGGATCTGGCGAAAGATGCAACGGATCGGAATAGAACATCTCCATTTGCATTTACAGGAAATAAATTTGAATTTCGTATGGTAGGTTCCGGAGATTCTGTTGCCTCACCCAATATTGTTCTGAATACGATTGTGGCAGAGACATTCCGTGAAGCAAGTGAAAAGCTGGAAGCTGCTGAAAACTTTGAGATGGCAGTACACGATCTGATTAAAACAAATTGTGCAGAACATCAGAGAATTATTTTCAATGGAAATGGATATTCAGAGGCATGGGTAGAAGAGGCAAAACGCCGTGGTCTTCCTAATATAACATCAATGGTAGATGCGATTCCTGCCCTGATCACGGACAAATCCGTACAGCTTTTTGAAAAGTTCCATGTATTTACCAGAGCAGAACTGGAATCTCGTGTGGAAGTTAAGTATGAGACATATTCGAAAGCAATTAATGTAGAAGCCAGAGCAATGATTGATATTGCAGCAAAACAGATTATTCCTGCAGTAATCCGCTATGCGAAGTCACTGGCGGATTCCATCAATGCCATCCGTGCAGTCGGCGATGTGGACGTAAGTGTGGAAATGGAACTGCTTACCCAGACATCCACACTGCTTCGTGAAACCCAGACAGCACTGAAGGTTCTGAGAGAGAAGACGGAAGCTGCAGTGCTGATGGAAGAGGGCGAGTGTCAGGCAAGATATTATCATGAGGAAGTATGTACAGCGATGGAAGCACTCCGGTCGCCGGTGGATCAGCTGGAAATGCTGGTAGACAAAGAAATGTGGCCGATGCCGTCTTATGGTGATTTGATGTTTGAAGTATGAGAAGGCGTACTTGAAGTAATAAAAGGAGGGTGCCAGGTAATGAAGATTACCTGGCACTATTATGAAAAAGTTTATCAAAAAAGTAATTGGCATGTATTGATTTGTTACTTGTATTATATGTGATAGAAATGAAGAAAACGTGATATAGAAATGAATGCATTTTAAAAGATAAATGAACAAAATGTGAATAAAACAAGATAAATAATCTGAAAATATAGAGGAGAAATGGTATGAAGGTCTTACAATATCTGGAAATGCAGAAAGTTAATCAGGCACTGATACATGATGTGGAGAGGTTCCGGAAAAACTATCCTGTAGAACGGGAAGCAGAATATCGTGTGATTGAGCCGTCAATGCCTTTTTTTGGGAAAGAGATTCTTGAGATGAGCATTGCTGCACTTCTTCAGCAGCAGAACCTTCTTTTGACGGGAGCGAAGGCCACGGGAAAAAATGTGCTTGCAGAAAATCTTGCCTGGATATTCGCAAGACCGTCCTATAATATTTCTTTCCATGTCAATATTGGGAGTGCGGAACTGATCGGGACAGATACTTTTGAAGATAATCAGGTAAAACTGAGAAAGGGAAGTATCTATCAGTGTGCACAGTATGGTGGATTTGGCATTCTGGATGAAATTAACATGGCAAAAAATGATGCTGTTTCGGTGCTGCACGCCACATTGGATGACAGAAGAACGATTGATGTGCCAGGGTATGACAAAATCGATCTGCACCCGGCGGCACGTTTTATTGGTACTATGAATCATGGATATGCCGGTACAAGAGAGTTGAATGAAGCACTGGTATCGCGTTTTCTGGTAATTGATATGCCATCTCAGACAGAAGAGATTCTTGAAAAAATATTCGCGGAAGCATTTCCGGATGGGAAGAAGGAGGCATTGGAGCAGTTTATCGGATTGTTCCTTGATCTGCAGATGAAAGCTGAAAATGGTGAAATATCTACAAAAGCGCTGGATCTTAGAGGAATTTTGGCGGCTCTTTGCACCATTCGTCAGGGACTGGATCCTTCTGCCGCCATTCGCATGGGCGTGATCAATAAATGTTTCGATACCTTTGAGAAAGAAATCGTAGAAGATGTGGTTCTGACACGGATTCCGGAAGACTGGACGTCAGATCAGGTATTTTAGAAAGGACTGATTGGTATGGAGGAGCGGCAGCTGGAGATTGCCAATCGCATGAAGAATCTTATCTGGACAGTCTGCGGGGATTACTCTATGGAAGCAAAACCGGATGTGGATGGATTTTTGCGGTGTAAATACCTTGCTTTGTATGATGGAATCAAGCAGGGGGCATTTGCAAAATATTTTGATAAGGAGCAGTTAAGCCTTTATCTGGTCAAGAAAGTATATCTGCAGGCGAGCGAAGAGTCTCTCTTGGGAATTGCGCGGCTGTGTATGGAGGAAGCTGTGGGACAGCGGATTTCCCGGGAACGCAAAGGAGTGGACAGTATTCGGAAAAAGGCATATGAGTATCTGTTGGATCATGAATTTCATCAGATGACCCGCAGCGAACTGGGACGGCTGAACATTGCCCTGATGCGTAATTGTCTGATGGGTGAACAGCAGCAGGAACAGCGGCTGCAGGAACGGATTGACAGTCTGAAAGAACTGCAGCGGGCAAATACTACCATGGAGATCATCAGAAAAATCGATGACTGCTATAATCAGTGGGTTGACCCGAAGTTCGAAGCACGGCATGGGAGTCTGGAACAGGTATTGGCGGTTACTCTGGAAGAACTGACGGAGTATAACTGGAGAGATTTTCTGACCGAAGAGATGTATGAAGAAAATTTTGAGGCATATCTGGAGCAGATGAGTGAACAGATGACAGCAACCGGAGGAATGGAGTCACCTGATGAGCAGAAGAAAACTTTCAGGCGGCAGGTGATACGGGTATCAGAGGAAGAACTGAAAAAGGTTTATACGTATGTGGAATTGAATTTCGGGAAAACTTATCTGAATCCATTGGAAGAAAAGAAAATGAATTACCAGTTATGTCGTGGAATTCACGGAGACTGCGGTCTGTATTTTACTGATGGAATTCTGGAGCGGCCGGTGAAAAAAAATTATCAGCTGGAGTACGCAAAAAAGCAAAGAGAAAAAAATAAGTATGTATATTATGATAATCATCGGGTTGTAAAACACAACATTCAGATCCTCACAGATATTCTGAAAAAAGCTATGGCAATGCGCATGGAGAGCTGTGATATCATCGCTGACCGGGGTGTTCTGCAGCCGGAAAGACTGTGGCGTGTGGGACGAAGTAGGGATGCCAGATTATTTACCCGCACAGAAAAGCAGGATGGCAATGCATTTGTCGTGGATCTTCTGATTGATGCCAGCGGGTCACAGAGGGTGCGTCAGGAAAAAGTGGTTCTTCAGGCGTATATCATCATGGAAGCATTGAGCAGAGTGGGGATTCCTCACCGTGTGATGAGTTTCTGTACCTTCTGGGATCATACGATTCTTCAGAGATTCCGTGAGTATGACGAGGATGCCTCTGCTAATGAACGAATTTTTTCTTTTACTACATCATCCAATAACCGGGATGGTCTGGCAATCCGGGCAGCTTCACTGGGGCTTCTGGAGAGGGAAGAGGGGCATAAAATTATGATCATTCTCAGTGACGGACGGCCTTATGATGTAATCTTAAACCGACCGCATGTAAGAAATCCACAGCCTTATCAGGGGGAATATGCGGTCAAAGATACAGGTCTGGAGGTTAGACGACTGAGAAATTATGGAATTTCCGTTCTTGGAGTTTTTGTAGGGGAAGAAAAAGAACTGGAAGCAGAGAAAAAAATATTTGGAAAGGATTTTGCCTATATCAGGGATATATCCAATTTTTCAAAAATTGTAGGACGTTATCTGACAAAGCAAATGGAGGAGAATAACTGAGATGTGGAAGAAAAAAAGTTGGGTTTGGGATTATTTATTTATATTTGCAGGAACTGCATTGATGTCGATTGCATTGAATTCAGCCTTTGATATGAATGGACTGGTTGATGGGGGATTTACCGGTATTGCCATTATTGTCAAATCATTGACTGGGTCATGGATTGCGGGAGGGATTCCTCTGTGGCTGACTAACCTGGTGCTGAATATTCCCATGTTTTTTTTGGGCGTTAAAATAAAAGGATTCAGGTTCCTGGCAAAAACAATCTGGGGAACGTGTTCCCTGTCTTTCTGGCTGTATGCCATGCCTGTTTTTACGATTGTGAAAGGAGAATTACTGCTGGCAGTCATATTTGGCGGAGTGATTCAGGGGATTGGTATCGGCCTGGTGTTTCTGGGAAAAGGAACAACAGGGGGAACGGATATGGTGGCTGCGCTGATTCAGCATTATGTGAAGCATCTGTCTATTGCCCGTATTATGCAGGTTGTTGACATTCTGATTGTAATGATCGGGGCTTTCGTATTTGGTCCAATTAACGCCTTGTATGCCATTATGGCCATTTACATTGTGGCAACGGTTACTGATAATTTCCTCGAAGGTATGAATTATGCCAGAGCAGTATATATTATTTCAGAAAAATCAGAGGAGATAGCGAAAAATCTGATGACAGAACTGGATCGGGGAGTGACGGGCGTTCCTGCCAGAGGAATGTATGCAGGCAAGGAACGTATGATGCTATTTTGTGTTGTGGGGAGAAAACAGATTGTGCGTTTGAAAGAACTGACAGTACAGATCGATCCGGATGCATTTATGATTGTCACAGACGCAAGGGAAGTCCTTGGAGAGGGATTTATAGAAGGTTTTAATGGATAGAAGATGTATTTTACTGTCATTTTTGGGTAATATTCACGATAATTGTTGAGAAAATGTTAAATTTATTACATTTTCCCTTTTCTTTTTGGTGATTTTATATTAGAATATAGTCTAAGGGACTTTGCTTTTAGGGGTAAGCAGCAAAGAGAAAACTATATACTATACTGAAAGAGGGTAAGATTATGATTTCAAACCAGATACTTCAAAGTACCATTGATGGTCTGAAGGGAATTTCCAGAATTGATTTTGGTGTGGCTGATACAGAAGGTAAGTTACTTGCCACTACGTATCAGAATTTTGAAATCGGAGAAACCGAGATTATTAATTTTGCAGAGTCACAGGCGGACAGCCAGGTAGTCCGCGGATATCAGTTTTTTAAGGTTTATGACGAGACTCGTCTGGAATATATTCTGATTGCAGGTGGAGGAAGTGATGATGTGTACATGGTAGGCAAGATGGCTACATTTCAGATTCAGAATCTGCTGGTTGCCTATAAAGAGAGATTCGATAAAGATAATTTTATTAAGAATCTGCTTCTGGATAATCTTCTTCTGGTGGATATATATAATCGTGCCAAAAAGCTTCATATCGATGTGGAAGCAAGACGTGTTGTTTTCATTTTGGAGACAGGACAGGGGAAAGATTACAATACCCTGGAGAATGTGAAGAACGTTTTCCATGGAAAGAGCGGTGATTTTATCACTGCGGTAGATGAGAAGAGTATTATTATCGTGAAAGAAGCTGCTCCCGGGGACGGATATGAACAGATGCAGAAAATTGCAGAACATATCCTGGATGCTGTGGGACGCAATCCCGATGGCAGTACCCATATTGCTTATGGAACGATCGTAAAAGAGTTAAAGGAAGTCTCTCGTTCTTATAAAGAAGCACGGATGGCGTTGGATGTAGGTAAGATTTTCTTTGATGAGAAAGAAGTGATTGCCTACAGTTCTCTTGGAATCGGCCGCCTGATTTATCAGCTGCCCATTCCGCTGTGCAAAATGTTTATCAAGGAAATTTTTGAAAATAAATCTCCGGATGATTTTGATGAAGAGACACTGACAACCATCAATAAATTCTTTGAGAACAGTCTGAATGTATCTGAAACATCAAGACAGCTTTATATCCACAGGAATACGCTGGTATACCGGCTGGATAAACTGCAGAAGAGTACAGGACTGGATCTTCGCGTATTTGAAGATGCCATAACGTTTAAAATTGCTTTGATGGTCGTAAGATATATGAAGTATATGGAAACTTTAGAGTATTAGCAACAAAGACAGGAGGAGTATATGATTACGTTGGAAAATGTAAGCAAATCATACGCAAAAGGCCAGCCGGCTTTGAATGACGTATCTTTGCACATTGATAAAGGGGAGTTCGTATTCATCGTAGGTAATAGTGGATCCGGTAAATCCACGCTGATCAAGCTTTTGCTGAAGGAACTGGAACCAACATCGGGGACGATTAAGGTCAATAACCAGGATCTGGGAAAACTGAAGAGAAGGAATGTTCCTAAGTACCGTCGTGGGGTAGGCGTTGTATTTCAGGATTTCCGTCTGTTGAAAGACAGGAATGTATATGAAAATGTGGCTTTTGCACAGAGAGTTATTGAAAGACCAAACCGTGTTATAAAGAAACGTGTACCGGAGATTCTTACTCTGGTCGGTCTTGCGGAAAAGTATAAGTCATTTCCCAGGGAATTATCAGGTGGTGAACAGCAGAGAGTAGCGCTTGCCAGGGCACTGGTCAACAGACCGAATATTCTGCTGGCGGATGAGCCTACCGGTAATCTGGATCCTAAGAACTCACTGGATATTATGAGACTGCTGGAAGAAATCAATGAACGCGGTACTACGGTACTGGTAGTAACTCACAACAGGGAGATTGTGAATTCTTTTAAGAAGCGAGTAATTACAATGCGTAAGGGTGTAATTGTAAGCGATGAACAGGAAGGTGGATATCTTGAGGATTAGTACGATTGGCTATAGTGCCAAACAGGGTATAAAAAATATCTGGAGAAATATCATGTTTTCTGTGGCATCTATTGCGACAATGACAGCATGTATATTCTTATTTGGTCTGTTTTTTGCACTGGTGATTAATGTCCGTTATATTGTGAAGAATGCGGAAGAAGGTGTGGCTGTAACTGTACTGTTTGATGATGATGCAGATCAGGCAACCATCAATGCCATCGGTGAGCAGATCAAACAGTTTAAGGGTGTGACGGATGTTGACTACATATCGGCTGAAGAAGCATGGAAACAGTTCAGTACTCAGTATTTTGGAGGAGAAGAAGAGGCAGAAAAGTGGGGCGAAGGTTTTGAGAATGATAACCCGCTGGCAAACTCTTCCAGTTATGCAGTTTATGTGGACCAGATAGAAAAACAGGATGAGCTGGTGCAATACATCGGGAGTCTGGATGGTGTTCGAGATGTGAATCAGATGAAAGGGGCAACACAGACGTTATCTACATTTAATAAGCTGGTCAGCTATGTGGCAGTTGCCATCATTTTGATCTTGCTGTGTGTTGCAGTATTTTTGATCAGTAACACAGTTTCCATCGGTATCTCTATACGTAAGGAAGAAATCGGCATTATGAAGCTGATTGGAGCGACGAACTCTTTTGTGCGTGCACCATTTTTGATAGAAGGAATTATTATCGGTTTTATCGGTGCATTGATTCCACTGGTATTGTTGTTTATTCTTTACAATAAAGTAGTACAGTATATATTGACAAAGTTTAGTATGCTGAATAATGTGATGCAGTTTTTGAATGTCTATCAGGTGTTTGAGGTTCTGGTTCCTGTGGGGCTGGTTCTCGGAATGGGAATTGGTCTGTTCGGAAGTATTATCACCATTCGCAAGCATTTGAAAGTATGATAAACGGAAGCTTCAGGAGATGTATTCTTCTGGAGCTTTTCCAGTTTCCTGAATATGAATGAAGCGGAGTGAAGTGTAATATGATAAAAAAGAAAGCAGCATGGTGGTCAGGTTTTGTGGGTGGTGTGGCTGTGACGGCAGCAGCAGCCTGCGGTCTGCATTATTATCAGTATGGTACGTTGCCATTTGCAGGCGACAGTCTGGTGACAGGCTCATTCGCAAGGAAAACAACGGCCATTGAGAAGATTATAAACGAAAAATATCTGGAGGAGACAGATGAAGAAACTCTGGCAGATGGAATGTATGCCGGAATACTGGCAAGCCTGGGAGATCCCTATTCTGGATATTTTTCTGCCGAAAATTATCAAAAGCTGAAAGAATCCATGGAAGGAAAGTATAACGGAATAGGGCTGGTTATGCAGCAAAATAAAGAGAGCGGCGAAATATCTGTAGTACAATGTTATGAAGGCAGCCCTGCCTGGGAAGCAGGAATTCAGGCGGGAGATGTTATCTGCACTGTGAATGGGCAGTCTGTCAAGGAAATGGATGTGACAGAATTATCGAAAATGATCCGGTCAGATGAGAGTGGAGAAATACAGCTTTCGCTGAAAAGAGAAAATGAAATTGTCCAGCTGACGGTAAGGATTGATGAGGTTGAGATTCCCGTCGTGAGCAGCAGGATGCTGCAGGACTCAGTGGGATATATTCGGATTCAGGAGTTTACAGATGGAACCTCCACGCAGTTTGCAGAAGCATTGAAGGAACTGCGGTCACAGGAAATGAAAGGATTGATTTTTGATCTTCGTGAGAATCCAGGAGGATTGCTGGATGCAGTCTGCGATACCCTGGAACAGATTCTGCCGGAAGGATTGATTGTATATACGGAAGATAAAAATGGAAAACGTATCGAATATAAGTGTAAAGGCGAAACACCATTGGAAATTCCGGCGGTGGTACTGGTGAATGAAAACAGTGCCAGTGCTGCGGAGATTTTTGCAGGGGCTGTCAAGGATCATAACGTAGCAAAACTGGTAGGAACAACCACATTTGGAAAAGGGATTGTACAGAAAACCTTCCCGTTAAGTGACGGAAGTGCAGTGAAAGTGACAACGTCAAAGTATTATACACCCTCTGGTGTCAATATCCACGGAACAGGTATTACACCTGATGTGGAGGTTGAACTTACGGATGAGCAGAAAGAAGAATTCTCCATGGATGAAATGGAGAAATTACCGCTGGAAGAATGGATACAGCGGGATGCACAGATGGAAGCAGCCTTGTTACTGTTTACTCCGTGACCAGCCTGGTTATAGTTTGTCCATTGAATCTCAGGTTGCTAAATAAGTGAAATAATGATAAAATGAGAAATTAATGCAGGAGGTTTTATTATTATGGAAGATTATGTAATTGTAACAGATAATACAGCAGATTTACCTTATTCATATTATAAAGAGCATGGTATGGAGTATACCTATCTGACCTACACGATGGATGGTCAGTCCTATGGAAAGAATCATGAATTGGAATTTTCTGATTTTTATGCACATATGAGGAATGGCTCCATGCCTACCACTTCTCAGGTGAATGCGGAGGAGGCAAAAGAAGTTTTCAGTCCGATTCTGGAACAGGGAAAAGATATTCTGTATCTCGCTTTTTCCTCCGGACTCAGCGGAACGTATAACAGTGTGCGGCTGGCAGCAGAAGAATTGCAGGAAGAATATCCGGAGCGGAAAATCGTGGTGGTGGATACGCTGAGTGCATCTCTGGGTGAAGGATTGCTGGTGGATAAGGCTGTTGAGCTGAAGGAACAGGGACTCTCTCTGGAGGAGAATGCGACATGGCTGGAAGAACATAAGTTGAATCTGTGCCATGTATTTACTGTGGATGATCTGTTTCATCTGCACAGAGGCGGGAGAGTTTCTAAAGTTGCTGCGGTAGTGGGGACAATGATCAATCTGAAACCCGTTCTGCATGTGGATAACGAAGGCCATCTGATCCCTCTGAAAAATGTCCGCGGGAGGAAAAAATCACTCAGCGGTCTTGTGAGCCTGATGGAAGAACAGATTGGTGAATGGAAAGATAAAAATACAAAAATATTTATCAGTCATGGTGACTGCCGGGAAGATGCAGAGTATGTGGCAAAACTGGTGAAAGAAAAGTTGGGTTATGAGACATTTCTGATTAATTATGTAGGTGCTACGATCGGTACACATTCCGGACCGGGAACGGTTGCGTTGTTTTTCTGGGGAGATCATCGATAAATCAAAGAGAGTGAATGCGAGCAGGGAATTATGGCAGCTGGAAGGTGCCTTTCCCTGCTTTTTTCTGTATAAGCTTGACTTTCCCCCTGGTGGAAGGTGTATATATTTAGTACCTTTACAGGTACCAATATTGAATGTGGGAGGAAAAATGGATGTTAAGAATTGAACATTTATCAAAAGTATATGGTGAGAAAAAAGCAGTGGATGATTTGTCGCTGCATATCTGTCCGGGAGAAATCTATGGTTTTATAGGACATAATGGAGCAGGAAAGACAACAACGATTAAGGCCTGTTGTGGTATCCTGCAGTATGACAGCGGGGAAATCTATGTGGATGGGATTTCACTGAAAGAAAATCCTCTTCTGTGCAAATCAAAAATTGCTTATATACCCGATAATCCGGATCTATATGAGTTCATGACTGGTATTCAGTTTTTGAACTTTGTAGCTGATATTTTTGGAGTCAGCGGAACTGAGCGCCAGGAAAAAATCCGAAAATATGGGGATGCTTTCGATTTGACCAAAGACCTGAGTCAGACGATTTCTTCTTATTCTCATGGTATGAAACAGAAACTTGCTATTATTTCTGCACTGATTCATGAACCAAGACTAATCATTATGGACGAACCCTTTGTGGGGCTTGATCCGAAAGCTTCCCATCTTCTGAAAGGGATGATGAGGGAAATCTGTGATGAAGGCGGTGCTATTTTCTTTTCTACGCATGTGTTGGAAGTGGCTGAAAAACTGTGTGACAAGGTGGCGATTATTAAGGGCGGAAAGCTGATTCAGTCGGGAACAATGGAAGAAGTGAAAGGTGATACATCTCTGGAAGAGGTATTTCTGGAACTGGAGGTAGAACAATGACGAAGGCATTATTTAAAAAACAGATGATGGAAGTCTTCTCCTGGATTTATCAGAATAAGAAGACGGGAAAAAATCGTTCTGTTCAGGGAGTAGTTTTGTATGTACTGCTATATCTTCTGGTATTTGGAATGCTGGGAGGAATGTTCTGGGTGACGGCAGACATGCTCTGCGAACCATTGGTTCAGGCGGGATTTGGCTGGCTCTACTTTGCACTTATGGGAATGATTTCGGTAGCTCTCGGTGTATTTGGAAGTGTGTTTAATACATATGCATCATTGTATCAGGCAAAGGACAATGATCTCTTGCTGGCGATGCCGGTGCTGCCCTCCCGGATATTGCTCATCCGCCTGTCTGGTGTATTTATGATGGGGCTGATGTATGAACTGATCGTTATGATTCCTGCGGTGCTTGTCTATTTTTTGCGGGCAGATGTGGGAGCCGCAGCGGTGATTTTCACATTGCTCATTCCTTTAGTTTTGGCGATTCTGGTTTTGACTTTGTCGGCTGTGCTTGGCTGGCTGGTGGCAGTGATCAGCAGCAGATTGAAAAATAAAAATGTTATCGTAGTGTTTTTATCTCTGATTTTTATTGCGTTATATTACTATGTGTATGGACGAGCTTACCAGATTCTGGGAACGATAGTAGCCAATCCACAGGCAGTAGGAGATAAAGTCAGAAGTATTCTCTATCCATTTTACCATATGGGACTGGCGGCAGAGGGGAATGTGGTATCCATGTTGATTTTTACCGGTATTGTGGGAGCATTTTTTGCCCTGGTGTACGTGATACTTTCCCGCAGTTTTCTGGGAATTGCCACTTCTAATCGGGGAAACGTGAAAGTACAGTATAAGGAACGGTTTACCGAAAAGAAATCAATCAGTCAGGCTCTTCTTGGAAAAGAATTGAAGAGGTTTCTGGGCAGTTCTAATTATATGCTGAATTGTGGTCTTGGTATTGTGATTATGATTGTAGGCGCTGTCGCTTTATTGATCAAAGCAGATGTGGTGAGAACAATGATTTATGAAATACTGAGAAATCAGGAAATTACTGCATTGATTGCTGCTGCCGCCATTTGCATGTTTACTTCTATGAATGATATCACGGCACCATCAGTGTCGCTGGAAGGAAAAAATCTCTGGCTGGTGCAGGTATTTCCCATATCCGCTAAACAGGTGCTGATGGCAAAATTGAAGCTTCACCTGATTCTGACACTGGTTCCTGCCGCTGTTCTGACAGCTGCTGTGGAGTGGGTGATAAAACCTTCTGTACCATTTGCAGTGATGATTCCCCTGGCTGCGGCGGCATTTATTGTACTGATGGCAGAGTTTGGTTTGTTTATGAATCTGAAAATGCCGAATCTGACCTGGACCAGTGAAGTTGTACCTATAAAGCAGAGCCTGAATGTCATGATTGCTCTCTTCGGTGGATGGGCAGTGGTGGTTGGCCTGGCAGCAGTATATTATTTTCTGCGGAACGTTCTGAGTCCGTTGGCTTATCTGATGGCGGCAACCGTGGTGATTGCGGTGGTTGATGTGATATTACTGCAGTGGATTTGCGGGAAAGGGGCACGGATTCTTGAGACGCTTTGACTAAAATATATTTTTGGCTGGCTTGCTCCGCAAATGGAATCATGGTAAGATGAGAAAGAACAGATACTGCTGTGAGATAGAAAGGAGACGGTGGTATGATGGATATGCCACACCGTCCGGTGTTCGCTTATATAATCCACGCTCCGTGGTACTTGCACTCAGTAATAATAGCCTCGACAATTACTGGACCAGTTCAGATCCCTATGATGAAATTTTCTATTATATACGGAATAACGTGGATTCTGTCAGGGATGATATTGCGCTGATGGTATCAGGAGAGAGTGTTCCCACAAAGATACAGGAGTATGCCGCTACTTCGCAAAACTTAAAAACAAAGGAAGAAATCCTTTCCGCAATGGTCGTATATGGTTTTTTAAGTTATGAAAACGGTACGGTTTCCATTCCAAATAAAGAGTTGATGGATTTTCTATCTTTGACTTGTGAAGTTCAGTACAAATTATGATGAAAAAACACCCAACGATAGGGACTGTGCAGGTGAAGCACGATTCCTATTGTTGGGTGTTTTGGATTGAGAATAGATGCGAAAAATTGAAAAGTGTAGTGTATAATTTATAAATATTTGTTATAATCAAAGTAGGTCTAAAATAAAGGCTGCGATTGAGTTGTTATTTTTTTCTGTTCTAAATATAATAATAACAATGAATATGCGGAGGTAAATGATAATGTCAGGATTGATTTCCAAAATTAATATTAAATCATATCGTGGAATTGATCTTCTGGAATTGAAAAATCTACGACAAATTAATATCTTAACTGGTGATAACAATAGTGGTAAGACAAGTGTCTTGGAAGTAATAAGCACTTTTTGTCAGCCCGATATTTTTCGTTCCTGGATTAATGTGAACAGAGAGGAAAGATTGTTAGGTGGGATTTCTCTTTATGAAAGCATGAATGATTTTTTTAATGTAAATTGTTCGGAGAAGAAAGTAGAATATGTGGTTGAAACGAAGAATGCGTGTATAGAAGTTGAAATGATTGCAAAAGATTCTGAAACTCAGATAACAAAAAAAGAATATTACAATAAGTTGGGATATGCTACGTTACCAGAAGAAGATGCTGATTCGGAAGATTTTTTAATTGTACCGGAAACTGCTTTTGAGATAAGAGTTAATGGAAAACAAAAAGATGCACTGGTTATAGCTGAAGGTCAGAGACGAATGCCGTTGTCTCTCAAAAAAGGAGAAAAGGGACTTTCTCAAAATATAATATATATAATGCCATTTGCTCATGCGGGAGCCCGATTTTTTTTAAATGATATATTGAATAATCCAGAATTGTATCAGGAGATTCTGGATGTTTTGAAAGAATTTGATCCTGGAATTCTCAGTATTAATTATGATGACGGGGGAACACTTGGAAGAGGTGGATATTACAAAATTCTTTCAAAAGAAAACAATAGAGCATTACCGCTTGATATGTATGGTGATGGAATGAAAAAAGCCCTACTTTTGATGAGTGCGGTTGTAAAGGCGAAGGACGGGATATTATTATTAGATGAATTTGAAACTGCAATTCATACTTCTGCCATGGAACGTGTGTTTAAGTGGATTTTAGAGACCTGTTGTAAATTGAATGTGCAAGTATTTCTTACTACACATAGTGAAGAGGCACTTAATAAGGTGTTAAATTGTTCAGAACAACTCAAGGATGAAATGGCGGTATATACTTTGTATAAAGATAGAGAAGGAAATTCTGTTAGAAGATTGGATGCAAAAAGGGCAATTGATGTTAAAGAAAATATGGGATTGGAGTTGCGTTAAATGAAAAATATTATTTTATGCGAAGGAGCGACAGATGGCATACTTCTCCAATACTTCATGAGAGAAGTGCATCAATGGGAAGACGCATCTAAACCAGAAAATCTGTTTAAAGGACTTACGGATTGGGTTCGAAGGCTCAAAAAGGGATCAGATGAACTTGATATTGTAAGTTGTAAAGGTTCCTCGCAATTATTACCGTGTATGGAACATTTTTTAGATACTAACAAATTATACGATGAAAATCAGACATATAGTAAGCTGGTTATTCTCACTGACAGAGATGAGTGTGGTACAGAACAAAAATTTGTAAGTAATGTCAGGAAAATACTTGCTGAAAAGAAAATTGAAATGATTAATTCTCTTAGGCATAATGAATGGATAAGTTGTTCCTATGAATCTGCCAATGGAAGAAAACGAAATATGAAACTTCTTTTATTGGTTATTCCATTTGAGAGTAATGGAGCAATGGAAACATTTTTGTTGAATTCGATAAGCATTAAGGATCCATATGATGCAACCATTATACAGAAGGGTAATCAGTTTGTGGAGAGTGCAGATCCGAGAAAAAAGTATTTGAACAAAAATAGATATATTACAAAAGCAAAATTCGATGTTTATTTTTCTGTCCGAACTGCAGCCGCTCAGTTTACGCAAAGACATGATATTTTGAAAGGGGTAAAATGGGAAGAATACATAGATGTTCAGGGGGATTTGGAAAAATTGGCAGATTTGTAATAGTGTTAGAGAGTATGAGTGAATTGCCCGTATGGGAATAAAAATAAGAGTGTCGTGGATCATCAAATTATTCGATAGTTCCACGACACCCTTGTTTTAATTTCTTGTTTGTTTTTAGACATCGAACCATGGTGAGGAAAAGAAGTATCTCGGTATCATAGATATTGTTTTCTAAAGCTGTTTCAGTTCATACATAGAAAGATATTTGCTTGTGTTCATGCACATTTCGGTAAATAGTTTCTTTGCGTCATCCAGTCCGCAGGTAACCAGAGGATCGTTTACGAATGCACCAAAGATTTTGTTAAGATTTCTTTCAGCGATTCCATCGGAGAGCACTTCCTGCTCTGAGCAGATTCTGGCTATCAGAGGATAAATCTCACTGGGAATCGGACCTGCAAATACCGGTGTCAGGTTTCCGCTTCGGAAAACAGCGTTGGTTTCTACAACAGCACCGATAGGCAGATTGGGAATCTGTCCCATATTTGGTATGTTAACATTCGTTACTAATTCGCATAATCCCAGAAGGGCCCTGATCTGATTTACACCCTCTTCTCCAGTTGTTTTGATTGTCACATTTTCTTCACCATCTCTCAGGCGGCGGCTTTTTTCCAGACGATTTTTCAGATCCTCTTTTCTCCACGCAACGCTTGTAAGCCCAAAGTGCATCTCTTTTACCCTTTCCGGATTTTCCAGATACCATTTCCCTTCGCAAAATTCTGCCAAGTGGCGGTCACCTGCAGCAGCAATATAACCAAAACGACGAAACAGATCCATTTTAACTTTGTCTTCACTTGCGAAGCTGTTATTCATCCAGTTATCATCTACATTACCAGCGGCAGAGCGATAGCCATCAGAGTATTTTTGACAGAAATCGCTATAGTAAGGGAAAAGATTTTTACCTCTCCATGTTGCAGAAGTAAGCCAGGTAAAGTGGTTTACTCCTATAGGATTTACTTTAATCTCATGTCTGTCCACGTCTTCGACATCGAACACTTCTCTTACCATACATGCAAGAAATTTCTGCGTGCCAAACACTTCATGGCAGCATCCAAATGCTTTGATTTTGGGAAATACTCTGTAAAGAGTTTTCACGCAGAGCGTCATAGGATTGGTATAGTTGATGACCCAGGCATCTGGACATATTTCCCGGATTTTTTCTCCGATATATTCGAACATAGGAAGTGTCCGCATAGCACGAACGATACCGCCCGGACCAGAAGTATCACCGACAGACTGATAGATTCCATATTTTTCCGGCGTGTGGACATCAGATTCCATTTCATCGAAGGTGCCGGGAAGAATAGATATAATTACAAAATCGACCTCGTTTAAGGCTTCATCAATCGTTTCCGATGCCGTGTAATTCCAGACGGAGCGGGCACCTTCAGCGTCATTATATATGTTGCCGATGATCTGATTACTTTCGGCCGCTTCAAGGTCCATGTCGTAAAGATATACATCACCGCTGATATCCTCGCAGGATGCGAGATCACTCATCAGACCCCATGCCCAGCCTCTGGAACCTCCGCCGATGTAAGCAATTTTTATATTTTTTACTTTATTATTTGTGTATTTCATAGTAGCCTCCGTATTATTTTGTATAAGTGTATATGGCTGTTGCGTTGCTCTTATGATAAGACATAAAATTAATGATTTCCATAAAAATATTGCTATAATTGAAGAAAAACTATAATTAATTGACTAAGTTATTTGATGGATGATATACTGAAAATAATACTTATACTTAAAATAGGAGAGTAGCGGCATTTTCTTTTTAGCTGGCGAGAGGAATTTGTATGGTGTTTAAAAAAAGTGAATTAGGGAGTGGAAAAAATATGGAACATCATCTGGATTGTGATCAAATAATTTCAAGAAGAAAGGTTATTAAAAAGCAGGCTATTATGACGGAATCTCATTTCCATGAGGAATATGAGTTGTATTATATGCTGGAGGGGCGGGTTACATATTTTATTGGTGATGAAATTTACCACATTGATCCTGGGAATTTTGTATTTATACCAAGAGGTGTTCCCCACAGGACGGTAAAGGAGCATACTGACAGTAATGAGCGCATTCTGCTGAGTATCCATCCAGATATTTTTAGTGAGAAAACTGCCTGTCTGCTGGAAGTACTTAGTGAATCACGGATTATTTGCGTGCCAGATTGTTATTTGCCGGAACTTGAGAGGATTCTTTTGAAAGCAGAGGCAGAATATACACAGAAAGAGAATCACAGTGAATTGATGATAGAACTCTATATTTTGCAGCTTTTGGTGCTTTTGTGTCGTTATAAGTGTGAGAGAAAACCTAATATCAAAGATTCGGATCAGATTGTTTACCGTATATCAGATTATATCCGTGCTAATTATGGAGAGGAGATTACTCTTGGGAAGCTAAGTAAGATTTTTTCCATCAGTGAAGAATATCTTTCCAGAAAGTTCAAGGCAGTGGCAGGAATAGGAATTTCTCAGTTCCTGACATATGTGAGAATCAGCGGTGCAGAAAGACTTCTGCGGGAGAGTCAATTGTCAGTAATAGAGATTGCGGAAAGATGTGGTTTTAATGACAGCAATTACTTTTCGACTGTTTTTAAAAAAATTAAAGGGATTTCGCCCTTAGCATACAGAAAATGTGAGAGGTTAAAAAATATGCATTTACTTGACAGAACGAAAATGATAAAATAAATATTACTCTGTGGAAAATGAGTGAGGAAAAAGAAAAATGAAATTGATAAAACTGCTCAACAAGCTTAATTATGAGAAGCAACTATTTGTAAAACTTTTGGCTGTGATTGCGGTTCCTTTGATTGCTATGGGGATTATTTCCTATTATATTTATATTCAGGGAGAGTCTGAGAGAAGTGAAATAACATTAAAGTTTCAGGGATCCACCATTTCAGAAGAGTATGAAAACATTTTTTCCACTCTGAAAAAATACTATACGGAAGCTGTTTATGAGAGTGATCTCAGATGGCTGGTACGTCAGGAGGAAGTACCGTATGCACAGTACAGCTATCTGAAACAGGCTCAGAAAACATTGAATGGCAATGCTTATTGGAGCAAATACATAGAGAGTTATGAATTTATCAATGCGCGTCATGGATGGGTTTTGGACAAGTATGGTTTGTTTTCTTTTGATGAAGTTGAAAATCCCGAGGAAACACAGCAGTTCTTGCAAGAACAGGAGGGAAAAGTAACTCCTGTATACTGGTTGCTTAGTGAAGAAGATCGTGATGAGGGGAGTAATACCCTGCATGTGACTCATCATGTGGATATTACAGGGTTGCGACTGATTATTAAAAGTGAATTAGTATCCGGTGATATCACATGGATGATTTCTGTAAAGTTGAAAAAAGCTGCCTTGGAGAGTATGCTGAAAAATTATGAAAAAATGGGATATGGTGTATCTATACTGCAGGACAAGAAAGTTCTGACAGAAACCAGTACTGTTATGACGAAAGCATATTTGGAAGCAGAGCAGGATGCAGATATGATAAAAACAGAGGAGGGGAGAAAATATAAAATAATCCGATATACTGGAGATGCGAGCAATTTTTCATATGTTATTGGATTTGACCAGAGTTCGATAGAAAAGGGTGGTTTGTCCTTTGTACTGGCATCGTTTGTCGTATTGGCCCTGATTGTAGGTATGTTGTCAGTGATACGTGTTTTAGCAGCAGCCTTTGCCAGACCTATTCATCAATTGGAAAATCATCTGAAAGATAAAGAAGTGCAGATTCAGGCACTTCTGGCTGAGAATCTAATCAAAGGTGAAATTCAGAAACAATCTCTGTTGGAATCCCTGGAAAAAGCCAAAATAGAACCCTGTGCCTCTTACCGTATGGTTGCCATGAGTTGTAAAAGAAGACAGAGTGAGAACATGGATATGCAGAGGTTGTTTGATGATATGACAGAGGCATTGGAAGAAATCCTCAGTGAGATTGTGTTTATTTCACCTCTTTTCTATTGCGATATGATTATTTTTATCGTGGGTGCATCCGATGATTTGTTGGCAGAGGACAGAACAGCTCTTTTATATACCAGGGTTAAGGAGTTTATATATGAACGATCCGGATATTATAGTTCCTGTGGAATCAGTCAGCCGTTTCACAATTTAACGCATGCACATCGTGCTTATAATGAGTGCAGAGAAGCCCTTTATGATGATATGAATACCAAAGAGGCAGATCGTTCCTCTCTGGTATTGTATGATGATTATTCTATTCAGGAACAGGGAAGCAATGTATATGATATAATTATGGAGGCAGAACTTGTTCAGGCAATAGAAAATGGTAATGAAGATGAAAGCTGTCAGCTGTTGAAAAAGATGATTCAGCGTATGGATGTGAAACGAGGCAGCGGTATCGAACGAAATTATTATTTGGTACGTCTGTTGACTACATTGCTAAATATTCCTGTTCAGCATGATATTCAACTAAAAGAGATTTTCGATGACGAACATTATGATGTTCTGAATCAGGTTCAGCAATTATATGATACTAATGAGCTAATTGCTAAAATTGCACATGCAATCATTATTCCAATAATACAAAAGATACAGGAAAAGAAAAAGGCAGAGGATGCACCTGAAATCATTCTTCAAATTATGAAACTGATTAAAGATAAAAAAGGAAATATAACCCTAAATGAATGTGCAGAACTTATGAATTATCATCCAAATTACCTCAGCAAGGTATTAAAACGGGAAATGGGTGTAACTTTTACGGAGGTTGTCGGTGAAGGAAAGCTGATACAGGCAAAGTATCTGTTGCTTACTACAGAATTGTCAGTAAAAGAAATTGCTGAGAGTTTACAGTACAATAATGTACAGAATTTTATCAGGTTCTTTAAAAAGAATACGGGGGTAACGCCGGCGGTATTTCGGAAAGAACATAGCAACTAATTGTGAATAAGATATTTGAGGGAAACCCTTCTCTGGAATTCATTATGAATTTCAGAGAAGGGTTTTATAACGTCATTATCAATCTGTAATATTGCTGGAAGAAGATGATAATTTTTCAACAAAATAGATAAAAAACCCTTATTTTATAGGAATTTTCAGTTATAATCAGGATAAAAAAAGATTGGAAAATGATTATTTACAAAGTGAAAAAAAGCTGATTAAATGAACTCACAAAGCGACGTCGTATTGAATAAAAAAAAGAGAAATGAAAGGAGTTCTTTGTATGGGAAAACGTAATAAATCTCAGGCTGGAGTCAGTATATATGCAAGATCACGTAATCATTCCATAAAAGCTCATATGTGGTTGTACATTATGCTGGTTCCGGGAGTCCTGTATTTGATTATTTTCCATTATGCCCCGATGACAGGGCTGGTGATGGCATTTAAAAACTTCAGCCCATATAATGGGGATTCAGCAATTGAAGCAATTCTTAACAGCCCTTTTGTCGGATTGGATATTTTTAAATCCTTTTTTACCGGACCGGATTTTCTCAGACTTCTGAAAAACACCTTATCAATTTCTATCGCAAGTCTGATATTTTACTTTCCGGCGCCTATTATTCTGGCATTACTGTTGAATGAAGTGAAATGTTCCGCATTTAAGCGTGTGACCCAGACGATGGTATATATACCTCATTTTATTTCTTTCGTCATTGTGGCTTCACTTACGATGCAGTTATTTTCTACAACAGATGGTATTATCTATAAACTTTTGGAGATGGTGATGGGCAAGAATGCACCGGATATTATGTCTGATCCAAAGCTATTTGTTCCAATGATCATCGGGCAGAGTATGTGGAAAGAAACAGGATATGGAACCATTGTGTTTCTTGCAGCACTTTCTGGTGTAGATATCCAACTTTATGAAGCGGCTGATATGGATGGTGCAAATCGTTGGCAGAAGATGTGGCATGTTACTCTTCCGGCTATCCGATCAACCATTGTGATTATGCTGATTCTCAAAGTGGGTTCTATCTTAAATACAGGATATGAACAGATTTATCTGATGCAGAATGCGATGAATCGGACGGTTTCAGATGTATTTGATACATATATTTACACGAAAGGTGTCATCAATGGTAACTATTCGCTGGCAACGGCGGCTGGTATGTTCAAGTCCATTGTAAGTATGATTATGGTCATGGGAGCCAATAAACTTGCAAAAGTATTTGGTGAGTCTGGATTCTATTAAAGCGAGGTGAGAAAAATGGCAAAAACAAAAAATGTGATTCCGGCTAAAAAAATTAAAAGAAGTCCGGCAGATCAGTTCATACAGGTGCTCATTTATGTGTTTATTGCTGCATTTGCAGTATTGACCGTTCTGCCTTTTCTTTATGTAATTGCCGGTTCATTTGCGACAGAACGAGAATTAACGGAGAGAGCTTTTTTTATCATCCCTCATACCATTTCAACCAATGCATATAAATATATTTTTGCACAGGGAGATGTGATTCATGGACTTTTCAATTCCATCTTTGTAACGGTGATTGGTGTCTGTTTTAATATGGCTTTCTCTTGTACCCTGGCTTATCCGTTGTCAAGGCCATACTTGAAAGGAAGAAATTTTTTCATCAATATGGTAATCATCACAATGTTGTTTTCTGGTGGAATGATTCCGAGTTATATTCTGGTTGCAAATGTCCTGAATCTGAGAGATACTTATTGGGCATTATGGCTGCCTGGGGCAATCAATGCATTCAATATGATTATTATCAAAAATTATTTCCAGGGACTTCCTATGGAACTGGAGGAATCGGCCCGTATGGATGGTGCCAATGATTTGGAAATTTTTATAAAAATTATGTTGCCTTTATCAAAACCAGTACTGGCCAGCGTAGGTCTTTTTTATACTGTATCACACTGGAACTCATATTTTAATGCTATGTTATATATTTCTGACCGTAATAAAGAAGTGATCCAGATTGTTTTAAGAAGAATTATTTTTATGACTTCTGCAGTAGCAACGGAAAGTGGACTGGACTGGGGAGCTTTCGGTACACCGCCGGAGCAGTCAGTTAAAATGGCAACTACCGTGGTAGCAACGATTCCTATTTTAGTTGTATACCCGTTTATTCAGAAATATTTCACCAAAGGTGTTATGGTGGGAGCTGTAAAAGGTTAATCAGGAAGGAGAAAAAAATGAAAAATAATTGGAAAAGAATGACGGCGCTGGTAATAACAGGAACAATGGTATTATCTATGAGTGCCTGTGGGAAAGAGAAAACTGAAGAAACTGTAAAAACAGAAGATGGAAAGGCAGTCATTACCATGATGATGCCTGCATTCTATGGTACGGAGCTGAGTAATGAACATTCAGACGAAGTAATTGAAAAATACGAAGAATATACGCAGACAGTTGTGGAGTGGAGAACAGAGAATAATGATACTTATACCGAAAAACTTGGACTGACATTGATGGATAAGGAAAATATGCCCATGATTCTTACAGCAAAAGACGGTTTGACTGGAAATGTAGTTGATGCTGCTAAAAAGGGGGCGTTCTGGGATCTGACTGCTTATCTGCAGGATTCGGAAAAATATCCTAATCTCTCACAAGCTGATCCGGATGTTTTAAAAGCTGTGACTATTGACGGACAGATTGTCGGTATCTATCGTGCACGTTCCAAGGGGCGTTATGGATTATCATATAGAAAAGACTGGGCGGAAAATGTGGGAATTACAGAAGCTCCTAAGACAATTGAAGATGTTTATGATATGCTATACAAGTTTACTTATGAAGATCCCGACGGCAATGGTGTGGATGATACTTATGGATTAGAATTGACCAAATATACAGGGCCGCTGGATATTATTCAGACATGGTTCGGATGTGGTAACGAATGGGTTGAACAGGATGGAAAACTGGTACCGGTACATCAGACGGAAGAATTTAAGGAAGCTTTGCAATGGATGAAAAAGATTTATGATGAAGGTTTGATTAGAAAAGATTGGGCAACCATCGATTCCGGTACATTTTCTGAAAGTTGTAAAAAAGGAGAAGCAGGTGTATTCGTGGATGTTATAGATGGAGGAAGACGAATCTGGGATTATTTTCAGAACAATGATGTAAAATCTGTTGTTGATTCCACTCAACTTGCATCTATGGAATTGGTTGGAGCAATCAATGGAAAAACTCTGGCTACCAGTGGATTTTCAGGATGTTATCTGATTACCAAAGCTGGAGCAAAGACAGAAGAGGATCTGGAGAATTGCTTGCATTTTCTGGATAAAATGTGTGATGATGAAATGTTGGTGTTGGCTGATTATGGACTGGAAGGTATCACCTATGAAATCAATGATGAAGGTAAGATTGAAAAAAACGGAGAGCTTACAATGGAACAGGAGCCACAGTGCGGTCTGAATCAGGCAGTGGCCTATGTCCCAAATGAAAGATCTTTGAACCCGGAACTGAAGCTGACAGAAACTCAGGAAAAAGATTACGAAATCAGAGAATACAATCTGCAGTACACAGTTATGAATCCGGCCCTGGGGTATCTGGCAAGCTCTGAAGTAAATGCAGAAGTGGGAACAGATATTGAACAGATTATTGATGATGCGAGAACACAGTATATTTGCGGACAGATTGATGATGCCGGATTTGATGCAGCAGCTCAGTTATGGCTGGATCGTGGCGGAGATCGGCTGGTTGAAGATGTAAACAGGTTGTATCAGGAAGATCAGTCAAAATAAGTGAGTTGTTGGTGATAAGAATGAAATTGATATCAATAACAAATCAGGAAGCGGTTATCAGCTGGGATCCGCTTCCTGGATCAGAGTCCTATAGAATTTACTGGTCAGACAGAAATGTACCAGGAGCATTGTATCAGCTTCTGGATGAACTTCCGGCTTTGGCAAATACTTATGTGTTAAAGAAATCAACGCATAGACCACATTATCTGAAAGTTGTTCCGGTAATGAATCAGGTGGAGCAGCAGTGTATGGAGATTGTTACACCCGTTCATTATTTTCGGAAAGAACAGTTGGAAGTACTGCAAAGAGGATTGACGGCTGTGCCATGTACGGAGGGAATCTTCCTCAGCTGGCGTCTGTTTTTGCAGGAAGTAATTACATGCAATAAAATAAACAATGGGATGTCAGGAGTTGATTTTGTTGTATACAGAGATGGAAAAAAGATTGCACAGGTAAGTGACAGTACGAATTTTCTTGACAGACAGGGAAGCAAGGCTTCCCTGTACAGTGTATCTCCCTGTCTGGATGGAGTCATCTTTGATGCCTGTACACCTGTAAAAGTCTGGGATCGGGAATACCTGGATATCCCCCTGAAAAAACCGGAGGGAGGAACAACACCGGCGGGAGAGAATTATACTTATTCTGCCAATGACATGTCTGTGGCAGATGTGGATGGCGATGGCGAATACGAATACATTGTCAAATGGGATCCTTCTAATTCCCATGATGTGTCAATCAAAGGATATACGGGACAATGTCTGCTGGATTGTTATAAACTGGATGGACAATTGTTGTGGCGTCTGGATATGGGACCTAATATTCGTGCGGGAGCACATTATACGCAGTTTATCTGTTATGATTTTAATGGTGACGGAAAAGCCGAGATGGCAGTAAAAACGGCACCGGGGACTAGGATGACCATCTATGATGCATATGGAGAAATAAAAGAAGAACATTTTATCACGATGCCGATAGCAGATGTGCGGGTTGGATATTCCTATCGGGACAATTATGTGTGTTCGGCAGATGATTATTATGAACATTTGACGGATATGTTTTGGCACTGGCATGAACAGCCGGAGGTTCAGTCCGGTCAGTGGCCGGCAACTCTGGAAGAGTGTTTCGGGACAGAGACAAAGTATCGTTATCCGTTGAGCAGGACGGATGCAGAGCATCTGGTGGATTATTTTCTGGATGTCTATGCTCCGGAAAGAAGTGAAAAAAACAAACTTCGCGAATTTGAAGGTTTTATCTATAAAGGACCGGAATATCTGACGATGTTTGGGGGAGATGGAAAGGAAATCCAGACAATACCGTTTCCTTTTGCAAGAGTGGATGATGGGCTGCGTTGGGGAGATTACGCAATGAAACGAATTGAACCCTGCAATCGTGTGGACAGATTCCTTTCCGGTGTGGCTTATCTGGATGGTGAACGGCCGTATTTGATTATCTGTCGTGGTTACTATACAAGGACAGCGATAGCAGCCTTTGACTTTTTTGACGACTGTTTTCATCAGACCTGGGTGGTGGATAGTGGATTTGTACCCATGGACAATCCCTTTAATGCGAATCCTCATATTCATGAAGGTACAGATCCGGTATACGGGAAACTGGCAGGACAGGGAAATCATTCCCTTTCTACAGCAGATGTGGACGGTGATGGCTGTATGGAAATCATTTACGGAGCTGCCTGTATTGATCATGACGGAAGTCTTCTTTACAGTTCCTATGATTATCTGCCAGATGGTACGCTGGCCAAAATGGGACATGGGGATGCGATGCATGTTGCCGATATCAATCCACAACGTCCAGGTCTTGAAATTTTTAATGTGTTTGAAGGAGCGGAAGCGGCCCCGTATGGATTTGCACTTCGCAGGGCTGAAGATGGAAAGGCTGTATGGGGTCAGTATGCTGAGGAAGATCTGGGACGCTGCATGATAGGTGATATGGTTTCCGGAGTATCAGGATTACAGTGCTGGGTAAATCATGTAGGCATTTTCGATTATAATGGAAATCTGTTGGATACAAAGTCACCAGGCACCAATATGTCGGTACGATGGGCAGCTGATATGAGCACACAGGTGACCGATGGAGAAGATTATCTTAAGGAAACAGCTATAGGCAGAATTAATGATTTGCGTCACGGCTGTATGCTGATACCGGAGGATACGCTGACCAATAATGGAACCAAAGGTAATCCCTGCCTTGTAGCAGATGTTTTTGGTGATTTCAGAGAAGAAATCTTGCTTCGGACGAAGGATAGCTCTGCAATCAGAATTTATACGAACACGGAAATAACCAGTCATAAACTATTTACACTGATGCATGATACACAGTATCGATGCGGTGTTGCATGGCAAAATAACTGCTACAATCAGCCATGTTACACCAGTTTTTATCTGGCATCGGATATGAGTTTTGACCAGGTACTTCCTCATATGAACCGAAAACCGGTTATATATCTGGCTGGTGATTCTATTTTACAGACTTATGATAATGCCTGCCGCCCGCAGGCGGGATGGGGAGAAATGCTGATGAAAGCCCTGGATCCGGATGACAGCCTGATATGTCGTCACAGAGCAGATTCTCCATTTTCACAGCAAATGTGTTATGAAAATCAGAAATTTATTGTGGATAACTGTGCCATGGCAGGACGTTCTTCCAGAACATTTCGTGAGGAGGGCAGGCTGGAAGATATTAGAAAGCACCTGAAGCCGGGAGATTATCTTCTGATTCAATTTGGACATAATGATGCGGCCGAGAATAAACCGGAGAGATATGTGTCGTCAGACATGTTTGAAGAATCATTGAAAGCATATGTGGAAACTGCAAAAGAAAAACAGGCAGTCCCTGTACTGCTTTCATCTGTATCTATATTTCTGAATGATGAGAATGAAAATGCAGAGACTGCTGAAATTGGCGGACAGCTGCCTGAGTATGCTCGGGTAATGAAAAACTTTGCAGAAAAGGAAAATGTGTTTTATATTGATATGGGGCTTCTGACAAAAAAAGTGTGTCTTGCAGCAGGAAGAAAAACAGTTTCCAGATGGTATATGGACGATCATGTACATTTGACAACGGAGGGAGCTACTGTATTTGCAGATATTGCAGCGAAAGAGCTGAAGAAAGTCATCTTTGGCGGTAAACATCAGAGAAGTGGAGATTGGCAATGAATATCAGTGATTTTAAAGTTATTTATACATGCTTTCCCGGCGGAAAACATAAAGTACTGACTCTTAGCTATGATGACGGACGCCCTGAGGACAGACAACTGGTAGAAATGTTTAATAATTATGGAATGAAAGCAACATTTCATTTAAATTCCGGGCTGAAAATGGATGATAGAATACCGGCAGAGGAATGGCCCCGGTTATATCAGGGACATGAGGTGTCCTGTCATACCGTGACACATCCGACAATTGCCCGATGCCCGGTGGAACATGTGGCTGTTCAGGTTCTGGAAGATCGTAGAAGACTGGAAGCAGTAATGGGCTATCCGGTGAGGGGGATGTCGTATCCCAATGGTTCTTATAATAAGGAGATTGTTGAGTTACTTCCAGGACTGGGCATTGAATATTGCAGAGTAGTGGGAAGTACGGATGCGTTTGATATGCCGGAAAATTTTCTTACATGGAAATCGACCTGCCATCACAATCACAATCTGCTGGAAAATGCCAGAAAGTTTGTTGAACTGTCCAAAACCCAGTATCTGTATATGATGTATATCTGGGGACACAGCTATGAATTTAGCAGAGACGGGAATTGGGATTTGATGGAAGAATTCTGTCATATTGCAGGAAAACGGCAGGATATCTGGTATGCGACCAACATAGAGATTGTGGATTACATGAAAGCTGCGAAAAATCTGAAATATACATTGAATGGAGACTATGTGTATAATCCTAACAGTTGTTCTGTTTGGATCAGTGTTGATGGAACCATCAGAGAAATAAAAGGTGGACAGGATGTAAAATTATAAGTATCGGAGTAAAGAACATATGGCAAGATTAGTATTTGATAAAGAAGAAATCTTAGAGACAATAGACAGGGTAGTAGAACGGACCAAGCGTATGGATATGTCATGGGACTGGCCATGCGGTGTGGCGTATTATGGTATTGCAGAGGCTTATAAGGCAACCGGTAAACAAGAATACCTGGATTTCCTGAAGGAACGGGTGGATGAACTGATTTCATTGGGGCTTCCGGTGTGGACTGTAAATACCTGTGCCATGGGACACTGCCTGATTACGTTGTATGAAGCAACCGGTGAAGAAAAATATATGGATATTATCCGATCAAAAGTGAAGTATCTGAGAGAAGAGGCTCTTCGCTTTGGCGACAATGTTCTTCAGCATACCGTGTCAGCAAATAATGATTTTCCAGAACAGTGCTGGGCAGATACATTGTTTATGGCAGCATTCTTTTTGCTTCGGATTGGTGTCATGACAAATGACGAAGAACTGATTGAGGATGCATTGAACCAGTATTACTGGCATATCCAGTATCTGCAGAATGAAGATACCGGGCTCTGGTATCACGGATATAATAATATTACTAAAGATCACATGTCTGGTTTTTATTGGGGAAGGGCAAACTGTTGGGCAGCATACACGATGAGTAAAGTGGGCATGATTCTGCCGCAGTGTTATCTGTATCCAAAATATCTGGAAATTGTAGGAAGTTTAAATGAACAGTTGTCTGCTCTGAAAATGCTTCAGACAGAAAATGGATTGTGGAAAACAATTCTGGATGATCCGGAATCCTATGAAGAACTGTCTGCATCAGCCGGAATTGCAGCAGCTATGACGCTGAAAGGAAATCCTCTCCATGCAAAGTATATCCAGAAATCTATGCAGGGTGTATTGGATCATATTACACCAGATGGAAGGCTGACAGATGTGTCTGCCGGCACAGCGGTTATGAAAGATCGGGAAGGATATTGCGGTATATCAAAAAAATGGATCCAGGGCTGGGGCCAGGGCATGGCATTAGCATTTTTCAGTGCGGTACTGGATTATGAACGTATTGCCCGAGATGGAAGCCTATGATTCATTATGAGTAATATACAAAAATTTTTGAGTGAACTGTTTTGCCCTTCTGATGAATTTACTCCTGTTCCCTTTTGGTTTTTTAATGACAGACCGGATGAACAGAAGATAAAGGAACAGCTGGAGGATTATGTCCAAAAAGGAATTCATGGTCTGGTGCTGCATCCCAGAATTGGTATACCAAGGGATATTCCCTATCTTTCAGAAGCATATTTTGATGTTGTAAAGTATATAGTAAAAACTGCATCAAATCTGAATATGAAAATTGTATTATATGATGAAGGAATGTATCCTTCCGGTTCAGCACATGGCATGGTGGTAGAGCTGCACCCGGAATATGCCTCCCGGGGTATCCGAATTGTTGATGATCCGAGTGAAGCATCGGTACTTACGATGCTTCCGAATGGCAGATATATGGTTCGTGGATTTACAGGAGGAAATATCCGTGGAATTCATTTTGGTGAGGATGATGGAGAATTGTTTGCTCCAAAATCTGCGGATATTCTGAATCCGGAGTCTGTAAAGCTATTTATTCATCTGACTCATGAACGGTATTATAAAGAACTGAGTGAATATTTTGGCAATACTATTATCGGTTTCTTTACAGATGAGCCTTGTGCTTTGGGACGTAATTCTGGCGATTGGAAAGAGTGGGCTGATGGAATGGAAGAAGAAATTTCAGCAGAAGGAGGAAGACTGGAGGAACTGGAAGCCCTGTTCACAGGAGGAGACAACATTACCACGCAAATTTATCACAGGCTTGTGAAAAAGCATTTAAGAGAAACTTTTTACAGACCATTATCTCAATGGTGTGAATCACATGGAATTGCATTGATGGGACATCCGGCAGAAAGCGACGATATTGAGGAAGAATTTTATTTTCATATTCCTGGACAGGATTTGATTATGCGGAGAGTGGAACCTAAAGAAGGTGGAATTACTGGAAAAGAATCTGTTCAGGGGAAACTTTCCGCAGATATTGCAAGACATCTGCATCGCAGACGAAATGCCAGCGAGTGTTTTGGTGTGTGTTACCGGAAATGCCAGCCATGGTATTTTACTGGTGAAGATATGAAATGGTATATCGACTGGCTGGGAATGAGAGGAGTAAATTTGTTTATTCCTCATGCTTTTTACTACAGTGTGGAAGGTATCAGAAAAGAAGAACGCCCGCCGGATGTGGGTCCTAATAATATTTGGTGGAAGCATTATCGGAAATTTTCTGACTATATGAAACGGATGTCATTTTTGATGACGGATTCTTATGATGAAGCGTTGGTAGCTGTGCTTTGTGATGATAATCAGGTGCCATGGGAGGAAGTACAATTTTTATATGAACATCAGATCCCTTTTCACTATCTTCCTATCTCTATGTTAAAAAACTGTACAGTAAAGGATGGAAAAATTTATTGTGGTATATATGCTTATGAGGCAATATTGAAAATACCGGAGTTAAAAATGGAAAAAAGCAGATTGCCGATTAGAATGTATGAATCAGCCAAACAGATTCCAGAGGACATGATTATCAGTAGACGGGCGAAAATAATCGGAAGTTGCAAAAGTCTTCGTCTGGCACATTTTTATAAAAATGAGATGGAAATGTATCTTTTGTCTAATGAAGGCAGGACAGAGATATGTTTCGGTATGCAAATACCCTGCAACAGTATTCCGGTATTGGTGAATCTGTGGAGAGGAAGATGTGAGACAGAAACCTGGGAAAAGACAACTTTCGGTTTTTGCACCAATCTTTGTATAAAACCATGTGAAACAGTTCTGATTCTTTTGGATAAAAAAGGTGAAATAGAGACAGAGAGATTTATACATCGAAGTATATATTCAGAAGATTGGACACAACGGTTTCGACTTATACAAAAGAATAAGAATCAGGCGGTTTATGAATATACCATAACAGATGTAAAAAATGTAATTTCAGATGCATTTGAGGTATATGGAGAAGAAATGGCTGAATGTTACTGCAATGGAAAGTTTGTGGATGTCAGCTTTTGGAATCCCCATAGATTTGAAATTAAAGATTTTCTCCACAAGGGGGAAAATGTGATTCGAGTTACGATGACAGGAAATGCAGCAAACATATATGCAGACGCAAATATAAACTACGGACTAAATCAGTAAACAGATGCAGGTAAAATATAGAACATCCTCGATAGAATCAGGTTTTTCAGTACGTTGATTCTATCGAGGATGTTCTATATTTACTCCGTGACCAGTAACATAAAATTCAAAAGTAAACTTGTTCATTTCCCGGCACATTGTAATTTATTCGTATTGGTGTTAAAATGGATTCAACATAGGATTTTTTTATCGGGAAGGGGTGCGTGATGGAAAAAAAGGAAAGAAGAATTGTGTTTTTAATCGGAGCAGCTGCACTTTTGATTTTTACGTTTACGGATCTTCAGATCTCACTTGCTGTCTGCCATAAACAACTTCCGGCTAGAGTATTAGAGATAATCGGAGAAATCCCATTTATGGTTATGGCATTGTCAGGCTGTGCGATTCTGTTTCGTTTCCGTACAAAAGAGAAAAAAGCAGCAGAAATATGGACAGTTCTGTGGACGGGAATTCTGTTTTTACTTCTTTCGGCAATGAGCGGTTTTATGATTTTTAATTATCTGAGCAGAAATGTTCCAGAGGAGGCTTTTCAGATACATATGCATCCTTCCCCTCCGGACATTCTATGAATTCGGCAGCAGTCATTCTGCTCCTTCTGTTTCCGGATATTTTTCCGTGGTTTGAGGGAAAAGAAAAGATTTTACGGATAGTTGTTTATACGTGGATTGTTCTGGTAGGCAGCAGCCGGGTGATGATGGGTGCTCATTTTGCCAGTGATGTGACTGTAGGAATTTTACTGTCGCTGACTTTATTCGAAGTAATTAGAGCAGTTGTTTACAAAAAAGAGAGAGTATCCCGCAGGAGGACAAAATAATATGAAAAAGTATACAGAAGAACTACTTAAGAAATTAAAAGAACGTGAAAGTAAGCAGGATTATTATGGCATGGAATTGATTGTAAAAAACCTGCCGGATTGTGATGAAAAAGGCGCAATGGATCCAAGGCTTTATAATGATTCTAAAAAGAATCTGAGGATGATGGCATGGTTACCGAAGGGTCTTATGAAAATGGACATCAGTGAAAAGGGAATTGCAAATCTTCGTAAAATGTTCAATGGTGTCAAAAGTATCCCATGCGTGGAAAGAAAGATTGAGATTCAGGAAGAATATGTGACGGCAGAAGATGGATATAAAATTCCGGTACGCATATATCACAGCAGCACTCCGAAAGAGCATAGTCCAATCTTGTATTATATTCATGGAGGCGGTTTCTTCGGAGGTCATCCGGGGGTGGTAGAAGAATCTGTAAAAATGTTTGTTGCAAAAACAGATTTTTGTGCGGTTTCTGTGGATTATCGTCTGGCACCGGAAAACCCATATCCATGTGGTCATGAAGACTGCTATCAGGTATTACAGTGGATTTATGAAAATGCAGAAAAACTCGGCGGAGATAAAAATCGTATTTTTGTTGCCGGAGACAGTGCCGGTGGAAATCTGACACAGTATTGTACTACCAGAGATTGGGAAAATGAGAAGCATATGGTAAGGGGGCAGCTGTTGCTTTATCCGACTCTGAATATGGCACAGGTGAAAGATGAATATTATCATCCATCCATGGATCAGTTTGATATGATACCAAAGCAAAGACGGGGATTGACAAAAATGCTCAGTATGTTTGGTAATATGACGGCAGGGATGGAACCGCTTCTTGGTACAAACGATGTAAAAAATGATTACCTGAATCCATATACAAGGGATCCAAAGAAAAACCCGCCGACTTTTGTGACGGTAGGAGAGCACGATTTCCTGAAATTGGAAACCCTTGGATATGCAGTAAAGCTTCATAAAGCCGGTATAGATACAACAGCAGTACTGTACAAAGGCTTCGGTCATGCCTTTTTTGATAATACAGGGGTATATCCGCAATGCGAAGACTGCATAGATGAGATGGCTAAGTTTGTAGCTATGCATGCTGATGCATAACTGCTTACCTGAAAATCGAATTGTTGTGTTTAGAAATAAAATATGTTGAACAAATTATAAAGTAACCAGAACGTACTTGAAATTATGATAAAGCGGAGGTATTTCCATGGCATTGCATATTATTGATGAAGCAAATCGTTGTTTAAATTGTAAGAAACCAATGTGTCAGCAGGGATGTCCGGTGCATACACCGATCCCTCATATCATTCAGATGTTTAAGGAAAACCGGTTACCGGAGGCAGGTGCAGAACTGTTTGAAAATAATCCGCTTTCAGTTATTTGTTCTGCTATTTGTAACCATGAAATGCAGTGCGAAGGACATTGTATCCTTGGCAGGAAGGGGAATCCAATCCATTTCAGCAGTATTGAGAATTTTATTTCAGAAGCATGGCTTGATCGGATGGCTATTCCTGCAGTAGAGAAAAAAGGGATACGAGCAGCTGTTATCGGTTCCGGACCTTCTGGAATAACAGTGGCTGTACTGCTGGCAAAGCAGGGGTATGATGTTACTATTTTTGAGGCAAGAGATAAAATAGGCGGAGTAATGCAATATGGAATTCCTGAGTTCCGTTTGCCGAAGTCTGTAATTACACGATACAAGAAGAAAATGCTTGAGATGGGAATCCAGATCAGACCTAATACGACTATTGGCGGAGCACTTACTATAGAAGATCTGTTTCGGGACGGATATGCAGGTATCTTTGTCGGTACCGGTGTATGGAGACCAAAAACCCTGGGAATCAAAGGGGAAACTTTAGCCAACGTCCATTTTGGAATTGATTATCTTGCAAATCCTGAAGCTTATAGCCTTGGTGAAAAGGTTGCTATCATAGGAACCGGCAATGTAGCGATGGATGTGGCGAGAACTGCACTCAGAAAGGGAGCGCGGGAAGTAACACTTTATGCAGTTGGAAAAAAGGTCACAGCAAGTTCGAACGAAATGTCGTATGCTGTTCTGGAAGGTGCAAAGGTGGCTTATGGTAAGTCCATTGAATATATTACATCCGATGGGCCGGTATTTAAAACAGCAATATTTGATGACGAAGACAAAGTGATCGGATATGAGCCGGAGAGGGAAGAAGTGGAAGCGGATTCCACGATCATCTGTATCAGCCAGGGTCCGAAAAACAAACTGATCCTTACAACACCGGGGCTGACGGGATCAGACAAAGGATTACTGATTACGGACAATAATTTTATGACCACACGTGAAGGTGTTTTTGCCGCAGGTGATGTAGTACATGGACCCAAAACGGTAGTACATGCGGTTGAGGAAGCGAAAAAAGCAGCTGCAGCTATGATGAACTACATGGATGGGAAAAATTGAGTAGGACAGGGGACATTATGCCGAGTTCGGCATTAGTCCCCTGTCTATGTGTATAGTAGATGATCCAGGCATCCGGACATATTTCACTGATTTTTTCCGCTATATTCAAACATGGGAAATGTCCGCATAGCATGAAGTTTTCTTTTATGATAAGACATAGAAATAATGATTTTCAATCTGTTTTGTGGTAAAGTGTAGTGTATAAAAAATGTAGAACAGGACAAAGCTTTTTAGATTCTAGAGATAAAAATTATGATTTGATAGAGGAGATATTATAAAAATGAGATACAAACTGGCAATATTTGATATGGATGGAACTATTTTAAATACATTAGAAGATTTGGCAGACTGCATGAATTACTCTCTGGTAAAACATGGATATCCTCAGAGGACTCTTGCGGAAGTGAGGAGTTTTGTAGGAAATGGAATTCGAAAGCTTGTTGAAAGATCAGTACCAGAAGGAGTAAGTGAGAAAGAAATACAGGATGTCTTTGATACATTCAATGGATATTACAAAGATCATTGCGCTATTAAGACAAAACCGTATGATGGAATCACTGAAGTAATAAAGGAACTGAGAAATCGGGGAATACTTACTGCTGTTGTGTCAAATAAAGCAGACTATGCTGTGAAAAGTTTATGTGATGATTACTTTAAGGAGTTATTTGATTTTTCAGTGGGAGATAAGGAAGGACAACGTAGAAAACCGTATCCGGATAGTGTTAATTCGGTTCTCCAAAAATTTAAGCTGGATAAAAGTGAAGCAGTCTATATTGGTGATTCAGAAGTTGATTTACAGACAGCAAAAAATGCTGAGATGGATGTTATTATGGTCGGCTGGGGATTTCGTGATGAAGATTTTATTAAAAGTAGGGGTGCCGACTTTGTACTACATAAACCGTTCGAAATACTGGATTTTTTAAAATAATGTATTACATTTGCTGAATTAGGTATTTTCTCAATAACTGGGGCTGCAGCGTCACTCTTGAAATAATTTCCCTGTTGTATATATTGACGAACCGTAGATGCGCTGATTGTTTACCTTCTATTTCTTTTCGGGGAATTATAGTGCAGTTAATTCCTGCGATTTTCTTAAATACGGTCAGATTCAGTTTGGTATGACTTTTTATTACAGTTTCTTCATCTTTCAGAAAATAGCTTGGAAACGAATATAGAGGCTACTGTCATGGCAGGACCGAAAAATCTTGTGCATAACCAGATAATTTAGCTATAATCAGGATAAATTGTAAGTAAATTTGTAAAAAGAGAGGAAATAGTATGGAGATATTTACTTTTATCCCGGAAGGAACAATAGACTGCAGTGTGAGAGCAAGAATTCATGGTATGGATGAAACGGGTATAATTTCAGAAAATATGCATCCGGCAGTTCTGATTTGTCCCGGAGGAGGTTATGACCATATATCTGAACGAGAGTCGGATCCGGTGGCTGATGTGTTTTACGCAGCCGGTTACAATACATTTATTTTAAAATATTCCGTTGAGGAAAATGCCAGAAATCTGCAGCCGTTGTGTCAATTAGCTGGTGCGATGGCACAAATTCGCAAGAATAAGGAGGAATGGCATACATTACCGGATAAAATTGCGGTTTGTGGTTTTTCGGCAGGAGGTCATTTGGCAGCGTCCCTTGGTACCTTATATCAGGATGAGAAATTTCTGCGTGTATTTGGCTGTCAGGATCATATTCGTCCTGACGCCATGATTTTGTGCTATCCGGTTATTACATCCGATGAGCATGCCCATGAACGTTCTCTTCGAAAGGTGAGCGGTGATGAAAAAGGGGGAAGTGAATACCAGTGGTTCGGGCTGGATCGTCATGTGACCTCACAGACACCGCCTACATTTCTGTGGCATACCGCCACGGACGGAACGGTACCGGTAGAAAACAGTCTGAAAATGGCAGAAGCATTGTCTGCAGCCCATGTACCACTGGAACTCCATATTTTCCCCGAGGGAAAACATGGAATGTCTGTGTGCACAAGTGAAGTCGGAACAGAAAGCAAATACAATGCACGATGGGTGGAGTGGTGTATTACATGGCTGAATCAGGTGTTTGGAGCAAATACATGCAGTGGAGGCTTTTACAGTGAAATATAATAAGACAATCGTATTAAAAAATGGGATGGAATGCTGTCTGAGAAACGGAACGGAAAGTGATGGACAGCTTGTACTTGATAATTTCAATCTTACACATGAAGAAACCGATTATCTGCTTTCTTACCCGGATGAGAGCAGCTTTGATGCGGTTCAGGAAAGTCAGTTCCTGAAAGAAAAATCTGAGAGTGAAAATGAGATTGAGATCATTGCAGTGGTTAACGGTACGGTGGCTGGAACTGCCGGAATTGAAGCAGTAGGTAATAAATATAAGGTACGGCATCGTGCTGAATTTGGTATTAGTGTTGCCAAAGAATTCTGGGGACTTGGGATTGGACGTGCACTCATGGACGCCTGCATTGAATGTGCAAGGCAGGCAGGGTATGCACAGCTTGAACTTAGCGTAGTTGCTGAAAATATGAGAGCCATATCCATGTATGAAAAAGCAGGATTTACAGAATACGGAAGGAATCCTAAGGGCTTCCGTTCACGTATAACAGGGTTTCAGGAAGTAATCTATATGAGACTGGAATTGGATGGAGAATGAAAGAGTGCTTTGATTGCGTACATCCAGTTTATTAAAAATCAGACAAAAGTACGACACAGATGGATTAACGTCACTGGTTGCAACTTTTGTCTGATTTTTATCTTGGCATTAATTTGTAAGAATAATCAGTGAAAATCTTGTGTACAGACAGGGGATTTTTGCTATAATTGAGATAAGTTTTGAAAAGAGAGGAATGGGAAAATGATTAATAAATTTTCTTGTCATAATTTTAGAAATATATATGCAGATGATTTAGAGTTTGAAAAAATCAATATTTTGATTGGACCGAATAATTCTGGAAAGAGTAATTTTATAAAAGCAATAACTTTTTTCTCAGAAATGTTAAAAAATGCAGGGGAGGGTAATTTAAAATCTTCGTTTTTAAATGCGGTTGCGCGTAACGGGTGGAATCATTCACTAAATAAACATGCGGAACAGGATGCACCTATAGAGTTTGTTTGGGAGATTTGCTTAAATGGAGAGCCCGTAAGATATAAATTTTCTTTTGGAGTAGGCAATACTGTTGAAAAATGTAATATTGTTCTGGAAGAATTAAGCTCTGCAGAGCCAAAAGAAGGATATGTTAAGGAGTTTAATTATTTTAAATGTCATGATCATAAGATTGGTTTGGGAAATTTTTCTACTGCAATAAAGGTGGGTCCTAAAAATCGTAGATTAGCGTTTGAGATGGACAGTAAAGAAACTTTGGTTATGCAATTTAAGGATATTCTTTTACAGAATAAAAAAATCTATGGAAATGAATTGATAAGAGTAAATATTGCACAGTTATTGTATGAACTGCAAAAATATTTTGAAGGATTTAGCGTTTATACTAGCGCACGATTTGAATCTGGTAAAATGAGAGAACCAGTCAATGTGAAAGCAATAGATGATTCATTAAATTCCAGTGGGTCTAATTTTGCGAATGTTTTTAATAGATATAAATCAGAAGACGTATTGTGGAAAATTAAATTTGAAGATAGATTGAAGGAGTTAATTCCTAATTTACAAGTGGCTGATACCGTTAACGCATATGATAAGCTGATATTCAAATTGGTGTATGATAATGAACAATATGATTTGTCAGATGTATCAGAAGGTACATTAAAAGGGCTAATATTAAATCTGTTGATAAATATGCCGATGAAGAATCCTAGAACATTGCTTGCAATTGACGAGCCAGAAACAAACTTACATCCTGCATGGCAAAAAGTGATTGGCAATTGGATACAAACAGCAGATACATTTAGCCAGTGTTTCATTAGTACACATTCACCAGATTTTCTAGATGTATTTACAGAAGAGTTTAAGCGGGAAAAAGTAGCAGTTTTTGTTTTCGGAAGAGATGAATCTATAAAAAAAATACAATACAGAGATATTATGGATGAATTGGGGGAATGGGAACTTGGAGATCTGTACAGGACGAATGATCCTGCATTAGGAGGATGGCCATGGTAGATAGAATAGCCTGTTTTTTGACTTGTGGTTATACTGAGGCAGGGGCAATGCAATTCTTTTTGAAGAAAATTAATGATAAATATGAATATAAACAATATTTGCCTAACAAGACAATAAAGAAAAAGGGTGATGCTAAAAATATAAGTTCTGATATAAGTGGTCTTACAGGTGAAGCATTATTAGAAAAAATCTATAGTATTTTAGAAAAGTATAGAGATGAAATTTCAAAGTGTAAGGCCATTTTGATTGAAGATGATTTGGATGGAAAATTTCATGGGTTTAGTGCAGAACAAATTGAGAATTATACAAGTCAAATAATTAATAAAGTCCATGAAAAACTACAAAAGGATATTCCTGTTTTTATATTATATGCATCACCGGAGGCTGAAAGTTGGTTTATTGCAGATTGGGAGAATGGTTTTGAATATCTCTATTGTCGTAGTGGGGTGGTAACAGACATAGAACATGGAGCAAAACTTTTCTTTTCTCATCATTTAAAACAATATATTGATAAAAATGTTTTAGGAGAGTATTCGGAAGATATAGAAGAATATGGATGGTTTGGGGAGAATTATTTGAAATTAAGTGATCAGATTATCGATACAATTCAAACTGGAATAAAGGACTATATTAATGAAATGAGAAATGTAAATCCAGTCCATGTGAAACAAATTGTAGAATCTAGAGATTTGTATTATTCAAAAAAATTGCATGGAGATAGAATGTTGAGAAATATTAAACCAGACATTGTTGCAGGTAAATGCCGAAAACATTTTGGCAATGCCTATAATCAAATAGTCAATGCTGAACTTTAGAAAAATACATAGTAAATGCGTGAAAAAGGAGGTTTTTCATGGATAAATTTGTATTGCATTCCGAATATAAACCCACTGGTGATCAGCCGCAGGCAATCGAGAAACTTGTGCAGGGATTTAAAGAAGGAAACCAGTGTGAAACTTTACTGGGCGTCACCGGTTCAGGCAAGACCTTTACCATGGCGAATGTCATTCAAGCGTTGAACAAGCCTACATTAATTATAGCTCACAACAAAACTCTCGCAGCACAGCTCTACGGGGAGTTTAAGGAGTTCTTCCCTGAGAACGCAGTGGAGTACTTTGTTTCGTACTACGACTATTACCAGCCGGAAGCTTATGTCCCCTCCACGGACACCTACATTGCCAAGGATTCTGCCATCAACGAGGAGATCGACAAACTTCGTCTCTCCGCAACCGCAGCCCTGTCTGAACGCAGGGATGTAATCATCATATCCAGTGTGTCCTGTATCTATGGAATCGGAAGTCCGCAGGATTATCAGAATATGATGATTTCTCTTCGTCCTGGAATGGAAAAAGACAGGGATGATGTGATTCGCAGTCTGATTGATATGCAGTATGACCGGAACGAGATGGATTTTCATAGAGGAACTTTCCGGGTACGCGGAGATGTGGTGGAGATTATTCCGGCATATGAATCTGATGTGGCGATTCGGATAGAATTTTTTGGGGATGAAGTGGACAGAATAACAGAGGTGGATGTGCTGACCGGTGAGATTAAGAGGGAATTGAATCATGTGGCCCTTTATCCTGCCTCTCATTACGTGGTGCCCATGGAAAGAATTTTGGAGGCATCTAAGGCGATTGAAGAAGAACTGCGGGAGCAGGTTGCATATTTTAAGAGTGAGGACAAGCTTCTGGAAGCACAGCGGATCAGTGAAAGAACGAATTTTGATCTGGAGATGATGAAAGAAACCGGTTTTTGCTCCGGAATCGAGAATTATTCCCGTCATCTGGCCGGTTTGAAGCCGGGAGAGCCGCCATATACATTGATGGATTATTTCGGTGATGATTATCTGATCATTATCGATGAGTCTCATATGACAGTTCCTCAGGTAAGGGGAATGTATGCCGGAGACCAGTCCAGAAAAGGTACGCTGGTAGATTATGGGTTCCGCCTTCCGTCCGCCAAAGATAATCGTCCGCTGAACTTTGAAGAATTTGAACAGCGGATTGATCAGGTGTTGTTTGTATCGGCAACGCCTGGACCTTACGAAGAGAATCATGAGATGCTTCGCGCAGAGCAGATTATACGTCCCACAGGGCTGCTTGACCCATATGTGGAAGTACGTCCGGTAGAGGGGCAGATTGATGATCTGGTCAGTGAGGTCAATAAAGAAGTGGAAAAGCATAATAAGATTCTGGTGACTACACTGACGAAGCGAATGGCAGAAGAGTTGACGGACTATATGAAAGATATGGGGATCCGTGTGAAGTACCTGCATTCAGATATTGATACTCTGGAACGTACAGAAATTATCCGGGATATGAGACTGGATGTATTTGACGTGCTTGTGGGAATCAATCTTCTGAGAGAGGGACTGGATATACCGGAGATTTCTCTGGTGGCAATTTTGGATGCGGATAAAGAAGGATTTTTGCGTTCAGAGACATCTCTGATTCAGACCATCGGGCGTGCTGCAAGAAATGCGGAAGGCCATGTGGTTATGTATGCAGATTCGATTACAGATTCTATGCGCCGGGCGATGGATGAGACCCGGAGAAGACGGGAATTGCAGGAACAATATAATAAGGAAAACGGAATTACACCGCAGACCATCAAAAAAGCAGTGCGGGATTTGATCAGTATCTCGAAAGAAGTGGCAAAGACGGAGAAGACCCTGCAGAAAGATATGGAATCCATGAGCCGGAAAGAATTGGAAGAACTGATCGGAAAAGTGCAGAAACAGATGAAGGCGGCAGCGGCAGAGCTGAACTTCGAGATGGCGGCTGAACTTCGTGATAAGATGATAGAATTAAAAAAGAATCTGGAAGAATTATAAAAATTTTGAAAAAACCATTGACAAATATAAGACCCGGTGCTATCTTAAGTACATAGATGTTAGCACTCCACAAAGATGAGTGCTAACAACTACAAAAGAGATGGCAGAAAGGGAGTGAACAGAGTGAATGATCTGGATGAGCGAAAAAAGAAAATATTAAAGGCGATTATTCAGACCTATCTGGAAACCGGTGAACCGGTTGGCTCCAGAACCATTTCCAAATATACGGATCTGAATCTCAGTTCTGCTACGATAAGGAATGAAATGTCGGATCTGGAGGATCTGGGGTATATCGTTCAGCCGCATACATCGGCCGGAAGGATTCCTTCCGATGCAGGTTATCGCCTGTATGTTGATGAACTGATGCGGGAGAAAGAGAAGGAAGTATCCGAGATTAAAGAGATGATGATTGAAAAGACCGATCGGATGGAAAAAGTATTGAAACAGGTGGTTAAGATTCTTGCTTCGAATACGAATTATGCTACCATGATAACCGGTCCGTCGTATCATCATAATAAAGTGAAGTTCATACAGCTGTCAAAACTGAATGAAGCACAGCTTTTAGCGGTAATTGTTGTGGAAGGCAATCTGGTGAAGAATCAGATTGTGACCATAGAGGAGCCGATTGATGATGAACAGCTTTTAAAATTGAATTTGTTGCTGAACACGCAGTTGAACGGACTTACGATTGAAGAAATCAGTCTTGGCATGATTACCAAACTGAAAGAACAGGCGGGTGTTCACAGTGGAGTGATAAGCACGGTACTGGATGCCGTAGCGGAGGCCATTTCTCCGGAGGAGGAAGAAGTTCCGGTGTATACCAGCGGAGCCAATAATATTTTCCGATATCCGGAACTGGCGGACAGCAGCAAAGCCAGTGAATTGATTTCAGCATTTGAGGAGAAAAAAGCACTGGTTGATATGATAAAAGATACTGTTTCTGATTCAGAAGAGAGTACAGGAATTCAGGTATATATAGGAAATGAAAGTCCTATTTCGACCATGAAGGACTGCAGCGTGGTGACTGCTTCTTATGACCTTGGCGGTGGTATGAAGGGAACGATTGGTATCATCGGTCCCAAACGTATGGATTATGAAAATGTTGTAGATAATCTGAAAACACTGAAAGGTCAGTTGGATAACATATTTAAAAAGCCGTAGAAAGGTGGAGTGTGTAAGATGACAGAAGAAAATAAAGTGCCTTCCGGGGAAACTGCAGAAGATGTAGTTACCGAAGAAACTTCTGAAGCCGTTGATACAGCCGCTGAAGCGGAAGATACACAGAACGGCGGTTCTGAAGAAACACAGCAGGAACAAACGGAGGCAGCCGGGGAAGAGGCGCCAGAGGATTCCAAAGAAAGTAAAGACAGAAAGTTCTTTGGAAAGAAAAAAGAGAAAAAAGACAAAAAGGATGAAAAGATAGAAGAACTTACCGATCAGGTAAAACGTCAGATGGCAGAGTTCGATAATTACAGAAAGCGTACTGAAAAAGAAAAAGCAAGCATGTATATCATCGGTGCCAAAGATATTGTTGAAAAGATTCTTCCGGTAGTGGATAACTTTGAAAGAGGGCTTGCTACAGCCGCCGGAAGCGAAGATCCTTTTGTTCAGGGAATGGAAAAAATCTACAAACAGCTGCTTACCACATTGGGTGAGGTTGGTGTAAAACCGATCGAGGCAGTCGGCAAAGAGTTCAATCCCGATTTTCATAATGCAGTGATGCATGTGGAAGATGAAGAAGTCGGAGAGAATATCATCGTAGAAGAGTTCCAGAAAGGCTACCTGTATAAAGATTTTGTGGTTCGCCACAGTATGGTCAAGGTAGCAAATTAATCATTCAGGTAATTATAAGTTTTTAGTATATATAGGAGGAAAAACATTATGGGAAAAATCATTGGTATTGACTTAGGTACAACCAACAGCTGTGTAGCTGTTATGGAAGGTGGAAAACCAACCGTTATTACAAATGCAGAAGGTTCCAGAACAACACCATCTGTAGTTGCTTTTACAAAGACAGGAGAAAGACTGGTAGGTGAACCTGCAAAACGTCAGGCGGTAACAAACGCTGACAAAACTATCTCTTCCATCAAGAGACATATGGGTACCGATTACAGAGTATCAATTGACGATAAAAAATATTCTCCACAGGAAATTTCCGCTATGATTCTGCAGAAAATGAAAGCAGACGCAGAAAACTACCTGGGTGAAAAAGTTACAGAAGCTGTTATTACTGTTCCGGCTTATTTCAACGACGCACAGCGTCAGGCAACCAAAGATGCAGGTAAGATTGCAGGTCTTGATGTAAAACGTATCATTAATGAGCCTACAGCAGCAGCACTGGCTTATGGTCTGGATAATGAGAATGAACAGAAAATCATGGTATACGACCTTGGCGGCGGTACATTTGATGTTTCTATTATTGAAATCGGTGACGGCGTTATTGAAGTTCTCTCTACAGCAGGTAACAACCGTCTGGGTGGAGATGATTTTGACCAGAAAATTGCAGATTATATGCTGGCTGAGTTCAAGAAAACAGAAGGTGTAGATCTGTCCAACGATAAGATGGCTCTGCAGAGAATCAAAGAAGCAGCAGAGAAAGCAAAGAAAGAGCTTTCTTCTTCCACAACAACCAATATCAACCTGCCGTTCATTACTGCTACTGCAGAAGGTCCAAAACACTTTGATATGAACCTGACAAAAGCAAAATTTGATGAACTGACACATGATCTGGTTGAGAAGACTGCTGAACCGGTCAGAAGAGCACTTTCTGATGCCGGTCTGTCACCTTCCGAACTGAGCAAAGTACTGCTGGTTGGTGGTTCTACACGAATCCCGGCAGTTCAGGATAAAGTAAAACAGCTGACAGGACATGAACCGAGCAAGACTCTGAACCCGGATGAGTGTGTAGCACTTGGTGCTTCCGTACAGGGTGGTAAACTTGCAGGTGATGCAGGTGCAGGTGATATTCTTCTTCTGGATGTTACTCCACTGTCACTGTCTATCGAGACTATGGGTGGTATCGCAACCAGACTGATTGAGAGAAATACTACCATTCCTACCAAGAAGAGCCAGATTTTCTCTACAGCTGCTGATAACCAGACAGCTGTAGATATCAACGTTGTTCAGGGTGAGAGACAGTTTGCGAAAGATAACAAATCTCTTGGACAGTTCCGTTTGGATGGTATTCCGCCAGCAAGAAGAGGTGTTCCGCAGATCGAAGTTACTTTCGATATCGATGCCAACGGTATTGTAAATGTTTCTGCAAAAGACCTGGGAACAGGAAAAGAACAGCATATTACTATCACTGCAGGTTCCAATATGTCTGATGCCGATATTGAAAAAGCAGTGAAAGAAGCTGCTGAGTTTGAAGCTCAGGATAAGAAGAGAAAAGAAGCAATCGATACCAGAAATGATGCAGACGCTATGGTATTCCAGACCGAGAAGGCAATGGAAGAAGTTGGTGATAAGATTGATGCCAATGACAAGACAGCAGTAGAAGCTGACCTGAATGCATTGAAAGATCTGATTGCCAAAGCACCTGTAGATAATATGACAGATGCACAGGTTGCTGATATCAAAGCTGCAAAAGAAAAGCTGATGCAAAGTGCACAGAAACTGTTCGCAAAAGTATATGAGCAGTCTCAGGCAGGTGCTCAGGGTGCAGGCCCGGATATGAGTGGAGCGGCTCATGGCGGCAATGAAGCTGGATACGGCGATGATGTCGTAGATGCTGATTATAAAGAAGTATAATTGAAAAAATCAAAACCCATGGGGGACGGGGATACGCCAGGTGTCTCCGTCCCTGAAGTTGTGAAAAGGTGAAGAAGATGGCAGATAAAAGAGATTATTATGAGGTTCTCGGCGTTGACAGAGGAGCCGATGACGCAACTCTGAAGAAAGCATACCGTAAGCTGGCAAAGAAATATCATCCTGATATGAATCCGGGAGATAAAGAGGCAGAACAGAAATTTAAAGAGGCAACAGAAGCTTACGGAATACTGAGTGACCCGGAGAAAAGAAAAGCATATGATCAGTTTGGTCATGCAGCCTTCGAAAATGGCGGCGGCGGTGGTGCCGGCGGCTTCGGCGGTTTTGATGGATTTAATTTTAACGGCGGAGATATGGGTGATATCTTCGGCGATATTTTCGGTGATCTTTTCGGCGGTGGCCGGGGAGGCCGAAGAGCCAACAACGATCCGATGAAAGGTGCCAATCTGCGGGCAGTTGTTCATATTACATTCCAGGAAGCAGTATTTGGCTGCGAGAAAGAGCTGGAACTGACATTGAAAGATACCTGTAAGACATGTGGCGGAAATGGTGCAAAACCGGGAACATCTCCGGAAACATGTCCGAAATGTAATGGTTCCGGTCAGGTGGTTTATACCCAGCAGTCCATGTTTGGTATGGTGAGAAATGTACAGCCGTGTCCCGAGTGTAATGGAACAGGTAAAATTATCAAAGAAAAATGTCCGGAATGCCGCGGTACAGGTTATACATCTGAAAGAAAGAAAATATCTGTATCCATTCCTGCCGGTATTGATGATGGACAGAGTATCCGTATTCGTGAAAAAGGAGAGCCAGGTATCAACGGTGGCCCAAGAGGTGACCTGTTGGTAGAAGTTCAGGTAGCCCGTCATCCGATTTTCCAGAGACAGGATATGAATATCTTCTCTACAGCTCCGATTACATACGCACAGGCAGCTCTGGGCGGTACGATTCGGATCAATACTGTGGATGGAGAAGTGGAATATGAAGTAAAACCAGGCACACAGACGGATACCAAGATTCGTCTCAAAGGTAAAGGTGTTCCATCTCTTCGCAATAAAAATGTGCGTGGAGATCACTATGTGACTCTGGTGGTTCAGGTGCCCACAAAACTGTCAGAAGAAGCAAAAGAGGCTCTTCGTGCATTTGATGCGGCCTGTGGCAATCGTCCTGCCGGAAAAGCTCAGGAAAAGAAAAAGAGCTTTATGGATAAACTGAAAGAAACATTTGAAGACTAAAAGTAAAAAAGATGGTAATGCGAAGTGCAAAGCCATCTTTTCTTTTTATTGCACTTTTTCTATTTTTGCGATATATTAGATGGGAGTGACAGTTAGAGTTCATGTATGAGGTGAATGAGAGATGAAGTGGAAGAAATTTCGAATAAAGACAACGACAGAGGCTGAGGATATTATTATCAGCACTCTGTATGATATTGGTTTGGAAGGTGCTCAGATTGAGGATAAAGTACCGCTGACAGCTCTGGAGAAAGAGCAGATGTTTGTGGATATTCTGCCGGATGGACCGGCAGATGACGGGATTGCATATCTGAGTTTTTTTGTTGAGGAAGATGAGAACGGCACTTTGGTTATGAATGGCTCTCCGGTGACTGAGGAAGAAGTGCTGCATGCGGTAAAAGAAGAGTTGGACGGACTTCGCCTGTTCTGTGATATTGGTGAAGGAAGTATTGCTGTAGATGAGACTGAGGATATAGACTGGATCAATAATTGGAAACAGTATTTTAAGCAGTTTTATGTAGATGATATTCTGATTATACCTTCCTGGGAGAAAGTAAAGGAAGAAGATAAAGACAAAATGATCATTCATATCGATCCGGGAACTGCATTTGGAACCGGTATGCATGAGACAACTCAGCTTTGTATCCGTCAGCTGAAAAAATATGTGACAGGGGATACAGAACTTCTGGACGTAGGTACCGGAAGCGGGATTTTATCCATTATCGCACTGAAAATGGGTGCCAGACATGCAGTGGGAACTGATCTGGATCCCTGTGCGGTGCCGGCGGTGGAAGAAAATAAAGAAGTAAATGAGATACCGGCGGAAGCATTTGATATGATGATCGGTAATATTATTGATGATACAGAAGTTCAGGACAAAGTGGGATATGGAAAATACGATATCGTGGTGGCAAATATTCTCGCGGATGTACTGGTTCCGCTGACTCCTGTGATCGTGAATCAGATGAAGCCGGGTGCTGTCTATATTACCTCCGGAATCATTGATGATAAAGAGACAACAGTGGTTGAAGCTGTGAAGGCAGCGGGACTTGAAATCGTTGAGATCACGTATCAGGGAGAGTGGGTCTCAGTGACAGCCAGAAAGCAGGCATAACATGTATCGTTTTTTTGTGGAAAAAGAACAGATTGACCGGGAACAGAGAAGTATCCGTATTATGAATGGTGATGTCAATCATATTCGAAATGTACTGCGCATGAAGCAGGGAGAAAAAGTACTGATCAGTGATGGCGGAGACGAAGAATATCTGTGTTGTGTGGAACAATTATCTCAGGAACAGGTTCTTCTTCATATCGATGACATTATGAAAGCGGATAGAGAATTACCATCTCGTATTTATCTGTTTCAGGGACTTCCCAAAAGTGACAAGATGGAATTGATTATTCAGAAAGCTGTGGAGCTGGGAGCCTATGAGATAATCCCTGTGGAGACCAGGCGGTGTGTGGCGAAACTGGATGCCAGGAAACAGGAAAGCAAGATCCGCCGCTGGCAGGGAATTGCGGAAAGTGCAGCCAAACAGTCAAAGCGGATGATTATACCCCGGATTCATCCGGTCATGAAGTATTCCCAGGCACTCCGATATGCACAGGAGATGGATATAAGAATCATACCCTATGAGCTGGCGGAAGACATGGAGCATACAAGAAATTATCTTTCACAGATTCAGCCGGGACAGTCAGTTGCCGTATTTATCGGACCGGAGGGAGGATTTGCTCCGGAGGAAATTGAAGAAGCACTGCAAAATCAGACAGAACCTGTGACATTGGGCAAAAGAATTCTTCGTACGGAGACGGCAGGTCTGACGATTCTGTCGGTGCTGATGGTACTTTTGGAAGGAAAATAGTGGAAAAGAGGAAAAACATTGGAAATATATCTGGATAATTCTGCGACAACACGCTGTTATCAGGAGGTGTGCGACATCATGGTGAAAACCATGAGGGAAGATTATGGAAATCCGTCTTCCATACACATGAAAGGCGTGGAGAGCGAAAAATATATAAAAGAAGCTTCTTCAAGTATTGCAAAGACTCTGAAAGTGAATGAAAAAGAGATCTACTTTACGTCCGGAGGAACAGAATCAGATAACTGGGCTCTGATTGGAACTGCTCTTGCAAACCAGAGAAAAGGGAAACATATCATAACCACAGCGATTGAGCATCCTGCAGTTTCTGCACCGTGCGAATTTCTGGAAAAACAGGGATTTACGGTGACAAAACTGGGAGTCGACAGTCAGGGAAGAATTTCCCTTGAGGAGCTGGAACAGGCCATCACACCGGAGACAATTCTGGTTTCTGTGATGTATGTGAATAATGAAATCGGTACTGTTCAGCCAATAGCTGAAATCGGTAATCTGATTAAACGGAAAAATCCGGGCACTTATTTTCATGTGGATGCCATTCAGGCGTACGGGAAATATCGTATTCTTCCGAAAAAGCTGAAAGTGGATATGTTGTCGGTCAGCGGTCATAAAATTCATGGCCCGAAAGGAATCGGATTTTTGTATATTGATGAAAAGGTCAGAATCTTCCCCTATATCTATGGGGGAGGTCAGCAAAAAGGGATGCGTTCCGGAACAGATGCGGTGCCGCAGGCCGCAGGTTTTGGTGTCGCTGCTGAGAAAATCTACAGAAATCTGGAAGAGAATGTGAACCGTATGCGGCAGCTTCGGGATTATTTTACGGAAGAACTGCAGAAAATAGATCAGGTGGTGGTCCACGGTGCGGAGGGAGATGAATGTGCTCCCCATATTGTGAGTGCGGCATTTGTGGGGGTACGAAGCGAAGTATTGCTTCATACACTGGAAGACAGGAAGATTTACGTATCAGCCGGAAGTGCATGCTCTACCCATAAAAGAAGCGGCAGTCCTACACTGACTGCTATTGCTCTGCCAAAAGATCAGATGGAATCGACGGTTCGTTTCAGCTTCTGTGAAGATACAACGAGAGAGGAACTGGAAAAAACACTGGAAGTACTGCGGGAAGTACTTCCTATGTTGAGAAGATATGCACGAAAATAACAATCCGCCACAGGCGGCTATGTGTGAAAGGCTTCCTGTGGAGATAAAATCGGAGGTGGAAAATGTTTAAAGCATTTTTGGTAAAATATGCAGAAATAGGAATTAAAGGAAAAAATAGATATTTATTTGAAGATGCACTCATCCGCCAGATGGAGTATGTCCTGAAGGATGTGGAGGGAACCTTCCGGGTCACAAAAGAACAGGGAAGAATCTATGTGCAGACGGAAGGTGAATTCGATTATGATGAGACACTGGATGCACTGAAGCGGGTGTTTGGAATCGCTTATATCTGTCCTGTTGTTATCTGTGAGGATGAAGGGTTCGAAAAACTGGCTGCCGATGTGGTAGAGTATGTGGATCATGTATATCCGGACAAGAATAAGACATTTAAGGTATATGTGCGCAGAGCAAAAAAAACATATCCGGGAACCTCGATGGAACTGAGTGCGGATCTGGGCGGACGGATACTGGAAGCCTATCCGCAGATGCATGTGGATGTTCATCAGCCCGAAATTCTTTTGACCGTGGAAATACGTGAAAAAATATATATTTACTCAGAGTCTATACCTGGTCCCGGCGGAATGCCGATCGGAACAAATGGAAAGGCCATGCTGCTTTTGTCCGGTGGTATTGACAGTCCGGTGGCAGGGTATATGATCGCCAAACGTGGAGTTAAAATTGATGCGGTATATTTCCATGCACCGCCGTACACAAGCGAACGTGCGAAACAGAAGGTTGTGGATCTGGCAAAGCTGGTTGCCCGTTACAGTGGACCCATCAATCTGCATGTGGTAAATTTTACAGAAATACAGCTTTATATCTATGAAAAATGTCCTCATGATGAATTGACAATTATCATGCGCCGCTATATGATGAAAATTGCAGAGACGATCGGAAAGAATACAGGTTGTCTTGGTCTGATCACAGGTGAGAGTATCGGACAGGTTGCCAGTCAGACTGTACAGAGCCTTGCGGCGACCAATGAAGTATGTACCATGCCTGTATTTCGTCCAGTGATAGGTTTTGATAAACAGGAAATCGTAGATATTGCTCTGAAAATCAATACGTATGAGACTTCGATTCAGCCGTATGAAGACTGCTGTACGATCTTTGTGGCAAAACATCCGGTGACAAAACCGAATCTGAATGTGATCAAAAAATCAGAACAGAATCTGGAAGAGAAAATTGAAGAAATGCTGGACACTGCGATCTCTACTGCAGAAGTGATCCATATCCAGTAATCAACAGACGAAAAAAAGGAGCGTATCACTTGAGGTGACAGCTCCTTTTCATATCGACAATCAGATGATGTATGGTTTTAATACATTCAGTACATCGTCAAGATTTGCGCCTTCTGCATGGATATTCAGATCGATTGGTTTAGAAAGATCCAGACTGAAGATGCCCATGATTGATTTGGCATCAATAACATATCTTCCGGATACCAGATCAAAATCGAAATCGTATTTGGAAATATCATTTACAAATGCTTTTACTTTGTCGATGGAATTAAGTGAAATACTAACTGTTTTCATTAGATGTTCCTCCCAAAATTCAGATAATATTTGTTTTTTCTAAAACTTATCTTACCTTTTCGAGTATAAAAAGTCAAGGTGAAAGCATACAAAGATTTTGTTAAATAATTATAAAAAGTCCTATGAAATAACGAAAAGAAAGAAGGTATCTAATGAAAGGTAAAGTTGCATTGCACAATTTGGGCTGTAAAGTGAACGTATATGAGACAGAAGCCATGCAGCAGATGCTGGAGGCGGCAGGATATGAGATTGTTCCGTTTGCCCCCGGAGCGGATATTTATGTGATTAATACCTGTACAGTGACCAACATAGCAGACAGAAAGTCCAGACAGATGATTCATAAGGCTAAAAAAATGAATCCGGATGCTATTGTTGTGGCAGCAGGCTGTTATGTACAGGCCGGAAAAGAAAAAGCAGAGACAGATATGTCTATTGATCTGATAATTGGAAATAATAAAAAGCAGGAATTAATTCCGCTGCTGGAGGAGTTTCAGAAAAACAGAAATCGCGGACAGGGATTAATCGATATCAGTCATACCAGAGAATATGAGGAACTTGAAATTGACCGTACCGAGGAACATACAAGGGCATATATTAAAGTACAGGACGGCTGTAATCAATTCTGCACGTACTGTGTGATTCCTTATGCACGGGGGCGTGTCAGAAGCAGACGGACAGAAGATGTGGTCAGGGAGGTGGAACGTCTGGCATGTTCCGGATGTCAGGAAATTGTACTGACAGGTATACATTTGAGTTCATATGGTGTTGACAGGAAAGAAGAAGGGGAAAATCTTCTCAGTCTGATCCGGGCGGTGCATCAGGTGAATGGAATAGAAAGAATCCGTCTGGGTTCTCTGGAACCGGGAATCATTACAGAAGAATTTGCAGCTGCGATTGCGGACCTTCCCAAAGTATGTCCTCATTTTCACCTGTCACTGCAGAGTGGTTGCACATCAACATTGAAACGGATGAACCGAAGATATACTGCAGAAGAATATCGGGGAAAATGTGAAATTCTCAGAAAATACTATCCGGCTCCGGCACTTACCACAGATGTTATTACCGGATTTCCGGGAGAAACAGAAGAAGAATTTGCCAGATCCCGATCCTTTGTGGACAGTATTGGATTTTATGAGACACATATTTTCCCTTATTCCAGGAGAGAAGGAACGAAAGCGGCAGATATGCCTGATCAACTTCCTGAACAGATTAAAAAAGAGCGATGCAGGGAACTGATTGAATTGGGAAAGGGACACAGAACAGAATATATGCAGCAATTTCTGGGACAGAAAAAAACAGTATTATTTGAGGAAACGCAGACAATCGCTGAAGAAGAATACTGGGTTGGACATACCATGGAGTATCTGAAAGTTGGTGTGAAAACCAGTCATAACCTGGAAAATAAGATGGCAGAGGTAAAAATTCAAAATATCCTGCAGGAAGAAATTCTGGTAGGCGAAATGGGATGAAATAAATAATTCATAAAATATTCATTGAATTTTATGTGGTTCTGTATTAGAATAAAATAGATATTAAGTATAGTCAAGGACGTGAAAAGATGGCAAATATTAGTAACACACAGTATTTTAAAGTAAAAACAGAGCCTGAAGTGCAGGTAAAGGAAGTTTTGGATATTGTATATACTGCAATGGAAGAAAAAGGTTATAATCCGGTCAATCAGATTGTAGGATATATTATGTCAGGTGATCCTACCTATATTACGAGTTATAAGGGAGCCAGAAGCATGATCATGAAAGTGGAACGTGATGAACTGGTGGAAGAACTTCTGAAAGAGTATATTAAAAACAGAGCTTGGGAGAATCGCCGATGAGAATTCTGGGGCTGGATTATGGATCAAAGACGGTCGGCGTAGCCGTCAGCGATCCGCTTGGACTGACTGCACAGGGTGTGGAGATTATTCGCAGAAAATCGGAGAATAAGCTGCGCCAGACACTGGCAAGAATCGAGGAATTGGCTGCACAGTATCAGGTGGAGAAAATTGTACTTGGTTTCCCCAAGAATATGAATAATACACTGGGAGACAGGGCTGAGAAATCTTTGGAGCTTAAGGAGACTTTAGAGAGAAGAACAGGTCTGGATGTTGTTATGTGGGATGAAAGGCTTACCACAGTTTCTGCTAATCGGGTCTTGATGGAGACAGGTGTACGCCGGGAAAACAGAAAAGAACATGTGGATGAGATCGCTGCAATTTTCATTTTACAGGGGTATCTGGATTATCTGCATAATACTTCGAAAATTGAGGCAGAGGCATCATTTTTGGCAGCGGAAGAAGAATGTTCGAATGGAGAAGAGACAGGACGGGTAGAATAGGAATGGATAGTATTAAATTTTTGACAGAATCAGGAGAAACAGTGGAATTTTATGTGGAAGAACAGACCAGAATTAACGGTGTAGATTATATTCTGGTGACAGATTCTGCAGAAGACGAAGCAGATGCCTATATCCTGAAAGATTTGTCTGCGGATACTGATCTGGAAGCGGATTATGTGATGGTTGAAGATGAAGTGGAACTGGAAGCAGTATCGAAAGTTTTTGCACAGATGATGGAAGATGTGGATATCGAGATGTAAGTAAATTGTTCGGAAACCTGGAGGTGCTTTTTGAAAAAAAATAACAGCAGTAAATTAAAAATCATTCCGTTGGGTGGTCTGGAACAGATTGGAATGAATATTACTGCCTTCGAATATGAGGACAGTATCATTGTGGTGGACTGCGGTCTGGCATTCCCTGAGGACGATATGTTGGGAATCGACCTGGTCATCCCGGATATTACTTATTTAAAAGATAATTACGATAAGATTAAAGGTTTTGTGATTACTCACGGTCATGAGGATCACATTGGGGCGCTGCCCTATGTATTAAGAGAAATAAATGTACCGATTTATGCGACAAAGCTGACAGTCGGTTTGATTGAGAATAAATTAAAAGAACATAATTTACTTCGTACCACAAAAAGAAAAACGATCAAACATGGTCAATCCATTAATCTGGGATGTTTCCGGATTGAATTCATTAAAACGAATCACAGTATTGCGGATGCTTCCGCACTGGCAATTTATTCTCCTGCAGGTATTGTTGTGCATACAGGTGACTTTAAGGTCGATTATACGCCAGTATTCGGTGATGCCATCGATTTACAGAGATTTGCAGAGATTGGAAAAAAAGGAGTTCTGGCACTGATGTGTGACAGCACCAATGCTGAACGAAAAGGATTTACCATGTCTGAACGGACGGTTGGAAAGACTTTTGATAATCTTTTTGCAGAACACAAGAATACAAGAATTATTATTGCTACATTTGCGTCCAATGTTGACCGTGTGCAGCAGATTATTAATTCTGCCTATAAATATGGAAGAAAAGTAGTTGTGGAAGGCCGCAGTATGGTCAATGTCATCACAACGGCCGCAGAGCTTGGCTATCTTAATATCCCTGAAAAGACATTGATTGATATTGATGAGATGAAAAACTATCCCGATGAACAGATGGTACTGATTACAACAGGAAGTCAGGGAGAATCGATGGCTGCACTGTCGAGAATGGCTTCCAATATTCATAAAAAGGTGTCTATTAAACCGGGAGATACGATTATTTTCAGCTCCAATCCCATCCCGGGAAATGAAAAAGCGGTTTCAAAAGTTATTAATGAATTGTCCGCGAAAGGAGCAGACGTTATTTTCCAGGACGTGCATGTATCAGGACATGCATGTCAGGAAGAAATCAAACTGATTTACTCACTGGTAAAGCCACAGTATGCAATTCCAGTACATGGAGAGTATCGTCATCTGAAAGCTCAGGCAGGTCTGGCAGAGAGCCTTGGCATCCCAAAAGAGAACATTTTTATTATGTCCTCCGGGGATGTGATGGAAATGGATGCAGAGTCTGCTGAGATTACCGGAAAAGTTCATACAGGTGCCATCCTGGTAGATGGGCTTGGTGTGGGAGACGTTGGAAATATAGTACTGCGTGACCGTCAGCATCTGGCTGAAGATGGAATTATGATCGTTGTACTGACACTGGAACGCTATTCCAATCAGCTGCTTGCCGGTCCGGATATTGTGTCCCGTGGATTTGTTTATGTGAGAGAATCAGAGGATCTGATGGGACAGGCAAAAAGTGTTGTAGAGGACGCAATTGATTCCTGCCTTGACCGCAGAATATCGGACTGGGGCAAGATGAAATCAGTGATCAAAGATTCTCTGGGTGACTTTTTGTGGAAACGCACAAAGAGAAAACCGATGATATTACCAATTATTATGGAGGCTTAGGCTTGATGGACAGAATACAGATGTGTGTAGATTCTCTGCTGGAGGCAATCAGGGAATGTGAAACATATCAAAGATATCGGAAATGTGAAGAGAAATTGATGGAAAACCCGGAACTGAGAGAAAAGATCGATGAATTTCGTGCGGCTGTTTTTCGTTTATATAATGACAACGGCAGTGAAGATCTGTATGAATCCATTGATCGGTTTGAGAAAGAACACCAGGAATTTCGTAAAAATCCGATTGTTAATGAATATTTGGAGGCTGAACTGGACATCTGCAAGATGATGCAGCGGATCAATAATCGGATTCAGAGCGGGGTGGACATTCATATTCCCCAGGTATAAGATCGGATAAGGAGAAGTATGGCTAACAGAAAAAATAAAAGTACTGCATACCGTGTAGCAATAGGCGGAGCAAAAGGTCTGCTCCGTTTGCTGATATATCTGTGTGTAGTGTTGGCGATTGCGTTTGCCGGTAAGACCGCATACAGTTTCGGATATCTGATTTTTGATGAGACACCTATGGCAGAGACAAAAGAAGCAGGTCAGGATGTGACTGTCATTGTGAAAGAAGATGACAGTGTATACCAGATCGGTCAGACGCTTGAGAAGAAAGGACTGATTGAACGTCCTGTTATATTCTGGATGCAGGAAAGACTTTCAGATTATCATGGGAAAATCAAACCAGGCACCTATATCCTGAATACCTATCAGGTGCCGGAAGAGATGCTGGCCATTTTGTCCGGTGAAAATACAGAGGGGCAGCCTGTTGTAGACTCCACTGATGTGGAGGATACAGAGAAATGATAGTCAATGAAAGAATGGTAACTTATATCAATTCTCTGGACGAAGGACATACCTCATTTCTGGAGCAGTTGGAGAAACAGGCGATATCTGATGGAGTGCCTGTGATTCGCAGAGAAATGCAGAGCTTTCTAAAATTCCTTCTGGCTGCTGTGAGGCCGGTCCGTATCCTGGAAGTTGGAACTGCAGTTGGTTTCTCAGCACTTTTAATGTGTGAGTATAATCCGGTATCCTGTGAAATTATAACCATTGAGAACTATGAAAAAAGAATTCCTGTTGCCCGGGAGAATTTTCGGAAAGCAGGAAGAGAAAAACAGATTATTCTTCTGGAAGGTGATGCGGCAAAAGTGTTAAAGACACTGGATGAGCCTTTTGATTTCATTTTCATGGATGCTGCCAAAGGACAGTATCTGCATTTCCTTCCGGATGTTCTTCGTCTGCTGAAGAGCGGAGGAGTGCTGGTTTCTGATAATGTGCTGCAGGAGGGTGATATTATTGAATCACGATATGCAGTAGAGCGGCGGAACCGGACAATTTATAAACGGATGCGGGAGTATCTGTATGAATTGAAACATAATAACGAGCTGGTGACATCCCTGATTCCTCTGGGAGATGGTGTGGCACTGAGCACGAAACGATAGGAGATTGATGATACCATGAGAATTCCGGAATTGCTTGTTCCCGCAAGCAGCTTGGAAGTGCTGAAAGTTGCTGTGGTCTTTGGCGCAGATGCGGTTTATATTGGCGGTGAAGCTTTCGGCCTGCGGGCGAAGGCAAAGAATTTTTCCATGGAGGAAATGGAAGAAGGAATTCGTTTTGCCCACGAACGCGGAGTAAAAGTATATGTAACTGCAAATATACTGGCTCATAATGATGATTTGGACGGAGTCAGAAAATATTTTGAAGAACTGAAAGCAATTGGCCCGGATGCTCTGATTATCTCAGATCCAGGTGTATTTGCTATTGCTAAAGAAGTATGTCCTGAGATTGAACGTCATGTGAGTACGCAGGCGAATAACACAAACTATGGGACATATCTCTTCTGGTATCAGATGGGCGCAAAGAGAGTTGTGTCAGCCAGGGAATTGTCACTCAGAGAGCTGAAAGAAATCCGGGAGAGAATTCCGGATGATATGGAAATTGAAACTTTTATTCATGGAGCAATGTGTATTTCCTACTCTGGCAGATGTCTTCTGAGCAATTATCTGACAGGCCGTGATTCTAATCAGGGGGCCTGTACACATCCCTGTCGATGGAAATACTCTATAATGGAAGAAAGTCGTCCGGGAGAGTATTTTCCGGTTTTTGAAAATGAGAGAGGCACGTTCATTTTCAATTCTAAAGATCTGTGTATGATTGAGCATATTCCGGATCTGATAGAAGCCGGGATTGACAGTTTTAAGATAGAAGGCAGAATGAAAACCGCACTTTATGTAGCAACAGTAGCCAGGACCTATCGGAAAGCCATTGATGACTATCTGAAAGATCCGGCACTGTATCGGAAAAATATGCCATGGTATCAGGAGCAGATTTCGAACTGCACTTACCGGCAGTTTACTACCGGATTTTTCTATGGAAAACCATCCGAAGAAGCACAGATTTATGACAGTAATACTTATATCAAAGAGTATACGTATCTGGGAATCGTAGGAGAACGGAATGAATCGGGCTGTTATCGTATCTCTCAGAGAAATAAGTTTTCTGTGGGAGAGGTTATTGAAGTGATGAAACCGGATGGCAAAAACGTGGAAGTGACAGTAAAAAGTATTCAGGATGAAGAGGGAAACTTTATGGAGAGTGCCCCTCATCCCCAGCAGATTCTGTATATCAATCTTGGGACAGAGCTTGAAATGTATGATATTTTACGTCGAAAAGAAACTGTCGCGGAGTTTTAATATGGCACTCTTTTCGATACGGGAGACATAGGAACGGCTGATATTCAGCCGTTTCGCTATCGCCTGCTGAGTGAGTTCGGGTTCTCCGAACAGACCATAACGATAGCGGATCACATCATATTCCAGAGGTGTCAGTGCTTCATCCAACAGCTGGTAGAGCCTTTGGACATTTTCCTTGTGGATGCAGGCAGATGTAATATCTGTATCATTTCCTTCCACTATATCCATCAGATGAATTTCATTTCCTTCTTTATCGGTGCCGATCGGTTCATAAAGAGATACTTCCCTTGATTTTTTTTTCCTGTTTCGAAGCATCATCAGTAACTCATTATCTATACAGCGGGCGGCATAGGTAGCCAGTCTGCTTCCCTTTGACATATCATAAGTAGAGATGGCTTTAATCAGTCCTATGGTTCCGATGGATATCAAATCATCGGGATCCTCATCAAGTCCCTGATATTTTTTAATAATATGGGCAACCAAACGAAGGTTTCGCTCGATCAACACATCTCTTGATTCCATATTTCCCTGAGAATATTTTAACAGATGTATTTTTTCTTCTTCCATCGTGAGGGGTTTCTGAAAAGTTTTCACAATAGCTCCTCACAGGAGATTTCTGTTTAGTTTATGCCGAAAATATAAAATTGTGCTTTTCCAAGAAGGAGGTTTTTATGTATACAAGTATTTTATCAGCAACACTTTACGGGCTGGAGGCAATTCCGGTCCAGGTGGAGGTGGACGTAAGCAGCGGGCTGCCGGGATTTTCCATGGTGGGAAATCTGAGCAGTCAGGTGAGAGAGGCAGCGGAGCGGGTGCGGACAGCCCTACATAATACGGGGATATCTGTTCCACCCAGCCGTATTACAGTGAATCTGTCTCCCGGTGATGTGCCAAAGAATGGTACAGGATTTGATTTGCCGGTAGCCGGAGGTATTTTGTCAATACTTGGGAAAATTCCGTCTGCCAATTTAAAAGATGTCATGATTACCGGCGAAGTCGGTCTGGATGGGAGAGTGCGTGGAGTACGAGGAATCCTTTCCATGATGAAAATGGCGAAAGACCAGAATTGTCATGCCTGTATTGTTCCCATGGAAAATATGGCAGAGGCTATGATGATGGATGGCTTGAAAATTGTGGGAGTTTCCTGCCTGGAAGACTTTGTGGAGACAGTAAGACATAAGAAATGGAATGAAACATTGGAAAGACCAATGCTTCCCCCCAGGCGGGAAAAAAATTGTGCTGATTTTTCGGATATTTGTGGACAGATTTCGGCAAAGCGGGCGGCTCTTCTTGCTGCTTCCGGATTTCATAATCTGCTGCTTATGGGCCCTCCGGGTTCTGGAAAAACCATGATTGCCGGCAGAATTCCCGGTCTTCTGCCTGAACTGACAATGGAGGAGTCAATGGAACTGACCAGGATTTACAGTGTAGCTGGCATGCTGCCGAAAGAGTACCCGATGATCAGGCATCGTCCGTTTCGCTCACCGCACCACACAATTTCACCACAGGCACTGGTGGGTGGAGGAAGGATACCGGAACCGGGAGAAATTACTCTGGCTCATAGGGGTGTGCTTTTTCTGGATGAGCTGCCGGAAATGAGAAGACCTGTTCTGGAATTGCTCCGACAGCCATTGGAGGAAAAACAGATTATGATTGCAAGAATGGGAGGGAGATATTATTTTCCATCAGAGTTTTTGCTGGTGGCTGCCATGAACAAAGAAACGAGCATATTGATACAAGCAGATACGTCTGTAGCGGCGTAGAAGGCTGAAATAAGAGGCTTTTGCCCCTTAAACAATAAAGAATACCATATCGGAAAGAAAGGATGCTCAAAGCCGTTTCTGATTGGTGGTTGATAATTGCATACCCTTTTAACGATACCACTGGGTATCGTTATATTTTTTACTTATTTGGGATTAAATCGAGGAGGAATTTGATGTTCACAAGAAAAGAGAAAAATATGCTATTTGACCCTTATTTTGAGGTGATTCGAGAAACGGAGCAGTTTATTGAGGTTCGCTCCGTCAATACAGGCCATTGTTGGAGCGTGTTCAAAAACATTTATAATGCACCTCGAAAGATTACACTTTATCACAAACACAAAGAGAGTGACCGCTATTTCCATCAGCATCGAGTCTACCGAACCGTTGTTGATGCGGTTTCGGAAATAAAGTCACATGACAAATATGTCCTGGAAGAAAAGACAAAGCAGAGGGAATCCCCGGCCCAAACCGAAAGACGCTTGAAAGTTCATGAGTCATCCGGTTACAAATATAAGCCTACTCCTTCAATCCTTCTTAAGGGCGATTGGCTTAGGCAGGTTGGTTTTAACTCCGGGGATCAGATTAGTGTTAAATGCGAAAACGGGAAATTGACCATCACAACAGTTTGAGATGCCACAAAAGAGACATTTGTTTAGAAGAGGCCATTCAAACTTACCATTCAGTCCGAATTATGGGACATATAGAATGGTATTCTTATTGTGTAATTCCGTATTGGTAAAGTTGACTTTGGACTAAAAGCAGTTTATAATTAGACTAAAATGCTGTGAGAGGAGACGGCAAAACATGAATAAGAATTGTATATATCTTGATACATATGTATTGCAGCAAGATATGAGAGTTCATTAACTGGGTGAACTTCTACTTTTGCATCCTCTGTGCAAAACAGAAGATGATATAGTCCAGCGACAATTAAGGTTAAGACTTCACCCTCATAATTCTGTTTTAAGGCTTCAAAGCAGTAGGATGCTATCTTTACTGGGAGGTTTGATGAATCAGGAACAGAAAAAACAGTAAGGCTTGCTTTTTCATCTCTAAGTACAATGAGTCTTTTCAACATATAGACCAAATCGTCATATGCATCTTTTGAACTTTTGATATTTGGAAGTTCATCACATAACCTAAATAGCATATCCTGGTCTTTGCCACGGCGTACAGCATTGTCCTTGCTCAACTCGGTATAACGCGCAGGCTTATTGAGGAATGGCTCATTTGATCCACCAAGCACTTTCTTTAGTGTGGTTTGCTCAAATGGAACAATGACTTTATGGCAGATTGTTCTGGCGTCAAAAGAACCAGGAAGCTCAGACTTTACCTGCAGGCAAAGTGGATTGAGACTTTCGTCAGTTGCTTTAGAAAGAAGAGCATTGAACAGAACGTACTTGTAAGTAAGGTGAGTTCCATCAATAACATAATCAATCAAAGAATTGTGTTTGCAGACCGGGGTTTCTGAAAGAGAAAAAGCCTCTGCTTTGGCGTATGCTTTCTGTAGTAGTTGACTCGCTTTATCTTTTAGTGTGAGTTTCTTTTGTGTTGCCATATATTGTCTCCTTATTTGAACAGATGAAATTCGTCTTTTGTTAATCCGTAATCTAATGCACGGTATAAATACCTTGCCGCAATAGAGGAATATGGTTTCCATTTTTTACAACGCTTCATAATACTTTCTTTGGAACAATCAGATGTTTTATACATCCATTTATAGGATTGCAGAAAGGCAGCATCTTCGTAAGGGAGTACATCTGGTCTATTCAAACCGAAAATTAGAAACATTTTCGCTGTCCATGTTCCAATGCCTCGAAAAGAAGTAAGTTCATGTATAATTTCCTCGTCAGTTTGATTTATGAGATCATCAAAGACTAAGATTCCTGAAATAACAGCAGTAGTTAAGGAACGTATATATTCAACCTTAGCAGAAGATGTGCCCGTTGCTCGAATTTGGTCATCTGTTAAAAGCGAGATTGCTTCTGGGGTAACAGTACCTCCGCATAGGTTTTCTAAGCGTGAAAAAATACAGTTTGCCGCTTTTATTGAGAGCATCTGTTCTATTATTTCATGGACAAAAAAGCAATAGTAAAATGATTGTCTATTGTTTTCATCATAGCTTCTATTTCCGCTTCGTGTTTCAATTCCCAATGCTGGGATACCTTCCAGTTGGTTTGTACAATCTGGCAGGCTTTAACATGACGAAGCCATGAATAAAAGAGGGATTCTCCCATCTCAATTTTCATATAGTTTACCTCACATTCTACTCTGTGTCAGATCCCTCGCTTCGCTGATGGTATCGCAGGTAAGGAGTGTGTCAAGCATTGCCCAGACTCGACCGTTCCTGTAAATCTTCCCGGTCTTGACAGTCTTGCCGGGAATGATCGCCGGCCCCAGCTTGTAAATGTAGCAGTCATTATCCCAGACCTCGTCCGGCATCTCGGGAATTTCATCATGCATATTCCGGGAAACGGTGTAGCCTTCGATGTGATGGATGGACTGGAGCTGCCCATAGTAGCGGAATGCTATGTAGTTAGGTGGCTCTTTCGGCCAGCCGTTACCTCCGACCGGACAGAAGTATTTATTGTGTTGTTTAACGATATCGATCCAAGTGATGTCGCAGCCGTCCGGCTTCTGGGTTCCCAGGGCAACGACATACACCATGTTTGAGTCCTTTTTCTGCATGGTCATTACCTCCCGTAAGTAATCGCAGAACTCCGCAAGGAGATGTTTTTGTTCGTGGTTTGAAGCGGCTCTGGTATCAATCGCCATCTGGTAGACCTCCCGAAAGGATAGGTGGGAGATAGGGATGCCGTTGGGAGCCACCGTGAACGGTAGATATGCTCCGGCATATGCCTGTGTGCATTCGGACAAGGTCACAATCTGCTTGAATGTTGCCGGGGACGCCGCCAACCGGACAGAGTATTTTGTAAGCTGATCCGCTCCGGGCAGAAGCCACCCACGCTTTGCTTCAAAGATGATGTGGAAGTTTTTATAGTCGGAAACTTCAATATCGGTAATGCCAGTATCGGCATCGTACTTCTGGTTCATAACCGTGACAGCATCTGTGTCTGGAACCAAGCCGCAGATATGCTGCACCACAGCTTTCAGGAACTCTGGGCATTTCGCCAAGGCCCAGGACATACTCAAAGAGATGTCATTTTCTTTATCGCCGAGAAGTTGGAAAACGCTATGTACCTCCCGACCGTATGATTCAAGTGTTGCCATCGCTGCCTCCTATTCCCCATCTGGCAGGAGAGTAATCATCCTATCCAGAATGGGCTGTACTTCTCCGGCTTTATACCGTCTTTCAAAGGAACCGTTGCAGAAATGGTCTTCCCGGAGAAGCATTGTGAGCAGAGCGCAGCACAGGTCATAGTCAGCCTCGGGTAGCCGTTCCAGTTCTTTGTTGCAGTCTATCGGTTCGGTAATCATGTAATCACCGTAGTTGTATTTCATATCGCCAATCTTCTCCAACACCTCGTAGTAGCGGGATTCCGAAAAGGAATCAGAGGCTTTCAGGGCTTGGAGTAGGTTGCGTTTTTCCGTATTCTTCATTTTTATCCTTTCTTCTCGAAGGTAACTGATTCCCCCAGGATAATGCTCATGTACGGTAAGGAAGCAAGCAACCGAAAACAAGAGATAGACCGC
>JBJELT010000081.1:0-11755 GCA_051879295.1 Oliverpabstia sp. | reverse complement strand
ACGGATGCGTAAGCATCCCAGAAGCCCCTACTTCTTCAAGTGGGGGTAATTCACGGCTTTGGACTGACATATTAAGAATAAAGGGGGTAATAAACCATGGTCAATTTAAAAGAAAAACCGTATTATCTGTCAGATGAGGATATCAAATGGGTAGAAGATACGATTGCAGGTATGAGTGATGAAGAAAAAGTCGGTCAGCTGTTTGTCAACATGGTGACTGATTTCAGTGAAGAATCAATTAAGCATGTGGCGGAGACGTATCATCCGGGTGCACTTCGCTATCACAATACATCGGCTGACAAGCTGTGGGATATGGTAAATACGTTCCAATCTTACAGCCGGATTCCGCTTCTGGTTGCCAGCAACTGTGAAGCCGGAGGCAATGGCGGTGTAGGCGGCGGAACCGGAGTGTCCTGCGGTGCGGCTACGGCAGCATCCAGAGATGCACAGGTGGCATATAAAGCTGCCAAAGTAGGCGGAACAGAAGCGATGGCTATCGGTTCCAACTGGAACTTTGCTCCGATCGTTGACTTGCTTTACAACTGGAGAAATACGATTGTACAGACTCGTTCTTTCTGTGCGGATGTGGACAGAACTATTGAATATGCGAAAGCATTTATTAAAGGTACCGAGGAATGTGACATGGCAACAACCATTAAGCATTTCCCTGGTGACGGAACTGAAGAAAATGACCAGCATCTGATGATGGGTATCAATGATATGGACTGTGATACCTGGATGGAAACTTTCGGAAAAGTTTATTCCGAATTGATTGATGCCGGTGTAAAAACGATTATGGCAGGTCATATCGCACAGCCGGCATGGCAGAGAAAAATCGCAGGAAAAGATCTGGATGATCATGAGATTCTTCCGGCTACTCTCTGTCCGGAACTGATCACCGGCCTTTTGAAAGAAAAGCTGGGATTCAATGGTCTGGTTGTAACGGATGCCAGCCATATGATCGGTATGTTCGGTGCTATGCCCAGAAGTCAGCAGGTTCCCCAGGCAATCGCTGCAGGCTGCGACATGTATCTGTTCTTTAACGATATGGCAGAAGATTATGGTTATATGATGGCTGGATATAAAAACGGCATCATTACCGAAGAACGTATGAATGATGCACTGACCAGAATCCTTGGTGTAAAAGCCAGCATTGGTCTGCATAAGAAAAAAGCAGAGGGAACCCTTCTTCCGCCAAAGGAAGGTATTTCTGTTGTGGGATGTGAGGCTCATAAAGAAGTTGCCGCAGAATGTGCAGACAAGTTCATCACTCTGGTAAAAGATACACAGAAAATGCTGCCGCTGGATCCGGTTAATAAAAAACGTGTTCGTATCTATTTCCTTCAGGGAGATGGAAGAGTTGTTGCCGGAAAACTGATCAAAGATGATTCAGGAGATAAAACAAAGGCACACATTATGCAGAAACTGGAAGAAAAAGGATTTATCGTAGAAGATGGTGACGCAGTGGCTGCTAAAGGAAGTATGGAAGCATTCCGTGCTAATACCGATGCTGTTCTGGTATTTATCGATCAAGTGGGATTTGCACAGTACAACACCATGCGAGTAAAATGGACCATGCCGGGACAGCAGCCATGGTATGCGAGCCAGGTACCTACTGCATTTATCAGTCTGTACCTGCCGAACTATCTGATTGACCTGACCATGAGCCGCACCTATATCAACTGCTATCAGGATACCCCACAGGTAATCGACCAGTTGATTGATAAACTTTGCGGAGAATCTGAATTCAAAGGCACGCCGGAAGAAAATGTATGGTGTGGCCGTTGGGATACCAGACTGTAAAATATAAAAGAATTGCCCAGGAATCGAAAAACGGAACCTGGGCAATTCTTTTGTCTGTTAAAAGGCATTATATAAAAATATCAGAAAAATATAAAAAATATAAACAAATAGACAAATAAAAATACAAAAAATCAAAAATATTTTAAAATAATGCTTGACATATCCGGGAATTTGCGATACAATAAACTCAACAAAAAACAAAAGAAACAAAAACAAAATCTAAAGAAAAGAGGAACAGTCCAATGGCATAGTTAATCTTACAATCATTATTAGAAAATCTCTAAAAGAGTTTACATAGATGTAACTGAAGGAGATGATTAGAATGAAAGGCAGAGATCCATAGCGGACAACTCAAAAATTAATAGAAAGAGAGGTTATACAGTGAGACTTCTGAATATTCATTAAGAGGGCTATTCGATAAAAATAATAATCGAATAGCCCTAAAATTTTGTCCGCAGGAGGAAATGCAGAAAATGGTTAACGATGATAGAAGAACCGTTCCCCCAGCGCAGGAATGTGGGTCTTGGCTGCAGAATTTTGCATCCACAGTTCCCGCAGGAAGATGGTGGGGTCTATGGTGTTGCCCATAATCATGTCATAATGTGTCGGCACGGTCATATCCGCATGAAGAAGTACGGACAGATGGGCGGATTCTATGTAACTCAGGTTGCCGATACAGTCTCTTGCAGTTCGGAAGTAGTCACCGCCGTTGATAGGTGGAAAGAACAGGTGGGGGGCAGGAAGAGCCTGCAGGTCGCCCAATAGCTGATCGGTAAGGTAGGTATCTCCCATATGGAGAAGATGGATACCATCCATGGTCAAATAGTAGCAGAGTGCCGTGTCATTTCCGTTCTCATCGGTCATATGGATCGGATGAGCCGCTGATACTGGTACAACCGTCAGTCCCGGAAGTGTCAGCGTCTGGTGAACATTGGCACCCATGATACGATCAGAAGAAATTCCTGCCTCTGTCAGTATAGAAATACATGCACCGGGAACGATAAAAGCAGTATGGGAGTCTGCAGCGGCAATTGCTGTCAGGGTGTCCAGTGCCAGATGATCCAGGTGGCCGTGGGTGCAGAGAACATAGTCCGCATGTACCTGTCCCGGTGAGAAGGGAGAGGAATACAGTCTTCGGGTTTCGCCGGCATCATCTGTGATGTCATTTAGTACGGGATCAATGTATACGGTGGCTGATTTTTTAAAAACAAATCCGCACTGTCCCAAATACCAGAATGCAAGAGTATCATCCAATAATTTTGTATCATGAATTTCTTTCAGCAGGTCTGTTCCCTGCCGATACCAGTTTTTTTGCATAACGTTATGCCTCCTTATTATAATGTTTTCTCTATCAGCATATCCCGGAATAATCGTGCTGCCTGGGAAAGCTGATCGGTGGAACGACAGATGACGTCAATTTCCGTGGAGAGTGTTTTGTCGTCAATCGGATATGCCGAAAGTGTCATGCAGCTGTCCGATATGATCGCCGAGGCGGGCAGGATTCCTATGCCCAGTCCCTTCTCAGCCAGGGCAAGCGTAGTCTGGGCGTCATCGTTGCTGCAGCGGATACTGGGAGTATATCCAGCGGCTTCAAAACGTGACTGCAGGATTTCCTCCCATCGGCGGTAAACAATTAATGGCTTGCCGGCAAGGAAACGGATGGATATTTTTCCGTCCGGCGGTGCATCCTGAAACCAGGGGGAAATACCCACAGCCAGGATGGATTCCATGCGCAGGGGATGAATTACCATGTCCGGTGCGGAAAACGGGGTCCGGACAATGGCAAGATCCAGCTGGCTGGTGCGAAGCTGTTCCAGAAGCTGATAGGTGTTGCCGCTGTACAGTTCATAGCGGATCTGAGGGTGTGCTGAGGAAAAGTCAGCGATCCACTCCAGAAATAAGGTTCCCTGAACAGATGACACAACACCGATACGCAGCGTGCCAGCTGTTCCTTCCTGAAAATGTTCCATTTCGGCGGCAGTGGCATTGCACATGCCCAGAATCGTGCATGCACGCTGATAAAATGTCTGTCCCGCATCTGTCAGCCGAAGTCTTCGGCCTTCTCGCCGAAAAAGGGTACAGCCCAGTTCTTCCTCCAGGGCGTGAAGCTGGGCGGTGAGAGGCGGCTGGGTCATGTTCAGTCTCCGGGCGGCTCCGGTGACGGTACCTTCTTCCACAACTGCCGAAAAATAGCGAAGCTGACGCAGCTCCATGTGATCTGACACCTCCGTTCTAATATCATACGAAATATATATTATTATACTATAAAATAAATATTATTCCTATCATTAATCCTGTGATATTCTTATGATACTAGGATTTCGGGAGCACAGGGTGCGGAGAAATCCGTGTGTCAGACATTATGTATATACAAAACAATGAAAAGGGGGCTATCATGAAATACCTGTTAGGCAATCTAAAAAACTACAAAAAGGAGAGTATTCTTGCACCTTTATTTAAGATGCTGGAAGCATTCTTTGACCTGTTTGTTCCGCTGGTGGTGGCGGATATTATCAACACGGGAATCGGCAATCAGGATCAGGGATATATTGTGAGAAAATGTGGAATTCTGGTACTGCTGGCGGTGATCGGCATCAGCTGCAGTTTTACAGCCCAGTTTTTTGCAGCCAGGGCAGCAGTGGGAACAGCGGCTGGGCTTCGCCATTCTCTGTTTGCACACATTCAGAAGCTTGGATTCTCAGAACTGGACACAGTGGGAACCAGCACATTGATTACCCGTATGACCAGCGATATCAACCAGGTGCAGAACGGTGTCAATATGTTCCTGCGACTGTTTCTCCGAAGTCCATTTATCGTATTCGGTGCCATGGTTATGGCATTTACCATTGATGTGAAGATTGCAATGGTATTTGTCATCGCTATTCCGATGCTTTCACTGATTATTTTTGGTATTATGAAACTGACAGCACCAAAGTATAAAGAAATTCAGGGAAAACTGGACCGGGTGGTGGGAGTTACCCGGGAGAACCTGACAGGTGTGAGAGTCATTCGTGCGTTTGGAAAAGAAGAAGCAGAGGTGGAACGATTTGAGAGTGCTAATAGTTTGCTGACTTCCCGGCAGATTCGCGTGGGTAATCTGTCTGCACTGATGAATCCGCTGACTTATGTAGTAGTTAATCTGGCAACCATCGCTATTTTGAATATGGGAGCTTCACAAATTGAAGGTGGTCTCCTTTTAAGTGGTGATGTGGTAGCCCTGGTAAACTACATGAGCCAGATTCTCGTGGAACTGGTGAAAATGGCCAATACAGTTGTGTTACTGAGTAAAGCTCTTGCCAGTCTCAGCCGTGTTGCAGGTGTGCTTGAGACGGAACCTGCCATGAAATTTGAAAATAATACCGCGCAGGGCGTTGACAGGAATGCTATTCAGAATGCTGAAAATGCAGTGGAATTTTCTCATGTCAGCCTGATCTATGCAGGTGCAGGCGAAGAGAGTCTGACAGACATTTCATTTACAGCGAAAAAAGGACAGACGATCGGTGTAATCGGAGGAACCGGAAGTGGAAAATCCAGTCTGGTGAATCTGATTCCCCGGTTCTATGATGCAACCTCAGGACAGGTGAAAATTATGGGACAGCCTATACAAGCATGGAACAAAGAAACCTTAAGAGGAAATGTGGGAGTTGTCATGCAGAAAGCACAGCTGTTTGCCGGAACTATTCGCTCTAATCTGCTGTGGGGAAATGCAGCAGCTTCCGATGATGAACTGTGGAAAGCACTTGAGACAGCACAGGCGGCAGAATTTGTCCGCCAGAAACCGCTGGGATTGGATGAACCTGTGGAACAGGGCGGAAAGAACTTTTCCGGAGGTCAGAGACAGCGTCTGACAATTGCGAGAGCTCTGGTATCCAGTCCGGAAATCCTGATTCTGGATGACAGTGCCAGTGCGCTGGATTTTGCCACTGATGCGGCCCTCAGAAAAGCGATTGCAGAGCTTCCCGGCAATATTACCGTATTTATTGTGTCTCAGAGAACTTCCAGCCTGAAACATGCCGATCGGATTCTGGTTCTGGATGATGGTATGCTGGCAGGGCAGGGAAGTCATGAGGAACTTATGAAGACTTGTGACGTATATCGTGAGATTCATGAAAGTCAGTTCAGAAAGGGGGAGGCATACTGATGTCCGGCAAAAAAACTGTAAAAGATAAAAAGATAAATAATCGAAAAGTTATGGGAAGAGTCATGCGGTTCATTAAACCATATGCTCCGTACCTGATCATCAGTTTTCTATGTGCCGCAGTCAGTGTGGCATCTCAGCTGATTGTGCCGATTTTATGTGGAAATGCCATTGACTATATGATTGGCAAAGGCCGCGTGGATTTTACCGGAGTGGCAACCATTATCACTGCCATCGGAGTGGCAACGGCTGTGACTGCAGCGGCACAGTGGGTGCTGGCAGCCTGCAGCAATAAAATTACATTTTCTGTATCAAGGGATTTGAGAAATGCAGCTATCAATAAAATTCAGAATCTGCCGCTTTCCTACCTGGATGCTCATCCGTCAGGAGATCTGGTCAGCCGTGTAATCGCAGATGTAGATACCTTTGCGGATGGTCTGCTGATGGGATTTACCCAGTTATTTACCGGTGTGGTGACGATCATCGGTACTCTTGGATTTATGGTATCTGTCAATCCGCTGATTACTCTGGTGGTCGTGTGTCTGACTCCGCTGAGTCTGTTTGTGGCAAACTTCATTGCAAAACATACGTATCAACATTTCCGTAATCAGACAGTAGTGCGGGGAGAACAGACAGCGTATGTCAATGAAATGATGGAAGGTATGAAAGTTGTTCAGGCTTTCGGACATGAGAAAGAAAGTCAGGAGAGATTTGATGATTTGAATGAACGGCTGAGAGAGACCAGTCTGAAAGCAGTATTTTTCTCCAGTCTGACAAATCCCTGTACGCGTTTTGTCAATAACCTGGTGTATGCCGCAGTAGGCCTTACCGGTGCATTATATGCGGTAGCCGGAGGAATTACCATCGGTCAGCTGAGTATTTTCCTCAGTTATGCCAACCAGTATTCCAAACCATTTAATGAGATTTCCAGTGTGGTGACAGAACTGCAGAATGCGATTGCCTGTGCAGAACGTGTCTTCCAGCTGCTGGACGAAGAAAACCAGACAGAAGAAAAACGGGATGCACTGAAAAGTGATGGTCATGTGGAACTGAAACACGTGTCATTCCGCTATGTGCCGGAACGGCCTCTGATTGAGGACCTGAATCTGGATGTGCAGCCGGGACAGCGAATTGCCATTGTAGGTCCGACCGGATGCGGAAAAACTACCTTGATCAATCTGTTGATGAGGTTTTATGATGTGGACAGCGGCAGAATCTGTGTGGCAGGAAAAGATATCCGTGATGTAACAAGAAGAAGTCTGCATCAGAATTATGGTATGGTGCTGCAGGATACCTGGCTGAAAGCCGGGACAATCCGGGAGAATATCGCATATGGCAAACCATATGCCACAGAAGAGGAAGTCATTGCGGCCGCGAAAGCAGCTCACGCCCACAGTTTTATCAAACGTCTGCCGGAAGGATATGATACTGTCATCGCAGAGGATGGAGGAAATATCAGTCAGGGTCAGAAACAGCTGCTTTGTATTGCGCGTGTCATGCTCTGTCTTCCTCCGATGCTGATTCTTGATGAGGCAACCAGCAGTATTGATACTCGTACAGAGATAAGGATTCAGGCTGCCTTTGCCCGTATGATGCAGGGACGGACCAGTTTCATTGTTGCCCATCGTCTCTCTACGATCCGTGAGGCAGATGTAATATTGGTTATGAAAGATGGTCATATTATTGAACAGGGAAATCATGATTCTCTCCTGGCTCAGAATGGATTCTATGCCCATCTGTATAACAGTCAGTTTGAAGATACGGTTACCGCGTGAAATGATGCAGTATGCATCATTTCTGTGTATGTGAAGAATGTTGCTGATCACGGAGTGGACAGCAACATTTTTGCATGAATTCCGGGAAAAAGGTTGCCCGTCCACAAAAAATGGAATATAATGAGACACAGTTGAAATTTATGCAAATACGGAGGAAATTATGAATAAGTTTAACAGCAGAATTGCATGCGGTATTCTGAGTGGCTGCCTGATCGCCGGATGTTTTACCGGATGTGGAAAATTAGATGGCACACAGACAGTTGCAACCGTAGATGGAGAAGAAGTTACTCTGGGACTTGCCAGCTATATTCTTCGTGACCAGCAGGCACAGATATACAATTACTATCAGATGTTCGCTCAGAGTTATGGAATTGATATAGGTGGTATGTGGGATGAAGAGACAGAGGATGGAAAAACCTACGCAGAAAGTACGAAAGAAGGCGTTATGGATACCATCAAAACGCTTTACGTGATGAAGGATCATGCTGCGGATTATGATGTGACGATCACAGATGAAGAACAGGAAGCGATTGACAGTGCGGCAAAGGCATTTATGGAAGCCAATGATGAAAAAACACTGGAAGAGCTGGCTGTATCGGAGAGTGATATTGTTCTGTATCTGCAGTTGATGACATATCGTCAGAAGATGCACGATCCTATGGTGGCGGATGTGGATCAGGAAGTAAGTGACGAGGAGGCAAATCAGACCCGAATTTCTCTGGTGACAGTGTCCATAGAGGACGCAGAGGATGATGATGGTAATCCTGTACCACTGACAGATGAAGAAAAGGCAGAGAAAAAAGAACTGGCCGAAAAAGTTCTGGAGAAAATAAAAGCTTCTGATAATATTGCGGAAGCTGATATCGATGCGATTGTGGATGAAGTAGATGACGATATCCGGTCAACCACACCGGCATTTACCACAGCTCCAAGTGAAAGCAATACACTGGATCAGGCGGTGATGGATGCGGCTCTTGCCCTGAAAGATGGTGAAGTTGCAGACCAGGTCATCGAAGGTGAAAAAGGTTATTATGTCGTTCGTCTGGATAAGATGTATGATGAGGAAGCTACTCAGAACAAGATCAAGAGCATTATTTTGGAAAGAGAGCAGGAACTTTATGACAGTCTTCTGGAAAAATGGCAGGATGCTGCTGATATGGATATCCAGGAAAATGTATGGAAAAAAGTCAAGCTGTCAAATGCTAAATCTTTTATTTATAAGACATCAGATTCCACTGAAGATGCAGCAGAATAAAGACTGCGCAGGAGAGGACAGACGATGACAAAACACGAATTTCAGGCGTTAACTAATAAAGGTGTTGTACTGCTTGACGGCGCAACTGGTTCCAATCTGCGCAAAGCGGGAATGCCGGTGGGTATTTCTTCGGAACAGTGGGTACTGGAGCACCCGCATGTGCTGCAGGAGCTGCAGCGGGCTTATGTAGATGCCGGAAGTCAGATCGTATATGCACCGACGTTTGCGGCCAACAGAATCAGCATGAGAAACTTTAATCTTCAGGACAGAATCGTGGAATTGAATACACGTCTGGTTAAGATATCCAAAGACGCGGTTGGAAATCGTGCGTTGGTGGCAGGAGATTTGACTACAACAGGACAGCTGATGGAGCCGAGAGGATCACTTACTTATGAGGAGTTGTATCAGGCCTATCAGGAACAGATTCGCGCGTTGGCAGATGCAGGAGCCGATCTTCTGGTTGCAGAAACCATGCTCGGTGTGGATGAAACTGTGGTAGCTCTGGATGCAGCGCAGTCGGTCTGTGATCTGCCCATGATGTGCAGCCTGACCTTGGAAGCGGATGGATCGGCCATGTACGGCGGCAATGCTGTAGAAGCTGTTATGACACTGCAGGAAATGGGTGCGGCAGCAGTAGGTCTGAACTGTTCTGTGGGACCAGATCAGCTGGAATCTGTGGTGACTAGTATGAGAAAAGTGGCACATGTGCCGATTATCGCCAAGCCAAATGCCGGTATGCCGGTGATTGATGAAAAAGGTGAGGCACATTACAGTATGGATGCAGAAACCTTCGCGGAGTACACCAGAAAGCTGGTGGCAGCAGGAGCCGGGCTGGTGGGTGGATGCTGCGGAACGACACCGGAATATATTAAACAACTGAAAAAAATATTACAATAAAGACGTTGCCCCGGAGAATCGCAGATTCTCCGGGGTTTTATCCCGGTTATACTTATCTTGAAAGAAGATAATACCTCGCAAAAAGTACGCCGAGGCGTACTTGAAATGAGAGTGTAAAATAAAGAGTGAGAAGGAGAAAAATGTGAAAAGTGAGCAGGCAAGGCTTCTGATCGGGTATTGGCTGGGGACAATCCCGTCGCCGGATATCACCGATGTGGAAAAAAGACGGAAGATAAAAAATGAGGAAGTTCAGGAAAAGCTGCGAAAAGGTGAAATGGTTTATGGGGTAACGTATTTCACGCCGACAATGTATCTGCAGTATGAACTTACACGAATTAAACTGGATTATACAGTGTATAAAGGAGAAACTCTGGGCGGCTATCCCTGCAGAGTTTTTTCCGAAACTGATCTAAGACAATATTATGATGAAAACAGGGATTTATTTACCAGATATTTTGGTGACAGTTTTGGGTTTGAAGAGGTTGCCATGATTATCGAAAAAAGACTGAAAGAAAAGGAGTATGAGGACATTGTCAAGGATTTATTATGTAAGCACGAAGAGTGGAAATGATCAAAATGACGGTTCACTTTCCCGTCCTTTTCTGACTTTGGCTGCGGCAGCAAACAGAAATCTGGAACCAGGTGATCAGATCCTTCTGGAACGGGGATCCGTATTTTCCGGACAATACCTGCATCTGACTGTCAGTGGAACGGCAGAGGAACATATTACAATCGGTGCCTATGGAGAAGGCGACCTGCCGCGCATCGAGGCAGATGGAAATGGAATCTGGTATCAGGATTATGGAACACCGCTAGATTCTCCCACACATACATGGAAAGGCTATGTTTCCTCAGCTATATTGCTATATGACTGCTCCTATATTACGGTAGAAAATATTTCAGTCACCAACTGGGGTGCGATTATCGGTGAAAATTACTGTGAAGCTCATAAAATGAACAGAACCGGAGTGGCTGTGGTGGCAAAGAATCGGGGGACACTTCGGGAAATACATCTGAAGAATCTGGAAGTCAGTCGGGTCAATGGAAATGTTTATGACAAGCACATGAATAATGGCGGCATATACTTTACCTGTCTGAAACCGGACGATGAGGAAAAAACCGGAGCAGCCCGTTATGAAAATGTGAGCGTGACAGGTTGCTTTGTACAGCATGTGAGCCGTTGGGGAATCGCCATTGGCTATACCTATCATTGCCATGAATTCATGAAAGCTGAGTTGGAAGAAGAATTATTTGAAAAATATGGGCATAATAATATTCGAATCTCTGATAACTATGTAAAAGAAGCTGGCGGGGATGGAATAACTGTGATGTATGCATTGCGTCCACTGGTAGAGCACAACATTGCTGACTCCTGTGCTGGGGAAATGAATGACCGTATATACCGGTACCCTGAAAACCGTGCCGGAAAAGTTGCCGCAGCCATCTGGCCGTGGAAATGCAAAGATGCACTTTTCCAGTATAATGAAGCTGTGGATACACGTCTCAATCAGGACGGCATGGCCTGGGATTTTGACTCCGGTGACGGAACCATCTACCAGTATAATTACAGCCGTCTCAATGAAGGCGGATGTGCCATGTTCTGTCTGGAAGAAGCAATCCATAGTACATTCCGCTATAACATCAGTTGTGACGATTTAGGTGGAACCATTAGTCCATCTATGAATCCGGATGCTTATATTCATCATAATACCTTTTATGTGCGGAAAGGCGTGCCGTTCGTGCGGGAACATATGGGAGGCGGAAATTACGTGGAAGAGGATAATGTAATTGAAATCCTGGAGTGAGAAGAGGGTGGGACAGCCACCCTTTTCTTATATAATAGGAAAGTTCGCCGGATGGCGAACTCTTGAAAGAAATAGCCCGCAT
>JBJELT010000080.1:0-11800 GCA_051879295.1 Oliverpabstia sp. | reverse complement strand
GAGCGCCTGGTTTGGGACCAGGAGGTCGCAGGTTCGAATCCTGTCACCCCGATTCAATCTTACTAATATATTCGTGCGGGTGTAGTTCAATGGTAGAACACCAGCCTTCCAAGCTGGATACGTGGGTTCGATTCCCATCACCCGCTTCCATCAGAAGCATATCTGATGAGTACGTGTTTGTAGCTCAGTTGGATAGAGCAACGGCCTTCTAAGCCGTGGGTCGGGGGTTCGAATCCCTTCAGGCTCGTTGATTTCTTTTCTTAAAGAAATTCAAGAATATGGTGGGTATAGCGCAGTTGGTTAGCGCGCCAGATTGTGGCTCTGGAGGCCCAGGGTTCGAATCCCTGTATCCACCCTGCCGTAAGGCGTTCGTTGGGCTATCGCCAAGCGGTAAGGCACAGGACTTTGACTCCTGCATTCGGCAGTTCGAATCTGCCTGGCCCAGATCATGGGGTATTAGCTCAGTCGGTAGAGCACTTGACTTTTAATCAAGTTGTCCGGGGTTCGAATCCCCGATGCCTCAGTGGACAAGCTTATGCGCTTGTCTTTTTTTGTATCATATATATGTGCGGTTATGGCGGAATTGGCAGACGCGCTGGTTTTAGGTGCCAGTGGGCAACCGTGTGGGTTCGAGTCCCACTAACCGTATCAATTCATCCCTTGTTTCAAGGGATTTTTTTCTTTTTGTATAGTTGACAAAAAAGAATTTGGATGGTAGGCTAATGACAGCAACTGAGAATAGACATGCAGTGATTCTTGGTTATTTACTGAAAGACTACGGATATTTCCGCGGTTGGAAAGGAAAATTAGATGAGAGAAAAATATGAATCGTTGTCTGCAAGTGAACTGCGGGAAGTGGCAAAAGCGAGAGGCTTAAAGGGACTTTCCGGTTTGCGAAAAGAAGAACTGGTAGAACGGATGCTGCAGGAAGATGCAAAAGAGCAGGAAAAACAGATAGAGGAAAAGAAAGCTGAGTTCGGACAGCTGGACAGTGGAATTGAGGCGCATGGAATTCTGGAAGTGCTGGCAGATGGTTACGGATTTATCCGAAGTGATAATTATATGCCCGGTGAGAATGACGTGTATGTGTCCCCCTCTCAGATTCGCAGATTTAATCTTAAAACCGGAGACATTCTCCGGGGAAGTACAAGAGTAAAAAGTCAGAATGAAAAGTTTGGTGCATTGCTTTATGTTACTTCTATCAATGGACTTTCTCCAAATGACAGCCTGAAAAGATATAATTTTGAAGATATGACGCCAGTATTTCCGGATAAGAGACTTCGTCTGGAACGTCCCGGTGGAAGTATGGCTATGCGTATCACGGATCTGATCAGTCCTATTGGGAAAGGTCAGAGAGGTATGATCGTGTCTCCTCCAAAAGCAGGTAAAACCACACTGCTGAAGGAAGCGGCTCAGTCGATTCTGCGCAATAACCCGGAGATGCATCTGATCATTCTGTTGATTGATGAACGTCCTGAAGAGGTAACAGATATCAAAGAGGCTATCAAAGGAAAGAATGTGGAAGTTATTTATTCTACATTTGATGAATTGCCAGAGCACCATAAGAGGGTTTCGGAGATGGTGATCGAGAGGGCTAAGCGTCTGGTAGAACATAAAAAAGACGTCACTATTTTCATTGACAGTATCACCCGTCTGGCAAGGGCATATAACCTTACTGTTCCGCCCAGCGGAAGAACTCTTTCCGGTGGTTTGGATCCGGCAGCCCTTCATATGCCCAAGAGATTTTTCGGTGCGGCAAGAAATATGCGGGAAGGCGGCAGTCTGACGATATTGGCCACGGCACTGGTGGATACCGGAAGCAAGATGGATGACGTGGTATACGAAGAATTCAAGGGAACCGGTAATATGGAATTGATCCTGGACCGTAAGCTGCAGGAAAAGAGAGTATTCCCGGCGATAGATATTGCACGGTCAGGAACCAGAAGAGAGGATCTTTTGCTGAATGCGGACGAACAGGAAGCGGTATATATCATGCGCAAGGCTCTTAATGGCATGAAAACTGATGAAGCGACAGAGAACATATTGAATATGTTTGCCCGCACACGCAATAATCAGGAATTGGTGCAGCAGATTCGTAAACAGAAATATATTTAGGGAAATAACTTGCATTTTTTTTGGATATATGTTATACTTTACAAGCTGTTTAAATAGTTATTATTTGCGGACTATTGATGAGCGAATAGTAACTTTAAATATCAGAATAAACAATGATAATAAATATAATTAATAATCAGAAGAGGTGAAAACAATGAAAGAAGGAATCCATCCAACATATCATCAGGCAACAGTGACTTGTAACTGCGGTAATACATTCGTAACCGGATCCACAAAAAAGGATATCCACGTAGAAATCTGTTCCAAATGCCATCCTTTCTATACAGGACAGCAGAAGGCAGCTGCAGCTCGTGGACGTATTGATAAGTTCAATAAAAAATACGGCATTAACGCATAAGAGAATAAGACTGATGAGCGGGTTGAGGTTGATAAAATCTCAACCTGTTTTGTTATCTTGAAAGAAGATAAAGCCCGCAGCAAGTGCGCAGAGGCGTACTTGAACTTATAGAAAAGTGCTTCGCACTTTCTTAACGGAGAGTTTAAGTGGGCTTGTCCACTTTGATATACAGTATTAGATGAGGTGATTGAAACGGATGAAGTCATCAAATATTGGTGGTCAGGCAGTAATGGAAGGAATTATGATGCGTTGTAGGGATCAGTATTCCATTGCTGTCAGAAAACCGGATGGTGAGATTGATGTAAAAGTAGAACACTACAGCAGCTGGACAAAAGATAAAAAAATCTGGAAGCTGCCCATTTTCAGAGGCGTTATATCTTTTTTTGAATCGCTGGTAGTGGGAATGAAGTGTCTTACTTATTCAGCACAATTTTTTGAGGATGAGGAAGAGGATCAGGATAATAAAGACAGGATGACACAGGAGGAGGCGGCAAAAGCAGAGGCCAGAAAAGAAAAGCAGGAACAGTGGCTGATGTATGGGACTGTTGCGTTTTCTGTTGTCATGTCAGTGGCTTTTTTTATCCTTCTTCCCTATTTTATTGCAGGATTTTTAAGAAATATCACACAATCAGAGGGTATGATAGCGGTGGCGGAAGCATGTGCCAGAATGGTGGTGTTTCTGGGATATTTGCTGTTGATTTCCAGGATGAAAGATATTCAGAGAGTATTTATGTATCATGGTGCAGAACATAAATGTATCAATTGTATCGAACACGGATTGGAACTGAATGTAAAAAATGTAATGAAGAGTTCAAGAGAACACAAGCGGTGCGGAACCAGCTTTCTGTTGTTCGTTATGATAGTCAGTATTATTTTCTTCTTGTTTATCCGTGTGTCTTCCCCGTGGCTGAGAGTGGTCATTCGCCTTCTTTTGATGCCGGTGATTGCAGGTGTATCTTATGAGATTATCCGTCTGGCAGGCCGCAGTGAGAATCCGGTGGTTGTTTTGTTGAGCAAACCGGGACTGGCACTTCAGAAACTGACAACCAGAGAACCGGAGGAAGATATGGTGGAGGTTGCTATTCAGGCTGTGGAAGCTGTATTTGACTGGGAAGAGTATCTGAAAGAAAATTTTTCCGGACAGTGTGAGGATGAGGCAGAATGAGTACGTTGCGTGATTTATTTTGCCGGGGAAAAGAAGAATTGCGGATGGCAGATGTACCGGATGCGGAAGTCGATGCCTGGGCGCTGATGGAATTTGCATTAGATATCGAAAAAAGCTATTATTATCTGCATGAAAATGATAAAATAGGAAATGAGCAGCAGGAAAGGTATGAAGCCTGTATCCGGCAAAGAAAAAATAGGATTCCGCTGCAGCAGATTATCGGGAAAGCATGGTTTATGGGATATGAATTCTATGTGAATGATCATGTGTTGATTCCGAGATTTGATACGGAGATTCTGGTGGAAGAAGCGGGAAAACATCTGCAGCCGGGAATGAGAGTTCTGGATCTTTGTACAGGAAGTGGATGTATTCTCTTGTCACTTCTGGCAGAACATGAAGAGCTTGGCCTGAAAGGTGTGGGAGCAGATATTTCTTCTGAAGCTTTGAAGGTTGCTGCAGTCAACCGGGAACGACTGGGAGTTAAGGCAGATCTGGTGGAAAGTGATCTGTTTGACAATCTGGAAGGGATATTCGATCTGATTGTGTCTAATCCTCCCTATATTGCTTCGGGGGAGATTGCACAGCTGATGCCGGAAGTGAAAGAACATGAACCGGTGCTGGCGTTGGACGGCGGTGAGGATGGGCTGTATTTTTACCGGAAAATTGTAAAAGAAACCGATCATTATCTGAATCCCGGAGGATGGCTTTGTATGGAAATCGGATGGGATCAGGGAGAGAACCTAAAGCAGTTGATGCAGGATGCGGGATATATCGGAATACGGATACTCAAGGATCTTGCGGAACTGGACCGGGTGGCGGTGGGACAAAAGCCCCTGTCATCACAAAATGAATAATCAGGAGGATAGAACATGTTTGATAAATTGGAGGATCTGCTGATTCGTCTGGAAGAAGTGCTGAGTGAGCTGAATGAGCCGGGCGTTGCCAACGACCCTGCAAGATTTCAGAAATTGATGAAAGAACAAAGCGAACTGCAGCCGATTGTAGACGCTTATAAAGAATATAAAGAATGTCAGCAGACAGTAGAGGAAAGTCTTTCCATGCTTGAGGAAGAAAACGATGAAGAGATGCGTGACATGCTGAAAGAGGAACTGACAGATGCAAAAAAACGGATTGAGGAGCTGGAACATCAGCTGAAAATCCTGCTTTTACCCAAGGACCCGAATGATAATAAAAACGTTATTGTTGAAATCCGTGCCGGAGCCGGAGGGGATGAGGCTGCATTGTTTGCCGCTGAGATTTACCGGATGTATGTGAAATATGCCGAGACCCAGAGATGGAAGACAGAGATGCTTTCTCTGAATGAAAACGGAATCGGCGGTTTTAAAGAAGTAACATTTATGCTGACGGGTAATGGTGCCTATTCAAAATTAAAGTATGAAAGTGGCGTACACCGGGTCCAGAGGGTGCCCGAGACAGAATCCGGTGGAAGAATCCATACTTCCACAATTACAGTTGCCATTATGCCGGAGGCGGAAGAAATTGACTTCGAACTGGATCTGAATGATTGTAAGTTTGACGTGTTCCGTGCGTCCGGAAACGGTGGTCAGTGTGTCAATACCACAGACTCTGCGGTTCGTCTTACCCATATTCCGACAGGAATTGTGATCTCCTGTCAGGATGAAAAATCACAGTTGAAGAACAGAGATAAAGCATTGAAGGTGCTGCGTTCCCGTCTGTATGATCTGGAGCTGCAGAAACGCCATGATGCGGAGGCTGAGTCCAGAAGAAGTCAGGTGGGAACCGGTGATCGTTCAGAAAAAATCAGAACATATAATTTCCCTCAGGGAAGGGTTACCGATCATAGAATCAAGCTGACGCTGCATAGACTGGACAGTATTATGAATGGAGATTTGTCAGAAATCATTGACAGTCTGATCGCAGCGGATCAGGCAGCAAAACTTGCAAACCTGCAGGACCAGAATTAACAGGGAGGATATGTAAAATGGGAAAATATTTTGGAACAGACGGATTTCGCGGAGAGGCTAATGTGGATCTGACCGTAGAACATGCATTTAGAGTAGGACGTTTCCTGGGCTGGTATTATGGAAAAGAACACAAGGCACAGATTGTAATCGGAAAGGATACACGCAGAAGCAGCTATATGTTTGAGTATTCACTGGTGGCCGGGCTGACTGCTTCCGGTGCGGACGTTTATCTTCTGCATGTGACTACAACTCCAAGCGTGTCTTACGTTGTACGGACGGAGAATTTTGACTGTGGAATCATGATTTCCGCCAGTCATAATCCTTTCTATGATAATGGAATCAAGATTATCAATGGTAACGGGCAGAAAATGGATGCGGATGTGGAAGCACAGATTGAAAAGTATATTGATGATGATATGCAGGAACTTCCCTATGCAACAAGAGAGAATATCGGCAGGACCGTGGATTTCTCAGCCGGAAGAAACCGCTATATTGGCTATCTGATTTCCATACCGACCCGTTCTTTCAAAAATTACAGAGTAGGTCTGGACTGTTCTAACGGAAGTGCTTCTTCTGTAGCTAAAAGTGTATTTGATGCACTGGGGGCTAAAACATATGTTATTAATAACAATCCGGACGGAACAAATATCAATACCAACTGTGGTTCCACACACATTGAAGAGATGCAGAAGTTTGTAAAAGAGAAGCATCTGGATGTGGGATTTGCCTATGACGGAGATGCAGACCGCTGTATTGCAGTAGATCATCTCGGCAATGTTATTGACGGAGACCTGATTATGTATGTCTGCGGTAAATATATGATGGAACGCGGTAAACTGGAAAATAACACCATCGTAACTACGATTATGTCAAATCTGGGACTTTATAAGGCCTGTGACCGTGCGGGAATCCGTTATGAAAAAACGGCTGTAGGAGATAAATATGTGTGTGAAAATATGATGGCAAACGGACATAGTTTGGGCGGTGAACAGTCTGGTCACATTATTTTCAGTAAACATGCAACTACAGGTGATGGTATTCTGACTTCCCTGATGGTGATGGAAGTTATGATTGAGAAGAAAACTTCTTTAAATGTGCTGGCTTCTGAGGTTACCATTTATCCGCAGCTTCTGAAGAATGTACGTGTATCTAATAAGGCTGCCGCAAGAAATAATGCTGCTGTGAAGGAAGTGGTTGCAGAAGTAGAAAAAGAACTGGGCGATGAGGGAAGAATTCTGGTTCGGGAGAGTGGTACTGAACCGGTGATCCGTGTGATGGTTGAGGCAAAGAAGGATTCCATCTGCAGAGAAATGGTTAACAAAGTTATTGCTGTTATGGACAAAGAGGGTCTTATTTTATCATGAAAAAGGCAATCATGGCACTGGGATGTTTGCTGCTGATGATTTCCGGGTGTGGAGACAGTAAGGCAGACAGCTGTTATTCCAGTGGAATTGAAGCTATTGCGAATGGCCAGTATGACGAGGCAATTACGCAGCTGGAACAGATGATTGAGACAGGAAAAAGGCTTCCCGAGGCCTACCGGGCATACGGAATTGCCTGGATGGGAAAAGAGTCTTATCCCGAGGCGATTGCTGCATTTTCACGAAGCCTGAATTCCATGGATGATGAAAATACAGAATTTGAAAAAGAAGTGATGTTCCGACTGGCAGAGGCGAGACTGGACAGCGGTCAGACTGAGAAAGCACTGGAAGTGTACAGCAATATCCTGAAAAAGGGGGCTGACACCACTGCGTTTTATCTCAGAGGCAAGCTGTATATGAGTCAGAATGACTATGAAAATGCCAGAGAAGATTTTGTGCGGGCACTTGAGGGATGCAAAGATTATAATCTTTACATCAACATTTATCAGATTTATGCAGAAAAAAATAAAGAGGTAGATGGTGTTGAATATCTGGAAATGGCGCTGAATATGGAGCCGGTAACCGGGGAAGATTATTATCACAGGGGACGGATTTTTGAGTATCAGAAAGAGTATGAAAAAGCAAAAGATGCACTGATGACTTCCATGAATATGGAATATGCGGATGCAATGTTGCTGTTGGGGCGGATTTATCTGGAAATGGATGATCCCGCCAGTGCTGCCAGCCTTTACAGAGAATATCTGTCAGTCAGTGACAAGGATGCCAGAGCATATAATGGACTGGCAATCTGTGATATTTATAACGGCAATTACGACAGTGCCCTGGAAAATATCAGTAAAGGTCTGGCTGAAAATGATGAAGAGGAAAAGCATAGCCTTCTTTATAATGAAATCGTTGCTTACGAATATAAGAGAGATTTCATGACAGCAAAATCCAAAATGGCCGTCTATCTGGATCTGTATCCGGATGATGCAGAAGGTCTGAGAGAAAATGAATTTCTTTCTACAAGATAGCAGGAGGAAACACAGATGTATGAAATGGAAGAACAGATAGAGCGGGTGATTCTGGTTGGCGTACAGACCAGTGATTCTGATGATATGGTACAGTCCCTGCTGGAACTGAGGGAACTGGTGGAGACTGCTGGAGCAGTGGCTGTGGGAACTGTGATGCAGAGCCGGGAAACTGTTCATCCGGGCACTTATCTGGGAAAAGGAAAACTGGAAGAACTGAAAGAGTTGATTTATGATTTGGATGCCACCGGCATTGTCTGTGATGATGAATTGTCACCAGCACAGATGAACAATCTGGAGCAGGAACTGGAATGTAAAGTTATGGACCGGACGATGGTGATTCTGGATATTTTCGCCGGGAGGGCAAGAACTAGTGAAGGAAAGATTCAGGTGGAACTGGCTCAGCTGAAATATCGTGCAGCCAGGCTGGTTGGTATGAGGGCTTCTCTTTCCCGTCTGGGAGGAGGAATCGGAACCCGAGGTCCCGGTGAAAAGAAACTGGAGATGGACCGGCGTCTGATTCATATGAGAATCGGGCAGCTGAAGAGTCAGCTGGAGGAGGTTCAGCGGCACAGAGATCTGATACGGACCCAGCGAGAAAAGAACCGTACCCGGGTAGCTGCTATTGTTGGTTATACTAATGCCGGTAAATCTACATTATTGAATCAGCTGACCGGTGCAGACGTTCTGGAAGAGGATCAGTTGTTTGCTACGCTGGATCCGACGACGAGGGTGTTGGATTTGCCGGGAAAGCAGCAGATACTCCTGACAGATACTGTCGGATTTATTCGAAAACTGCCACACCACCTGATTGAGGCTTTTAAAAGTACGCTGGAAGAGGCGAAGTATGCTGATTTGATTCTCCATGTGGTAGATGCTTCAAACAGTCAGAAAGAAGAACATATGCAGGTGGTTTATGATACCCTTCAGCAGCTTGGCGTGGAGAATAAGAAAGTAATTACTCTGTTTAATAAACAGGATTTGTGTGAGGAAAAAGAGCAGCTGCGGGATTTTCAGGCAGACCATGTGCTGCATATTTCTGCGAAAAAAAAACTGGGGCTGGAAGAACTGAAAAAGCTGTTGGAGGAAGTGCTCCTGGAGGATCAGATATACGTGGAAAGATTGTATTCCTATGAAAAAGCAGGTATGATTGCAATGATCCGGCAGCATGGTCAGGTAGTAGAAGAAGAATATCTGCCGGAAGGTATTTCGGTTAAAGCGTATGTTCCGATGGAAGTCTATCCCAAATTATGAGTGACCCGTTCACTTTATTCAAACACTATATATTGTGATTTTGCAAGAACAATCACAATATATAGTGTTTTTTCTGTTGACACTGGGGACGTATTTTGTTAGTATAGACGTACACGAAAAGAAATGAACAGGAAGGTTTTTGGGAATATGTTTGAAGTTGTAAAACGAGACGGTGAAATTGCCGATTTTAAAATAAACAAAATAACAGAGGCTATCCGGAAAGCATTCACAGCAAATGATAAAAATTATACTCAGGATATGCTGGACATGCTTGGTCTTCGGGTAACAGCTGATTTTCAGGATAAAATAACGGACAACAGGATTTCTGTGGAAGCTATTCAGGACAGTGTGGAGAATGTGTTGATACAGTGCGGATATGCGGAAGTTGCAAAAGCATATATCCTTTATAGAAAGCAGCGGGAGAAAGTCCGCAATATGAAATCTACGATTCTGGATTATAAGGAAATTGTAAACAGTTATGTGAAGGTGGAGGACTGGAGAGTAAAGGAGAATTCCACAGTTACGTATTCTGTAGGCGGTCTGATTCTGAGTAACTCCGGTGCAGTTACGGCTAATTACTGGCTTTCGGAAATCTATGATGAGGAGATTGCAGACGCTCACCGCAATGCAGATATGCATATTCATGATTTGTCTATGCTTACCGGATATTGTGCCGGATGGTCATTGAAACAGCTGATTACGGAGGGATTAGGAGGTATCGAAGGGAAAATTACTTCTGCGCCGGCCAGACATCTTAGTGTTTTATGTAACCAAATGGTGAATTTCCTGGGGATCATGCAGAATGAATGGGCGGGAGCACAGGCTTTTTCATCATTTGATACCTATCTGGCCCCATTTGTGAAAGCAGACCATTTGTCTTATCCGGAAGTGAAGAAATGTATTGAAGCGTTTGTCTATGGAGTGAATACGCCGAGCCGATGGGGAACACAGGCACCGTTTTCTAATATTACGCTGGACTGGACAGTACCGGATGATCTGGCAGAACTTCCGGCTATTGTAGGCGGAAAACAGATGGATTTCAAGTATAAAGATTGTAAAAAAGAAATGGATATGGTCAATAAGGCCTTTATTGAAACCATGATAGAAGGTGATGCCAATGGACGTGGATTTCAGTATCCGATTCCTACGTATTCTATTACTTCTGATTTTGACTGGTCAGATACGGAAAATAACCGTCTGTTATTTGAGATGACATCAAAGTACGGAACACCGTATTTTTCCAATTATATTAACAGTGATATGAAGCCCAGCGATGTGCGAAGCATGTGCTGTCGCCTGCGGTTGGATCTGAGAGAATTGAGAAAGAAGACAGGCGGATATTTTGGATCGGGCGAAAGTACAGGTTCGATTGGTGTGGTAACGATCAATATGCCTCGTATCGCCTATCTTTCCAGAGATGAGAAAGAGTTCTTTAAGCGTCTTGATCATATCATGGATCTGGCAGCCCGTTCTCTTCATACAAAACGGGAAGTAGTCAGCAAACTGCTGGAAGGCGGTCTGTATCCCTATACAAAGAGATATCTGGGAAATTTTGACAGTCATTTTTCTACCATTGGTCTTGTGGGTATGAATGAAGCCGGTCTGAATGCCAGATGGATTCAGGCAGATATGTCGGATGTGAGAACACAGGAATTTTCCGAAAAGGTACTGAATCATATGAGAGACAAGCTTTCTGATTATCAGGAAGAATATGGTGATTTGTATAATCTGGAAGCAACACCGGCAGAATCCACCGCATATCGTCTTGCAAAGCATGACCGGGAACGGTGGCCGGATATTATTACAGCAGGTCATGAAGGAGATACACCGTATTATACAAATAGTTCTCATTTGCCGGTGGATTATACTTCTGATATTTTTGATGCGTTGGATATTCAGGATCAATTGCAGACATTGTATACTTCCGGAACGGTATTTCATGCTTTTCTGGGCGAAAAACTTCCGGATTGGAAAGCAGCAGCAATGCTTGTCAGAAAAATTGCTGAAAACTATCGTCTGCCATATTATACTTTGTCACCGACATATTCGGTATGTAAAGATCATGGCTATCTTGCAGGGGAACATTTTACCTGTCCGGTATGTGGTAAGAAATCAGAAGTATACAGCAGAATTACCGGTTATTATCGTCCGGTGCAGAATTGGAATGATGGGAAATCCCAGGAATACAAGAATCGAACCGTATATGATATTCTGAATTCAGGAATTCCTTCGGAAAACAGGAAAATTGTTAAGAAGGAGGAGAAAGCTGTACAAAAGGAAGAGTGCGAAGTGCAGAGCGGAAAGATGAAAAAATATCTCTTTACGACCAGTACATGTCCCGGATGCAGAATGGCGAAAAAGATACTGGAAGGGGAAGAATACCAGCTTGTGGATGCGGAAAAAAATCCGGAGATGGTGTCACAGTTTGGAATCAGACAGGCTCCTACTTTGGTAATTGTGCAGGGAGATACTGTGAAAAAATATGTAAATGCATCGAATATTCAAAAATATGTAAATAAAGAATAAAAGTGACCGGGGGACGGGGAATGACGTCCCCCGGTCACTTTTAT
>JBJELT010000079.1:0-2318 GCA_051879295.1 Oliverpabstia sp. | reverse complement strand
ACAGCTCATGGCTGGCGGTGGCATTGTGCTGATTGGAATGAACCTGATCCCGCAGCTGGCAACGCTGTTCGGATAATTGGATGAACGGGATTATTGAGAAGATAACAGAGTTCATAAAGGAACTTCTGACAGGATGGATCACATCCAACCTGGACACCATGTTCACGGATGTCAATACGAAGGTGGGAACCATTGCTGCGGAAGTTGGAAGGACGCCCCAAGACTGGAACAGTGGCATTTTTTCGATGATAAAGAGCTTGTCGGATAATGTCATTGTCCCTATTGCGGGGATGATCATCACGTTTGTGCTGTGCTATGAGCTGATTTCCATGATCATGGAGAAGAACAACATGCACGATACGGACACGTTCATGTTTTTTAAGTACATTTTCAAGATGTGGGTAGCGGTATATCTGGTGACCCATACCTTTGATATTGCGATGGCCATTTTCGATGTGGCAAACCATGTGGTGACGAGTGCCGGAGGCATTATAAACGGCAATGCTTCCATAGATGTGGCAGATGCGCTGCAGGCCATTTTGGAGAATGGCGTGGAGGATATGGGCATCGGGGAACTGTTAGGGCTTGGCGTGGAAACGATGATCGTGAGTCTTTGTATGAAGATCATATCCGTCCTGATTACCGTCATTTTATATGGGCGTATGATCGAGATCTACCTTTATGTATCTGTTTCACCTATCCCATTTGCTACCTTTACCAACCGGGAATGGGGAAGCATTGGGAACAATTATGTGAAAGCACTGATGGCATTAGGGTTCCAGGGATTTTTCATGATGGTATGTGTGGCGATTTATGCTGTGCTGGTCAATTCCATCACAGTGGCAGACAACATCCACACGGCAATCTGGTCCGTGGCGGCCTATACTGTAATCCTGTGCTTCAGTTTATTTAAGACAGGCTCCCTGTCAAAGTCAATATTTAATGCACATTAGGAGGGAAAGCTATGGCATATGTACCTGTGCCCAAAGACTTGTCGAAAGTCAAGACAAAAGTGGCACTGAACCTGACCAAAAGACAGATCATCTGCTTCTCCCTTGCGGGAGTGTGCGGATTACCAGTTTACTTTTTAACAAAAACAGGTCTGGGAACAGATGTGGCGGCAACACTGATGGTTATTGTGATGCTGCCTTTTTTCTTTCTGGCGATGTATGAGAAAGATGGGTTTCCTGCCGAAAAAATACTGTTCCACATCATCCGGCAGAAATTTCTGCGTCCGGGGGTACGTGTTTATCAGTGTGAAAACATGTATGACCGGCTTGTGGAGCTGGACAGAATAGAGAAAGAAGGTGCAAAACTTGAGAAAAAGGCAAAAGAAGCCAGGGAAGCGAGAAATCCGTTCCGCTTCCACCGGAAATCCTGCCGTAAAAAGTAGGTCACAGCCTGCCGGAAATATTGGGCTTACAAAAGAAGAAAAGAAACGGCTGCGTCAGCTGCGGGAGAAAAAAGCAGAGCAGAAAAAGAAGAAGGTCCCTTTCACGGCGCAGGAGACACTCCCTTATAAAGAAATATACCGGGACGGTATCTGCCAGACGGAGGACAAGTTCTTTTCCAAGACTATCCAGTTTTTTGATATTAACTATCAGCTTGCGAAGAATGATGACAAGACAACGATTTTTGAGAATTACTGTGAGTTCCTGAATTACTTTGACAGTTCTGTCCGTTTTCAGATCACGTTTTTAAACCAGCAGGTCAACTTTGATGAGTATTCCAAGACCATTGATATTCCACCAAAAGGGGATGCGTTTGATGACATCCGGAAGGAATATGCGGATATGCTGAAAATGCAGCTTGCAAAAGGGAATAATGGTCTGGTGAAGACAAAGTATATCACCTTTGGGATTAAAGCGGAGAGCCTGCGGGCAGCAAAATCCAGGCTGGAGCGTATTGAGACAGGTATTCTTAACAACTTTAAAGTGCTGGGGGCTGCGGCAAGGCCATTGAATGGTCTGGAACGTCTCAAAATCCTCCATGACACTATGAATATGGATACCAAGGAACCGTTTAAATTCCATTACGGAATGGTAGCAAAGACAGGGCTTGGGACAAAGGACTTTATTGCCCCAACCGGTTTTGATTTCCGCAATGACAGCTATTTCCGTATGGGACAGACATTCGGATGCGTGTCCTATCTGCAGATCACTTCACCGGAGCTGACGGATAAGATGCTTGCGGATTTCCTTGATATGGAGGAAAACCTGATCGTAAACATCCATGTGCAGCCCGTAGACCCGAAGGCAGCCATTAAGAGCCTGAAAAATATCCTTTCCAATATCCAGAAAATGAAGATAGAGGAGCAG
>JBJELT010000078.1:0-2336 GCA_051879295.1 Oliverpabstia sp. | reverse complement strand
CCTAAATTTTTTTGAAAAAGTGCGGTATGGTATGGGAAGAAGGAGGAAAGCTTCATGGATGAGAAGGGAAAAATGAATACCGAGGAATACGAAGAACTGATAAAGGAAGTGGAAGCAAACAGCCCATACAAGAGACTGTCTTCTGCGAAAAAGAAATGGATGAGTGTTTCTGAGATGGGCGAGCTCCTGGGGCTTAAAAAGACGGATCGGTATTGGCTGGTACATAAAAACTTTTTTGAGACCAAAGAGATTGCCGGAAAGATGCGGGTCAATATTGAGAGTTTTGAAAAGTGGTATGCGAATCAGATTAAATATCATAAAGTCAACGGAGAAGAACCGGGAAAGGAATTGAAAGAATGGTCTTATTCTGTTCCGGAACTTGCAGAAATGCTGGAGCTTACGGATGGTGTCGTTTATGACCTGATCAAGCGGAATAATATCGAAGTCGTGATTGTGGACTACTGGAAACGTGTACCAAAAGCTGCATTTCAGAAATGGTATGACGGACAGTCCAGATACCGCACGAAGGAGGATAAAAAGAGGGACGCGGAAATGGAGGCCGCTACTCTCACTATGCCGGAAATGGCCAGACAGCTGGGAATCACCAGAAATCAGGTATATGGCATCCTGAATAGTCAAAAGTATCAGCATTTCTTTGAGTTCGTCACGATCGCTGATCGAAAAAGAATCACGAAGGAAAGCTTTCAGAAGTTTCTGGAAGGGCAGGATGAATATCATCTGGATCCGGCGAACGATTATGAAGAACTGGCAATGGAAGAAAATGTGGCACTGGCGAATTATCGGAGAAAGAAACTGGCACAGACCGGGGAACGAGGAAGGAATGGCAATCTGCAGTATCTTACTATAGATGAAGCAGCCTTTATGGCAAAGGTCAGCCGGTCCATGATAAATGTCTGGTACACAAAAGGATATTTTCCGGTTGTAAAAATAAGGAACCATGTTCGGATCAAACGAAAAGAATTTGAAGCGTGGCTGGAAAAGAGAAATACAGAAAGGGGCTGTTAAATTATGGCATCGATCAGAGAACGAAATGGAAAATTTAATGTAATCTATTCCTATACTGATGCAGACGGGAAACGGAAGCAGAAATGGGAAACTTATGCTACAAAGGCAGAGGCAAAGAAACGCAAGAAAGAAATTGAATATAAAGAAGAAATGGGATCCATGATAATCCCGCAGTGTAAAACCATGAAGGATCTTCTGGCAGAATATGTTGCCCTGTATGGGAAGGACAACTGGGCATTATCTACGTATGATGGAAATGTTTCTCTCATAAATAATTATATCCTTCCGATCATCGGGGATGAAAAACTGTCGGAGATCAATACCCGTTTTATTGAAAAATATTATCAGAGATTGTTGAAAGCTCCGGCTGTGGTCAATCCTATAATTGGGAAAAGAAAGAATGAATATGTATCTACCAGTACCATCAGAGATATCCATAAACTCCTCCGAAGCTGTTTTAAACAGGCTGTCAAATGGGAACTGATGGAGAAGAATCCTTGTATCTATGCGACCGTACCAAAACATAAAACAAAGAAACGTGAGATTTGGACTGCAGAAACTCTGATGTACGCACTGGAAGTATGTGAGGATGATCGGCTAAAGCTGGCAATGAATCTTTCCTTCTCCTGCTCTCTCCGGATCAGTGAGCTTCTGGGGCTTACCTGGGATTGTGTGGACATCTCGGAGGAAGCAATTGAGGAAAACCGGGCATATCTGTTTATTAATAAGGAATCCCAGCGAGTGAGCAAATCCGCTTTAAAAGAGTTGGATGCAAAAGATGTGCTGCTGATATTTCCGGAAAAAAGCAAGACCAATAAAACAGTCCGTGTTTTGAAAACACCGAAGACAGACAGCAGTGTCCGAAAGGTTTTCCTTCCAAAGTCTGTCGCAAAGATGCTGATCGAATGGAAAGAAAAACAGGATGAGACAAAGGAAGTTCTTGGAGATGAATACATGGACTATAACCTGGTCATGGCAAGTACGTTTGGTCTTCCTTTGGGGGATGGCGCGATCCGGAAGCCATTAAATCAGTTGATTAAAGACTATGATCTCCCACCGGTTGTTTTCCACAGTCTCAGACACAGCAGTGTTACCTATAAGTTGAAACTGAATGGTGGAGATATTAAAGCTGTTCAGGGAGATTCCGGACATGCCCAGGTCAGCATGGTTACGGATGTATATTCTCACATCCTGGATGATGACCGGAAGAAAAATGCAGAATTATTTGAAGAGGCTTTTTATGAGAAAAAAAATCTGGATCCGCAGATGCATCCGAATACAGCACAAAACACGGTAGCGGTTCCGGAAGG
>JBJELT010000077.1:0-2358 GCA_051879295.1 Oliverpabstia sp. | reverse complement strand
GACACCGCCTATCCTGTGGATCAGACAGGATAGGCATTTTTATTTTCGCTTGTTTCTCTTGTCGAGAAAGGCAAGCAACGCTACAATCAAGCTACCAAAGGACATCAGCAAAGCTAATATCCCAATGAAAATCGAAATGATCTCATAAGCTGTCATCGGCGCCACCTCCCTTCCTATGTATTCCGGTAAACCGGTATCATAAACTCGGGAGGCTACCACCCTGTCATGGGTACTTTCCTTAAGCGATATTCTAACACATAAAATCCATTTGGTGCAATATAGAGCACACAATTTAATATCACAGTTTTACTTTATATACATCTGCAATTTCGCCTTCAAATCCGAAGCTCCGTTCGTATACTCCACCATTCTTTTTGATTGTTTTTACAGATGGCTCATTTGATCGTTCTACTGAAAGTTATAAAGAATCCAATCCTACTCTCTTTGCAACTTCTTTAATCGACCTCAACATTTCAGTCGCATATCCCTTCCTTCTCTCAGAAGGTCTTACACTGTATCCACTATTTCCAAAGTCTTGTAAAAACTCATTTAGCTCATGTCTTAAGTCTATAATGCCCACAATTTCATCATTATCATCCACAGCAAAAAACGTATCTGTCAGAACCCACTCTGGATTAACTGCCTTGAAATCAGCATTATCAGTTACAGACTGCAGCCATTCTTCATAAGACTCCGTTTTATCCAACAATTCGCTGCCATTTATCACATTCTCGTTATTATCCAAAAACTCCTTTTTAAACTGAAGTGCCTTATCCTTATATTCAATTGTAGGTACTGTTAATTTTATCCTGCTCATTTTCTTTACCTCACTCTTTAAATTCTCTTTGCTATCTCAATAGCAATATACAATTTATCCATATTATGGTTTGCATTGGCAAGTCCTGAAACATCATAGACCGCCTGATCAAGTACATCCCCTGTCACAAGAAAATCATATAAATCCCATCCATAAAAGTCACATACTGCCTGAACCCCCGCAAGTTCCATTTCTACAGCTAAACAGCCCTCATTTTTTCTTGCTTCAAGCTTGGCTTTTGTTTCTCTGTAAATTGCATCTGTTGTCCAAACCTTACCAGTCACACTTGGAAGATTCAATTCATCAAATATTGTTTTCACTATTTTTGAATTCTTAATCTCTATGTAATCTGCTGGTGCAACGTAATGATAGCTCAATCCCTCCTCTCGATAGCTTGCCGTTGGAATAATAAACTTTCCATTCGTTACATTGCTGTCCAGAGAACCTGCTGAACCAAACATGATAAATTGGCTAGCACCTGTAAGCCAATTTACATCTATCACATCACTTCCAGCCAACGCAGAGCCAATATGGCTTAAATATCCCGCAATCTTCATTCTATCTATCTCAAAAATATATACCGTCGTCATTCCATTACAGCATCGTATAACTCCTGCTTCCTCATGTGCATATGTTTCAAGCATATATTCAAATATCACCTCTGAAAAGACAATAATACACTTGTCACATAAATGCTTTTGCTCGCCATAGAAATCTTTTGGTCCAAACAAAAGCTCTGATTTATCAAATGCGTCTGTTATCATTTAAATCGACACCTCCTTAAATTTTTCCAACCTGTAATGATGTTCTTCATCCAGCTCCTTAACTCCATTCTTATAATCATATCCAAATTTTCTGTAAAACTCTGTTGCTGTAATAGATGCTGGTATCTCAATACGAGTTGCCCTTGTATAGAACTCATCCTATTCCAATGTATTTATGATTTTTCTTCCGATTCCTTTTCCATGGAATTCTGGCAAAACGAAAATAGTCAGCAAAATGCTTTCTGTCTTACTTCCCCAGAAACTAGAAATCGATCCCGTACCAACTATCTTACCATTCCATTCAAAGACATACATATGTGCATAGTTGGCAATATTTAGAACTTTCCCTGAATCATAAACCTTTGCAAGTTTCTCCATAGCTGCAATTCCATAATCCTTGCTATTGACCTCTAAGAAATTCCTTACAATCAGCTTGCTAACTTCATCTGCATCCTCTTCTTCAAATCTTCGTACTCTAATACAGTTTTTTACATAATCAACCAATGTCATCTTTTCATTTACTACTATATCCTCGCCAACTCTAACAAAGCCGCATTTTTCGTATAAATGGCAATTGCCTGTTTCCTGCTTTATTGTATCTAAATGCCATTCTATTGTATCCGGATAAATATCAAATAATTGTTCTATCACCGTGCTCGCAATCCCTTTATTTTGAAATTTTGGAATTACGAAAATAGGAGATATCCAATTAACATTTTCATACACCTTTTTGCCTTGATGCCATCTGACTCTCACACCTCCAACTTTTTCTCCATG
>JBJELT010000076.1:0-51616 GCA_051879295.1 Oliverpabstia sp. | reverse complement strand
CCGATGGAGCCTTTTTTCAACTCCATTTTTTCATAGGCTACTTTACACTACCGATTATATTCTTTATAACTCGCAAAGCGAGATTTTTATCATATTGAAATTACCTTTATCGCTCTCTGCAGGAATCCCGAATAATCAGTTCCGGTTCGATCAGCCGTTTTACCTGACTGTCTTCCACACTGATTCCCTGGATTTGTTCCAATAGCAGCTGCGCCGCCATTTCCCCCAGCCTATCCTGAGGATGCGCTATCGTCGTAAGCCCTCCCGACTTGGCATAATAAGAATTGTCATATCCCGTCACGGAAATATCTTCAGGGACATGCTTTCCGTTCTCCTTCAGGGTCTCAATCACTTCCTCAGCAATCTGATCATTGTAACAGACAACTGCATCTATAGGCATCTGCTGCTCCAACATCATCTTGATCATGACTGAAGGCTTTATTTTCCTGTCTTCTGTATGAAACCAGATTACCCGTTCCGGATCGTAGGCTATACCAGCTTCCTGCAGGGCATCCACATAACCTCTGTGTCTTTCTGCCCCCTGACTGTCATCCGCCTTGAAAATGCCAACGATATGGCTATGTCCCAGTTCAATCAGATATCTGCTAAGAAGATATCCACCTTTTCTGTCATCGATAAGAATCGTCGGTTTATTTTTCATCTGGGGATAGCTGCCCTGGATAAATACATAGGGAATCCCACAAGCATCCAGTTTCTCATATAGGTGCATGTTTCTGCAGAAAATCTGACTCTTACTGGGTTCAATAATTAATCCGTCCACATCCTTCGTCAGAATATCTTCCAGACACTGGGCTTCTTTTTTTCTGCTGTTGCTGGTATTTTTCAGGATGATACTGTATCCCTGCTCTGTCAGTACACGATCCATTCCCTGAATCAGCCGCGGAAAAATATAATCCGAGAGATAAGTGGTGATTACTGCGATATTTTTAGAATTTCCCCGGCTTCTGCTTCGCTCAGAACAAAATGTACCACGCCCATGCTCTGCAGTAATATACCCTTCATTTTCCAGAATCGCCAGTGCCTTCCTGACGGTGTGGCGGCTGATTCCATTTGATTCTGCCAGTTCATTCTCCGAAGGCATCTTATCACCCGGCCGAATCTGACCGGATAGGATTCTTTCTTTCAAATCTTCCATCAGGATGATATACTTCGTTTTTCCGTTATCCGACATACAGGTTACCCCTCCTTTCTTTCTGTTATCCACGTCTCAGTTGTTACTTATATCATAGAACTTGTATGCATGTCTTTACAAGTTGTATTTTCCTAAACAACCTTTAATTCTCAAGCGGGCTACAGCAGTTACATCTCCCAAGATCAAAATTGATGACATACCCCAATCTAAGAAAGAACCTATTATCTTTTGTAGGCTATTTTCATTATTTTCCCTATTTTCAACCTATTTCTTTCTTCTACAGATAGGCCACACACCTTGTTTTTCCTTACTTGCATCCTACCGTTTATAGTTCTCAGTAGGCCACAAAAATTATTTTTCCAATTCGCAGCCTATAAAATAGAAAAAAGCAGGCACTGCCCCCCGGCAGTCCCTGCTCCTCTTCTCAATTACACATATGAAAATTATTCCACCGGAACTTCGATCAGTTCTTTCGGTGAATGTGCCAGATTTCTATAACCATCTTCCGTAACCACGATCATATCCTCGATACGAACTCCGCCGAATCCCGGCACATAGATTCCCGGTTCCACAGTCATAACCATACCTGGCTGCATCAGTGTTTCTCCCATCGGTGAAAATCTTGGATCTTCGTGGATAAATAATCCTACACTGTGGCCCAGTCCATGTCCGAAGCATTCCCCATATCCGGCTTCTCCAATGATGTCGCGGGCAACCTTATCCACACTTTTACCGGATACGCCCGGTTTTACTGCTTCCAGAGAAGCCAGCTGTGCTTTTAACACAATGTTATAGATTTCTTTCTGTTTCTCACTGGCTTTGCCAAGCACGACAGTTCTGGTCATATCAGAACAGTAGCCTTTGTATTTGCATCCGAAGTCCATGGTTACAAAATCGCCAACTTCTAGTTTTTTCTCACTGGGGATGGCATGAGGCATGGAAGAATTCAGTCCGGAAGCAATGATAGAATTAAAGCTGGTGGTTTCCGCACCTTCTTTTTTCATCAGGTATTCCAGTTCGGCTGCCACTTCCAGTTCGGTCATACCCGGTTTCAAAATCTTAAGAATCTTTTCAAACGCCTTATCACCGATTTCTTCTGCTTTTGCCAGATACTCAATCTCTTCTGCTGTCTTAATCTGACGAAGATCATCCACACGGCTTCCCATCGGCACCCACTCGCCTACAGGAAGAGCCTCCTTTAATTTATCAAAGCTGGCACAAATCATGGATTTGTCTTCGTAACCCATACGGAAAGCTCCTGTCACACTCTCTTTTTCCATACATTCTTTCAGAATCATCTCACGTTTATGGCTCTGACATTCCTCAATGACAGCAAAATCACTTTCCTTTTCTGCCTGTTCGGTGTAGCGGGAATCTGTAATCAGGACTTTCTGGGTAGCTGAAATATAAAGAGCTCCCTCGCCGCCGCGAAAACCACTGATATGACGCATGTTATATTCATCTGTAATCACAGCTGCATCCAACTGTAATTCATCGATTACTGTTTTCATTTTAATATTCCTCCAGGTTCAACATTGATGTTTCGTAATATGATGTAGGTATGCCTTTTACACTGCTGCCAATGCCTGATCCAGATCTGCGATAATATCATCCACATCCTCGATACCTACAGACAGACGAATCAGATCAGGAAGGACACCTGCCTCCAGCAGCTGCTGTTCATTCAGCTGACGATGAGTATGGCTGGCCGGGTGAAGAACACAAGAACGAGCATCAGCCACATGGGTTACGATGGAAACCATTTTCAGTGCGTTGGTAAAGCGCATAGCTCCCTCTTTTCCACCTTTCGGTCCAAAGCAAAGGACGCCGCACACACCATTCGGCATATATTTCTGTGCCAGTGGATAGTATTTGCTGCTTTCCAGTCCTGCATACTCTACCCAGGCTACTTTCTCATGATTTTCCAGGAATCTGGCTACTTTCAGTGCATTTTCACAGTGACGGGGCATTCTCAGGTGCAGTGTTTCCAGACCGAGGTTGGTCAAAAATGCATTCTGCGGGGACTGGCAGGCACCCATATCACGCATCAGCTGTACAGTAGCTTTGGTAATATAAGCTCCCTTTCCAAATTTCTTTGTATAAATGATTCCATGGTAAGAATCATCCGGTGTGGTCAGACCCGGATATTTTTCTGCATGAGCATCCCAGTCAAAATTGCCGCTGTCTACGATACATCCGCCAACGGAAGTGGCATGTCCATCCATGTATTTTGTAGTGGAATGGGTAACAATATCCACACCAAACTCAAAGGGACGGCAATTGATCGGAGTGGCAAACGTATTGTCACAAATCATCGGTACGCCGTGTGCATGAGCCAGAGACACGAACTTGTCAATATCAAGAACCACACCTGCCGGATTGGATACTGTTTCAGCAAAAACAGCCTTGGTATTCGGTTTGAAATACTTTTCCAGTTCCTCTGCCGGAAGTTCCTGATCTACCAGTGATGTCTCAATTCCAAAGCGTTTCAGGGTTACGGAAAGCAGGTTGGATGTTCCGCCATACACTTTGGAAGCACAAATCACATGATCACCTGCTTCACAGATATTTGTCACTGCAAGCATGGTAGCCGCCTGTCCGGAAGATGTGAGCATGGCAGCCACACCGCCTTCCAGATCACAGATTTTTTTTGCCACCAGATCACAGGTAGGATTCTGAAGTCTGGAATAGAAATATCCATCTTTTTCCAGGTCAAATAATTTGCCCATTTCCTCACTGGTCTCATAAAGATAAGTCGTACTCTGATAAATCGGCAGCACTCGTGGTTCCCCATTCTTCGGCACCCAGCCGCCCTGTACACAAATAGAATCCTTCTTTAATGCCATTGTGAATTCCTCTTTTCTTCTTAGTTTTATCTTGTCTCATTTTAGACGAAAAAGAGAGGAAATGCAAGCATTTCCCCTCTTTTCTAAATCACAATATTATACTTCCCAGCTGATAGATAACAAATGTAATCACCCAAGCCATCACCAGCTGAAATCCTGCCGCTGCGGCTGTCCATCGGCTGCTTCCGGATTCCCGCTTAATGGTCGCCAGAGCAGCGATACAGGGAACGTACAGCAGACAGAATACCATCAGACAGTATGCATTCAGGGGCCCGAATCCGGCGCCGCTGAGTACACTCATCAATGTAGCCTGTCCTGCTTTTGATGTTACATTGCCCACACCAAACAAAACGGAACAACTGGAAACCACCACTTCTTTCGCGGATATTCCAGCGATCAGTGCCACAACCACCTGCCAGTATCCCAGTCCCAGAGGTTTGAACACAGGTACAATGAATTTTCCAATCTGAGATCCAAAACTCTGGCTGATATCTGTCACATACCCTCCCGTACCAAAGTTCAGGATGAACCACATTACAATGGATGCAATAAAGATTGTGGTTCCGGCTTTGGACAGATAGTCTTTTACTTTTTCAAACACATAGATCCATACGGTATGAGCACTGGGCATTTTATATTCCGGAAGCTCAATCAACAGACTGTTCTCAGCTTTTCCCTTATCGATCAGATGAATCACATATGCTACCAGGATTGCCACAAACAGTCCCAGCACATACATGGAATACGCCGCGATCATAGCATACTTTCCGAAAAACATCTCTGAAAACAGCACGTAGATCGGGAGACGAGCACTACAGGACATAAACGGTGTTACCAGCATCACTTTCATCCTGTCCCTTCGATTCTCCAGTGCTCTGGACGCCATAACGGCAGGCACTGTACATCCGAATCCCAGAAGCATGGGAATAAATGCTCTTCCGGACAATCCCAGTCTGCCCATAAGTCCATCCATCACATAGGCCGCACGGGACATATAACCGCTGTCCTCCAGAAGTGCCAGTGCCAGAAACAAGATAAAGATATTCGGCAAGAATGTGAGAATTCCGCCCACACCGGCTATAATACCGTCCGTAATGAGGGAAATCAGTCCGGCATTTACGGAAGCACTTTCCAGAATACCGGCAAAGCCTGCTGACAGCCAGTCAATCCCTGATGCCAGATATTCTTTCAGCCAGTCACCAATCGTAAATGTCAGAAAAAACACAACCGCCATGATTCCCAGAAATACAGGAAATCCCCAGATCCGGTGCGTCAGTACCTGATCGATCCGGTCAGTTTTTTCTTCCTTCTCAGTTTTATTTACCAGTACTTCGGCAATGATTTCCTGGATAAAATCGTATTTTTCATTGATGATCTGTTTTTCCCAGCTCACATCCAGAATTCCCGGAATATCCAGAGGATATTTTTCTTTCATTTCCTCATCACCTTCCAGAAGTTTAATGGCGTGCCACCGATACTTCTGCATATCCGGATATTTTTCTTTCAGCGCAGCCTTAACAATATCAATCTTATCCTCAATCTCATCACTGTACACCATTACCATGTCTTTGTGATGATCATGCACATGAGTACTGTTCTTTTCTTCTTTCTCATGGTGATGAATCAGCGGCGCTGCCTCCGAGAAATCCTTATGATGCACAACTGCGTGCATCAGGATATCCAGTCCTTTTTTCTTTCTGGCACAGACCGGAATCACCGGGATACCAAGCATCTCCGGCAGACGGTGAAGGTCGATCTCCATTCCCCTCTTTTCCACGATATCCATCATATTCAGCGCCATGACCACCGGTTTTCCCAGTTCGATCAGCTGAAGCGTCAGATAAAGATTCCGCTCCAATGCGGATGCATCCGCCACATCGACTACCACATCCACATCGTCACTATATATGTACTGACGGGCCACCTTTTCTTCCATCGTATAGGAGGTAAGACTGTAAGTTCCCGGAAGATCTACCAGACGCATCTGATAATCCTGAAAGCGGCAGGAGCCTTCTACTTTTTCAACCGTGACCCCCGGCCAGTTGGCCACCTTCAGATTCGCACCAGTGTAAGCATTGAACAACGTAGTTTTCCCACAATTGGGATTGCCGATAAATCCTACATGCAGTTCTTTCATCTGCCCTGCACCTCCTCAATATGAATATGTTCCGCGATGTGCTTTCCCACAGCAAACCGGGTTCCTCTTACCTTGATTACCATAGCACCCCGCTTCTTTTTATTCATCACAGTAACAGATGTTCCTTCCGTCATACCAAGAGCCTGAAGTCTTCTCTCTGTCTGCAGCGGCAGATCGATTGCCTCCACATGGTATATATTTCCCATGATTCCATCTATCAGCTTCATACGTTTTCCTCTTCTCTTCTGTGTCTCTTACACGATCATCATTTATTTTTTTCGTAAATAATGCGAAGTCCTTTTAAAAGCAGATCATCATCAATGATTACCTTCTCACGGCAATGGGGAATAATACTTTTCGACAGTCCTCCGGTAGCTACCACGGTAGCTTTACATCCCATCTCATCCTGAATCCTTGTGATCAGACCGTCCACTGCGGCAGCATTGCTGTTGATTACTCCACTTTTCATGCACTCGACGGTATTTTTTCCGATAATACGTTTTGGAGGTACCAGATCAATCCCAGACAACTGCGCAGCACGGGCTGTCAACGCATCAAGAGCGGTGCGAACTCCCGGAAGAATCATCCCGCCGATATAATTCTTTTTACTGTCTACCACACATACAGTTGTGGCAGTTCCCATATCAAAAATAATCAGCGGAGCCGGATACTCAGCAATTGCTCCCACAGCATCCGCAATCAGGTCGCTTCCTACCTGAGCGGGATTATCCATCAGAATATTCATACCGGTCTTGATTCCCGGCCCAAGAACCATCACATCTGAATGAAGAATCTTTTCAGCCGCAATACGCACAATCTGTGTTATCTGCGGCACAACAGAACACACGATTCCGCCGTTGAGATCTGCTGGATCGATACTGTAAATATCCAGCACATTTTTAATCATAACCGCATATTCCAGTTCTGTCTTACAGCGGTCTGTAGAAATTCTTTCAATAAAATACGTCTTTTTTGAATCCACACAGCCGACTACAATATTGGTATTCCCAATGTCTATCGCTAAAATCATGTTTTTTCTTTCCCTTCATCTCCGGTATTACTATTCAGTCTTTCTGGCTTCATAGCAGCAAACGCATGCTGGCTGAACTTTAACTCACCGGTTTCATTTTCATCAATGTACAGTCTTTACCTGCATAGGCACGATTCTGGCCTTCACAAGGGCGGCTCCCACTGCACCAGTGATAATCGTTGCGGATACCATCTCCATCACAGCATTCAGACCCACAAACGCACATACAAAAACAAGAACATTCATACCACCCATCATTCCCTGCAAATAGTCGGTATTGCCAAACAGAAGAATCAGCGAGCTCATGAAAAACAGTGTATTCAGGAATGCAGAGCAAAATCCGGTCACGGCACAGGCCACATAGGAATTACTGTGTTTTCTCATGCCCCGGAAAATATATCCCAGTAAAAATCCATCCAGAATTCTCGGTACAAAGCACTGGATAACGGTAAGGAACGGACTGATACTAAACAGTACGCTTCCCATGGCACTAACTCCGCCCACACCGATGCATTGTAAGAAGCTGGTCAGCCCAAATACGGCTCCGCCGATTGCTCCGCCCACAGGTCCCAGAGTGATTGCACAGATTGCCACAGGGATGATATTAAACGTAATTGCCAGAGGTCCGATATACAGGTACCCCAGTGGTGTGTAGGCCATCAACAGCAATATGCCCGTCATCAGTCCCAAAATTGCCAGTTTCGTTGTTTTTGATTGTGTTGTCATTGTTCATTCTCCTTGTTATTATTCCCCATCTCTTCAGGGATACAATACGTGATGGGCATTTACGCCCGGTTTACAGTTGCAATAATGTTACTGTTCACGGAGTGAACAGTAAGCAATAATTTTATTCAGGATCTGTACTGCAGTCTCCTCCTTGCTGAGCAATGGAAGTTCTGTTTCCTCGTCCTTTGTAATCAGAGTCACCACATTGGTGTCGCCTGCAAATCCGGCTCCCGGTACTTTCAGGTTGTTCGCCACGATCATATCCAGGTTCTTTTTTGCAAGCTTTGCTCTGGAATTACCCAACATATTTTCTGTCTCCATGGAAAATCCACAGAGGAACTGATTCTCTTTCTTATGTTCTCCAAGATAGCGCAGAATATCATCTGTCCGCTCCAGTTCAAGAACAAGAGAATCATCTGATTTTTTTACTTTCTCTGTACTGACCTGTTTTGGCCTGTAATCAGCCACAGCGGCAGCTTTGATCACGATATCCTGATCCGCAAAACGTTCCGTTACAGCCTCAAACATTTCTCTTGCAGTAGTAATCTCCACCGTATCCACAAACAATGGCCGCGGAAGACTTGTCTGACCTGTCACCAGTGTCACATGAGCTCCGCGGAAACTGCAGACTCTCGCCACTGCATATCCCATCTTTCCCGTGGAATGATTTGTCAGATATCTCACCGGATCCACCGGTTCCTGGGTTGGTCCGGCTGTCACCAAAATATTCTTGCCCGTCAGATCCTTTTCATAAGCAATCTCTTTCATGATATATTCCAGGAGAACTTCCGGTTCCGGCATCTTTCCTGCTCCCACATCCTTGCAGGCCAGAAGCCCCACTGCCGGCTGAATCACTTCAAACCCATAGTGCTCCAGTGTTTTCAAATTATCCTTTACAATCGGATTTTCAAACATATGGGTATTCATAGCCGGTGATATGATTTTCTTGCAGCTGCACGCCAGAATGGTCGTCGTCAGCATGTCGTCCGCAATCCCGTGAGCCAGCTTGCCGATCACATTCGCAGATGCCGGAGCAATCAGAACCACATCTGCTGCTTTGGCCAACGATACATGTTCCACACTGAACTCAAAATTCCGGTCAAACGTATCCACCAGACACTTATTTCCTGTGAGCGTTTCAAAGGTAATCGGATTAATAAAATTCGTCGCATTTCTGGTCATCAAAACCTGAACATTTGCGTGAAGCTTACTTAACTGGCTTGCCAGAGAAGCTATTTTATAGGCAGCAATACTCCCTGTCACCGCCAGTACCACAGTTTTTCCCTTTAACATGAACAAATCCTTCCTCATATGCAAGACTTTTTTATCACCCAACATTATAGTAGGTAGAAATTGAAAATGCAAGTACAGGATTGTTCAGTTTTTCATACATTTCACTGGTATGTTTTGTTAAATTGTGTTATGATATGCATAAGTTGAGGGTTTTATTTTTTTACAGGAGGTTTTTATGGACAGAAATTTTGAAGGACAGGCCATTGGCGTATTTGAACTGGACAGTCTGTGTGCCTGTTTCGTTGCACTGGACGCAGCTACCAAGGCTGCTGACGTAAAGATACAGGGTGTAGAGCGGAATCGTCTGAAGAGTGGTGCCTGTGTAAAGATGCGCGGCAGGGTATCCGATGTGAATGCTGCCATGGAAGTGGCACTGGAGACGGCAAAACCTATCTCCAAAATTGTATATCACACAATCATTGCTTCACCGTCCCCGGACACAGAAGCATCAATCAATGCCACTATTTTTAAATAATCAGGAGAGGGAGGACATTCATCATGACATACGGAGCTTTTGGAATTGTAGAAGTTCTGGGAAGTGCCAACGCCATTCTCGTTGCCGACCAGATGTTGAAAACTGCTCAGGTATCCTTCCGTACCTGGGATTACAAATGTGGAGGACATGTATGTATCTTCGTCAGCGGAGATGTATCTGCGGTATCTGCCGCAGTCAGCAGCATACAGGAGAATCCACCCTGTGAAATATTTATCAGCGCTGTCATTTCCAACCCGTCGGAAGAAACGGTTCGGCTGGTGGAAGAACGCGCAGCTCAGTTTCATTTTGCATAAAAGGGTGACTAGGGGGGTGACTAGTCACCCCCCTATTTCACCTGTACGATATAAGTTCCTGTACTTTCGTCCCGAAATGCGATCTCTCCCAGTCCCTGCAGCATCACTTCATTCAGATTCGGATACTTCTCCCGTTCCATTTTTCCCACAAAGATATATTCCACCTCATATTCTTCCAGAATACTCCGAATCAATGATTCATCAGATGATGTATACACTGCTTCCACCAGTCCCACTCTCTGATTCAAATCTTCGACACCTCCGCGCCAGAGCCATTCATGGACATACCAGCCGAGAATCGTGGGCAGCCCGGTCATAGCGGAAACCCTCTCATAATCGGAATAACTGTCTCCATTAGCCTCCAGTACCACCGGATTTCCCTCCACATTCGCATTCAACCAGCGAATTGCAGACGCATCCAGAGAAAAACTATTTTCCAGAAAAGCAGTGGCATCTAATCCCTGATACTTCTCTCTGTCCCATACCTGGCCAAACCAGGAGTGTACTGCAGTTCCGATATAACAGCAGCAGCCGGCAAAACAGAGAAATCCCAAAGTAAGCAGTATTTTTCGCAAATAGCATTTCCGGTCCATCCACAGTCGGACAAAGGCATATGCCATGAGAATTCCAAACATGATAAATGCCTGATAGGTCAGTTTGAACATGGTATTGGAACGAGCGAATTCTTTTTCATAGATATCTCTCACATATACCACTTCCGGAATTACAATCAGGCCAAGGGCGGAAAATCCCAGTATCATGCCGAAAAAGTCTGGAAAATCTGGCATCTGTTGTTCCTTTTTCCACCGCCGGACCATACAGAACATAAAACACAGGGTCACCACAATCTGCAGCCCCCAAATCAACCACCACTGATAAGGCCGGGAATGATTTTTCGCCAGGGCAATACCGCTGACCATCGTCTCAAACTGCAGTGTAAAGGGCAGAGCAAATACACTTCCCATATCGAATACCTGAAGTGCGTGAACCAAACTGACCATTGCAGTCAGCCGCAGACGTCCTCTGAGATTTTTCTCCTGGGACAACCGCAGATAATTACCATAAATCACACCCAGACCGCCCATAACATAGTAGATCGCAAAATCCCAGTAGTTGGTCCAGTGAAACAATCCGATGAAAAACGAAAACAGCCACACATAAGGATCCAGAAATATTTTCCCTATCCATCTTTTTCCTTCATATAAGTTCATCTGGTGCTTCCTGTCATGCTGTACCATAGCATAGATCAGACAGATGACCACCAGTACAAACATTACATTGACTACATGAGCATGCAGATCTCCCAGTACAAATGAATACGACGGAAATTCATGAATGGTTTTATCATTTTCTGCCGGATAATATCCGATATATCGGGTGGAATTGGGAAACCAGTAGGTATAATCCCCTTTCGGCAGATGAAAGATCTCCCGTATCCAGGGAAGCACTTTTCCAACCACCACATAATGCATATTCCCCGCCAGGGACACACCGGCACCAGCCAGAACTCCACCCAGCACTGCTGCTCCTCTGGCATGCTTGTTCTGACTGTAATCCAAAATCATCTGCCTCACCAGCGCAAATGGAAGCGCAAATGCAAATCCAGCCACCAGAGTGCGCATCAAATGATACGTCTGGGCCACCTGCGTCCGTGTAAGCTTCGTCAGAAACACTGCGAAATACTGACCGCCATAATAATAGTTCAGATTTTCCCCCGCATACCACAGATCCTTAGCCGGAAGGGACTCGGTTCTCATCATCGCCATCATAAAGCCATAATCCATAAACTTTTCCGTCCCATAGGCAGCAGGGCGAAATCCTGCAAAATAAGTCCAAAGCAAGAAAAAGAACGTAAAAATCAGTTCACCGTCCAGAACTGCACTAATCTTCCCCTGGAAAAAAGAGGTTCGCCCCCAGATTCCCCAGCAGATCACCGTAATTAATGCCGCCAGGAACAGGCAGGTCTTCTCTGAGAAAGCTGCCGCCTTACAGCATACCAGAAGCCATACGATAAAACCGGAACACGCGATTCCCAGAACTTTCGATATCATCCATCCGCCATCCAGAAAAGAAGAACACAATTTCCCGGTCAGCGGGAGAACTGCCATCCCCAAAAGAAAAACTGCCATCCACCATTTGAGGAAGCTCACACTGTCACTTCCCAGCAACCATCTGCTGCACACCAGAAGAATCAAAAGAAAGATTCCCCGGATACCTGTTGTACATTTATTCTTCATAATTACCTCATAAATTCCATTTTGACTCTGTCATCAGATTGTGTTTCTCAGTTTCAGGAAATCCCCCACTGACTGATAACCTATTTTCATAATTTTTTTCATATTGATAGAATTCTTTCCCCCCTGTCTGGGACGAAATGTAATCGGAAAATACTGCACCGGCATGGAGGATTTCGTATAAATCACTGTCATCAGCACATTAGACAAGGGATAATCTGCCGGTATTTTTTGAATCACCTTTTCCAGTTGCTCGCTCTGCATCAGACGAAACGGTGTGTTGGCGTCTTCCACCCTGCATCCGAAGATCAGTCTCAGAATCAGCCTCAGGACTCTCGTCACCAGTATTCTCTGCCAACCATCCTGCCGGTTTTTCCTGCTTCCGATCAACAAACCTCCCTGATCTCTCTTCTGCCACAGCTGCCAGAACTCCTCCGGTACCGTCTGACCATCCGAATCTGTCTGAAACACATAGTCGGCTCCCCCTTCCAATGCACATCGATATCCATAAAGCACCGCCGCCCCGTGTCCTTTATTTACTTTCTCCACAGAACGCAGACAGGGATACTGTCTCTGCAGCTTTACCAGTTTTTTCTGCGTTCCGTCCGTACTTCCATCATTAACAATAAATAACCGGCTGTCTTCACCGATTTTCATTACAATCGGATGCCACTGCCGGACAACACTTTCAATATTAGCTTCTTCATTATATGCCGGAATTACAATTACCAGCCGTTCCTGTTTTCTACTGTTCATCCCTTCACTCCCCATGAATATAAGATGATATTATTATAAGCTATTGGGGAATGATTTACAATTCCATTCTCGTTGTTCATTAGCGTAATATGTTTTATTTTTACGGGGTATACTGTTATAGAGGTGACATCATGAAACAATTAAAATCCTATACCATCATCGGAATTATTTTTACCATAATACTGGGGAGTCTTTCCCATTTTTTCTACGAATGGTCCAACAATAACTTTTTTGTTGGATTATTTACCCCAATCAATGAATCAACCTGGGAACACATGAAGCTTCTTTTCTTTCCCATGCTCCTGTATTCCCTGATTATGATTCCAAAACTCAATGGAAACTATCCCTGCATTCACTCTGCATATTGGGCTGGCATCTTAATCGGAACCTTACTGATTCCTGTTATCTTTTACACTTATACGGGAATACTGGGATATCATAATATGATACTGGACATCGGAACCTTCGCGTTAAGTGTTATCATTGCCTTTTATTCCATATATAAACTCTCTTTAAATTGCAAAGCAGAAAATTATGTATTACTTTTATCCACATTAGTATGCATGCTTGCCATATGTTTCATCCTGTTTACTTATTGTCCGCCGGGAATTCCGTTATTCTCAGATCCGATAGGAAATAAATAATAAAACCGATGATATTGACTGAGATTAGTCAATGTCATCGGTTTCTTCAATTACATCATTTTATTTTCATAATCTTGTAATTCATGAAAGATATTATCTACAAACACAATATCCTCATCAATTCGATACATCATAAAATACCTGTGTGAAAGAAAATTAATTCTTCGATATCCCAATTGCTTTAATCTAGGATTATCACATAGCTTTAAACTACCTGCAACACGCTTTAAACTTTGAATAGTGGCTTCGAAATCATCTAAAACATTTTTGGCCGCCTGCTCACTTTTCTTCACTATAAGCAGATATCTGATATATTGGTTTAATTCTTCCTCAGCATCTACTGTCACTACAACTTTATAATCCATACTTTTCCCTCAAATCTGCAACAACAGCATCCGAAGATCTATAATTTCCCTGGGACACAGATACTCTTGATTTTTCAAGCTTCTCCAACAACATCTCCTCTGACATGGCAGCATATGGATTGTGCTCCACTCTTTTTATCTCAAATGGGAAACCGTTATTTGCAACAGCCTGTGTTAAAAACATCCTGATTGCAGATGTTGTATCAGTACCAAGCTCTTTAAACAACTGATCGGATTTGCTTTTTAAGTCATCATCAACACGCACTTGAATTGTACTAGCCATTTCATCATTCCTCCATTTCTTTTTTTTAAATTATAATACATAATCATTGCTATTTCAATTCATTTGTATTGTTTTGCCCCATTTCTGCCCCTTTTTGGTTACAGTTCAGACAGCCTCTATCCCATGTCGTACCGTTCCTGGTAGGATATAAAATGTATTTCAGCGTTTTGGGGCCTACAGTATTCTCTGGGAAGTAGGCTGCAAAGTCTGTTTTGCTGTTCTGCGGCTTATCATTTTAGTCATAGAATAGGCCGCAGAACCTGTCTACATGTATTATGGCCTACTATATTATCTAGAAAATAGGCTGCAACGTTTGATTTTTCGGTTTTCCATCCTACTATAATTTTTACAAAATAGGCCACAAGGCTTGTTTTGCAATTTGGGAGCCTATTATTTTTGCAGTAAAGTAGGCTGAAAGACCTATTTGGTGCCTCTACAGCCTATTATCTTTATTGGGGAATGGGCCGAAGAACTTGTTTGTATAGATTTTGGCCTTCCCTGTGAGGTTTAAGATCCAAAATAGCCTGGCTGAACTGTAACCCTTTTTGTAAATAAAGCCGCCAAAGTATCAATAAAATCAATACTTTGGCGGCTTTATATGAGAAAATCAAAAGCAGGTAACGGGAATCGAACCCGCCTCCCCAGCTTGGGAAGCTGGTGTTCTACCAATGAACTATACCTGCGGAAGTGGAAGCAATGGGGCTCGAACCCATGACCTCTCGCGTGTGAGGCGAACGCTCATCCCGGCTGAGCTATGCTTCCATAGAAACCATTATAGCACACATTGCCAAAAATGGAAGAGGAAATTTTGTTTTGTTTGGATAGGGACGGAGAATCTCTGTCCCTATCCAAATGAATCGCAAAAGGGATTTATTCCCCAAACCGTATTTTCATATATCCTTTGATTTCTTCCACGCATTTCTCAAATCCCAGTTTTCCGGAATCAAGACACAGGTCGTAGTTTCTTGCATCTGTCCATTCGCGGCCGGTATGGTATTTGTAAAAATCCCCGCGATATTTGTCTGTTCTCGCAATATAACGTTCCATTTCCCGGCGGGTCATGCTGTTTCTCTCCAGACCCCGTTCGATGCAAAATTCTTTATCAGCATGGATAAATACACTTATCACATTCGGGTAGTTGCGAAGTACATAATCCGCACATCTTCCTACAATGACGCAGGATTCTGTTTCAGCGAGATCTTTGATAATTTTTGCCTGATAGTTGAACAGATTATCATCTGATACGAAATTGCTGCTTTCCGGTGGGAGAAGTTCTCCCTCATACGGACGTTTCAGCGGCTTAAACCAGCTGGGAATTTTCAGACATTCATCAATCCGACCAAACAGGCGCTCATTGATTCCGCTTTCTTCTGAAGCCAACCGAAGGATTTCTCTGCTGTAGCAGTTCACACCCAGTGACTGAGCCAACATGGCTCCGATTGTTTTTCCTCCGCTTCCGTACTGTCTTGCAATTGTAATAACTACATTCTCCATAAGATGCACCCCCTATTCTCCTAAATATGCTTTCTTTATAGAGTCATCATTCAGCAAATCCTCTGCTTTTCCATCCAGTACAATCTTTCCGGTCTCAAGAACATAAGCTCTGTCTGCAATGGAAAGTGCCTTCTTTGCATTCTGTTCTACCAGAAGTACTGTAGTGCCGCTCTTGGATACTTCCTGAATAATATTAAAAATTTCATTTACCAGAATCGGTGACAATCCCATGGACGGCTCGTCCATCAGGATAATACTTGGTTTGGACATCAGTGCCCTTCCCATAGCAAGCATCTGCTGTTCACCGCCGCTCAGGGTACCCGCCATCTGATTTTTTCTTTCCTCCAGACGCGGGAAACGATCATAGACCTTACGCAAAATTTCTTCGAACTCACCTTTATTTTTTCTGGTAAATGCACCCATTTTCAGGTTTTCATACACACTCAGATCCGAAAATACCCTCCGTCCTTCCGGTACATGGGCCATTCCCAGTGACACAATCTTATGGGCCGGTATCTTGGTAATATCTTTTCCCTCGAAAATTACGGAACCGTTCTTTGGTGAGAGAAGACCTGTAATTGTGTGCAAAATAGTGGTTTTTCCTGCACCATTGGCACCGATCAGAGCAATGACCTCACCCTGATTGACTTCAAATGATACGCCTTTGATGGCCTGGATCATACCGTAGTATACTTCCAGATCCCTGATTTCCAACATTGCCATATGCTATCTCCTCCTATGCACCCAGATATGCTGTGATTACGCGGGGATCATTGAGAACCTCGCTGGTTTCTCCCTGTGCAAGCACCTGACCAAAGTTCAGAACAGTCAATTTCTCACAGATACCGCTAACCAGTTTCATATCATGTTCAATCAGAAGAATCGTCATATGGAACTTATCCCTCACAAAATGAATGGTGTCCATCAGTTCTCCTGTTTCATTGGGATTCATACCGGCAGCCGGCTCATCCAACAGAAGAAGCTTCGGATCTGTGGCCAGTGCACGGGCAATTTCCAGTTTTCTCTGTTTTCCATAAGGAAGGTTGGCAGCTTTGTACTCTGCTTCCTCAGCCAGACCGAACACCTCCAGCAGTTCCATAGCACGATCCTGCATTTCCTTTTCCGTTTTTCTGTATTTCGGTAAATGGAAGATTCCCTCCAGAGTCGAATACTGATGATGGTTATGCAGACCGACTTTTACATTTTCAATGACAGTCAGTTCTTTAAACAGACGGATATTCTGAAATGTTCTCGCGATTCCGCCTTTATTGATCTCTATAATACTTTTTCCGGTAATATCTTTTCCGTTCAGAAGGACTTTTCCGTTGTTAGGCTTATATACACCCGTCAGAAGATTGAACACAGTCGTTTTACCGGCACCATTTGGTCCGATCAGACCATATAACTGCTCTTTCTCAATAGCAATATCAAAACCATCTACCGCCTTCAGACCGCCAAAGGAGATACCCAGATTTTTCACGTCCAACATATACTCTGCCATATTACTGAGCCTCCTTTTTCTTATTTTTTCCAAATTTCAGATACTTTTCTCTCCATTCGATTGCCTTCGGTGACCAGTTAAACAACATCATAATGATCAATACAACCGCATAAATCAGCATACGATAATCCTGCAGTCCGCGCAAAAGCTCCGGAAGCAATGTCAGTACTACGGCTGCAATCATGGATCCTCTCAGGTTTCCGATACCGCCCAGTACCACAAATACCAGTATCATAATGGACATATTATAACCAAAGTTATTGGTGTTAGCTGACAGGGTGGACAGATTGTGTGCATACAGCACACCTGCAACACCAGCCAGGGATGCGGAAATAGTGAATGCCATCAGTTTGTATTTGGTAATATTGATTCCCACAGATTCTGCCGCAATACGGTTATCTCGAATTGCCATGATCGCGCGGCCATCTCTGGACTGCACCAGACGGATAATAATAAACAGTGTGATCAAAAGTAGAATCACACCGATGGTAAAGTTGGAATCATTGGGTGTTCCGGTAATACCCTGGGGCCCATTGATGATTACCTTACCGTCCGGTTCCATATTCAAAGACATGGTATCTTTCATGGAAAAATGGAATCCGTTGGAATCTTTTCCAATAAACAGTACATTCACCAGGTTCTTAATAATCTCACCGAATGCCAGTGTAACGATTGCCAGATAATCACCTTTCAGACGAAGTACCGGAATACCGATCAGGATACCAAAGATGGCAGCTACAGCAGCTCCGATCAGAAGCGCCAGGAAAAAGCGAAGCGGTGCGATGGTAATCACATCTTTCATACATTTGGAGAAAAACGCACTGGAGAAAGCTCCCACACACATAAAACCGGCATGTCCCAGACTCAGTTCACCCAGATAACCAACCACCAGATTCAGTGATACCGCAAGGATCGCATAAGTACAAAGCGGAACCATCAGTCCTTTCATCAGACTGGAAAGATTACCTGTTGCAATCAATAATTGTACAATAAGGTATGCGGCGATTACAATTCCATATGTAATTGCATTGTTTTTTGTTGTTTTGTTCATTTTCTTCAACATCCGAGCCACCTACACTTTCTCCTGAATATTCTTGCCGAGAAGACCTGCCGGTTTCACCAGCAATACGATAATCAGAACCGCAAATACGATGGCATCTGCCATCTGTGAAGAAATATAGGCTTTTCCCATAATTTCAATGATTCCCAGCAAAATACCGCCAATCAGTGCTCCCGGAATAGAACCGATTCCTCCGAATACTGCAGCCACAAACGCCTTGATACCCGGCATTGCTCCGGTATATGGTGTCAGGCTGGGATAGGCAGAACAGAGAAGTACGCCTGCAATTGCTGCCAGAGCAGAACCGATGGCAAAAGTAAGAGCAATTGTTGCATTTACATTAATCCCCATCAGCTGAGCAGCTCCGCGGTCTTCTGACACAGCACGCATTGCCTGGCCCTGTTTTGTTTTCTTTACAAACAATGTAAGGCAAACCATAATCAGAATACAGGCTGCAATCGTTACTATTGTCTCCCCGGAAATGTTCAGCGCACCGTCTGCCAGAGATATCCCTTTCCAGCTGATTGCTGTAGGGAATGACTGTGCATTGGCACCAAAAATCAAAAGCGCCAGGTTCTGAAGCAGGTAGCTGACACCGATAGCCGTAATCAGTACAGCCAGCGGAGATGCCGCATTTCTCAGTGGGCGATATGCTACTCTTTCCACTGTTACACCGAGGACAGTACACACCACAACTGCAATCAATACCGCCAGGATGGGCGAAAGTCCCGCCTTTACCATACCCATCAGTACCACATAGGCACCAATCATAATGACATCACCGTGTGCGAAATTCAGCATTTTGGCGATACCATATACCATGGTATATCCCAGAGCGATAATTGCATATACACTGCCAAGGCTTATTCCGTTAATTAAGTAGGAAATAAAACTCATATACATTACCCTCTCATTCAAATATTTGTACATCAGTATACCATAAACAACATTTTCATAGCAACAGATATTCGAAAATCTTGTTACTGTTCACTCTGGACCAATAACAGACACTCCAACTGGAAAAAGGGCTGCCTGAGCAACCCTTTTTGCTTTCACAAAACTTAATTAAATGATTTTGTAACCACCGTTCTCGATCTGGATAACGATTGGAGCTTTGCTCGGTTCGCCATCTTCTGTCCATGAGATTCCTGTACCGGTCAGACCGTCAAAGGAAATTTCCTGTACAGCAGCTTTCATGGCATCACACATATCAGAAACGCTCATATCCGGAGTCAGTCCTGCTTTTTCAGCAGCTGCTTTGATAACATATACACAGTCATAAGCATCTGCAGCGAACTGGTTTGGAGTCTCACCAAATTTTTCTTTGAAATCAGTTACGAATTTGACAGTTTTGTCATCAGTTGCATCTGGGGTGAACGGTGAAAGGAATTTTGCACCTTCTGCCAGACTAGCATCAAAGTTTTCCACACCCAGAAGTCCATCCAGACCATCACAACTGAAGAATGCCGGTTTGTAACCCATCTTGTCAGCCTGAGTCATGATCAGAGAAGCCTGCTGATAGTAGATTGGCATAAATACCATATCTGCTCCTGCATCTTTTGCTTTCTGCAGCTGTACAGTAAAGTCTGTGTTGCTGTCAGCAGTAAAAGCTTCTGCAGACACAACTTCAAAGCCCTGGTTTCCAGCTTCTGTTGCAAATGTACTGTAGATACCGGAAGAATATACGTCAGAGCTGTCGTAGATTACTGCTACTTTTTCAGCCAGTCCGTTCTCACCGATGTATTTTGCAGATTCAATTCCCTGATTCGGGTCAGAGAAGCACATACGAAAAGCGTTGTCATACTGAATACTCTCCATAGCTGTTGCAGACGGAGTCAGCTGGAACATATTATCTTCATGGGTTTTTTCAACAACTGCTGTACAAGGTGTGGAAGTAACCGTACCAACCAGCATCTGCATACCCCAGTCTTTCAGGTTGTTGTACGCATTGACAGATTTTTCTGCATTGTGCTCATCATCTTCAAATTTGTATTCAATCTGTTTTCCGTTGATGCCGCCGTCAGCATTGATCTCATCAACTGCCAGCTGGATCGCATTCTTTACAGCTGTACCGTAAGCTGCTGCACCACCGGTTACAGGACCGATTCCACCGATTTTGAATGTATCTGCACTTGCGGATGTTTCACTGCTGCCTTTGTCAGCAGAACCTTCTGACTTGCTGCCGCAGGCTGTGAAAGAAGAAACAACCATAGCAGATGCCAGCAGAAGACTTGCTGCTTTTTTGAAATTTTTCATAACTTTCTCCTCCTTATTTGCCTATATCACTGTACCAGTTGTTACTGTTCATTCCGTGACCAGTAACACGCTTCGCGATGCTCACATCGACACAGGATATATAATTTCCATCCATATTAAACTTTGAAAACCCGTTTGTCAATGGGAAATTTACAAAAAATTCATTTGATTAATCTTATCATGAAGCTGTTTGTGCCTTTCCCCCACCAACAATTGTCCGTTCCAGTAATAATACCGTTCACAATCATATCTCTCCAGGAACTGGATGCTATAATAATTTCCATTCAGTTCCGTAATGAAGCTGACCATTTCCTGACCTTCTCCAAAGACACTTTCCATAAAATCCATCACATGCTCCAAATGAGTGGATGCCCTGTCAAAATACTGCTGCAGGTTTGTTTTTTCCTTTTGAAAGATTGCAAGTGCCTGTTCAAACTCCTGTTGTGGAGTGCCATCCTGAACCTGCATCTGCCCCACACATTTCTCTAAAATGCGCTCCGCATCGATCATACACTGTTCTTCCTCCGGGGTCAGCAGCCGCGCACGTTTTTGTTCCTCCCGCTGCATCTGCAGCCGTATCAAAATTCTCTGCAGCTTTTCTCTGTGTTCTCCGCTCTGACGAAACTCTTTCAATGCTTCATAAACCATTGAAATTGTTTTTTCTTTCCGGAAATATTCCTTAAAGTCCTGAAACAGCCGTGAAAGCAGCAATCCTGTCACACTCATCTTTTCATCGAAAGATGCGTGGGCTGCCTTTTTCTGCAGGATTGGATCAATGGATCCTTCCAGAACCGCCTCAATCTGATAATCCGTCTGATATTTCCTATATAACTCCAGATAATTAGCAAAATCCTTTGCAGCTTTTGGATGCTGAATATACTGCCCCACAACTTCCCAGTCCATCTCTTTTCCCAATTTTTCATAGACTGCCAGCAATCTGGACAAATCCTCCCATCCTCTCGGCGTAGCAAATAATTTTCCATCCACAGTGGTTTCCATCAGATAGAAATATTGTCTCCGGATATTCAGATAGGAAATTACTGCCGGATGCACCCCTGCCGTGTAGGCATACTCTTTCCATACAGCAAAATCCGGTGTCACATCAATTTTCTTCACTCTGTCCAGGGTAACCAGATCAAATTCGCGCACAGACCGGTTATATTCCGGAGGATTTCCTGCCGCCACAATGATCCACCCCTGTGGAATCGCATGACTTCCGAAGGTTTTACACTGCAAAAACTGCAGCATGGCAGGTGCCAGTGTCTCCGATACACAGTTAATCTCATCAATGAACAGAATTCCCTCTTTCAATCCGGTTTTCTTCATTTCTTCATAGACAGAAGCCACAATTTCACTCATGGTGTACTCTGTCACCGCCCGTTCTTCCCCCTCATATTCTTTTCTTGATATAAAAGGAAGCCCGATAGCACTCTGGCGGGTATGGTGTGTGATCGTATAGGCCACCAAACCGATTTTACATTCCCTGGCAATCTGCTCCATAATCTGCGTCTTACCGATACCCGGAGCACCGATCAGAAGAATAGGTCTCTGCCGGATCACGGGAATCTCATACTCACCATATTCATTTTTCAGCAAATACGCCTGTATGGAATCCTTAATTTCCTGTTTGGCTCTTTTAATGTTCATACTTTATCTCATCCTCCGTCAATATCAATTTCATTGCCCAGTCCGGCACATCCACATCCTGATAATCCTTCTCCAAAAATACAAATGCCACATCGTAGGGCGGCATTTTTACCGGATACGTTCCATATCCGTCTGTAAAATACAGCAGCCCTTTCAAATGGTGAAACTGTTTTTCTGCCAGCAACTGCTGCACATACAGAAAGGCCGGCCGAAAATCCGTCCCGCCCTGTCCTTTGATTTCCAGATGTTCCATATAAAAGCGAAGCTGTTCTCCATTTTCTATCTTCGTATCATCCTGTACCTTTTCATCACACTGGAGAATCCTGATATTTATTTTCCGGAAAAAGCTCTCCGCCTGAGAAAGAATCTGCCAGGTCTGCTCCAGAAATGTTCGGACCAGTTCCCCCTTACAGGACATAGAAGTATCAATGACAATTACAAAATCTTCTATTTTCTTTACCTCACTGGTCTCAAGGGGTTCGATCAGCGGCATATTGCCGTAAATTTCCATCCCATAATTATAAAAAATATAATCAAAGGTGTCCATGTCCACCTTCATTTCTTCCCGCAGCACTGAAAATTTCTTTAAGAACTCCCGATAATCGTATTTTTCCCGGTTTTCCACCTGCAAAGCTTCCGACAAGTGACCAGCTTCCCCGGAAGCCTCTTTGGAAAAGGTCTCCATCTCCGTCTGCATCTTTTCCCGGATATCCTGCCACTCCTTTTGATTCTGCTGCTGCCTTCGATTTGACGGCGGCTGATACCAGAACTGATGATCATCACGTCGAAATTCCTCGCTCATCCGACGGTACTCCGGTGACGAATGATCCATTTCCTGCAGAATCCGGTACACCTGCTGTGCCGTAATCGTATGCATCTTACCCTCCATCTTCCTGTACCACTCCCGTCTCCACGCTGACAAAGGACGCCGCACACATCGAAGAGGAAGGCTGTCAATCAAATATTCTGCTGTAAAATCACAGGCCAGATCCCAGTCAATCTTATCAGCCTCCTGCCGGATTGGATCAGAAGCATGCTGATCAGGAAAATTCCAGATATGTCCGAACAGGCAATGGAAAATCTGATGCAAATACCCCCGATTAACCAAAATCTCACTTTCCTGATACATCCTCAACAAGAAATCCGGATGAAAATGAAAAATTCTGCCGTCACATCCCCAGCTTTTTGTCGTACTGTCCGGAAAATACTCCAGTGCAGACAGTGCCACATCCATAAAACGCATCCCAAGAAACAACTCATTTCTGGCATTTACCAGAACTTCACTGCACAACTCATATTTCAACATTTCCTTTTGCTGCTGTTCCTGCAAAACATTCATAACGTGTTCCTTTCTTCACTATTTTTCCCCGGGGATTTTTACATTCTCCCCGGGGAAATCTTAGTCAAAATTCAAAATCCGGTATTCCGCTTTTAGGGAAGGAACTGCTCATATGGTTCTTTCTTCTCCATTCCATCAGACAACTGGTACAGCCGGGCACACCCAGATTTCCTGATTCTTCCAGCAATTCTTCCACCAAAGGTGTTTTCGTACAGGATTGTTCCAGCAGCCATGACAATCTTTCCACATCTTTTTTCTGAATGAGATATTTTCCAATCGCCGTATCATGCTCCTGAAGATAATTCTCATATTGCTTTTTCCCTTTGTCCAGCAGCTGACAGGGATACATCAATCTCCCAAGCACCATTTCCATCACAAACTGCGGAGATTCCAGTGCTTCCGCATAGGGAAAACGTTTGTCATATTCTTCAAACTGAAATTCTTTCTTATAAAAACAATTTCTGTACTTGAGACCGGAACCGTGAATCTGCGTCATCAAAATACGCGCCGGTGTATTTTCAATACCTTCTTCGTAATACTCCGGAAACATCAGCCGCGCATATTCCTCTCCACGATACTCTACCAGCATCTCCTCTGTCAATTCCTGCAGGAAATCTTTCAGACATGAGGTTTTTCCCTGCACAAAAGTCACATCCAGGTGGTGAACTTTATGACATCCGGTAAATGCTCCGCTTCCCACATCCTGAATATCACTGTAAAATGTTATCTTTTCCAGATTTCTGCAATTATAAAATGCATACCTTCCTATTTTTTTCACAGTCCGTGGAATGCTAACTTCTACTAAATCTTCCCTACCGGAAAATCCGTAAGCCGGTATCTCTTCTATTGTCTCATAAGTCTCTGTTAATTCCAGTTTCTCCATTATTTGTATGTCTCCAGTATTTTCTTCAACAATTTTCTATATTCTTTCGAAATTTCTTTCGGCTTCGTCAATTTTATATTGCCCTCCCTGGATACCAGCCATCCATAAAAATCTGCATCCGGAACTTCCGGTACCTGAACAGTTATGAGTTTATCATCTTCTTTAACTATCGTACAGTTTTCCCCATACCGAACTCTGATCTGATCAAGGAACTGCCGTCTGCACTTCAGGTGAATCTCTTCATAGTCACCTTCCGGATGCCTCCAGGTTCTGACTTGTTCTCCAGTCTCATCCGTCCCGGATTCCATCGGCTCCGCAGATTTCACAGGCTCTTCCAGGCCAGATAATTCCTCCGGTTTTGCAGTTTCTACCGACCCGGACACCAGGTAATATCCGGTGGGACGACATTTTCGATAACGGATCTCCATCCCCACCGACTTCAATTCTTCCAGATCACTGTACACACTTTTTCGCTCTGCAGGAATCCCCAAACCTGCCAGCTTCTCAATCATTTCATTCGTCGTCAGCGGATGATTCTCATCCGTCTGAGCCAACATTCTCTCAATGTACAATATTTTTCGCTTTCGATTACTGTTCTTCTCCATACAAAAACCCCATTTTCTTTTGTAAAACCCCAGGCTACATTAACTTTAGTATAACACTGTCGGATAATTCTCACAATCTACTTTTTATTTATTGTTAATTCTGCTGTGCCGGAGTCACCGGGAAGTCATAAAAATACACTGGAAGCTATTTTTCCTCACTTTAGAATCCTTGTTGGGTCTATAGAAAATAAGTAGTCAAAAACACCCCATTTACAGTAGAAAACCAGGCAAAACAATTCCTTTTCAGTGGTCAATTGGGTCTATACGAAAAAAACATCTGTTCAGATACAATATTTCCTGGATTTCTGGGTCTGGAAGTAAACTATTTTTCTATGGTGAAAATAAGCCGATGTAAAAAGCTATTTTTTACTTTATTTGTCCAGTAATGGGAACTTTTGAGACAATTATTATCTATAGACCCAAAATCAGAATCACAGGAAATAATGCTTGATAATTTTCTCCACCAAATCAGTGCTCAGAGGATGATCTTTTGTTTCAAATGTTGTGATTAGATTGATGGAAGGAAAAATTTGATGTTTGGAATAGAGATGTAATTTCGAATATGATTTTTGAGAGTATTCCGGGTAATCAATCAAACCAAAGTGCTCCCAATAGTAAATCTCTCCTGTTTTAGGATGTCGGATGGTAAAATCCGGGTAAATTGTAATTTCACCTAATTGTAAGGCACATTCATATCGAAATGGTATATGATTTGTGTACAAAAACATGTCGATAATCGCCTCTGATTTTGAGCGCACCATATTGCCGGATACACTTTTATGAATTAATTGCTCAGGATGGAGTGGATTGTGTTGATAGGGTGAATTCATCCATTCCGCTAATTCCTGAAAACTGAGTAAAATGACCAGCCAGAAAGTCATGATATGCTGAATCAGAAGCCAGGAGTTGTTGGGCTTGTCCCTGATTTCGACTATGGTGATTCAAATAGAGTTGAATAGCATTCTTTTCATGAAGAAGTTCCTTGATTTGAAGAGACAAATATTTTTTTACAGCAAGCTGCTCTGCAAGATCACGGTTCTTTTTTGGTATATAAGTTTTCTCATGTCCATCACTTTGATACCACTTGGAATACCCCCGATTTTGTGAGCAAATCAACTTGCCTTCAGGTAAACTGTCTAATTGATTCTGCAAAAGATTAATTTGATGCTCCAGTCTTTGATATTCATTTAACATTCGTTCGTAAATAAAAATTACCTCCTTCTTTACCATTGTTGGCCTTGAAACCGCACTGCGGCAGGTCAGAATATATTTCATAACAACCACCGCAAGTGCCGCAAATCCACTTATGCGTTATACACCAGTGCCATAAACACCAGTTCTTCATCCGTAGGATTTTCCAGGGAATGGCTCTGCCCCACCTCGATCACACACACATCTCCAGGTCCTACTTCTGTTCTGGTACCGTCATTGTCCACGAATACACCGTGTCCTTTCAATATAAAATACGGTTCCGTATTTCCCACATGCTGATGCCAGCCCACACTGCTGTGAGGCCGCAGAATTGCCATAGCGTAAAGGGAACCATGCCCATTCAGTTCCTCCGCTGTTACGATATGATGAAACTCCACACTTCCCTCACCGCCGCGGGCATGTTCTACTACTTTAACCTCTGTTTTTCTGACCATAGCTGCCTCCTTTACCTTAAAATAAGATTCTGTACCTATTATATCTTTATACCTTTCCTTTTTCAACATCTGAGAAAAAATCCAAAAATTTACCCCGGGGAAAATGTAAAAATCCCCGGGGTAATTTAACTATTTCTTCAGGCGAATCATATTCCAACTGTGTTTGCCCAGCACACCTTCCAGGTGTCCATTTTCCATTTTAATGGTATTACCAGCTACTGGAATCACGGTATCCGGATTTGCCTCTGTATTGACTGCTTTCATGTCATCATGAGTCAGTATCACATGTTCTACCAGTCGGTAATCGGCAAACTGGCGAAGGTCACAGGTCAGTTCCAGATCCTCATCCAGACTCTTGTTGACTGCAAAGATGGTCAGGGTCTCTTCTTCCTCGTTCATTACCATAACGGAATCCAGATAAGAAGCATCGCCATAAGTTTTGCTTTCATATACCGGAGCTTTAACAACTGTATGAAGAACCGTACCTCTTCCGTATTTGCTGGTATACAGATAAGGATAGAAAATAGTCTGACGCCATGCACCAGTATCTGACGTCATAATTGGTGCGATGACATTAACCAGCTGTGCCATACATCCGATTTTTACCCGATCTGCATGACGCAGCAGGGTAATCAGCATACTTCCCACCAACAGAGCATCTTCAAAATTATACACATCTTCCAGCTGATGCGGCGCTTTCACCCACTTTTCCAGTTTTTCATCCGCTTCATTCGAATGATACCATACATTCCACTCATCGAAGGACAGATTGATTTTCTTCTTACTGCGTTTTTTTGCCTTTACACAATCACAGATGGATACCACAGAAGAAATGAACTCGTCCATGCCCTCGCTGCTGGCCAGAAAATCCGGTGTGTCATCATCACGATTGCCATAATACTGATGCAGGGACAGATAATCCACCTGGTCATAGCACTGATCCAGTACAGTTTCTTCCCAGGTTCCGAAGGTAGGCATTTCCAGATTAGAACTTCCGCAAGCCACTGTCTCAATGGTCGGATCCAGCATTTTCATCAGACGGGAAGTCTCCTCTGCAGCACGACCGTATTCTGCAGCTGTTTTATGCCCCATCTGCCATGGTCCGTCCATTTCATTCCCCATGCACCACAGCTTAATATTATGAGGATCCGCATAACCGTGGCTTTTTCTCAGATCACTGTAATAAGTTCCCTCTTTAAAGTTACAGTATTCCAGGATATTTTTGGCATCTTCCGCACCGCGGGTTCCCAGATTGACTGCCATCATCACTTCTGTATCTGCTTTCTTCGCCCAGGAAGCAAACTCATTCAGTCCAAATTCATTGGTCTCAATTACCTGCCATGCCAGGTCTACTTTCGCCGGACGCTGCGCCTTCGGTCCTACACCATCCTCCCAATGATAACCGGACACAAAGTTTCCTCCCGGATAACGAACAACCGGAACCTGCAGTTCCCGTACCAGCTCCAGCACATCTTTTCTCAGTCCTTCTTCATCCGCAAAAGGACTTCCCGGCTGATAAATTCCTTCATAAACAGCCCGTCCCAAATGCTCAATAAAAGAGCCAAAAATCCTTTTATCCACTTCACTTACAAGAAAATGTCTGTCAACAATCAATTCTGCTTTCTTCATTTCTTCCTCCTGCTTGCTATCCTGCTTACACTATTCTACATTCTATTTTGGCTACTGCTAATTGCTAATGATATTGTACCTTTCCCACGCCATTTCTTCCATTGTCTTTCTTCCGAAAAACTTGACTTTTCTTCCGGTTTTATTTACGATAGAAAAGTCATTATCTACCATCGAATCGAAGGGAAGGATTCAACAATGTTTCACATTAATTATTGCGAATATAACCGGAACAACAATGATTATGACCGCATTTATCGTCCGGGAGGAAGCGGCGATTATCTGTTTCTGCTTATGAAAACCCCCATGAAATTTTATCTGAACCAACAGCTGACCGTATCCCGTGAAAATGCATGTATTCTCTATACACCAGGCTTTTGCCAGCACTATCAGGCTGTGCGAAAGTTCCGGAACAGCTATATGCATTTTTCCACAGATATGATGTTTGAAGATAACTATCAGATTCCAGTCAACTGTCTGCTGTATCCGGACAATTTTCACCAGATGGATATGCTCCTGCAGGAAATCCAGCAGGAATACCTTGCAAAAATGCCATATTATGAAATGCGGCTGCGCAATCTGACAGAAGAACTCTTTCTCCAATTATCGCGTGCTCTTCTAATGCCAACAGATCACCAGTCACCGGAATCATCTTCCCTCCGGGAAGCTTTTCAGAACCTTCGACTCCAAATGCTCCGCACCTGTGAAGAAGACTGGACAATTGAACGACTTTGCCGCGAAAGCAATATGGCTAAAAGCCAGTTTTATCATTATTATAAAATGTTCTTTGACACTACTCCGAAAGCGGAATTATTACAGGCAAGAATGGAAAAGGCCCACACACTGCTGACCAATGAAGCATTGCAGATTCAACAGGCTGCCCACATGTGCGGCTTCTCCAATATGCAGCACTTTTCCCGATACTTCCGGGAATGGTATCACTGCTCCCCCAGCCAATACCAGAAACAACAAAAGATTTCCCCGGGGAAAATGTAAAAATCCCCGGGGAAATCTTCTTTTTCGTTTTACCCAATTATTCTATTTCTATTGCAATCTCTGACTCATCCAACAGCTTACAGCTCCAGTTCTGTTTTTCTCCCTCCACATGTACACGGATGGTATCACCATTTCTCACAGCATGTACTTTCATTACCGTATTTCCCTTCTGGTCTGTGATTTCTGTTTCTGCATAAGCACCATCCTCGAAGCAGGACAGATACAGGGTAACGCCGTCAGCAAAATCGTAATCCGGTTTTGTGCAGCAATTTCCGACAGCAAGGATGCTGTTTGGCCGAACCAGCAGAGGCATGGACTGATAATCATGCACTTCTTTCTGCCATCTGCCGCCCTCTACTTTCTTTCCGGTCAGCAGATTGTACCAGGTGCCTTCCGGCAGGTAATATTCCACTTCACCGGACTCTTTGAAAATCGGGGCAACCAGCAGGCTGTCTCCCATCATATACTGTTTATCCAGAGGTTCGCAGTCTCTGTCTTCCGGGAATTCCACAAACATCGGACGCATCATCGGTGTACCGTCCCGGTGAGCCTGTACCGCCTGCTCATACAGATACGGCATCAGTGCGCATTTTAATTTTACAAACTTACGGAGTACATCGCAGGCTTCCTCGTCAAACAGCCACGGCACACGGTAGGAAGAAGAACCATGCAGACGGCTGTGGGAGCTGAGAAGCCCGAACTGACACCAGCGTTTGTAAATATCAGCCGATGCGGTACTTTCAAATCCACTGATATCATGGCTCCAGAATCCGAATCCGCCACAGGCCAGTGACAGTCCGCTGCGAAGGGTTTCTGCCATAGACGGATAACTTGCGGAACAGTCACCGCCCCAGTGTGCCGGAAACTGCTGGCCGCCAACCGTTGCGGAACGGGCGAACAGTACCGCTTCACCGATTCCTCTTTCTCTTTCCAAAAGTTCAAACACCGTTTTATTGTAAAGCTGTGTATAATAATTGTGCATTTTCACCGGATCGGAGCCGTCAAAATATGCGATATCCTTCACAGGAATTCTCTCACCGAAGTCTGTCTTAAAGCAGTCCACGCCCATATCCAGCAGTGTTTTCAGTTTATCGGTATACCAGGCAACCGCACCCGGATTTGTAAAGTCCACCAGACCCATACCTGCCTGCCACAAATCCGTCTGCCATACGTCACCATTGGTTTTCTTTACCAGATAACCATTTTTCATGCCTTCCTGGAACAGCGTAGATTTCTGCCCGATGTAAGGATTGATCCATACACAGATTTTCAGCCCCTTTTCATGATAACGCTGCAGCATTCCTTTCGGATCCGGGAATGTTTTTGGATCCCAGGTAAAATTACACCACTCATAGGCTTCCATCCAGTAGCAATCAAAATGAAATACATGAAGCGGAATATCCCTATCTTCCATTCCCTGAATAAAGCTGGATGTGGTTGATTCATCGTAGTTCGTGGTAAAGGAAGTGGTCAGCCACAGTCCAAAGGACCATGCAGGAGGAAGAGCCGGTTTTCCGGTCAGTTCTGTATATTTCTGAATCGTTCCCTTGGGAGTATGACCATTGATCACAAAGTAATCCAGACGTTCTCCTTCTACAGAAAACTGCACACGCTCCACCTTTTCACTGGCAATTTCATAAGCAGCATCGCTCTCATTGTCAAGAAGAACTCCATACCCCTTATTGGTGATATAGAACGGAATGTTCTTATAGGCAATCTCACTGGCCGTTCCGCCGTCTTCATTCCACATCTCCACAACCTGACCATTTTTTACAAATGGGGTAAATCTCTCACCCAGACCATAGACATATTCATCCACATCCAGAGCCAACTGTTCCACCATATAGGTCTTTCCAGTTTCATTGTTGGTCATATGAGCCATATTGCGGTATCCTGTATTCGTCAGTTCACGGTCTCCGTCATAAAAACGGATGCTCCAGCTGGCCGGCCGCTTATCAATCACAGCTTTCGTATTACCTGACTGATAAATAATTTCATTTTCATTATCTTCGATGGATACAGAGGGATTTTCATCTGCAGTCTCCACAAATGGTCCCCTGTATGATTTTCCCTCAAAATGTGTAACAGAAACTTTAATCACATCTTCCATAGGGCTGGAAAGGCGCACCGTCAGCATTCCCAAATTCAGGCAGTCACCTCTGTCCGTAATATGTTTTGCAGGAGCATAGACGGTAAGCTCCTTGCCGCTGATCCGATGATCAGCATATTCCACTGCGTAAAGTGGAGTAATCTCTTTTCTGGTCATCCAGTAACCATTTGTAAATTTCATACTGTAATTTCCTTTCTATAAGATTCTATTTAGTTGTTATATAAATAATTTTCAAATCCATACACACAGATTGTTTTCCTCATATTGACTATTGTACCATTTTCTTCCTAAAAAATATACCTTTTTGATGCAAATTATATCATTGAATTATCAAGATTAAGCTGATAATTTTCTATCTATCTGTTGACACACACCATACAAACTGCTACAATAAAATCACATATCTGGGAAGGTTCTAAACCGTTCGGTTACTGATTCCCCCTATGAAAACAACTATTATATGGCGGAAGGCAGTGAAACGGTAAGAATATACCTTATACATACGTTTCTTCTTTCCGCTCCCTAATGAAAGGAGAAATGTTTATGGCAAAACGAAAACTGGAAGATTTGAATTTGCTGGATGATTTTCTATTCGGTTCTGTGGTGAATTATCCTGAAATTGGAGAAAAATTTATCCGGGAACTACTGAATGTAATATTGGGCAAAGAGATTGGCAAATTAACTGTGATACCGCAAAAGGTATATCCTGGTTCTGATACGGATAAACACGGAGCCCGGCTAGATGTTTACATCGAGGAAAATTGTGCTGATGAATCTGAAAACAACACAACAGTCTATGATGTTGAACCAGATAAAAACGTAAATGATGCAAGTATTCTACCTCAGCGGGTACGCTTTTATCATGCAAAAATCGATGCACGTAGCCTGAAATCAGGAGAAAGCTACCACATGCTGAAAAAAGTCATCGTTATATTAATCACTCCTTATGATCCATTTGGGCTGAACCGCATGATCTATACGATCCGCAACAAGTGTGATGAAGTCCCCACCATGCCATATGACGATGGATCCAGGACAATTTTTCTTTATACCAAGGGCACAGAAGGAATACCTTCGGAAGAACTGGAGAAATTTCTCCATTATATGGAGCATACAACAGAGGAAAATGCAGTAACTGATAATCTTCGTAACATAAATCAAATGGTTAATCTGGTAAAGCAGGATGAGGAGGTGTCACTGCAGTATATGAAAATATTTGAACGAGAAGAAATGTTGATCCAGCAAGGCATTCAACAGGGACGAGAAGAAGAACGAATCAATACAGAACGGGAACATCAACGAGCAGAAAAAGAAAAAGCTCGGGCTGAACAACTTGAAAAAGAATTGCAGCAATTGAAAGAACAACTGGCTCAATTCAAATCATAAGCACGAATATGGTTATTACATAATAGAGATACTATAAAGGGGCTGTCAGACAGACGGCCCCTTTTGTTGAAGTTCCTCCACAATTTCATTATAGCGTTTTTTATTCAATCGATAGAAGAATAACACAATCGCAGTAACAATCCACAAAATTCCCGGCACTGTCGTAAATGCATGTTTCATAACAGCAATAACTTCCAGGTTCTGTGACTGATTGGCTACATAACCATACTTCCCAAGTAATGCGGCAAGAAGTGCAGTACCTACTGCCATTCCTATTTTATTTCCAAGAGATACAAAGGCATACTGAAATCCATCATTTCTAAGTCCTGTCTTCCACTCACCGTATTCTACACAGTCCGGAATAATTGCGTAGATTGCTGTATTAAAACCAGAAAAGAAAAACTGTGTAATTCCTGCCAGCATATAAAATACAGCTGGAGATTCCTTCACATTAAAGAAGAACATACTGAACATCGCAATTCCTGTAAGTAGCGCAAATACCGATGCTGTTCGCCCTTTATTGTTCAGCTTGCGGAATACCGGCTGAAAGCATGCGGCTCCAATAATTGATGGAATGATAATACACATAGAATAAGTTGTATAGTAAGATGCATTCCCTTCTACGTAAGTAAAATAGTATAAAATATCTGCATTTCTTCCATACAGGGTAAATCCAAAAAGAACCTGTCCAATCAATGCCAGTATATAAGGCTTGTTCTGCATAACCGCCCGAAGCTGAACTTTTATGGATATTTTTTCTTTTTCCGGAATTTTCACCTGCTCTTTTGTTTTTGCAAAGCAGAAGAAATGACAGGCTGCAAAAATACATCCGTAAATTATCGCAACAAACAAATATCCGTTTTTCGCACTATGTCTTCCCAATTTGTTAATCAGAGGAACCGTAATGATATTAATGATTCCAATTGCAATCATCGCTGCTACAGAACGTGAAGTATTTATTTTTGCACGCTCGTCGATATCCTGTGTCATTGCACCACAAAGTGTTCCATAGGGAATATTTACACAAGTATATCCCAAAACCAGTAAACAATATGTAATAACCATGTAGATGATTTTAGATGTATCTGACCAATCCGGGTGTGCCCAGAATGAAAAAATCAACAATATCGATGTAATTGGTGCTGCAATAAGCAGCCAGGGACGATAACGTCCCCATCTGGATTTTGTCTTGTCGGTAAGACCTCCAACGATGGGATCATTGATTGCATCCCAAAATCTCGAAAATAACATCAATGCCGAAACTGCCGCCATGCTTATTCCGAAAACATCTGTATAAAAAATCATGAGGAAATTACTGACAAACATCCAGCTGAAATTACATCCCACATCTCCGAAACCATAGGCTATTTTACTGATTAATGGTACCTTTCCATGTTTTTCCATAACCTATTTCTCCTGAACATTAATAATAACCTTCATCGTAGTCTCACGATTTTCGTCAATATACTGGTAAGCTTTCAGGTACTCCTTAAATGCAAATGTTTTTGAAATCAATGGTCTTAAATGTACTTTTCCAGCATTCACCAGTTCGATTCCATCTACATAATCGTCATGACGGTACATCATAGTACTCTTAATATCCAGCTCATGGTCATTTGCCACTGCAAGATCAATCTCCGCCATTCCTGCAAATACTGCAACCAGTACAATGACACTGCCTTTTCTTGCGTATTTAATTGCCTGACCCATTGTGATGTTATTTCCGGCACAATCATAAATAACATCTGCTTTATCTGGACCAAATGCTTCAATCATCGCATCTCCAAAGTCCTTTTCTTTTGTATTCACACACACATCAATTCCACATTCTTTAGCCTTTTCCAGACGCAGATCACTGACATCTGTAATCATCACCTTGGCCGCTCCCATTCCTTTTGCTGCCTGTGCTACCAGATTACCGATGGGACCTGCACCAAGTACTGCGATATTCATTCCAGTTACATCGCCCATTTGTTTTACTCCATGAACCGCAACAGCCAGAGGCTCAATCATCGCACCTTCTTCATACGACATTTCTTCCGGAATCGGGGTAACTTTTGACGCATCTACTGCAAAATATTCAGATGCCGTTCCTGTCGTCTGAAATCCCATAACTTTCAGTTCTTCACAAAGATTATATTTTCCATGACGACATGGATAGCACTGACCACAATATACCTGCGGTTCAATCGTTACTTTTTGTCCTTCACTAAAATCTGCAACATTTTTTCCGACTTTTACAATTTCTCCAGACACCTCGTGACCCTGAGTTACCGGATACTTGGTAAATGGATGCTTTCCATGATATACATGAATATCAGACCCGCAAATTCCAATATTCATTATCTTTACCAATACTTCATTGTCTTTTATTTCCGGAACCGGTACCTCTCTGAAAATAATTTCTCCTGGCTTTGTCATTACCTGTTGTAACATCGTTCTTCCTCCTTTTATTTATTATCTTTTATTAAATGTTTTATTAAAGTAATTACATTATTATCCATAGATCACGATTTGTCAAGATAGCATTGTACACTTCTGCGTATTGCACAATAACCGATTACGCATTTTGTGCACTCTTTACAGATTGAAAACATTTTCCCAGTAGCTTTTATGAGACGAAAAAGATTCGCAGAACAAAACAATCTTTACTTGTTTCGTTCTGCGAATCTTTTTATCGCACTATTTTTGAGAACTATTCTTTCTGTCTATCTAAATGCTTTTTATAAAATCATACAAAAAATGTTTTGCCACTCCAACTGCCGAAGCTTCTCTTTTATAAGAGCAGGTTTTCAAATACCTCACATCATGGTCAAATCCATTATATTCCATAACTTTTTCACCTAACGGAATCATATAATCCGCAAGATATCCACCCATTTCTCCGCCAAGAATAATATCCATATCATATGCCATCCGTAAATTAGATACAAGAATTGCCAGATAAATCAAATACTCATCCCATATTTTTACAGCTGCTGTATTTTTATTTTCTACTTTACACATAAATTGTTCAAGAGTCTCCTGGGACTCATCTGTGAGTACACTCGACGCACAGTATGCATCTGCGCATCCAGATTTTCCGCAATAACACTTTCTGCCTCCCGGCACAAGAATCATGTGGCCAAATTCGCCGGCTTTCTGATTCTGTCCCTGAATCAGTTTTCCGTCAATACAGAACGCACCACCCAGTGTATTATTCAATGAAAGATATAATGCGTTTTTATAGTAGTTCAAATCCTCCGCCATCATTGCCGCATTCGCATCATTTTCAAAATACACTGGAAAGGAAAATACCTGTTCCAGAAAGCTCAAACTGTAATTTTCAAGCCCAAGTGCATGTGATTTAACAATCATCATTTCTTTCTGATTGATAATCCCCGGTATGGAAATCCCAATGCCCAGAATACGCTCTTGGTATTCTACATCTCTCAGAAAATCTTTCGTTAATTCTGCCACCTGCGCATAATACGATGATTCTGCCGAAAACTTTAGCCGAACACGGTTAGACTTTTCTATCTCATATCTCAAATTCATCAAGACAAATCCCACATGATTTGCCGTAATCATAATTCCAACGGCATAACGATATGCAGGATTAATGCTGATTCTTTTTGCTTTTCGTCCTCCCGTCGACTCATACTCACCTGTTTCCATCACAATTCCATTTGACAGCAAATCATTTACATTGGAAAGAACAGTTGGCATACTAAGATTCAATTCTTTTGAAATTTCAACTTTTGATGTTGTCTGCTTATTTATAATATAATTTACTATTTTTGATTTTGTAATATTTCTTTTCTCTGTTCCGGCCATTGTTACGGCTCCTTTTATTAAATACTTTATGAAAGAATATTATCTTCTATTTTACTATTTGTAAAGAGCCGTTTTTACAGATTTGCTTTTTCTTTCCATCTTTAATCAGATAGGCTTCTCCGAACAATGTCGTCGTTCCGTTCTCAATCAAGACGTAACTTCCGTCTGTCAGGGCATAGAATTCTCTGCCATAGCTATCGGGATATGTAATATCCTCAAATATACGTTTTCCATCCAAATAACCATCTTTTATTTCCTGGTAATGGGGTATAATCATTAATCTGGTAATTCCCAGACCGGGAAGGAATCTCTGATATTCTTTATCAATGCTTTCTCCTTCCAATTCCGGCTGTGCATACACCGATTCCGCGCAGTTCATCGTCCCTGCACTGATCCCGATCAGAATTCCATCAAAATCTTTTAAATGCTCTTTTAACTGTATTTTCCGGAAAAACTTATTTTGTGTCGGAACATGTCCGCCTGCAAGTATTACTGCATCATACTCAGCAATCCGGTTGACAATACTCTCATTTCTTCTATCACATATCACCATTTCTTCCACGGATAATCCACTCATCGGAAATGCCGCCGCAAATATATCCCTGAAACCATCATTTTTTACAATGTCATTTTCGTCTGAGCTTATAATCAATACCCTTGCTTTATTTTTCCAATGTTCCTGCAAACTAGCCAGAAGTCCATTTTCCGTACTTAATTTTGCAGGCATTCGAGTTCCATCTGTTTGTTTATAAGATCCGACTATGTGGCTTGATAAATATACAATCATTTATTCCTCCCCAATATTATCTCCCATGATATCATAGATATCATCAAATGCAAGTTTTGTATTCACAATTTTCAGAATCCGAGCCGTTTCATCAATTCTCGAAACCATCCCTGTCTGTTTCAGATACTCATCTCTGCAGAAATACACCACCGTGACAATGTCATTTTTCCTGACCTGCCGCAGCTTTCTGCTGAGACTTTCCGCGTACTCTTCTGACAGTTCCGCTTTGGGAACCACAATTTTTTCTTTTTTCCGTAGGGCATCCGAATATCCTTTCAAAGCGGCAAACGGCATAAACTGCTTGGCACGGTCTTCCCGGCTCATTTTCGGTCTATTCTCCACTTTTATGACCTCCAATCTGACGGTTTCTCTCCATTGCGGTAGCACCTTTTTGTAGATTCATGCCTTTCAAAATGGCATTTTTTCCAAACTTTCCTTTGATATCCAGCATAGCTTTCTGCAATTTTCGTTCTCTCTCAAGCTCTTCCAGATCAGAAAACAAATCATATTGCTGGTACATCTCATCGACCACATGATTAAAAGTAACTGTAAAACGATGAATCGGCGTATGCCTGTCGATTATCCTGTCATACAGTTTCACTGCATAGGAAATCATCTGTCTGGCCGAACTGGTAGTTACTGTCATGGTCGTTGTCCCATGAGCCGCTTTTTTCTCAAAACGATTGTTGTATCCGATATGCAGCGTAATGGAATCTGTCACCAGGCCTTTATCTACCAGTTCCAGGCAAAGCATATCCACCATTTCCTTTACAATCAGCTTTCCTCCCTCATAGTCAACATCACAGCCCAGTACCTGCCCGCTGCCTATAGAATTGGACTGAGGTTTGTACACCTTAATATCTGTCATCAGCACCGGTTCGCGTCCCCAGGCATGGTCAATCAGAAGTTCCGCATCCACTCCAAATGCACGATACAGCACTTCTTCATCAGCCCGGGCAATATCACCCATAGTGTAAATTCCCATCCTCTCCAGCCTTTGAGAAATCCCCGCACCTACTCTCCAGAAATGCTTCAGCGGCCTGTAGTCCCACAGTTTTTCCTGATACATTGTTTCATCCAGATAGCCGATATTGCCATCCGCATGTTTTGCCATAAGATCCAGTGCCACTTTGGCCAGATACAAATTCGTCCCGATTCCGGCAGTAGCCGTAATACCAGTTTCCTTTAACACATCCTCCATCATTCTCATCGCCAGATCACGGGCACTCATCTGGTACATAGGGAGATAATCTGTCACATCACACATGATTTCATCAATAGAATATACATGGATATCTTCTTTCGCAATATATTTGAGATATATTCCATAGATATCGGCAGAACGCTCCATGTACAAAGCCATTCGCGGCGGTGCCATAATATAATCAATATTCGGCGGAATCTCAAACACACGGCAGCGCCCCGGCACTCCCAGGGCTTTCATAGCCGGAGAAACTGCAAGACAGATCGTCTTCTCCGTCCGCTCCGGATCCGCCACAACCAGATTCGTCGTCATAGGATGCAGACCACGCTCCCGACACTCCACAGAAGCATAAAAAGATTTCAAATCAATACATACATAAATTCTGTTCTTCATATGGACTATTGTAACATTTTTCGCCTAAAAAATATACTTTTTTTTTGTTTTGAAAAGGGATTCAACGCGGGATAGTGTCTGTCTGAACTGTAACAGTCAGTTGTTACAGTTCAGACAGACACTATCCCATATCGTACCGTTCCTTGGTAGGCTATAAATTGTATTTCAGCGGTTTTGGGCCTACAATATTCTCTGGGAAGTAGGCTGCAAAGTCTGTTTTGCTGTTCTGCGGCTTGTCATTTTTGCCATAAAATAGGCTCCAAAACCTGTCTACATATATTATGGCCTACTATAATTTCTGGAAAATAGGCTACAACGTTTGACTTTTCGGTTTTCCATCCTACTATAATTTCTACAAAATAGGCCACAAGGCTTGTTTTACAATTTGCGAGCCTATTATTTTTGCAGAAAAGCAGGCTGAAATGCCTATTTGGTGCCTCTACATCCTATTACCCTTAATGGCAAGTAGGCCGCAGAACTTGTTTATAAGGATTTTGTCCTACCTTGAGAAGTTTAAAATAGAATAGTTGAAGGCTGGACTGTAACAGTCAGTTCCAAATTTATTCATTTTTTTCAAATTAATACTTGACTTTTGTATTGGCTTTTGATAAACTATCTAACTGTAGCGGGCAGTAACAATAAAGAAACTGCTATAAGTGCTGCAGATGCTGATGTGGCTCAGTCGGTAGAGCGTCGCCTTGGTAAGGCGGAGGTCACGGGTTCGATTCCCGTCATCAGCTTTTTTTGTTGCTTGAATTTGCCAGGGTTTTAACCCTTTAGTAATCACATTGCAGTCAAAAAGGTAATCAGATTCGTAATCCGATTACCTTTTATTTTTCAATAATACACTCTCAATAGCACTTCTTACATGCTTCATATCCCATTGATTCCGCCTTAGAACGTGATACCTGCCATGCATTGTCGGGATTCATTCTTCCACAATTTGGCTTATTATGATATTTACTTCCTGTCTCTGACAACCAAACCATTTCTCCTTGCTCTGGTTCTTGTACCTCAATTGTAGGTTCTGGACTTGGTGTCGGTGTCGCTGTAGGTACTACAGTCGGTTCAGGAGTATTAACTACGGTTTGAGACTCAGTTCCGCTGTCTTCCCTATCACCCGGTGTATAATCGTTACATGGTTCCTGGCTCCAACCCAGATTTGTACCATCACTTGTAACTGTGATTGTCCCCTGAATATCCGTCCGATATATCTGAATGTCCATGGACTCCAACTTATCCATCGTATCTTTGTGAGGGTGTCCGTACTGATTGTCTTTTCCGCAACTGATAATTGCAAATTCTGGAACTGTTTCTTGTAAAAACTCCCAGCTTGTAGCTGTAGCAGAACCATGATGACTCGGTACAAGGACATCACAGTCCAAATTTATTTCAGACTGACATATAGCAGATTCGCTGCTGCTTTCCGCATCACCAGTAAAAATAAAAGAATTGTCTCCATTTACAAGTTTAATGACTACAGAATTATCATTACTATCATTTTCATCAATAGTTTCTGGTGCAAGAATTATAAACTTACCAGTACCAAACGCAAATTCATCACCTACAGAAGGATGTTGCAAGGTAAGTCCCTTACTGTCAACCATATTGATAAATGACTGGTATCTCTTGCTGTCATGTACATAATCACTACAGATTACATCTTTCACCTCAAAAGCATTCAAACATCCTATCAAACCGGACACATGATCCGAATCGTAATGACTGCTGATTAGATAATCAATTGTTGTAACTCCCTGATTTTTCAGATATGCCACAACAAAACTTGAATAGTTACTATCTCCACCATCATAAATCAGATTTTCACCACCAGATTGGACAAACACAGAAAGACCCTGTCCCACATCCAAAAAATGAACTGTCATATCATATGTGATTGGCGTTGGTTCAGGTGTAGATTTTTCTGTTACAATCGGTGTTGGTGTCTCTGCAGACTGTATATCTGTAAACTGTGTTTCATCAGATATTTTTTCCGTTGCAACAGATACTATGGTTTCAGTACTTGCTTCTATAGGCTCAACATACTGTGCATCATTTGATGATGGTACAGTTATCATACAAATAATGAATAAAGCCGCAGAAATGACCACTCGCAGCCATTTATTCAAAAACAGCTCCCTTTTTCTCATCTGATTCCATATTAAAGGAAGTAACGAAATTCCAAACAGTAATATGGCAATTGCATATGGTACTGACTTCCCGAAGCTGCCCATACCAGCTATAATAAAAATAATACCAAAAAACCATTGAATAATTGAACTTATCTTTTGTTTACTCATATTCTCCTCCGCATAAAATATTATCAATAAGTTTATCATATTCTTCGATATTTTCCTACAATTCAAACATAGTTTCTTAGTATAATCACTCGACATATTTCAACAAATAAATACAAAATGCAGTAGAACATATAAAAACAAAAAATAGGCATACCAGACTTATATATCTGATATGCCTATTTGTTAATGCTTACCAATATAGTAATAACTCCACAAAAGTGGAGTTACATACTATTGAGTAATATTCGGTACCGTTACCCTCGATATATACACATACAATTGAATGATATTCTAAATTAATGTCTCGGGATTGACTTGCAAATGCAAGTCAACACCTCGTGGGATAGTGGTCGGTTGAACTGCAACTTATACTCTAACCATAACACGCAGTAAAAAACCTATATCAATTGACATTACACATTTATGCATAACTAATATATGGATTTCAACCATTAATGAGTGAAAATTATATTCGAAGTTTCAGTGCGAAAGTTTCAGTAAAGTTACATTTCAGCCCACCACTCTTCTGTAGGCTGAAAATTCATTATATCTGGCAATGAGCCTATCTATATGAGCGTATGTAGGCCAAAAATTAAAGAAACAGCCATTAAATCCTACCAAATAAGGCGAAATGTAGGCTGAGAATCCCAGAAATAACTTACTGAGCTTATTAAAATTGGTAATATGTGGGCTACAAAGTACAGAAACAAATGATATAGCCTATAAAAACCAGTAAAAGATAGGCTGGAAATCATAATAGTAATCATTAGAGCCTATTGAAAGCGAAAAAAGGTAGGAGGAAAATCCGAAAACTAATCAATGGAGCCTACTAAAGGAAAAAAGGTAGGACGGAAACCTACACAACAAACATCTGAGCCTACTAGGAACGGTACGACATGAGATAGTGGCTGTCTGAACTGTTAATCAGCAGAAAATGACAAGGGAGGGTACTTGAAATGCTTGATTTATTTTTTTCACACAAGATCTATGAGTCTGTTATAAACAATTCTAACTGTAAAAACAAGTTTCTGTCATTCTACCTCAGACAGGCACTCTTCCTGGCTGTCACCATCGGCATGTTTTTACTGCTGATTGTTTTTACTGGTAAGTTACACCGTTTTCAGGCTATTTTACTGGCACTGGTCTGGCTGGTTATTTCTCTGGTCAGTCCACTGTTGTTGTACATAGCTGTAAAGAAAATGAGCTGATCGTTACTTGAATCCTATGACTGCCGCACCTTCGATTAACCTATCGTAGGTGCGGCAGTTTTTTTAGTGACAAGTATAACAGGCAGACTATTTTACTTATGTGTCTTCAGCCATTTCATCGCGCTGTATGCATAGATTGCACTTCCCAGTGGAAGGATATCTTCATTGAATACTACGCACTCGTTATGCATGGGTTTTCCGAATAATTCATTTTCCTGTGGGATACCCGCTCCCACAAGCAGATAACTGCAGGGGATTTCGTAGGTATAGGAAGCGAAATCTTCCGATCCCATTCCTCCCTGTTCAAATACTATGACTTTCGAAGGGTCAACCAGTTCACCCACATATCCAGCCATTTCTTTTACCATCTCTTTGTCGTTGATCAGCGGCGGCGCGGAAGCAATCTCGGTAACTTCTGCTTCCCCGCGGAATAACGCTGCGGTCTGTGCGGAAATATCCTGTATTCTTTGGAAAATCTGTTCTGACAGTTCTCTGTCCAGGGTACGGATTGTTCCTTCCATCACCACTTCGCCCGGGATAATGTTGGGAGCTTTCCCGCCCACAAATTTTCCAATAGTCACAACTGCCGGTTTTGTCGGTGCAACTTCACGGGCAATGATTTCCTGCAGGGACAAATAAATGTGTGCAGCTATGTTAATCGGATCTACTCCTGTCTCCGGCATCGCACCGTGGCAGCCGGTTCCCTTAACCTGAATACGGAACAATGTACATCCGGCCATGCAGGTTCCCATACCACAGAGCACCATGCCGGAAGGCGTACCGGAGTTTACATGTAAAGCAAGACCTGCGTCCACCGCAGGATTTTCCAGAACACCTGCCTTCAGCATTGCTTTTGCTCCTGTAAATCCTTCTTCATCCGGCTGGAAAACCAGCTTCACCTTACCTTCAATTTCTTCCCTGTGCTCCATCAGTAATTTGGCTGCCCCCAGAAGCATGGTGGCATGCATATCATGCCCGCAGGCATGCATCTTTCCATTTTCAGAAGCAAAAGATACCGGTGCCTTTTCCAGAATCGACAACGCATCCATATCCGCACGCAGCAGAATAGTCTTTCCGGGTTTTCCACCCTCCAGAGTGGCCACAATGCCGCTTTCACAGATTTCCTCCGGCTGATAGCCGTATTCCTGCAGCTTTTTCATAACAAATTCTTTTGTGTGCGGCAGTGAAGGACCCACTTCCGGATTCTGATGAATCGTCCTGCGAATCTGCAAAAGTTCTTCTTTTAACTGTTCAGCCGCCTCAAATATTTTATTCTTCATACTGTCTACCTTCTTTACATTCTTTTTAGTATGCGGAAATATCTCCTGTCTACTTCGATATATCCCTCGTCCCTCAGCTTACCGATCTCCGCTGACATTGCACTTCGCTCTACTCCCAGATAATCTGCCAGCGACTGGCGGTCACAGGGAATGGTAAATGAATTGCTCCCATGTTCCTTAGCCTGCAGCAGCAAATAAGCCATGAGTTTTTCTTTCGTGGTTTTCTTTGAGGTAAGCTCAATCTTCTGATTCAACAACAGGTTTTTCTCTGCCACATTGCGGAGAAGATTACGGATCAAAGTACTGTGAAAAGCACATCCATTGCTGCAGATTCCCAGGATTCGTCTGCAGTCAAGAAGCATCACCGCGGTGTCCTCCCTGGCATAAACGCCAACCGGAAAAAATCTCACAGATGAGCAGGAAAATGCTTCCCCAAACATCTGTGGCGATGTAATCGTTGCCAGTATACTACGATTACCGTAGTAATCATCCCTCACAATCTGTACACAGCCATTCAGAACCACACCAACCATATCCGCAGAATCCCCTTCCCGGAAAATCATCTCACCTTTCCGATAACTTTTCCTCTGTACCTTCAGGCACTGCAGCATTGTCTCCAGATCTTCCCGGGAAATCCCCTCAAACAGTGGTATTTTTGTCAAAATTTCTTCATAAGACTTCATGATACGCTCCTTGTTGGATTTCCAACATACTTTTGTTTTACAGTATACTATACTTTACTTAACCGGTCAACCAATACAAAGTTTTCAAGTCCGGTTTTACTGAAAAACAACCAGGAGGAATTTTTTATGGATACAAAAATGTTTTGTTTTCAGTGTGAACAAACCGCAGGATGTCATGCCTGTACAGGAAATGCCGGCGTATGCGGCAAAAAATCTGACACTGCCTCCCTGCAGGATCAACTGACTGCAGCTTTGATCGATCTGGCAAGAGCTGCCGAAGGCAATGAACACCTGCTAACATCTGCAGTGGATTGTCTGGTCATCAGAGCACTTTTCTCCACACTGACCAACGTAAATTTTAGCAATGACTCACTTTCCACTATGATTCGCGAGGTAAAGGAAGCCCGTGAACAGATTACACCTGACTGTATACTCTGTGCAGAACCATGCGGAAAAAGAGACACTTACGACATGAGCAGTCTCTGGGATGCCCCTGAAGATATTCGTTCCCTGAAATCACTGATTTTATTCGGTATCCGCGGAGTTGCCGCCTATGCCTATCATGCCGATGTGCTGGGATTTTCAAGCGAAGAAGTGAATCATTTTCTCTATAAAGCGCTGTATGCTGTGGGCTCAGACTGGGAAATGGAAGAGCTGCTTCCAGTTGTTCTTGAAGTCGGAGAAAAGAATCTGAAATGTCTGGAACTGTTAGATCAGGCCAACACAAAGTCCTACGGCACACCGGAACCTACAACGGTATCTCTGACTGTAGAAAAAGGTCCATTTATCGTCATCACCGGGCATGACCTTTGTGATTTGAAACAGCTTTTGGAACAGACAAAAGATAAAGGCATCAACATTTATACACATGGAGAGATGCTCCCCGCCCATGCTTACCCGGAACTGAAAAAATATCCTCATCTGAAAGGAAATTTCGGAACTGCATGGCAGAATCAGCAGAAAGAATTCGCAGATATTCCGGCACCCATATTATTTACCACCAACTGCCTGATGCCTCCAAAAGCCAGCTACGCAGACCGCGTATTTACTACAGCAGTGGTATCTTATCCGGAAATTTCTCACATCGGGGAAGATAAAGATTTCACTCCGGTGATTGAAAAAGCTCTGACATTGGGCGGATATGAACAGGATATGGAATTTACCGGAATCAATGGCGGACATACCGTCATGACCGGTTTTTCTCACGGCACCGTGCTTTCTGTTGCCGATACCGTCATTGACGCTGTCAAATCCGGCGCCATCCGTCATTTCTTCCTGGTGGGTGGCTGTGATGGTGCCAGACCCGGAAGAAATTACTACACAGAATTTGTAAGACAGACCCCTGACAATACCGTAGTCCTCACTCTCGCCTGCGGCAAATACCGCTTCAACGATATGGACCTGGGAACCATCGGAGGACTGCCCCGCCTGATGGATATGGGTCAGTGTAACGATGCCTACAGTGCCATCCGGGTTGCCATCGCTCTGGCAGAAGCATTTTCCTGCAGTGTCAATGAACTGCCTCTGTCCATGGTATTGTCCTGGTACGAACAGAAAGCAGTCTGCATCTTGCTGACCCTGCTGCATCTGGGAATTCGCAACATTTATATCGGACCGACACTGCCTGCATTCCTCTCACCGAATGTGCTGGCGTTACTGGTGGAAAAATATAACCTGCATCCCATCAGCACACCGGAAGAAGACATGGCACAGATGCTGCGATGACCCGGGGGCATTGATTCTTTCTGAACTTTGAGTATATCATCAACCTTTGATCCTGTAAGATGCCTGGGCGGGGTCTATACAGATTTTTTATACCAAAAGTTCCATTTTCTTCCATATAAACTTGCTTTTTAGAGCATTTTAGAGCGTTTTAACCTAAGAAAAGGGCCTATATAAGAAAAACGTCTCCCAAGACCCCAAAAACTAAAATGAACAGGGTCTAGGAAGACGTTTTTCTTGTATAGACCCTGTTCCCCTTTATTCTTTAGCACTATTCAGACGTTCGCCAAGAAATATGATACTTTTACAACCATTATTTTCTATAGACCACACCCAGCAATTCCATCATTTCTTTATGCGGACGTTCTGGCCTGGACTCATAAATATCAATATAGTTCTGATCACCGCTTCTGTCCTGAAAGGCAGGAAACAAAAATCCCCACTCGGGTTTTCCCGGCTCATAGTCCCCGGTCACAGGGCAGACGGCACAGATCAGATATTCATACACTTCTTCAGATTCACCCAGGCGCTCATGATCCGCGGCTTTTACCGGCACATCATACCGGTCATGAAAGACAAATACCGCATAATCATGATAAGAATGGTACTTTTCTGCCACCAACTCATAGAAAGTGTCCAGCAGTGCATCATTTTTCAGCCCGCAGGTCTTGATTCCCATCAGAAGCTGCCACACGCTGCCCGCTTTCATAGCTGCCTCCGGGATACGATATCTTCGCAGGTTTTCGTTTGTCCGGGAAAATGGAATCGTCTTGGCAATTGCCAGATTCTTTTCTTTCTCTCCTGTGGAAAGATTCAAGAAATTCGTATTAAAGGTTCCATTTATTTCTCCATCTGCATCCATATAGCTTCCGGCGATTCTTGTCATTGATGTTCTGGCGACCGTCATACGACGGGTCAGTTCCAGCATATCTTCTCTGTTAATCATCATTTTAACCATCCTGTCTTTTCATCCCCACGCATTCTTTTACTTTCATCCGGATTCTCTGCAGGGCATTGTCAATGGATTTGGGAGTTTTCCCCATCCTATCAGCTATTGTCAGATAGTTATCCCCATCCAGATACATATCCAGCACCTGATTTTCAAATTTACTTAGCTGATTCCGGATCTTGCTCTCCAAATGAGCAGCATTTTCCTGCGCAATCACGATATTCTCCGGACTTTGCTGCAGCATGGTACGAACCTCATTTTCCCACTCCTCACTGCTCATGGAGACATACGAATTCAGCGGCTGATGTTTCTGACGATTGGAGGACTGGATGGCATGATACATCTGCCGATCCACACAGAGCTGTGCAAATGTATGAAATGACGCATCTTTTCCCGCGTGATAATCTCTCACAGCTTTAAATAAACCTATCATTCCTTCCTGAATCAGATCATCCTGCTCGCCGCCCACCAGATACAGCACACGGGCTTTCTGGCGGACCATGGATTTGTACTTATCAATCAGATAATCCATGACCTCCGGCTCTCCCTGACGAAGTTTTTCTATCAATTCTTCATCTGTATATTGTGCAAAGTCTTTTATCATAAGCCTCCTACCCGCGCTGACGGGAAATCTCAAAAGCCAGGATTCCTGCTGCCACAGAAGCATTTAAGGAATCAATATCGCCTTTCATCGGTATGGATGCCACAAAATCACAGTTTTCCTTAACCAACCTGCTGACACCCTCACCTTCATTGCCGATGACCAGCCCTATAGGACCTTTCAGATCCAGATCATAGTATGCGGTTCCTCCCATATCAGCACACACAAACCACATACCTTCTTTTTTCAACTCCTCGATCGCTGTTTTCAGATTCGTCACCTTTGCAACCGGTGTATAATTCAGAGCTCCTGCTGAAGTTCTGGCGACAGTAGCTGTCAGTCCGGCTGCCCTTCTTTTGGGGATGATCACACCGTGTGCCCCGGCAAGATTAGCAGTACGGATAATCGCGCCGAGATTATGAGGATCTTCTATATTATCCAACAGCAAAATAAACGGAGGCTCGCCTTTTTTTCTGGCATTTTCCAGAATATCTTCCACTTCCACATACTCATAGGAAGCGGCAACTGCAATCACACCCTGATGTTTTCCAGTCTCAGAAAGCTGATCCAGCCGTTCTTTTTTCACGTAATTGACAATTGTATCATGTTTTTTTGCTTCCCGGGCAATGGTACGCACGGGACCATCCTGACAGCCATCCAGAATATATAATTTATCAATAGTTTTTCCAGAACGAAATGCTTCCAGAACCGCATTTCTTCCTTCGATTTTATTTTCCGTCATCCAGTGCCTCCATTCCGATTTTAATCAAATCTATCATACGAAAATGCTGACCCGTCAGATACAGATATCCCATCACCGCCTCAAACCCGGTGGCACGGCGATATTCGCCGGTGGTTGCATTTTTCGCCGTCGTGTAAGATTTCGCATTTCTTCCTCTTTTGTATACAGCTTCTTCTTCCGGTGTAAATAATGGTTCCAGCGTTTCAATCATTTTGGACTGAGCCGGGGCCTTCACCAGGCGGCTGGCATGCTTATGCAGCTTATTGGCCTGGCGGTTTCCCTGTTCCACAAGAATTGTCCGGATATACAGCTCATAGATTCCGTCCCCGATATAAGCCAGCGTCAGCGGGGAATAGGAACGAATATCCTGCTTTTCCAGATGAAACTGTTCCATCAGATACTTTATGCTCTCTTCCATTTTACGCCCTCTCTGGTGTCTTCCAGAATAATACCCTGTGCCAGAAGCTGGTCACGGATTTCATCCGCACGTTTAAAATTTCTCGCTTTTCTTGCCGCCTGTCGTTCTGCAATCAGGTTTTCAATCTCAGCATCCAGATTTTCTTCTTTTTTATCTACAAGCAGGCCAAGGATATCACTGAGAGAAATAATCTCATCCTTTACTGTTTTAATAAATTCTGCTGATGAAGCTTCCCCTGCATGGGTATTGGCAAATTTCACCAGTTCAAAAATGGCGGATACGGCATCTGCAGTATTCAGGTCATCATCCATGGCCTCCTCGAACTTCTGTCTGTACGCTGCCATTTCTTTCAGTAATTCTTTTTCTTCCTCAGTAGCCGCCTCTGTTTTGGCTGCTTCTTCCAGATGCTTCAGATTAGAAACAGCTGTCACGATGCGCTCCAGTGCATTTTTAGAAGATTCCATAATTTCCCGGCTGAAATTGATCGGGCTTCTGTAATGTGCGCTCAGCATGAAGAAGCGAAGCACCTGCAGATCATACTGCTCTCCGATTTCTCTTACAGTAAAGAAGTTACCCAGTGATTTGGACATCTTACGATTGTCAATATTCAAAAATCCATTGTGCAGCCAGTAGCGGGCAAAAATCTTGCCATTGCAGCACTCACTCTGCGCAATCTCATTCTCATGATGCGGGAAAATCAAATCCTCTCCACCGGCATGAATATCAATTTCCTCGCCCAGATATTTTTTTGACATGACAGAGCATTCAATATGCCAGCCCGGACGTCCCTCACCCCACGGTGATACCCAGAAAGGCTCTCCTTCTTTTTTCGGTTTCCACAGTACAAAATCCAGCGGATCCTCTTTCTGGTCTTCGCCGGACACCAACAAGGAACGATTGCCGGAACGCAGGTCATCCAGATTCTTGTGAGATAATTTCCCGTATTCATTGAATTTTCTGGTGCGGAAATATACAGTTCCATCCACCGGATACGCATATCCTCTCTCAATCAGCGTCTGAATCATCTCTATCATACCGTCGATTTCCTCTGTAGCCTTCGGATGTGTGGTGGCAGGCTTCACATTCATATCTGCCATATCTTTTTTACATTCTTTGATATAACGCTCCGAAATTTCTTCTGCCGGAACGCCTTCTTCCAGAGACTTCTTGATGATTTTATCGTCCACATCGGTAAAATTAGAGACAAAATTCACTTCATAGCCTTTGTACTCCATATAGCGGCGTGCTGTATCAAAAACAATCATGGGACGGGCATTTCCAATATGAATAAAATTGTATACGGTAGGACCACACACATACATTTTTACCTTTCCCTCCTCCAGAGGAACAAATTCTTCTTTTCTCTTTGTCAGTGTATTATACAGTTTCATAACATTCTCCTTTCTGCTGTCATTTATCTGATTTTTATTTTTCATTATTTCCCTTTGTTTCATTTGTAAGGAAACGCAACTTTTTCTCCAATTCAAGAACACGGTTGGTAAGTTCTGTATTCTCTTTTTGAAGGATTCGAATATCATCCCGCACCGGATCCGGCAAATGTCCGTGATCCATGCTGGTCCGCGGTATCTTGACATTTTTCTGTCGAACAACCCTGCCCGGAATACCTACCACTGTACAGTTTGGAGGTACTTCCTCTATAACCACAGAACCAGCTCCTATTTTCGAGTTAGCTCCTATGGTAAACGATCCAATAATCTTCGCCCCGGCACTTACCATCACATTATCCTCCAGTGTAGGGTGCCTCTTTCCGGTTTCCTTTCCATTACCCCCCAGGGTAACCCCCTGATACAGAGTAACATTGTCTCCGATAATCGTTGTCTCACCAATGATCACACCACTTCCATGGTCAATGAAGAGACCCTTCCCGATCGTAGCTCCCGGATGAATCTCAATTCCAGTCTTTCTTGCCGCTCTCTGAGAAATCCAGCGTGCCAGAAAATAGTGCCCCTTCAGATAAAGCTTGTGTGCTTTTCTGTACTGAATCATAACCCGGAAACTGGGATATAAAAGCACCTCCAACGGTGTTTTAATTGCCGGGTCTCTTTCCTGAATAACCTGAAATTCTTCTTTTAAATGTTTGAAAAAGCTCATAGAGAATCCTCTTTTCTAATAACTTTTCTATAAGTTCAAGTACGCCTCTGCGTACTTGCTGCGAGGTGGGAGTCTTATTTTCTTTCAAGATAAAAACGGATTACTTCATCCAAGAGACGAAGTAATCCGCGGTTCCACTCTCATTAAAGACTCCGCACTTCACGACGGACGCCTTTCACTCATGCACATAACGCGTGCCTGCGTATCCGGCTAAAGGACATAGTCCAGTCACCGAATCTGCTCCCGGATGCACTTCTCTGCCTACTTCCCGGAATGGCTTCCAGCCGATGACCACCCCTCTCTGTGTTCCATATGACAGATACTCTTTCCGTTCACTGCATTTACAATATCTTTAACTGTTATTTAGTTTATGCAAAAAAATACCTTTTGTCAACCTCTTTCAAGGTAATATTGAAATTCTGTCCGGGGTGCGGTATCATTAAGTATACTTTTTTGTAATTCCTTATGGAAGGGGACGGAGAATCTCTGGTATTTTTCAGAAGCAGGCCGCTCCTCCTCAACTCTGCACTAAGCGCGACTAAATTGACGCTCAGGAGAGCCTTCGCGCCAAAGTCTTGCTAAGTGCATATTTTCGG
>JBJELT010000075.1:0-2397 GCA_051879295.1 Oliverpabstia sp. | reverse complement strand
GGTTCGATAGATTTTTCGCAGTATGACAAAGTTCCTTTAAGGTTTTGTAATCATCTCTGGACAGATGTTTTACCTGCTGTTTTATAGTCAGATACATGCTGTACTTCCTCCTTTCTTCGAAGATTGAAAGCTTAAGTTGTTTACTACATGTATCTACTTTACAAGAACATATGTTCTTTTGTCAAGTTTTTTCGCATTCATCCCCTACCTACAGAGAAAGGGGTATTCTGCGTTTATTTTGATAAAATCCCGATAAAGTTTCAATAAGTGTTATAATATGATTACAGTTCAGCCGGCCATTATCCATGTCATACCGTTCCTGACAAATTCTGATGTTTATTATGTAGGTTTTTGTCCTGCCTTTTATCTTAATGTGAAAACCAAGAAATGAAGCTTACCCAAAGACCAAAAAAGTAGTACAAAAACCCAAATAACAATCATTTGAGCCTATAATGAATCGTTTGGCACAGAATAATTGCTATCTAATCTGTAACATGGTATCATATGATTACTGAAGAACACACGCAGAAAGGAATGGAATGATTTTATGTCAACAGAAACAACCAACAGAGAAGCAAACCCTTCAATGTCTGATTTTGAACAGGAACTGGTGGCTTCTTTCAAGAAAATTGAGAATGGAGATATGATTACCGGCACGGTTATCGCTGTCGATGAGGAAGAAATTACTCTTGACCTGAGATATTACACAGAAGGAATTATCAAAGTCGCTGATTACAGCCGGGAACCTGACTTTATGGTGAAAGAAGAAGTTCATGTGGGTGATGAAGTATCTGCCACGGTGATCGGCAGGGACAACCGCAGGGGATGTATCCTTCTGTCTCGTGTCGAAGCCAATGATATTCTTGCCTGGGATAAACTTCGTCAGCTCAAAGAAGAAAAAACTGTACTGGATGTTACAGTAAAAGGAATTGTAAATGCCGGAGTTATCGCTTATGTGGAAGGAATCCGTGGATTTATTCCGGCTTCCAAACTTTCTCTGAATTATGTAGAAGATCTGAATGAGTACCTCAATCAACCGATTCAGGTACAGGTTTTCGACCTTGACGAAGAGAACCACCGCCTGATTCTCTCTGCCAGAGAAATCTTGAAGGAAAAGGCAGATCAGGAACGAAAAGCAAAAGTTTCCAATGTGGAAGTGGGACTGGTCACAGAAGGTAAAGTAGAAAGTCTCCAGCCTTATGGGGCTTTCATCAATCTGGGCAATGGACTTTCCGGACTGGTACACATTTCCCAGATCAGTGAAAAACGCATCAAACACCCGTCTGCCGTTCTGGCTGTGGGTGATACCGTAAAGGTCAAAGTAATTGCTGTCAAAGACGGAAAACTAAGTCTCAGCATGAAAGCACTGCAGGATGTGGCCGCCGAAGAAATCGTGGAAGAAACCTTCGAATTGCCGGAAGCAGAAGAAGCAACTACCACACTGGGATCACTGTTTGCTAATATTAAGCTGTAACACAAACTTAACACAAGTGGTTACTGTTCATTCTGTGAACAGTAACCACTTGTGTTCTTTTTTGAACCTATTATGTGCGTTTTTGTTGATTTTTTCACATATAGTGTATATAACAAAAGTAATCTAAAGGCATCTGGTCAGTTGATCAGATGTCCTTTTTTTGCGGGAATAATATTAACTACAAAAAGCACTTGCATTTTCCTTATGACAGAGTTATTATTATTTTATCACATAGTTTTTAATACTATATGTTGTTATTTTGCATATAATACTATAAAAAAGATTATATTTTATAAAGGAGATGTTATTATGACAGAAAAAAAATTTTTTCTCAAAGATCCCGGAAGTGCAATTACTCATTTTATTGCTGTCATCCTGGTATTGATTGCAGCTATCCCTCTTCTGATAAAGGCTGCAAGAGAACCTGATCACCTGCACATGATTGCTTTATCTGTTTTTATTCTGAGCATGATGCTGCTTTATATGGCCAGCACAATTTACCACTCCCTCGATATCAGCGATAAAGCCAATCGTCGACTGAGAAAAGTAGACCACATGATGATATTTGTACTGATTGCTGGAAGCTATACGCCGATTTGTCTTCTTGCGCTGAAGGGAAATACTGGAAAGTTTTTGTGTATTCTGGTTTGGGCTGTGGCACTGGTTGGCATTCTGATCAAAGCCCTTTGGATCAATTGCCCCAAATGGTTTTCTTCTGTTATCTACATCGGAATGGGCTGGCTGTGTGTACTGGCATTTTCCCAGATTTTCCACGCACTGTCCCGGCCTGCATTCGGTTGGCTGCTGGCAGGAGGAATCATCTACACCATCGGCGGCATCATCTACGCACTGAAAGTACCACTGTTCAATGCCAGACATAAAAACTTCGGCTCCCATGAAATTTTCCATCTGTTTGTCATGGG
>JBJELT010000074.1:0-2425 GCA_051879295.1 Oliverpabstia sp. | reverse complement strand
GCAGAATAAACGCATGAATGAAAATATCTGATTATTTTTGATGAAAACTGTAAGAAGTTGCTAACACAAATTTTTATGATTGGCATCCGTTGACAACAATAATTGTGTGTACTATGCTTGGAATTGAAACAGAAGTACTATGAGAGAACCGATAGGACAGAAAAGATGCCAAAAAAAGACACAAAACTTCAAAAATTATCAGAAAGTATCCAATATACGATAGACGAAATGAGAGGATTGGGGATAGAAGGGCTGGATCAGCTTTTTCTGGAAATATATATGGAAGAGGCAGAACAGTTTACAGACAGCAGACAGCAGGCAAAAGTAAAACATTCTATGAAAGATGTCATAGGAATTGTATTTTTTGCTGTTCTGGCAGGAAATGATGAATGGACAGATATCTATGATTTTTCTCTGGATGAAAGGGATGTTCTGGAAAAGTATCTGGAACTGCCAAATGGGATTCCTTCCCATGACACAATACAAAGACTTTTCTCTATCCTGAATGGAGACGAGCTGCAGAGTATGCTGGTAAATATACTGGTCAGGATTGTGACTGTGGCAGGGAAAAAAATAGATAAATACCTTTACCAGAATGAAGAACTTGGGTGCTGTATCCGTGATGTTATCGCAGCGGATGGAAAGGAGATCCGCAATACTGGAAAAGCAGGAAGCCAGAAGGCAGAAGAAAGGAGAAACCTGCAGGAATTCAACGTGTTATCCACCGAATGGGGGATCAATTTATCATCGACCAGGATCGATGAGAAAAGCAATGAGATCCCGGAAATGCAGGAGGTCATGAAGATCCTTGACTGCCGTGGCTGTGTGGTGACTGCGAATGCAATGAATGCCCAAAAAGCCACGGCACGTGCCATCGTAAAAGAAGCTCATGGAGATTACTGCTTAGCCCTGAAAGGCAACCAGAAGACTGCATATCAGGAAGTGGAAGAATATTTTGCCTGTGAGGGACTCCTGAAGGAGCTGCAGGAAAAAGAAGGGTGTTATAGAAAAGAAACAGAAGAGACAACAGGCGAGACAATAACAAGAGAGTATTATATCACGGATGACATCAAATGGTTTGCAGACAGGAAGGAGTGGGAAAAACTCACTTCGATCGGCTGTGAAAGAAAAACTATCACCAAAAAAGGGACGAAAGAAACCCACATAGAAGAACGATATTATTTGTGCAGCATCAAACCCATCGCAGAGCTGTTTGCAATCGTAGTACGCAGACACTGGCATATAGAGAACTGTCTGCACTGGACCCTGGATGTTATCTTCAAAGAAGATAAGCTCCGGTCAAAAGAAAAGAATGCGATACACAATCTTGGTTTGATCCGAAGATTTGTCATGTTCATAATAAAACTATTGAAATCCTACTACCACAGAAGTATGAGACGAATCCGAAGTACGATAGGAAGAAGATTGGAAAAAGAAATACCGGTGATCCTTGCGGTTCTGAAAGTATTATACGATAATGAGATGTTAGATGCAATTGATGAACTAGCCAAATAATGAGAGGGAAAGGTCCCTCTCTCTGTTCATGCGTTTATTCTGGCACACCGGGATTTTCGTGTTGACGCATATCTTTTGCTCTGATAGAATATAATATCTATCTGGATATTTTCAATCTGTGTTGAGGAGAACCCTCTATGGTAAAAATTTATAAAGAAAATTACAAACATTTACCAAAGCGTTTTGTAAATAAAATTGATTCTGATATCAATTTTATAATTCATGAAAATATACCTTTCCTCAAAAAAATTTACTTATTTGGCAGTTGTGCAAGAGGGGATGTACGAAACAGCAGCGATGTTGATTTGCTAATTGTCACAGAAAAACCTTTGACCAACCGCACACTGGCTGCTCAAATCAGATGGACATTGGATGAGGATTTATGCGGTATCAAAACAGATGTGGTATATATGACCGAAGATACGATTCAGCAAAATTCTGCCTTTCACCGCATCATTAATTCTGAAAAGGTAATGATTCTGGAGGTATTATAATGATTAAAAACAATTATCTGGATATTGCTAAAAATGATCTTGATTATCTGGAATCTGTGCTGGCAACAGGAAGTACTTTTTATAATCAGCTTGCCGTCCAGTGCCAGCAGGTCACTGAAAAATACCTGAAAGGGTATCTGGATACACACTATTTTGAAGAAGATGTTTCCGATTTACTTCGTAAGCATAATATGAAAAAAATTGCTTCCCGGCTCAATGAAATCTATCCGGAACTAAATCTGGACACAATCGGTCTGGCGTATCTGACAGACTTTTATTTTGATGCCAGATATCCTGGTGATGATTTTTATACAGTAACCAAGAGTGATTTTGATAAATGTCTGGAAATCATGTATGACACTCTTAAGAAACTTAAGACAGCACCATAAAAAGGGACAGGTTCCGAGTCATGGGAC
>JBJELT010000073.1:0-52799 GCA_051879295.1 Oliverpabstia sp. | reverse complement strand
AGGCTTTATCTTGGAAGGAGATTGGACTCCCACCAAGACTAAATTGTCGTAACTCACCACCTATAGAGGTGGGAGTCTTATCTCCTTTCAAGATAAATACAAATTCCCAATTTACCATCTCTTCATATTCTTTTCAAACTTAGATATATATGCTTGTTTTAACTCATTTTCACAAATCCCGTAACAGAGTAAAACATCATTATAGTACATAAGAACATCAGCTAATTCTTCTACAAGTTCTGCTCTAAGAGAACTTTCATCAACTGCCTTCTTATCCCCATTCTTCTTAATAATATCAATCACTTCACCTATTTCGCCAATCATCCATAATAACTTATGTTTGCCAGCTTCCGGGGTAATTGCTTCCCATTTATCTTTGTACTTGTCTTGCAATTCTTTTTGCATTGAAAGCATTTCATTTATTGAGAAATCACTCATAATGTACCTCCTCAAGATAAAGTAGGCTGTACAACAAGAAACAATCATAAAAAGCCTACCGAAAACGATAGATCCTTTCTCAACTTTGGGTATAACATCAATCTAACAAACTTTACAACCTATCAAGAACAGTTCGAGGGAGAATAGGTTATTCGGAAAACCAATCTGCAACTTAGTGATTTTGTCTTATATACTTCTGTAGTCTTTCAGGATTCGTCCTAATTTACATTATACAACAATATTTTGCACTTCAATCTATTTTACCCTTCTTCCAAGCAGAAATTCTACGGCATCCCGGATGCTTTCCACCGGAATCAAACAGATATCTGTCATATTCTGTACACTTTTCATATTAACTGCCGGCAATATAATAGTGGTAAATCCCAGCTTTCTGGCTTCATGTACGCGCTGCTCGGCCATGCTGACTGCACGTACTTCGCCGCTGAGTCCTACTTCACCAAATACAAGAGTCTTATCATCAATGACTATATCCCTGTAGCTGGAAACGATTGCCAGTAAAATCCCCAGATCAATAGCAGGCTCGTTCATCTTGATACCACCTGCGATATTCACATAAGCATCACTATCCGAGAGTTGCATCCCCAGCCTTTTTTCCAGTACAGCCATCAGCAGGTTCACACGATTGGTATCTGTGCCGGCAGCTGTTCTTCTGGGCAGCCCAAAGCTGGACTTACAGACAAGTGCCTGAATCTCGATGAGAATAGGTCTTGTGCCTTCCATGGAGCAGGCAACCACGGAACCGGATGCTCCCTCCGGTCTGCCGTTCAGCATAAATTCAGAAGGATTGGCAACCTCAACCAGACCTTCCTCACGCATCTCAAATACACCAATCTCGTTGGTAGAACCAAAACGGTTCTTTACCCCGCGAAGGATTCGATAGGATGCATGACGGTCTCCCTCAAAATAAAGTACGGTATCCACCATATGTTCCAGCACACGCGGTCCCGCCACACTGCCGTCTTTCGTTACATGTCCGACAATGAAAATCGATACTCCCAGTCCCTTGGCAATCTGAAGGAATACACCAGTAGCCTCTCTTACCTGCGATACACTTCCGGGTGCGGAGGCAACTTCTTCATGAAACATGGTCTGGATAGAATCAATAATCACTACATTCGGCCTGCGCTTTTCAATGGTCTGCCGGATCAAATCAAGATTCGTCTCACATAATAGCAGAAGCCTGTCACTGAAAGCCCCGATTCTCTGAGCTCTCAGCTTAATCTGCTTGAGAGATTCCTCTCCGGAAATATATAGAACCTGCGTCTTTTGTGCCAGGTTCCGACATACCTGCAAAAGCAGGGTGGACTTGCCGATTCCAGGATCACCGCCTACCAGAGTCAGAGAGCCTCCGACAATTCCTCCGCCCAGCACACGATCCAGTTCTTTGATTCCGGTACAAAGACGTTCTTCTTCATGAATTTCCACCTGGGAAATGGGAACCGGTTCAGCAGTATTCCTGACAGTATTCCCCACTCCCGCTGTTTTTCCTTGTCCGGTAACGACAGTTTCCTCCACAAACGTGTTCCATTTTCTGCATCCGGGGCACTGTCCCATCCACTTTGGGGATTCATACCCACATTCCTGACAAAAAAAAGCTGTTTTTTTTGCTTTTGCCATATATTCTCCAGTTATGAAATCTTATCAATTTTTACCCTTACTGCCTTATCCGGATTCAGATCCGCACTAAAGGAAAGTTTTCCTCCCAGATTTGAATCGATAAAGCCAGCCACTTCACGATCCAGTGTGACTTTATACTCACACTCTGCTTCCATCTCAACAGTAATCTGTGTATTATCCGTTCCTTCAACTAAAAATTCCATACTTCCGGTTCCAACCTTCATATCCAACACCGTCGTACCGGGAACAGACTCATACACAAACATTCCGTTTCTTTCCAGCTTGGTAATCTCACGAAATGTCTTAACTTTATATAAATCACCATTATACTCAAAATCAGAAAGTTTGGTCTTCTGTGCAAGCTCATAATTTCCAAAACTGATACCGCCGGCCTCTTCGATTCTGATTAATTCTTTGATTGTTGCCATAATAACCTCCCGTATTCATCTGCTGTATTATTTTTACATTTGTATCATTATACAATAAATTGTAAAAAAATTCTAGTCACTGACAGAAAATTTTATATCTTTTTTAGATATTGACACAATAACTTTATCTCCTCGATGGATTCTGCCTTCCAGTATTTCTTCTGCCATCTTGTCTTCGATCTTATTCTGTACGGCACGCTTCAGCGGACGTGCTCCATACTTGCTGTCATATCCTGATTCTGCCAGATAATCTTTCACACTGCTCCGTACAATCAGTTCTATATCCAGTTGTTCTTTGCAGCGCTTCTGAAGTTTATTCACCAGAATCGTCACGATCTGACGGATCTGCTGCTTATTCAGCATATGAAAGACAAGAATTTCATCAATTCGGTTCAGGAATTCCGGTTTAAAAATTCTTCTGACCTCTTCCATCACGCCGCTCTTCATGCGTTCATAATCTTTATTATCATCCTCAACAGAAGAGAATCCCAGCTTTTTCGGCTCCACAATACTTTGTGCACCGGCATTGGAAGTCATAATGATGCAGGTCTGTTTAAAATCCACCTTCCGGCCCTGAGCATCTGTGATATGGCCATCATCCAGCACCTGTAGAAGTATATTAAATACATCGGGATGGGCCTTCTCAATTTCGTCAAACAGAATCACACTGTAAGGATTTCTTCTGACTTTCTCGGAAAGCTGTCCGCCCTCTTCGTAACCCACATATCCCGGCGGAGAACCGATCATCTTGGACACACTGTGTTTTTCCATATACTCTGACATATCCACACGGATAATTGCCTGCTCTGATCCAAAGACAGCCTCTGCCAGGGCTTTGGAAAGTTCCGTTTTCCCAACTCCGGTAGGTCCCAGAAAAAGGAAAGAACCTACTGGTCTTGACGGGTCTTTCAGTCCTACCCGACCTCTTCGGATTGCTTTTGCAACAGCAGTCACAGCTTCATCCTGTCCAACAACCCGCTTATGAAGAATACTTTCCATGCGGGCAAGTCTTTTACTCTCTTTTTCCGCCAGCTTCTGCACCGGAATCTTTGTCCAGTCCGATACAATCTCAGCAACCGTATCCGCAGTCACTGCCAGATTCCGGTTCCTGCACCGATCTTCAAACCGTTTTTTTGTCTTCTCGTATTCTTTCTTCGCTTCCTGCTGCTTTTCCTGAATCTCCTTTGCCAGAGAAAAATCTCCGGCCTTAATGGCATCCTCTTTTTCCTGCATCAGCTGATGCAGATACTTTTCCCCTTCCTTCATCGAATCCGGAACGGAAAATCCCTGAAGCTGTACTTTAGAAGCTGCCTCATCAATCAAATCAATGGCTTTATCCGGCAGAAAACGATCAGAAATGTATCGCACTCCCATCTTTACTGCCGCTTCCAGCGCTTCATCTGTAATCTGTACACCATGGTGCTCTTCATAATAAGGACGAAGTCCCTGCAAAATAGCAATTGCCTGCTGTTCATCCGGTTCTTCTACCATCACCGGCTGAAACCTTCGTTCCAAAGCAGCATCTTTTTCAATATACTTGCGGTACTCCGCCAATGTAGTTGCACCGATGATCTGTATCTCCCCTCTGGAAAGTGAAGGTTTCAGAATATTCGATGCATCCAGAGCACCCTCTGCGCCGCCGGCACCAATAATTGTGTGAAGCTCATCAATAAACAGAAGAATTCCCTGATGTTCCATCACTTCCTGCACGACTCGTTTGATTCTTTCCTCAAATTCTCCACGGTACTTGGAGCCTGCCACCATACCGGAAAGATCCAGAACCACAACTCTTTTATTCTTTACCGTATCAGGCACCACGCCCTGCACAATACGCTGGGCCAGCCCTTCGGCAATGGCAGTCTTACCTACCCCCGGTTCTCCGATCAGACATGGATTATTCTTGGTCCTTCTGCTGAGAATCTGAATCAGGCGATTAATCTCTGCTTCTCTTCCCACTACCGGATCCAGTTTGCCCTGACGGGCCAGTTCTGTCAGATCACGGCTGTACTGGTCCAGTACCGGAGTTCCCGGATTCATGCGATTTTTTCCATTCTTCCTTCCGGCATCCTCTCTCGCCTGAGCACTGTCTTCTCCCATGGCAATCAGAAGCTCTGTCTGCAGTTTCTGAATCTGAATCCCCATTGTATGAAGCAGACGGGTCGCCACACAATCCAGTTCTCCCAGCATGGCTAGAAGGATATGTTCTGTTCCAATCCTTACACTTCTGAAATCCTGTGCCTGCTGCCGGCTCTCCTCCAGTACTCTTTCTGCCCTCGGCGTATATCCTCTCGTATCCGCTGTCGTCACATCTGAACCCGGTGCGATCAGTTTATCAATCATTTCTTTTAACTTTACTTCTGTAATACCCAAATCTCTCAGTACCATACCGGCAGTGCCCTGTTCTTCATGAATCAGCCCTGCCAGAAGGTGTTCCGTTCCAATATAACTGTGGCCGCAATTTCGCGCCATCTTTTCCGCATACATTATCGCAGTTCTGGCCTGTTCCGTATACTGTGTCCTCATGTATGTCCTCCATTCCGTCATTCATATTCGTTATAAATCTCATCAAGAAGCTGATGTGCTTCCTCTCTGCTGATATTCTTACACCGTGCTTTCGCAAGAACTACCTGCAGATCCTCTTTCAGCTCCTCTAATGCATTCAGTTTGTCGCAGTCAATACAGATAACTGCACCACGCCGTCGGTCAATTGATACAATACCTTCCTGTCTCAATACAGAATATGCTTTATTAACCGTATGCATGTTAATCCCAATCAATTCTGCCAGCTGGCGCACAGACGGAAGTGCATCCCCATTCTGAAGCCTTGACGTGGCAATTCCCATAATAATCTGATTGCGAAGCTGCATATAAATCGCCTCTTCACTGTTAAAATCTATCTCTATCAACTCTACCCGCATCTTATCACCTGGCTTTCTTCATGGACTATCGTCTGTTACACATATCATATAACAAGTGTCTGCTATTTGCAAGTTTTTTATATTACTGGTCACGGAGCGAACAGTAACGTCCCCTGTCCCACCCTGCCACACATATGTCCGTGTGCGTGGCACAAAATACTTTTTCATTTTTTGTCCGCATATCACGGAAAAAACTATTGAAAAATTTGATTTTTTCTATTATGATGGTATTGATAACAACAGAAAAAGGTCATGCAGTTCACACATGTATGACTCCAACGTATCAAGTAAGAGAGGTATTTTATGGGAAATGAAATGATGTGGGCTCTCGTGAAAGAGAAGCCCGAAGAGGGTCTGTGGATGAAACGTGTCCCGGTTCCGCAGGTGGGACCAAATGATGTCAAAATTAAAATCCACAAAACAGCAATCTGCGGAACTGATGTCCATATTTATCAGTGGAACACCTGGGCACAGCATACGATTCCTGTGGGTCTGACCGCAGGACATGAGTATGTGGGGGAAGTTGCTGAAGTCGGAGCCGGTGTACAGGGATTTAAGGTTGGGGATCTGGTTTCCGGTGAAGGTCATATCACCTGTGGTAAATGCAGGAACTGTCTGGAAGGTCACAAAGAAAACTGCAAAGATGCCAAAGGTGTAGGAGTCAACCGAAATGGTGCTTTTGCGGAATACCTGGTAATTCCGTCTTCCAATGTCTGGCCATGTAATCCAAATATCCCGGAAGAAATGTATGCAATTTTCGATCCGTTCGGCAATGCCACTCATACAGCGCTGTCCTATGACATGCTTGGCGAAGATGTCCTGATCACAGGTGCTGGTCCTATTGGCATTATGGCCGCCGCTATTGCCAAGTTTTCCGGTGCCCGCCATGTAGTCATCACAGATATGAATACATACCGTCTGGACCTGGCAAAAGAACTGGGAGCAACAAGAACAGTAAATCTGAAGGAAGAAAATCTGACAGATGTAATGAAAGAAATTGGAATGAGCGAAGGATTTGATATAGGGCTGGAAATGTCAGGCAGTCAGGCTGGTCTTTCTGATATGATCCGAAATATGAAACACGGCGGAAAAATTGCATTGCTGGGGCTTCAGAGAAGTGACGCTGTCATTGATCTGGAAACCGTTATTTTCAATGGGCTGAATATCCGCGGTATCTACGGACGAAAAGTATGGGATACATGGTACAAAATGTCCACCATGATCCAGGCTGGACTAGATATTTCACCAATCATCACTCACCACTTTGATATCCGGGATTATCAGAAAGGCTTCGATGCCATGATTTCCGGACAGTCCGGAAAAGTTATCCTGGACTGGACACATATCAACGATTAATCAGAAAGGAGTAAATGATATGTCACGCAAAAACGATATTTTAAATATTTATACAAAAGAAGTAGAATCTATTAAAGAAGCCGGACTTTTTAAAGGTGAAGCACCATTTATTTCTCCACAGGGTCCAAGAGTCACACTGGAGGATGGCCGCGAGCTGCTCTGTATGTGTGCCAACAACTATCTGGGACTGGGAGACAGCCCTCGTCTGATTGAGGCTGCAAAAAAAACATATGATGAAAAAGGCTTCGGTGTAGCATCCGTTCGCTTCATCTGCGGAACACAGGATATCCACAAGCAGCTGGAGGCAAAGATTTCCGGGTTCCTTGGTACCGATGACACTATTCTCTACTCCTCCTGTTTTGATGCCAACGGCGGACTGTTTGAGACTATTCTCACCGCTGAAGATGCAGTTATCAGCGATGAACTGAATCACGCTTCCATCATTGACGGAGTTCGTCTCTGCAAAGCAAAACGCTACCGCTATAAAAACAATAATATGGAAGATCTAGAAGCACAGCTGCAGGCCGCAGATGCTGCCGGCGCAAGAATCAAATTGATTGCCACTGATGGAGTATTTTCCATGGACGGCATCATCTGCAATCTGAAAGGTGTCTGTGATCTGGCAGACAAATACAATGCCCTTGTGATGGTAGATGACAGTCACGCCGTAGGATTTGTGGGAAAACATGGCCGCGGAACTGCTGAACATTGTGGTGTGGAAGGACGCGTTGATATTATCACCGGAACTCTGGGCAAGGCTCTGGGAGGTGCATCCGGCGGATATACTTCCGGCCGCAAAGAAATCATTGACCTGCTTCGCCAGAGAAGCCGTCCGTATCTGTTCTCCAACTCCCTGGCTCCGGCTATTGCAGGTGCCAGCATCGAAATGTTCAATATGCTGGAGGAAAGTACTGAACTCCGCGACCATCTGGAAGAAGTGACTGCTTATTACCGTCAGCAGCTGATAGATAACAATTTTGACATCATCCCGGGAACCCATCCCTGCGTACCGGTTATGCTGTATGATGAAAAACTGGCTGTGGAATACGCGAAAAAAATGATGGAAAAAGGCGTGTATGTAGTTGCCTTCTCCTATCCTGTCGTACCGAAAGGAAAAGCAAGAATCCGTACTCAGGTATGTGCCGGACATACAAAAGAGGACATTGATTTTATTGTGAAATGCTTTAAAGAAACCAGAGAAGAACTGGGAAGATAATACAATTAAACAAGTGGATGCCGAATTATGGTATCCACTTGTTTTTTAATCGAAAAAGGGAAATCGGACAGTTCTGTGACCTTCATTAGGACACAAAACTGTCCGATTTCCCTTTTTCGATTAACACCAGCAATATATTTTTCCAACTCGAATGTTATTTTTTTCAAAAGGAATCTTACATTCCATTGTATCTGTATAACCGGCATCATTCAAATATCTGGAAGATACATACGCATTATCTTCTGTTTCTTCTGTCTGGTCTCCCTGTGCATCGTATACTTTCATGTGGATGCCGCCATTTTCCATGTATGGTCCCACAAGAACACCGGACAGCCCCATACCAAAATTTCTGTTATGTATTTTTCTTAATATATTTTTATCAAAATCAGAATTGTTCTTTTTTACATCAAAAATCAGATAATCATTTCCTTCACCAAAATATTTTTCAAAAACCATTTCTCTTGTCATGATATTTTTCTCCTTTGATTTCTTGATCATCTGTACTATAATATATCAGCAATTAAATTAAATAAAATCAAATATTGTGTTTATTACTTTTAAAATAGTGCTATAATCATATATAAAGGAAAGGAGTTATCGTATGGAGAATTATCAGAAGAGTGGTTATCTCAACAGTGATTATAAAATATTTTATCTGACAGACAGTCATTCAAAAGAGTTTCCCTTCCACTATCATGATTTTCATAAGCTGCTGATTTTTCTGGAAGGGGATATCAGTTATTCTGTGGAAGGACGGGAATACAATTTACAGCCCGGGAATATCATCCTGATCAATGCCGGGGAAATCCATCGTCCTGTCATCAGAAATCAGATTCCCTACAAGCGGATTATTGCTTATATTTCACCGGATTTTTTCTCGGCTTTTGAAAAGGAAGGATTTCATTTGTCTCATTGTTTTGAACAGGCAAAAAACATGCATTCCAACCTGGTTCAACTCTCTGCTGCTGCCGCGGATTCTCTCCAGCCAGTAATTGTTGACCTGATCCGTTCTTTTGGAGAAAGGATCTTTTGCCACGAACTCTATCAAAGAAACAAACTGATTGAATTTATAATCCTTTTAAATCAATGTATTATGGAAGAAACTCATGTGTATCTGCAGTCCAGAACTGCCCATCCGGTGATTCGGAAAATTCTTGATTATATCAATGAACATATCACCGAGGATCTCTCCATTGACCGTATTGCTGAGGCGATGTTTCTGAACCGTTCCTATCTGATGCATCTGTTCAAATCAGAAACCGGATACACCATCGGAAAATATATATCTGAAAAAAGACTTTTTCTTGCCAATCACCTGATCGGGGAGGGAGTTCCCATCACAGATGCCTGCTACAGAAGCGGATTCCGCAACTATTCCGCATTTTTTCAGGCATACCGCAACAAATACCATGTCTCTCCCAGAGAAGGTGGAAAAAGCAGTTTGATAAATGCTCAGAAAATGTCGGAATAAGAAAGATTTCTGATTTATTCTTTCACTTTTTTCTTTCCGTATTCATACAATAAAGTAAATATCCGAAAGGAATCTAATATGAATCAGAATTGTAATCACGAAATGCAAAAGCATGTGCACGAATTGACCGGAAGTACTGCAATCGTACGTGAATGTAATGACTGCCATAACCATCGGTTCTGTACCGTATCCGGCGAGGCGATCAAAGCTGGCAACAGTCATATTCACGAAGTCAAATTCCGCACGGACTTTTCAGACAGACATTTTCATGAATTCTGCGGCATGTCCTCCCCTGCCATCGAGGTAGGCAACGGCAAACATGTACATTTCATCAAAGCTTTTACAGATGAAGAAGACGGACACAAACATCAATTCCAGGTTGCGACCTTGATTGACAGCCCTATTGATTTCAAATACTGCTGATGATTCATGTGGTATCTCCGGTTTACGGAGATACCACAATTTTTTCTATTTTTTTCAAAAAAAGTATTGACGAAACAAAAAACCGATGTTATAATTCTACTTGTCGTTTGAGAGAAATACAAACGAAATGCGGAAGTGCTGGAATTGGCAGACAGGCAAGACTAAGGATCTTGTGGGTGTATGCTCGTGTGGGTTCAAGTCCCATCTTCCGCAGTACCTATGTTTAGTGGAAAGCCCTTAATTTACTGGGGTTTTCCGCTTTTTTATTTGCCGGAAACAGTAATATTTTGCTCTCACGTTGTCTCACGTTGTCAATAATGTTTTCCTCTTCATTTGTTCCTTGCAATGCATCCAAAACTAACTTGTCTGTTTCATCATTGCTATCCAAACTAAAGATATAATGTTTGAATGTTGTTGATTCATCTGCATGTCCTAACAATTTGCTGATTGTTGGTATCGGTACACCTTTCTTGTAAAGCATGGAAGCATATGTTTTTCGTATCTTATGCATTGTTCTAACTGGAATACCCAAATACTCACAGCCATCTGTTAATTGAGAATTTAATGCATCTGGGTACATTATATGATTATCTCTCACAAACAAATAATCTTTATATTCCAGATTATACTCTTTATTAATGTTCTTTATACGCTGTATTAGTTCCATTGCCCTGTCTGTTAATGGCAACCATCTATCTCCACATTCGCTTTTTGTGTAGTCTACCACTTCAAAACCAGTGCTTTTCATGTTTGAAATATTATCACTGAATCTTTCTACTACCTGCTGACAAATATGTATTTTACCATCACTGATATTTGATTCTCTGATTGCTAACAATTCACCTGACCTTACACCCAGTTCAAAATCTAATAAAACTGCAAGTGTGGCAGTATTTGACGGATTGTTTCGCAATCTGCGTTCCATTTCTTGTTTCAGCATTTCTTGTTCTTCTGGAAGAAATACTTCCTTTGCATTTGAACCTTTCCTTGTCGGAACAATTTTCTTCTTACTGACATTTACTCTGTATGGGCTTTTTTCAATATACTCCGCATCCACAGCATACTCAAAAGTTTGTTTTAACAATCCACACATATTACGAAAAGCTTTATCTTTCAAAGTCTGTTTATTTACAACACTATTGAAAAAATTATCTATATCTATCTTTGTTATGTCTTTATACGGTTTATGTATAAATTCTGGATAATCTGTATAAAAACGCTCCCAATCAGCAATCATTCGCTTCACTGTACTTGCTTTTACAAGTTCCTTTTTATGTTCCATAAACTCGTAAAAGAGTGCTTCCAGTGTCATATTGTTCTGTTGTTCTGTTTCCTGCTGTTGCTTTTCCAGTTCCATATAATAGTCACAGAGCAAGTTTTCAATAGCGTCTTTCTTTTTCCGCTTAACGTTTGTATGTCCATTCTTTTTTGTGCTGTCCGGTTTGCTCCAATACCAATAGCCCTCCTTTTCAGCAAACCATATCGTTTTTCTTACAGTACCTTGTTCTCCATATTTTTCCAGTATTTCAGTTCTCTTCATGTTCTCTGCACTTTTCAGTACATCAGCTTTGCTATCTATTATAACCTCACTTTCTGTAATGGCACAAGTACCAAACAGAACATTAAGTGGGTTACATTCATAATTAAAACTAAAGTCTTGCATTTTTACTCCCTATATAATCTCAACTACTATTAAAATAAAATTTCATGGCTACCTCCTTTAACTGCTTTGTTTCATATATTTGTCACAAGAAAGCTTCATTTGTTTTGTGTTTTCATGTTCTCCTTAATTGTTTCAGACAAATTGCTATACTTTTCAATCACTTCATCAATAGATGTTTGTTCAATTTCTTCTTTCAATTCACGTTTATATGAATACAAACTGTTCCTGCTGATTCCTGCTTGAGTTTGTGTTTCTGAATCAGATAACATTCCACCAAAACTTTTGTTATGTTTCAAGATGATATGTTTTGAAAGGATTGCTTTCTTTACTGTAAGAGTAGCACCTTTCTTTTGTCCAATCTGTTTCCCTGCCCTTCTAGCAGTCTCAATACCTTCTTTTGTTCTCTGGTGTAAGTCCTGCACTTCCTTTTCTGATTGTTCAAAGGCAATCTCGATTTGTTTCTTTGCCAGTATCATAAGATATTCATTGATGCCTGCCAGAATCACGTCAACCTCTGTTCCTGTCATTTCTAACTGGTTATTCATGGATTGCTTATATGTTTCTGTATCAATATAATGTTCTTTTAAAAACACAAGATTAATACCTTTGTTATACAACCTCTGATACATTTTAAAACCATCATTAGCTGTTCTACTCATTCGTGATACTGAATCAAATACAATCGTATCACCTGCTTTTACTTTCCTGAGAATCTTGTCCAGTTCTTTCCTACCTTGAAACTTTGTTCCGGTGTATGTTTCTTTTACAATCTTTGCATCTGGATAAACTGAAAGAATATTTCTCACTTGTCTATCTATGTTCTGTTTTGCTGTTGATATTCTACAATAACCATAAATTTTGTTTGATTCCATTATTTGTCCCTCACAGTACCAAAAGTATCGACCGTTAATTGTTACACCTTAATATTAATACGAAAACAATCAAAAGTCAATTACTTTTGGTACTTTTTAATTTGTGGTTAAAAATTACACTTTACTTTTTACATTCTGTACCAATTCCATCAACATGAAAATACAACAATCAGTCCCTGTCTTGTTCTCCATATGCTTCAATAGCTTTTCAAACAACTTGTATCTCAATTTATACTTTACCTTATAAGCATCTGCCTTTATTCTGTAAATAATTGATTTATCTTTGTTCTGTTCATTCTGCATTTTTAATTCCTCCATTCACAAATTCTAAGAATAAATTGTAGTTTATTTTGTATGTCCCACCAACTTTGATAAATGGTATTTTTCTTTCTTCAACAATCAGCTTTCTTAACCAGTTATAAGGATAACCACTTTTCTCAGCTAATTGGTTCAGAGTTAAAAGCACTGGACATTCAACTAACTTTGCAAGCATTTGTTTATGTTTTGTGATTGTTAACTGCCTTTTTATTTGTTTTGTCTGCTCGTCAGTAATAATTATTTGTTTCTTCTTTTGTTTTGGTTCTGCCATATAAAATTCATTCCTTTCAAAAATGATATTCTGTGTTACTAATCAAACGTTTTGCATTTCTTATGTTAAGCCCCTTCATGTATTCACTACCCAGTTCTGCTGATTTCTCTGAGATAGATTTCTCAATCAGCCTTTCATGGGCTTTCTGTGCTTCGCTTTTACAGTTCTCAATCACAAGTGCTTTCTGTTTGTCATTGAATATACCAGTGTACTGGGGCATAGAAAGAATCTTTGCTAGTGCCATTGCTGACGCTCTATCACCTGTTGAAAGATAATTACCAAACATTCTCCTGTTTACGGCAACACCCTCTTTGTTTTTGTTCATTTTCAACATGATTTCATAAAACTTTTGTTCTGAGCGTACCTGCAATTCTTTCAATGTCTGAGTATCTTCAACAAATACATCTTTTTTAAATGATTCAATCTGTTCATTCAGAGAATCAACTTTTGATTGTATTTCCTGCTCTACCTCATTTAATCTGAGTGTAAGTTTTGTGTTTAAGTTCTGAACGCTACTGTCATTTTGTGATAGATTCCATTTGTTTGTGTAATAAGCAATATCTTGTTTCAACCTCAAATAATCCTGTGCGGTTTCCATCTTGCTAATACTTTCTTGAATGTTGTTATGTTCTCTGGTTCTCTCATAAATCTTTTCCTGTGATTTGATATAAGCATTTAAAGTTCTTTCCATTCTAATTTTCTCCTTTTCATATATAGCCCTATAAGCTTCAAATTGCTATGTTAAACTGATTTTATTTACTTATGTATACATCAGTACCCCATTCGTCTGGATCGTCTTCATTCCAGTTATCTGAATCTTCACATTCAGTATTTGCATTAATAATGTCTAGTGATGGATTTCCTTTTACCACATTAATATTCACATCTATTTTGTTCATTAGACTGTCAGTCTCATCTTTGTAACATTGATAATTTTTACCAAACAACTTTTCAAGAAGCCATATGTTAGCTTTTAACCTTGTTGACATATCTACTGCCGTAGTTGCTATCTTGTATATTTGTTTCAAACAATCAATACTGTATTTTTTTAGTTCCTGTTCAAATAACTTTTTCTGTTCTCTCTCTAATTCATTTAATGGTTTTCTTGACATTTGTTACACATCACCTGCCTTTGTTAAATATGTTATCCACTATCTTTAGTACCATTTCAAACCTATTTTTTCATGTTCTAAAATTCATGTTTTCCTTTATTTAAAGGCTTTTTCGGGTTTTTACTACTTGCCTTAGCGTGACACGAGTGTAGATGTTTTCTTTTTGTTTCACCCATTAATGATTGCCTTTGATATATCACAGAAGTCATTGATTACATTTTCATGTATTTCAATTTCACCGGATTTTCTTACTCTATAGATTGCTTGTCTGGAAGAATCTGGGTTATCATAATATCTTTTACATGCCTTTTTAAACAAATCAAAATCCCATTCAATGATATTTCTGTTCATTAATGCAACAGTAGTAGGCTGACCTTTTAATCTTACCAAATCATTGTATATAATCGTTATACACTCCTGATAAAAAGGAATTGCACCGGAGACATTCCAAAACCTGTCTATGAAATATGTTTTAAAATCCCTGCGATATACACCCAGAAGATTGCGAAGTGATTCAGCAGTAAGGAAATCAGCCAGTGTTCTTCCTGTTCTCGCATAATCTAAACCATGTCGGCAATAGATTGATTCAAAACGGATAATACCTGCATTTTCAATGTTTTGTTCTTTTCCCTTATCATACACTTTAAGAGACATTCTACTGTTGCTAAGCTGTTGTGTTTTGATAGATTCTACCTGCATACCAGATTTCAATGCGTGAACCGCTTTGTAACGTTCGCCAGATTGTTTTCCACTACACCAAATACAAAGTTTACTATCTTTTTCTAACATCATATGAGCAAGCATATTTAGCATTGGCTGTACGTTTTGTTTGTTCTGTAAAGTTGCTGTGCAATTCACCTCAGCAGTTGAAACAATCAGTTCTGGGTAACTTTCCCCAAACAATTCCTTCATTTGTTTTTCAATCATTGTTACAATTTCCATCAAATGTACAACATCTATAATACTTAGTGGTATTACATTTGTTTTGCGTAAACATTTTGGCAAACAAACATTAAGCCTATATCCATGGTGTCTGCCTTGTTTGTGTTTTAAAATTCCAATCACTTCATTTGTTTTTGGACTTATAAATTCATGATTATTTTCTATTAACTCAAATTCTGTAGTAATATCTAACTCAATGGTATCTAAACCAATAACTAATTCATTCTTTCCCTTTGTTCCCATATTTCCCCTTTCTGTGATTTTGACAACAAAAAAAGAGGACATGAATAGATTTTACAGCCTTCATTCAGTAAAATGATTCATAATCCCCTTTATGGCAAGTATTTTGGCTTTTTTAAGAGTTTGAATTAAATATGCTCTCTTTATGGACGGGAGTATTTGTCCTGCATAACCAAAATAAATATGAAACAAAAGAATTGAAGGTTTGTTTTGTTCGATATTAAATTTTATTCAATCATTGTTTTGGAATTTGTTCACTGGAATTGTGATAACTTAAATGTTTAACAGATTTGTTTCAATAAGATTGTTCTGAACAATAATTTGTATACATGATTTATTTATTATATAACCACTATAACATGAACAAAATTGTCTGTCAAATACTTTTTTTTAAATATTTTTGTCATTTTATAAATTCAAGAAATATCCGACAAATTAGACTACCTCTGTAAGCCCCAAATTTGCCCCTATTTTCCATTTTTATTATTTGACCTAGATAAACCATATATAAGATATAGTGGTAAAAAATAGTCATTCAAACACACTGAATGATTTGTTTTACAATATACTTGAATCACTATTTTTTATAGCTGATGTACTGAAATTTTCCTTTCTCACGTTATTCTCACGTTGTTACAAATAATATTTTAATATGTCCAGAAAGCCTTTATTTAAGGGGTTCTCACAAACCTGTGAATCCGGTTCAAGAGTTCAAGTCCCATCTTCCGCAGTATTATAAAAAGCTGATATACTTATTTAAGTATGTCAGCTTTTTTAGTGTACAGAGAAGGCATATCCTAACCAATCATTATCTTGTTTTACCAGATTCCCCAAGCATTGTAAAAGAGGCGCGCCTCAAGCTTTGCATGATGCGCACCTCCGTTATAAATCAGCATTTCTATTTTATATCATATGTCACACCATCAACTGTAACTGACGACAGGCTATCGATATCTACAATCCGATTATACATATACGTGCAGCTGTTATCATAATTTAATGCATAAGCGTCATTTGATACAAAACCATCCTCATCAAATAATACATATTCTCTGCCATCCACATACTGAAAAACAATGGCACCAATATCATCTGACGGTTTTAGACCCAATGCTGTCTTGTCCAGTTTTATTCCTATCGGTGACATTTTTATGGCACCATTCCCCAACTCTATTCCTGCCATTTCGTTATCCATTGCCGACTGAATCTCAATACGTTCTTTTATATCTCCATCTGTATAATCTCCCAACTCAAGAAAACTCTCATCTGTGTTTTCTCTGTCTGCCACAATATAATACTCACAAAGATACAATTTTGTATCGGTACTCATTTCGTTATCTCTGTATATCATACCGGCATAATTTGTTCGTGCAAACACATTGATTGTTTCGGGGTTCCACCAAACCTGGCCATTAGGGCTTACCTCATAACCACTGATTCCTTTCGGATTTTCAAGCGTAAAATACATCAAACCACTTCCTGTACCAGCATCATAAAGATTAGCTTCAGCAGTCAATGTATAGCCTGCATAATTTACCGATCCGTTTTCTGCCGAAATATACGGTTCAATAAGTTCTTCTGCCAGTGTTTCATCTACAGGAACCCGATCCCATGCCGGAATGTTAGTCACTAGCCTTCCATCCTCATCATATTCAACAACACCATCACTAGAATCAATACCATTACTTCCAAAAAAAGCTTTAACCATAGCAATAGGGTTTTCATATTTCATCAATCCGGGGTACGCCTTAACCGTGACCACAACTCCAGCCATCAACATCAACGCCGCAGCCGATCCCACCATCCGTACAAACGCGGATCTGTGCCTTTTTGTTCTGAAACTTTTCTTGATTTTTTCCCGAACATCTTTCTTAATTCTTTCAGCAGATACCATATCCGCAGTTTGTAATTTCACAGTATCATCTTGTATGTAGTCCATCATATCAGAAATTTTCTTATTCAACATCATATCCTCCTTCAAATAATATGCTTTTTAACTTTTGCCGTCCTCTTCTCAACTTTGTCTTTATTGTAGAAATATTCATCTCCAACTCTTCTGCAATCTGGGCTAACGACTGATAATAATAATAATGTCGCAAAAAAATCTCTCTGTCCGGATGCTGCAGTGATAAAATTGCCTGTCCTAACATCTTCGCCTGCTCCCTAATCTCCATATCATGTTCCAAATTTTCTTTTGACACGATAATAATATCATCTTCTAATGGCAGATCCTTTCCGGCCTTTCTCATTCTTTCTTTTGCTTTATTTCGTGCAATCGCACTTAAATACGCCTTCAATTTATGATTCTCAACCTTATCTGCATTTTGCCAAAGTGCGAAAAAAACATCAGACAAAACTTCTTCTACATCAGATATACTCATACAGGAACCAATTATATTGTATACAATGGTACTGACGTATGGAGTATAATAATCTATTATTTGTTCAAGTGCTCGTTCATCTTTACGCTTTAGTGCAAGAAGAACTCTTTTCTCATCCAATACTGCACCTCCCTTAGTATTTTTAACAGCTGTCATCTATAATATTGCACACAATCCTCTTTAGGTTTCAACATCAATATATTTTTTCTGCACTTTTATACTAGTTACCTCTATCTTGTTTTTCTCTCCCCCGTCTGTTATACTTCATTTAACAAGGGGGGTACTTTATGTCCGAACACAAAAGAACGCGCTGGCATATCTTTGATCTGCTGCGCGGTTACACATTACTCAATATGGTTTTATTTCACTTTTTATATGATGTTTTTATCATCTATGGCCGCAATCCCGACTGGCTGGATGGCTTGTTTCCTAACATATGGCAGCAATGGATTTGCTGCACTTTTATTATGATTTCCGGAATTGTATTTCATTTTTCCCGACAGCCGATCAGGCGGGGAATCGTATTAAATCTGATTGGATTTGCGATTACTGGTATCACTATTTTCGTGATTCCTGAGGAAGCTATCTGGTTCGGTATTCTTAATCTCATTGGATGTGCGATTTTGATGACGGCATTGCTGCAGCCCTGGTTGAAACGCATTCCATCCAGTATGGGACTGGTGATTTCTCTCCTGCTGTTTCTGCTGTGTGAGAAGATACCCGATGGATTTCTCGGGTGCTATTCGCTGCGGTTGCTACAGCTTCCCGACTGGCTTTATCAGACATTTGTGGGAGCATGGCTTGGATTTCCCACTGCCGGATTTACTTCCAGTGATTATTTTCCACTGATTCCATGGCTATTTGTATTCTGGGGCGGTTATTATCTCCAGCCTTTGATTGAAAAATACATACCTGAACGTGTACTCACCTGGAATCCTGTACCTGTACTGTCCAGTATTGGGAGTAATACAATCTGGGTTTATATCGTACATCAGCCAATATTGATGGCAATCTGCATGATGATGTTTTAGCCGAGGAGATGACCAGGGGACGAGTGACCAGGTCACTCGAATTAAATACTAATTTTCTCTATACAAAACAAAATAAGCGCCCAGACCCAGAATGACAGAATTTTCTGGGTCTGGGCGTTTATTTTGTTTTGTATAGGCCCATTCTTTCCATATAAAGGCTAATTTTACGTGTTTTTTACCTGAAAATGGGATCATTTTAGATAGTTATTTTCTATAGACCCGGCCAGTGCTGAGAGTTCCTTCCTTAAGGCCGAATTCCAGCGCAGCGAAACTCAGAATTTTATACTAATTCCGCAATTCTCGTGATTCCCACAAATATTTCCTGTACTTTATACCATGTAGGATAATCCACCACACCGGTCTGAGGGAGTCCAAATACAGACTGGAATCTTCTTATTGCATTGGCAGTTCGTTCTCCGTATATTCCGTCTGCCGTGACCGATGGAATGGAGGTGTAAACATCGCTGATGGTATTTAACTGCATCTGAAGCTGCAGAACTTTCTGACCACTGGAGCCGATATCCAGATTGTAGCCGGGCCAGGAAGCCGGAATTCCGGATATCTCCTCGGCAGAGTTGATATACATATTATCCCCATAGTAATATCGCAGGATTTCAATTGCAGTATAATTCTGTTCCCCCAGACTACAACTTCCCCACTGACTCATCCAGTCAGGACACTGAACTCTGTGACCATCACAATACTGTGTCAAAATAGGCTGTCGCACATTGGGGCGGGACAGGTAATTTTCAAATAACTCATCCACTACCATAGAAATGCTGTCAAAAATATTGCGGCCATGGATCCATTTGTGATCGAAAGCTGTAGAAGACGTGATGGTAAAATCATATCCCTTGTTCCGGTACCATTCTGTATACACACGATTCAAGGTAAAAGACATGATTGCCAGTACATTTGCTTTAATTGATTCGATTGGCCAGGTGGCGTAGATCTCACTGCAGGCTACATTTTTGATATAATCCCGATACCGCACATAATAGTTCCGTGCCGTCGAATCGCTGGGAGCTCCGTCATGAACCACCACATATTCGGGAATCACAACACGGCTCAGTACGATTTCTCCGGATTGATCCATGGGTTTGATTTCATCCTCCGGGATTTTTTCCGGATAATCACCAAAAAGTGTATGAGCCGGTATGACTACATCTTCAAATTCTCCCTCACTGGACGGTTTCATCATCACATCCTGTACACTGGTTTCTCCAGAGAGAAGTTCTGAACCGGAGATTTCCACCGGTTCATAGCCGGGAGCCTGTATATTCAGATTGAATTCCGAGTATGGCTGGTATTCGGAAGGTTCCAGACTGTATTCCAACGGAGGTGTGGGAAGGTCTAAGATTTCCGTCTGACCATTGGCATCGGTCTGTACTTCCTCCAGGGGTTCTCCCGGAGCCCCGGTATAGGAAATCGATACTCGGGCACCTGCAATCGGCCGGTTTTGCACCTCCGTCCTTACCTGAATCTGGAGCCTTCCTCTATCCACCATATTTTCCTGCATTGCTCTCACACCTGTATGCATGACTGATTTCCTCGCATATACTCCTGTCTCGTTACTATATGCAGCCGGACTACGATATGTGCAGGGTTTCTACTCTGCATTGATGTATTTTTTCAGCTTATGAAATACATCACCGGACCTCATTGATAATCTGATTATAACCATGAATTAATTTTTTGTACATAGACAACCTGTTGTTCATTTTTGTGATTCGTTAATGACTACTTGATTATATATCATTTCAACAGCATCTTCAAAACTCAAATCTTTGTATATTATCTTTTCTGATATCATAGGTAAATAATCTTTTTCTCTCCACCATCGTCTCATATCTGCTTCTCCAAAGTCATTTCGATTCGGTTTTGTACTATGCCTGAACAAGGTTTCTTCAAATGTCAGATCATAATAATAAGCAAAAATATTTTGACCATATTCTTCCACAGCTGTTTCAAATAGTTTATTATATTCCTTCGCCGGCAGAATACCTTCCATAATCGTAACTTCTGAATTTTCCTTACCATACTTGAGTAGATTGATCATCAATGGCTCTGATTTTTTAATCCCTTCTGTACTCCACACATGTAAAATTTCCATACGAATCATATCATGTGAAATTAACATGGTATTAGACCCAAACTTTTCCTGCAATGCCTTTGCAACAGAGGTTTTTCCGCTTCCAGAATTTCCTCTAAGTATGATCAATTTTTGCACTTTATATACCTCCAATGATTTCGATAAGCTTCTGATTTTTAGTAAAATTATCTACAATATTTAATCTGGTTGGATGTCTGTGCGGGGTCTATACAGATTTTTTATAGTACAAGTTCCATTTTTCCTTAATAAACTTGCTTTTTTAGAAATTTTCAAGGTTTTTTTCAACTGAGAAAGGGTCTATATAAGAAAAATATGTTCCCAGCCCCCGAAAGCTAAACTGGACAGGGTCTGGGAACGCTTTTTTCTTGTATAGACCCTGTTGTCCTTTATTTGTTATTACTATTCAAGAGTTTTCTGAGAAAATAGAGATTTTTACAACCATTATTTTCTATAGACCCCGCCCGGCATCTCACCGGAATTGCTTCAATCTCAGAACAGATTCCGTACATCCCTGAAAGTAATAAACACCAGCAGAAGCATCAGCAGCAGTAATCCTGCAAAATGTACCATACCCTCTGCCTCCCGGTTTATCGGTTTGCCCCGAAGTCCTTCGATGATCAAAAATACCAGACGACCGCCATCCAGTGCCGGCAGCGGCAGCAGATTGACCACACCCAGGTTGGCTGATATGAGAATCATCATATTGATCATGGTAAGCCAGGTAATCAGCGTTCCTTCGCTTTTGCTTTCCTCATAAGCATCCCCAATCACATTGACCACGCCCACCGGGCCGGAAAGACTTTCCATTCCTATTTTTCCGGTAAACAGCATTTTGAATCCATCCAGAGTGCTGACAATCCAATATCTCAGCTCCAGTACACTGTATTTGAGAACACCGAGAGAAGAGGTTTTTACTCTTCCCATGTTATATCGAAAGCCTTGTTCTACATAACGTGTAGATGTAGGTGTTACCTGCACATCATAATCCAGTCCATCACGCAGATACGTAACCGTAATTTCTTTATCTCCCAGCGGATGTTCTGCAAAATATTTCTCAAGTTCCGTTCCGGAATTTACCTGATTGCCGTCGATCGCATAGATATAATCTCCGGCCTCAATACCTGCCCGATCCAGTGCTCCTCCCTCAACCACAGACAGAATCTCCGGCTGCTGTTCAGAAGGAGCATAGGTAAATCCCAACATATACCGTTCTACTGTCTTGGGACGGTAAACTACAGTATATTCTTCCCCGTCCCGCAGAAAAGAAATTTCAATGTCTTTTTCCTGCAGTCCCTGCAGATTCAGATACGTATAAAGATCTCTTCCCAGATAAATATTTCTTCCATCAAATTCGGTAATGATATCTCCGGCCTGAAGTCCGGCTTCCGCTTCCGGGGATCCTTCCGTAACCAGAATTACCTGAGGCGGATCATAACCGATGATACTGATGATGATCATTGCTCCGAAAAATGCCAGAATAAAATTAAACAACGGTCCCGCAGCGATCACAGAAATCCTCCGGGGCAATGATTTACTTAAGAAACTTCCCTCACTCTCATCTTCCCAGTCCTCTCCTTTCATTATACAGGAGCCTCCAAAAGGTATGGCTTTCAGAGAATAGCGTGTACCTCCCCGCTCTGTGGACAGAATCCGCGGACCCATTCCCACAGAAAATTCCTCTACGACAATTCCATTCATTTTTGCCAGAAGGAAATGACCAAACTCATGTACGATGATAACAATTCCCAGTATCAGGGCTGCAATTAATATGCTCAAACATTCCACCTGCTTTCAATCCACTCATATGTCTTCTCTTCCGTCTCAAGGATCTGATCCAGCACAGGATTTTGAATAATTTCATGGCGCTCCATGGATTCTTCGATAATCCTGTAAATATCAAGGAATCCTATCTGCTTATTCAGGAACATGGCTACTGCTCGCTCATTGGCAGCATTGAAAACGGTCGGCATACTGCCGCCCAGGCGGGATGCCTGCATTGCCAGCGGCAGTCCCTTAAAAGTATCCATATCCGGATTATCAAAGGTTATTTCTTTCAGTATTGAAAAATCCAGTCGTTCTCCCGGCAGATATCTTCGCTCCGGATAATACAGGGCATACTGAATCGGCAGTTTCATGTCCGGGGTTCCCAGCTGTGCCAGCACGGCACCATCAACAAATTCCACCATCGAATGAATGATACTCTTCGGCTGCACCACCACCTGAATATGATCCAGATCCACATCAAAGAGCCAGCGGGCTTCCATAACTTCCAGACCTTTATTCACCAGAGTCGCTGAATCAATGGTAATTTTTCTTCCCATCGCCCAGTTCGGATGTCTCAAGGCATCTTCCACCTGCACATGTTCCAGTTCCTCCCGTTTTCTTCCGCGGAATGGTCCGCCGGAGGCGGTGATCAGCAATTTATGGATTTCTTTTCTTCCGGAACCCTGAATTGCCTGAAAAATTGCACTGTGTTCGCTGTCTACCGGAAGAATCCTGACACCTTTTTCTTTTGCCAACGGCATGATCAGATGGCCTGCCGTCACCAGCGTTTCCTTATTAGCAAGGGCAATGTCTTTCCCGGCTTCAATGGCTGCCATGGTGGGACGGATTCCGATCATACCCACAATAGCAGTCACCAGTATATCCACCTCTTCCAGAACAGCTAGTTCCTGAAGTCCTTCCATACCGCTGACAATCTTTACCTTCATATCTGCCAGCCTGTTCTTCAGTTCTGAAGCTTTCTCCGGATTCCACACAGCAACCAGGCGGGGACAAAATTCCCGTACCTGCTGTTCCAGCAGTGTAATGTTGGAACCGGCACTGAGAGCAGCAACCGTGATATCACCATTTTCTCTGACTACCTCCAGTGTCTGTGTTCCAATCGAACCGGTTGAGCCCAATATTGCAATGGTTTTTCCCATAAATTATCCCTCTTTTCTCATGTTTTGCGGGTCTCAAAGTCATGTTTTTTATGCAAGCATGAAAAACATGAGCTATTGACCCTTGTATCATCATATCAGTGAAATCGCAAGAACATAAATGATCGGGGCTGTAAAGATCACGCTGTCAAAACGGTCCAGAATCCCTCCATGGCCCGGAATCAATGTTCCATAGTCTTTAATATTCTGCTGTCTTTTGATCGCCGATGCTGCCAGATCGCCCACCATAGAAACCAGTGCACCAACGGCACAGATAATCGCATAAATCAGCGGCGTGTGTGCAGAATTCGGATTATATCCCGACACTGCCCAGGCATATAAAGCACCCAGAAGTGCCGCACCGATAACACCGCCAACCGCACCTTCGATTGATTTTTTCGGGCTCAGCACCGGAGCCATTTTATGTTTTCCGATCAGCACACCTACACAGTAAGCGCAGGTATCACAGCCCCAGGAACAGAGGAAGATCAACCATACAAGAAATGCTCCTCCCTCCAGCATACGAGTCTGCAGCACATAAGACAACATAACCCCCACATATGCAATGCCAAAAAACGATGCCATGATCTGCCCTGCCTGATATCTGGGATATGTAAATACATACACTGACATGATCAGTAAAATGCTGATCATCAGAGACGGAAGATGATATTTGACCGGCAGCAGCCAGACAGCCAGATAATATACCGTGACACCAAGATAACTGATCATCTCCAACAGACTAAAACCGTCCTTCCGAACACCCATTGCACGGTAAAGTTCCTGCATCCCAATCAGGGACACACAAAGAAGTGTGATAAAAAGCACCGGACCTCCGCAGATAATCGTTGCCAGAGCGATAATCACAAGTACAATTCCGCTTAACAATCTTGTTTTAAACATTCGTATCCTCCTTTACGCCGCCATACCTTCTGTCTCTTTCATTATATTTTTCAATAGCTTTGACTAATTCCTTCTTTTTAAAATCCGGCCATGGCACATCTGTAAAATAAAATTCCGTATAAGCCAGCTGCCACAACAGATAATTGGAAAGCCTCAGTTCCCCGCTGGTCCGGATCAGCAGATCAGGGTCTGGAATTCCTGCTGTATCCAGATACGAAGAAATCGTCTCTTCCGTCACCTCACCGGTAAGTATTCCCTTTTTCTGGTCCTCCAGCATCCGGTTCACAGCTCTTGTAATTTCATCCCGGCTTCCATAATTCAATGCAATCTGAAAATGAAGATCATCGAAATCTTTGGAAAACTCCTCCAGTTCACGGATACTCTGCTGAATATCCTCATCAAACGCAGAAGGATCTCCGATGATTTTCACTTTCATATTATTTTTCTTTGAAATCTTGATACACTTTTTCAGGTAATTGCGGAACAGCTTCATCAGACCTTCCACTTCTTCTTTTGAGCGTTTCCAGTTTTCCGTAGAAAATGCATACACAGTCAGATATTTAACACCCAGTTCCTTGGCCACTTCACAGATATCTTCCAGATTCTCACAGCCTTTCACATGTCCATAGTTTCTCGGCATCCCTTTACTTTTCGCCCATCTTCCGTTCCCGTCCAGAATAATTGCTATATGATTTGGTACTCTCATGCTTCCTCCTAAAAAGAGGCATCATACCATGGCGTAGATTCCATGTGTGATGCCTCCCTCATGACATACATTTTTTGTCAGTTTATACAGTTAAAATTTCCTTGGATTTTACTTCCACAGCAGCATCCACTTTTTTAATGTATTTATCCGTCATTTTCTGTACTTTATCTTCCAGTTCATCGATTTCATCCTCTGATACATCGGTTTTGCCCAGCTTTTTCAGCATATCATTAGCATCACGACGGATATTGCGAATCGCTACTTTAGCAGCTTCTCCTTTTTTCTTTACATCTTTTACCAGATCTTTTCTACGTTCCTCTGTAAGTTCAGGGAATACCAGACGGATAATCTTGCCGTCATTTGTCGGATTGATTCCCAGATCAGACATGTTGATAGCCTTCTCGATTGCTTTTACAAGAGAGCCTTCCCACGGCTGAATCACAATCATTCTTGCTTCCGGAACAGAAATATTAGCCACCTGCTGCAGTGGAGTCGGGCATCCATAATAATCTACCGTGATGCGGTCCAGAACGTGCGGATTGGCACGTCCTGCACGGATGGTACCAAACTCGCTGTCCAGATTTGCCAGAGTTTTTTCCATCTTCTGCTCATACTTCACAATTCTTTCATCCATATCATTGTTCCTCCTGGTTTCATTTATTTTCGCATTATTATTTTACAATTACCCGTGTTCCATTGATTTCACCGCGGGCAGCTTTGATGATGCTGTTTTGTTCGTTCAGACCAAATACCAGCATCGGCATCTTGTTCTCCATAGAGAGAATCGATGCAGTCAGATCCATTACAGCAAGTTTTTTATCAATAACTTCCTGAATGTCAATACTGTCGTACTTCACTGCGTTTGGATTAATCTTTGGATCGCTGTCATACACGCCATCGATAGCTTTTGCCAGCAAAATGGTCTCTGCCTCGATCTCAACTGCACGGAGTACAGTCGTTGTATCTGTTGAGAAATATGGATGACCGGTACCGCCTGCAAAAAATACTACCTTTCCATGTGCAAAGCATTCATTCGCCTCGTCTTTGGAAAACAGCTTCGTAAAAGCACCGCATACAAATGGAGTCAGAACCTCCGTCTTCATACCTACAGAACGGAAAATCTCAGATACATAGATACAGTTCATCACCGTTGCCAGCATACCAATCTGGTCTGCTTTGGTTCGGTCGATGGTTTCACTGGTTCTCCCCCTCCAGAAATTGCCTCCGCCGATCACGACACCAATCTCAGTTCCTTCATCAACAAGAACTTTTACCTGCTTTGCCACCTCCGTAACGGTTGCTTCATCAAAACCTGTCTTCTTCTCTCCTGCAAGAGCCTCTCCACTCAGCTTTAACAATACTCTCTTCATATTCTGATACTCCCTTTCCCTTATTCTGTCAGTCCTGTCAGATAATCCTGCACTGCTCCGGCATCAAAAGTAATAACTTCCGTTTCCTGATTTGCACTTACTTTATCATAAACAGAGTAGCCGATCCATCCTACAAAAACTGCACAGACAACGCCAATTGCTGTCATCTCAAGGCGATGCAGTCTTTTTTCTCTTTTCATTATTTTCTGACGGTTTGCTTTATCTTTTTTGTACTTATCAACTTTAGCCTGACTCATAGTTACACTCCTTTGTAATCACACTCTTCGGTTATTATATCATATTATTTCCCAAAAGCAAACCGGAATTGCATGAAAAAAGCACATACGGCAGGAATTTCCATTGTATGTGCTTAAAAAAATGTTTTACTGTTCTTTTGTCAGGCTTCCTTTTTTGGATCTTGTTTTGCTGTACAGTACCAGGAGTATGGAACCGATCACGCCTGCTGCCACAGAATTGGAAATTGCAGCCACAACGCCCTGAATAAATACTACATTTACCGGTTCTGCATAAACAAGAATATCCAGTACCGGAGCAATGATGATCCATGAAATAATGTTGCCGACTACCTGATAAACATTGAATCGGATGATATCTTTCACAGCAAATTCGCCTTCATCTACTCTCAGCTTCGGATATACCAGACCTGCGATAAAACAGGAAACACCACTGGCGATTACCCAGCTCCACCATGCGGAACCGTACTGAATAGAATCAGATAATGCATGTCCGATGAAAGCGATCAATCCACCTGCGATGGGACCAAACAGAGCCGCAAAGAATGCACCGATACCGTATGCTGTCTGGATATCCGTCTCCGGAATACCGGTAGGTACTTTCACATACATGAACAGAAGCATGAACAATGCTGCTCCCAGTCCGGTTGCCACAATCGTTTTTGTTTTAAACTCAAATAACTTTTTTTCCATTTCCTTTTCCTCCTTTGAATGGCTATATATAAATACCTGTTTCCAGATATTTACTGCTGCAGAATCTGTTACTTTGTGAATTCCACTGTCCAGTCAGCGCCGTAGCTGAGTCCGTATTTTTCACAGAAACTTCCCTGGCTGACCGCCATGGCTACTTTCATCAGCTCATTATTGTAAATCATCGGATCACCTTTGGCAGCATATCCAAAACTCTTGTGGAATAAAACTTTCTGTTCAAATACCGGTTTACCTTCATGTTTTACAACTACGTTCACATAGTCTCCATAGGCAAATCCTGCTTTCTGGAAAACATTCAGCGGAATATTGGTCCAGAGATTTCCAAAATTAGGATCATTAATTTCAAATATACCGGTCACTTTTCCCGGAACTGCCTCCGGCTCCAGAATCTCATGTTCCACGATTTCTTCCACGGGATATTCCGGTCCCACGCCTTCAAAATCAATAATACCGCTGGCCAAGCGGGCTGCCGTATATCCAAACAAATCTCTTCCATGGAAAATGGATACACCTTCGGTGCCTTTTCCTCTCAGTCTGTTCACAGTCTCATCGATTTCACGAACTGCTTCAATACCGATCATGCGCTTTACATGGGTCAGGGATCCATTATCTGGTGTTACAATATAATAACCATCCACCGTTTTTGCCACACAGGCACGTCTTTTTGTTCCCACACCCGGGTCTACCACTGATACGTAAATTGTTCCTTCCGGCCAAAACTGCAGGCTTTGGTACAGACGATAGCTGGCACTCCAGGTATCATACTGGGGAAGTTCATGAGTTCCATCCATAATCTCAAGTTCACGGTCTACAGACTTAACAACACCGTACATGGAACTTACCGCACCCTCTTTGTAAGTAAAATCTGTCTGAAATACTAAAATTGGTTTCATACTATTCTTCCTTTCTTTATCTTATACAAACGGATTCCAGAATCGGGAACCATTAACCAGAATAGACATACACAGGGATCCTGCCAGAACCAGTACTCCCACTGCCATAGCAGCCCAGTCACTTTTCTTCAAAGGTTTCGCCACATACCAGGTTCTTTTTTTATTTTTTCCAAACCCTCTCAGATCCATGGCATCGCTAATCAGCTCAATCCGGTCTAATGTAGAAAAAATCAGTGGTACACAAATATTAATAACGTTTTTTACACGGGTACCCAGCTTCTCTTTTTTAGAAAGATCAAGACCACGGCTCTGCTGAGCGACCGCGATATCCTGATAATCACGAATCATATCTGGGAAATACCGCAGAGTCAGGGAGAGGGCAAATGCTCCCTTATAGTTACATCCCACCCGATTCAGGGATGCCGCAAACTCACTGGGATTGGTCGTCAGCAAGAAAATCATTCCCATCGGAACGACCGAAGCGTATTTGGTAAGTTTAGTAATCTGATACAAAAGCTGTTCCTGTGTCACAATATACCTGCTGTTGAACCTGAAAACTTCATGACTGGTACCATAGAGTTCCACACCATACTGTGGACTGAACAGATACGTTAGTAGAAAATTGATCAGCAGGAAAATTGCCACATAAACCGTCATCACCTTAATCTGCCTGAATTCCAGACCCGACATTTTGAAAAATACCGCCGACAAGACCATCACAAACAAAATGTATCTGATATCATAGGAAAACATCACGGCAAACGTCATGCAGATAAAACAGATCAATTTGGTCAGCCCCGACAGATTAAAAATAAAATTATCTCTGTCAATATAGTCAAATAATTTTGCTTTCATCAGCGGTGCGTCCCCCTTTCATAATCGATAAAGTTATTGACAAATACGGATGTTTCATCAATACCTGCACGAACAGCCAAATCATACAGAGAAGTCACCTTCAGATTAGCTTCTTCCGCGATTTCTTTATTGGTCAAAATATCTACTGAAGTAGAATCTCCTATTTTTTTGCCGTCTGAAATGACAATGGCATGAGGCGTATATTCCAGCATCAGATGCATGTCATGGGTGATCATAATAATCGTAACACCCTGCTCATTCAGGCTCTTCAGGAATTCCATGATTTCCGTATAATGGTGATAATCCTGCCCTGCCGTCGGTTCATCCAGAATCAATATTCTGGGATTCATGACCAGCATGGAAGCAATCGTCACTCTCTTTTTCTGTCCGAAACTGAGTGCGGAGACAGGCCATTTTTTGAAAGGAGACAGGCCGCAGATTTTCAGGGCCTGATCCACTCTCGGTTCAATTTCTGCCTCTGACAGCCCCTGGATCCGAAGTCCCAAAGCAACCTCATCATAAATCATCGGTTTACAGATCATCTGATTGGGATTCTGCATCACATAGCTGATGATCTGCGAACGTTCCTTGATGGTCTGCCCTTTCAGGTCCTTGTCATAATACAGAATCCTCCCGGAATCTTCTGTTACAAATCCACAGATAACTTTTGAAAGTGTACTTTTCCCGGCACCATTGGTACCTACGATACTTACCATTTCTCCTTCATGAATCTGAAAACTGATATCCTTCAGTATTTTCTTTTTTTTCGTATATTGAAAGTTCAGGTGCTCCACAGATAGAATCACCGGTCTTTCCGGCTTTGGCCTCTTTTTCTTTTGTTCCCGGTTCCATCGGAGCAATGGTTCACGAACCAAATCCATCTGCAGGGTATCCATTCTTCCTGCTTTCATTTGGGGAGTTACCGTAATCCCCGCATATTTTAAAGCCGTCACATATAAGGGTTCCCGAATCCCAAGCCCGGGCAGGATGTCTGCCGCCATCAGTTCATCCGGAGTCATGTCCGCAGCGATTCTGCCCTCACTCACCACAATAATCCGATCCACATCTCTGTATAATACGTCTTCCAGACGATGTTCAATAATGACCACTGTCTTTTTTGATTCTTTCCAGACACGGTCAATCAAATCAATTGCCGTTTTTCCCGTGGCCGGATCCAGATTGGCCAGGGGTTCATCAAACAGCAGAATATTTACATCATCTACCATAACACCGGCGAAGGAAACTCTCTGCTTCTGACCGCCTGACAGTTCAAATGGGGACGACTTCAAGAGTTTTCCCATGTCCACAATATCAGCCACCCGCTGTACAGTTTCCTTCATCTTTGCCTGCGGTACACAGTCATTTTCCAGGGCAAAGGCGATATCTTCTCCCACTGTCAGCCCGATAAACTGTCCGTCTGCATCCTGAAGAACCGTTCCCACCTGCTTTGACAGTTCAAAGATGTTCATTTTGCGGGTTTCCAGTCCGTTTATTCTCAGACTTCCTTCTATACTCCCTTTGTAAGCGAAAGGAATCAGTCCATTCAGACAATTTCCCAAAGTACTCTTTCCGCTTCCGCTGGGTCCTACAATCAGGACTTTCTCTCCCTCATAGATTTTTAAATTGATATCATAGAGAGTCGGTTCCGACTGACTGAAATACTGAAATTGAAATTTTTCAAATTCAATCACAGGTTTTCGCTCCGTCTGGTTCATCTTTTCCTCCTCTGGTTACCATTTACACAGAATCTGATATTTTCCGGAACAGAAATAGTACTTGATTCTGGCAATCGGTCTGTGATTATTGTCAAAAAGTATCTGTTCAAAATGCAGCAGCATGGTTCTCGGCTCCACATTCAGATACGGAACCACCTGATCATCAGCCTCCATAAGCTGGATCATGATTTCATTTTCCACAGCAAGCCGATAGAGCGAATGATTCATGAACTCTTTCAATTTCTCCTCTGACTCTGGGGAAATACCATTTTCTCGAAGTATCTTCACAGGAATCTGCAGAAAACTCTGTCCTATGGGCCCCTGTTCCCCCCAGTACACGTTATTGCTGGCAAGTACTTCATCGCCATTCCCCAATTCCAGTTTCTTTCTGGCAATTCTCGTAGGAAGCCCGAAATTATAATCCAAGGTAATATCCTTTATCTCTTCCAATGCATCTTCTACAAGAAAATTATAAATCTTATCTCTCATTTTCTTCCTGCTGTCATATAAAACATAAGTGCCTTTTCCCTGCTTTTTATAAATATAGCCATCCTGATTCAGTATCGTCAATGCCTGCCGCAAAGTATTTCTGCTGACACCATACTTTTCTGAGAGGATATTTTCCGACGGAAGCAGACTTCCTTTTTCATACACTCCCTGAACAATATCTTCATAAAGACGGTTATAAATCGGGATATAAGAAGGCATTCGCCTCCTATGTGTCCGGGATTCACCCATTTCTTCTATTTTCTTTTTTTCTGGTATCTGCTGCACAGTTCTGGTCAATACTGCCCATTTTCCAACAGATGTAAAACCAAGCCGGCAGTACAGGTTACGCTCCGTGCCCCGATCCGTAAACAGACACGGAAATCTTCCGCTATCCAGAATCTCACGGCTCAGCCTGCTGACGATCTGACCAGCCAGGCTGCGGCCCCGGTATTCCGGTGCTGTTGCCACTCCTCCGATCATAACTGTGTAATCACTTTGTGCTGTACTGTTGGCATGTGCAATAATCTTATCATTTTCTTTAATCAGATAGTGAACACCACTGTTTTTACATATGCGGTCTTCAATCATCTGTCTGGAAGTATACAGCTGCTTAAGTTCCGGCATACTCTGCAAAAACTCAAAAACAGCTTCCGCATCTTCCTGAACTGCTTTCTGCATCCTGAAAGAATTCAGGGTGTCATCCTTTTGATCTGTCAATTGAGCTCCCGAGTGAAGCAGATACAGCTCTTTCACATTCATCGTATAGCCATCCAGCATCTCGGAAACTGCCTGAATTTCCTCCATACGCCCCATGATCACCTGCGGCGTAAATCCTGACAGTAATTTGTTCAGAAATGGTTCATTGATTTTTCTGTCATTAGTATACAAGAGAAGATTCTGATAGAACCGAAGATATACACCCCTGATTTCTCCCTGAACCTCATCTATATATACTGTTTGAAAATCTTTGTCAAATCCGAACTCCGCAATATCTGCCAGCAAGAATGTATTATATACTGCTTCCCGACCCAGATATTTGATCAGGGCCTCCCGATCATGTTCCTGGCATTTTCTGACCATCTTATCTCCTATCGTTCACATTTTTCTTTTTCACAACATCTTTGAATACTTATACCCGATGTCAGTCTTCGTAAATAATTCTCGGTGCTTTCCGGATCGTTATTCTCCACTTATTACCCGTGCCTATATTATAAGCGCGAGCAAAACTTCCCTGGTTGATAGCTACCGCCATACAGTCCAGACTGTTGACATAAACCAGAGGCTCACCCACATAAACATCTGCAAAGCTTTTTGCATACGTCAGAATATTTTTATATAACGTTCGGGTTTCATTTTCTATACTGATTTCCACTCTCCCGCCATGTTTTACACCCAGTTTTAAAAATAGTTCTCGGGGGATATTGGTCCAGAGGCTTCCAAATCGCACATCCAGTACATCAATGGTTCCACTGACTTTTTCTCCATCATACACAGCCTCCACAATCGGAAGTTCCACCACACTGTCCACATCTACCTCAGGGCCTACCTGCTCAAAAGAAATTACTCCTGATGCAAGTCTGGCACCGGTATAAGCATAGATATCCCGTCCGTGAAATGTATAACTTTCCGCCGAATTCGGCAGGCGGTTAATACTTTCATCAATCACACGGGCTTTCTCCAGACCGGTAACTCTCTTGATGTGAGTCAGGGTTCCGTTATCAGGAGATACAATATACTGCCCATTCTCTGTTTTTGCCACAATACTTCTTCTAGTAGAACCGACTCCCGGATCCACCACGCTGACAAATACAGAACCTTCCGGCCAGTAGCTCACTGTCTGGATCAGACGATAAGAAGCCTCCCAGATATCGTACTGCGGAATCTCATGGGTCAGATCTGAAATCTTCAATTCCCCGTCAACTCCGTAAGCAACCCCATACATAGCACTGACCGCTCCATCTGCGGTTCCAAAATCTGATTGCAAAATAAGTGGTTTTTTCATATTCTTTTTTCCTTTTCGGCTAAGGGTTTTCGTAAAATGCCCTTGCACTTTCAGTATAGGACGTGACGGATGCCACGTCAAGGACAACTTGTTGAACAAGTTGAATTTCTTTACAAATTAACAGGCCTGTTTTATAATTACGGAAAAAGCATTAGAAAGGAGCCCAGTTTTATTATGGCTGGATCATCATTTGGTACTATTTTCAGAATTTCCACGTGGGGGGAATCCCATGGTGCCGGTATCGGTGTTGTCGTTGATGGCTGCCCTGCCGGACTTCCTCTCTGCGAGGAAGATATTCAGATATTTTTAAACAGACGCAAACCCGGGCAAAGCCGTTTCGCCACTCCCCGAAAGGAGGATGACGCTGTTGAAATTCTCGCCGGTGTCTTTGAGGGAAAGACTACAGGAACTCCGATTTCTCTTATGGTGAGAAATACTTCTCAGCGTTCCAAAGATTATTCCGAAATCGCTTCCTACTACCGCCCCGGTCACGCCGACTACACCTTCGATCAGAAATACGGATTCCGGGATTACCGGGGAGGCGGCCGTTCATCCGGACGTGAAACCATCGGCCGTGTGGCTGCCGGCGCGATTGCCGCCAAACTGCTGGAACAGCTGGGGATTTCTGTCATGGCATACACTCGTGCCATCGGACCTTTCACCATCTCCTCCTTTGATGAAGAAGAGATTTTCCGGAACAACCTATATATGCCTGATGCAGACGCTGCCGCAAAAGCTGCTGACTATCTGAATGAGTGCATGAAACAGAAGAATTCTTCCGGCGGTATGGTGGAATGTGTAGTGAAAGGACTCCCGGCAGGTCTTGGCGACCCTGTGTTTGAAAAGCTGGATGCCAATCTGGCAAAGGCCATGCTTTCCATCGGAGCTGTCAAAGGATTTGAAATCGGTTCAGGAATGGCTGCCGCACAGTCTACCGGACTGGAAAATAACGATGCATTCTTTTTGAAAGAAGACGGTACGACGGGCAAAAAGACAAATCATGCAGGAGGAGTGCTGGGAGGTATCAGCGACGGAAGCGATCTCATTTTCCGTACTGCCATCAAACCAACACCTTCGATCGCCTCACTGCAGCATACCGTCAACAAATCAGGGGAAGAGATCGATATTTCGATCAAAGGACGCCACGACCCGATCATCGTTCCACGGGCAGTGGTTGTGGTAGAATCCATGGCTGCACTGGTAATTGCTGACGCACTTCTGATGAACATGAGTGCAAAAATGTCCTATCTGGAAAAGATTTACCAAGAGTGACCCGGGGACGGGTTCGTAGTCACCCTGCACCACAAAAAACACAGGTCTCCTTTTTACAGTGACCTGTGTTTTTAGTTTCATTTTATTAGATGTCCATCTTTTTGTTCAAAGAATTACACTTCCACCTTAGTAATCAGGATACAGTTCGGAGTCTCCACCTTCATAGGTCTGCCCTTCATCACAAGTACTTTATTCTCATAGTCAATCGTAAAAGTAGTAATACTGTTGGACTCATGATTTACCACTGCAATATGTTTGCCATCCGGGAACAGTGCAATATCTTTTGGATATTCTCCGCTGATCGGCAGCGCAAAATCTTTTACCAGAGTACCGTCCTCCTGATTGATAGAGAACATTGCCACAGAGTTATCTCCCGCAGTAGAGGTAAACAAATACTTTCCATCCGGGGAAATGGTGATGGCTGCCGCACAGTCATGCAGCGGATCCAGTTCATCCGACAAGGTCTCAATCGTCTGAATCAATTCAAACTCCGGAGTCTTTCCGTTATCCTTATACCGGAATACCCCTACTTTATTAATCAGTTCAAAAAGAATGTATGCATATTTTCCATCTTTACTGAATACGATTTCTCTCGGACCAGACTCACGTTTACATCTGAGAATATCCACCAGCTCCAGACGATTTCTTACAGTATTGATACGATACAGTTTTACCTGGTCGATTCCATTATCAACTGCACAAATATATTTTCCTTCTGGGGTCGGCAGCACACAGCTTACATGCGGGCGGAAATTACGCTCTGCCACACTTCCGATACCTTTATGAAATACACCGTCAAACACTTTACCCAGTCTTCCATCCCTGTGTGTATGAACTGCCGTCACTTTTCCATCATGATATCCACCGACAAACAGATATTTTCCATTATCATCCACAGAAAGATAACAGCCGCGCATACCATCAATATCCACTTTATTGATAGGCTCCAGGTCTCCATCTTCTTTAATCGCAAATACTGCAACACCTTCGTCTGCGATGGAATACAGATACTTTCCATTCTTAGACTTTACCAAATAAGAAGAGTTATTCACCGGCACCACTTTCCGCTCTGAAAGTGTACCTTCTTCCACATCAACATCATAAAGATGAATTCCAATACTGCTGCCATGTGTATAAGTGCCGACATAGGCAATATATTTTTCTTTTTCCATGATCATCCATCCTTTCAACCTCCGGAAGAACTTATGTATGTAACCACTGATCAAATATCTTCCAGACTTTGTCTATCTGTTGCCTATTCTATCACAATTCTTTCAATTCTACAATTAGTTCTTACAAATAATTGCTCCGGGGCAATTCACATATTGGATTGCCCAATCTCATAGGTTATGTTAAGATAGTCTCATTGGATTTTTGCTGGTAACCGTGAAGTTACAGAGTAGTTACAAACAGAAAATGATAAAGGAGTCGCCATGCAGCGAATATTTACTTACCATATAACAAATACTGACCACGGTATGCGAACAGGGGATTTCCTCTCTCAGCACGGTTATTCCCGCCATATACGTACTTATCTGAAACAACATCCCGGTTCTGTGATTCTTAATGGGGAGCCTGCGCTTTTTTATTCTCCCTTGCAGGCGGGTGATGAATTGAAGATTTTCCTGAAAGATGAAATGCCTTCCGAAAAGATTGTTCCGATTCCACTTCCGATTCATATCATATATGAAGATGAAGATTTGTTGATCATCGATAAGCAGGTGGATACTCCGATTCACCCGTCTATTGGAAATTATGAAAATACACTTGCCAACGGCATTGCCTGGTATTATGAATCTCAGGGCATTCCTTTTGTATTTCGCTGTATCAATCGCCTGGACCGGGACACTACCGGACTATTAATTCTGGCAAAGAATATGCTGAGCGGAGCGATTTTGTCACAGCAAATGAAAAACAGGGAAATTCATCGCACCTATCTGGCATTAGTGGAAGGCTGTCTTCCTCTCAGCGGCACCATAGATGCTCCTATCGGCCGGGTGGGTGACTCTGTGATTGAACGATGTGTCGATTCGGAGCACGGAGAGCCTGCCATCACACACTATCAACGACTGGCATATTATCCCGGTTCTGCTTTCCATGGAAGTTCCAGTGATCCTGCCGTTCTTAGCCGTGGCATTTCACTGGTGGAACTTCACCTAGAAACCGGACGAACCCACCAGATTCGTGTTCACATGACCTCCATCGGACATCCACTGTGCGGTGATACCCTGTATAATCCAGACACTGTACACATGAAAAGGCAGGCCCTTCACTCACATGCACTGGAATTTCTACATCCTATTACCGGAGAACCTCTTCACTTTAGTGCGCCGCTTCCTGCGGATATGACTGTAGCCTTGCCGTTATAAAAGTAAAGGAAACACATCTTCTTACAGTACCCTGTTCATTCCAGTTTTTGGGGCCTTGGAAGATGTTTTCCTTATATAATAGACCCCCTTTCTCAGTTTAAAACGCTCTAATAAGATTACCCCGAGGAGTTTTACTTTTTCCCCGGGGCAATTTTCATTCTCACATTTTACACTGCTCTAATACGCGGTACTTCCGCCACATGCAGGTATTTGCTTATGCATTTGACCAAAAGGTCGTGATCGGATACGTGATCCAAACCGGACACAACAATGGTTCCGATGACTCCCACTTCTTCTACACGGATGGGGAATCCTCCTCCGCAGGCTGCATATTCCCGCGGATCAAGAAAATGGTCCTCCAGACTTTCCTGATTTGCACGAAGGTTCATGCAGAAACGAAGGCTGCTTTCTTCCAGCGTCTTTACGGTGTTTTCTTTTCGGGTCATCCACTGTTCATTGAGCAGATTGGTTCCGTCCATTCCATACTGAAATACGGTGTAGCCATTATTCAGACGAATACGTGTAGCAATGGTCAGTCCCAGCCGCTTCGCCTCCTGCACCACCATATTACCCAGTTCCCAGGCGTCCGCATTTGTAAAACTGGAGAACTGAAGAATCTCTTCCTGCATTTCCAACACTTTCACCAACTCTTCTACTGTCATAATCATTCCTCCCAACTGTCAGTAGTATGTCTTTAAACCGCAAACCATCCCTGCCCTCATGTATCATCTGCCTATTTCGGCAGTTTGAAAGAACTCTTCAGAGATACAATCCTGTTAAATACCAGAGCATCTTCCTTGGAATCCTTTGCATCCACACAGAAGAATCCATTTCTCACAAACTGGAAGCTGTCGTATGGTTTTGCGTCTTTCAGGCTTCTTTCCAGATAACAGTCTTTTACGATTGTAAGTGAATTTGGATTCAGATTCAAAGAACCATCCTCATTGTAGACACCTTTCTCTTCGTCAATAATATTTTCATACAGACGTACTTCTGCTTTTACATTGTCCTGTGCACTAACCCAATGAATCGTTCCTTTCACTTTACGACCGTCCGGAGCATTTCCTCCCTTTGTGGCAGGATCATAAGTACAATGAATAGCTGTTACGTTGCCTTCTTCATCAGTATCATATCCAGTACAGGTGACAAAATATGCATTCATCAGACGTACTTCATTGCCCGGGTACAGACGTTTGTATTTTTTCGGCGGCTCCACCATAAAGTCTTCTCTTTCAATATACAATTCTTTGCTGAAAGGAACTATTCTGCTGCCCAATTCTTCATTTTCCATGTTGTTTGGTGCTTCCAGTTCCTCAACCTGTCCTTCCGGATAATTATCAATAATCAGCTTCAGCGGATCCAGAACTGCCATCACACGGGAGCGCTTCAGCTTCAGGTCTTCACGGATGCAATACTCCAGCATTGCATAATCCACGGAACTGTTTGCCTTGGAAACACCACACAATTCTACGAACATTTTGATTGATTCAGGTGTGAATCCTCTTCTTCTCAGTGCGGCAATAGACACCAGACGAGGATCATCCCATCCATCCACGATTCCTTCCTCTACCAGACGTTTGATATAACGTTTTCCGGTAACCACGTTGGTCAGATACAGTTTTGCAAACTCAATCTGCTTCGGCGGGAATGGATATTCCAGTTCTTTTACCACCCAGTCATACAGTGGACGGTGATCTTCAAATTCCAGTGTACAAATAGAATGGGTCACACCTTCGATGGCATCTTCAATCGGATGTGCAAAATCATACATCGGGTAAATGCACCATTTATCTCCTGTGTTGTGGTGTGTCATATGAGCCACACGGTAAATAACCGGATCACGCATATTGATGTTCGGGGACGCCATATCAATTTTTGCACGGAGTACTTTACTTCCATCCTCAAATTCCCCGTTCTTCATCCGTTCAAACAAATCCAGATTTTCTTCCACACTGCGATCACGGTAAGGGCTGTTCTTTCCCGGCTCTGTCAGAGTACCGCGGTAAGCACGAATCTCTTCTGCGGAAAGATCACAGACAAATGCCTTACCCTTTTTAATTAACTTTACAGCAGCTTCATACATCTGATCAAAATAATTGGATGCAAAAAACAGACGGTCTTCCCAGTCAGCACCCAGCCATTTCACATCGGCTTTAATGGATTCTACAAATTCAATTTTTTCTTTTGTCGGGTTTGTATCATCAAAACGCAGGTTAAATCTGCCATTAAACTCCTGGGAAAGTCCATAATTCAGCAGAATCGACTTAGCATGTCCGATATGCAGATAACCGTTAGGTTCCGGCGGAAAACGGGTACAAATCGTCTCATACTTACCTTCTGCAAGATCTTTATCAATAATCTGTTCAATAAAATTTCTGGAAACTACCTCTTTTTCCATGGTATTCCTCCTCATAAATACAAGTCTTTACTGGTAGCATCATAACACAAAATCTGGTATTTTCAAAGGACTTTTTTCATTATGATTCGGTTGTAACGGACGGAAACGTCTTATCATTTTTTCAGAAGCAGGCCGTTCCTCCTCAGCTAGCCGCTAACTGCGACTAATTGACGCTCAGGAAAGCCTTCGCGCCAAAGTCTCCGTAAGCGTCGGATCTTCGGACTCACTTTCCCCAATGCTTCTGAAAATCATAGAGATTCTCCGTCCCTATTCAAGTGAATTACAAAACAGGAGCAGCCTTCGCTGCTCCTGTTTCCGCATTATCTCTTGATATCGTAGTTCATGTTCATCAGGTTCTGGATAGTTTTTACATCATCTGTGATGTTGGCGTCGCCGTGGATGGTGTGTTTGATTACGCTGCTGGCTACTGCGAAGTTGACCATATCCATCGGCCGGTAATTGTGCATCATGGCATAGATCAGGCCGCTGGCGAATGCATCTCCGCCGCCTACGCGATCAAGGATGTTGAAGGTAAACAGGCGGCTTTCAAAGGTATGTCCTTCGTACCACATGTATGCTTTCAGGCTGTTCTCGCTTCCGCTGTGGGCATACCGCACATGACGGGCAATGCACTTCAGGTTCGGGTATTTTTCTACAAAATGCTGGAATACTTCATCCTGCTGTTCATAGGTTGGCTGCAGCGGCACACCATCTTTCCAGTCACCTTTGCTGTGATCGTTATCATCTTTCCAGAGATGATACGGTTCAATTCCCAGAAGGACATCAATATACGGCAGACATTCGGTACAAAAATCTCTTGCCTCTTCCCAGCTCCACAAAGTACTGCGGAAGTTTCCATCAAAGCTTACCATCATTCCTTTTTCTTTGGCAGTACGCAGACAGTCCATAATCATCTTCCGGCAATTCATACCCAGTGCCGGGGTAATTCCACTCAGATGCAGCCAGTCATATCCCTCCAGAAGTTCATTCATATCTACCCGGTCAAAATCATATTCGGTCATGGCGCTGTGCTTACGGTCATATGTCACCTTGCTGGCACGGATTCCATAACCTGTTTCCAGATAATAGGTTCCCAGACGATGGGACGGAGTCTCTTCTGGGGTACTGAGAATCATCGGTGTACAGTGAACATCATTGCTTCGTAGCATACGTACTGCACTTTTTCCCAGACTGTTATTCGGCACTACGGAAAAGAAGGTGCTGTCCACGCCCAAATTTGCCAGTGCCAGTGCTATGTTAGCTTCACTTCCGCCATAACTGGCCTCAAAACTGCTGGCCATACGGATTTTCTCATAGTTTGGAGGACTCAGACGAAGCATAATCTCTCCAATTGTAAAAAATTTTTTGTTGCTGTTTTTTTCCAGTAACGGGTTATAATGTTCCATAATCCATCTCCCTTACATCTCCCTTAATCAACTTGTCGTTTTCCTGCTGCGAATGATGAACCAACTCACTCGCTATTCTTACTGGAATTATAGCAAAAATTTATTCAAAGCACAACATTTTTAAATGATTTTTACAGATTGTTCTTCATTTCATCCACAGTTTTCCCTGACAGTGGATGGCGTTTCCACGGAGCGATCTGTGCCAGTGGAATCAAAACAAAATCCCGCAAATGCATCTCGATATGTGGGATGTGCAGAGCAGGTGTATCAAGTACCAGATCATCATATAACAGGATATCCAGATCCAGAGTTCTGGGCCCCCAGTGTATCGTCCGCTCTCTTTTTGCCTCATGTTCAATCTCATGAAGTACTTCCAGCAGTTCCTCCGGTTCCAGAATGGTTTTTAATTCCAGAGCTGCATTCAGAAAATCATCCTGCTCCACTCCGCCATATGGCTCTGTGACAAGATAATCCGAAACAACTTTTACACAACAGTCCTTTCGTTCCTGAAGCTTTTCCACCGCAAAATCAAGATATCCTTTTTTGTCTCCCATATTTGATCCCAGAGCAATATATGCGGTATGCCATTCTCTGGAAATTGCAACGGATATGGTTTCCAGCGGCAGTCCAACTGGTGCCCACGGTTTCTGTATCTCAAGATCTACTCTGTGAAGAAGTGGAAACGATACCAGCAATGCTTCTGCCAGATGTTCCACCACACTCTCCAATAATTTCCATGTATGTTCTTCCACAAATCTTTTTATAAAATGGCTGACTTCCCCATAATTAACGGAATACTCAAGTTCATCTGTCATTCCGGCTTTCCTTGTAACGATATATAACACAGCAGAAATCACAAATTTCTGCCCCAGAATATTTTCCTCAGGATAAACTCCGTGTTTTGCAAATATTTCCAGATTTCGTATTGTAATCTTATCCATACTGTCTCCTAACGCCCCAGAATTGCTTCTGTCATCTGGATTGCCCGCTTATTCTCTTTGATATCGTGTACTCTGACAAAGGCACAGCCTTTCATCACACCGATGACTGTAGTGACCAGTGTTCCTTCCACCCGCTGATCTGCCGGAAGGTCCAGAGTCAGCCCGATTACTGATTTACGGGATGTTCCCAGAAGAATCGGAAATCCCAGCCGGTGCAGCACGTCCACATGGTAGATTGCTTCCAGGTTCATCTCATAGGTTTTCCCAAATCCCACACCGGGATCCAGAATGATTCTGTCATCGACAACTCCTGCTTCCCGGGCAATCCGCACACATTCTTCCATATCCCGAACCATATCTTCCAGAAAATTTTCATACACTGCCTCATGCCTGTTATGCATCAGACAACAGGCTGCACCATATTTTGCCGTCAGTTCTGCGACTTTTCTGTCATGTTTAAATCCCCAGATATCATTTACCAGATCGGCTCCCGCCTGCAAAGCTGCCTCAGTCACTTTTCCTTTATAGGTATCAATAGAAACCGGTACATCAAACCGGCTTTTTACAGCCTGTATCACCGGTGTGACCCGAGCGATTTCTTCCTCCTCTGTAATCACGGTATGACCCGGTCGGGTGGACTCTCCGCCAATATCGATGATATCTGCCCCATCCCGCAGCATTTCCTCTGCATGAAACAAAGCTGCATCCAGATGGTTATATTTTCCTCCGTCCGAAAATGAATCCGGTGTCACATTCAGTATTCCCATAATATAGGTTTTGTTTTTTATATCAAATTCTTTATTTCCAATTATCATAGCATTCTCCTGTAAAAATTCATTTTAGTAACAGATGTTTTTATTTTTCTTTTCTTCCGGCCAGTTACATTCCCCATACGCAGGACAAACGAAACAATTTCTGGACTGTTTGTCTGCCCTGTACAGGTAAGCTTCCAGTGACGGCTTTGTATTTTCTCCACTTTTCGCAAGCCGGTGACTGGAAATTACCCTCTTCACCCTGGATATCTCTTCGTCAGAAAAATCACATTCTCTCATGATTACTTCCGCAATTCTGCTTCCCGCAATGTCATGGGGCGTTCCTTTGTTGATCTGTTCGTATCTCCCGATATCATGCAGAAGTGCGGCAGCATAGATGATCTCTTTGTCGATTCCCGCATGATCTTCAAGGTTATAAATATACACCAGTCTGGCTACATCCAGAAAATGTTCCATTGTATGACGGCAGAAAATCCGTTCACTTTCCGCCTCCTGAAGCTTCTGATATTCTTCCCGGAACATGGGATGATTTTGTATATTATGTATTCTCTTCATCAATTTTTCTCTCTCGACTTATTGACGCACCATCTGTAAAAATGTCTGCTGCAGCGTATAGTCATCTGCAAAGACACCACGCACCATCGTGGTCACGGTCTTACTGCCCGGCTTTTGTACGCCCCTCATAGTCATACACATATGTTCTGCCTCAATCATAACCATAACCCCTTTAGGACACAAATATTTTTCCAGTGCATCGGCAATCTGAGCTGTCATATTTTCCTGAATCTGTGGTCTTCTGGCAAATACTTCCACCGTCCGGGCTAGTTTACTGAGACCTGCCACTTTTCCGTCGGGAATATAAGCCACATGAGCTTTCCCATAAAATGGAAGAAGATGATGCTCACAGACGGAATAAAAGGTAATATCCTTTTCTAATACCATATTATTATTTGTTGCCTGAAATTGCTTGTTGAGATGAACGGCGGCATCCTCGTTAAGACCGCCATAGATTTGCTCACACATCCGTGCGATTCTGTCCGGTGTTTCCAGAAGACCTTCTCTGTTAATATCTTCTCCGATACCCTCCAGCATCAACCGGACACCTTCTTTGATTTTTTCATGATCCATCATGCTCTGTTCCTCCTTCATCATGTATACACCCCGCGATATTTGCACGGAGATGTCTGTCATTCGGGATGCAGGGCATTCTGGGTAAATGCTGTCCATGTATGAAAATAATTCTATACGAAAAAAACATCCCGATGTGAATGAGCGGACAATCATCCGCTCAAAGGAATGACTCATCACTTGCGTATATTGTTCCCTTCACAATCGAGATGCCTATCATCTGTTTTGCTGCAACGGGTGCAGATTCCATATCGTAAGACTAGTATATACTAGCTTTTCGTTTCTGCGGCAACTCCCCATCCACTGAACACTTGACGCATGGAATCCTATTTTGCATATGATTTATCTGCTGACATTATAGCACCAACGGTATAGCAATTCAACAGATTAATTGTTTCTATTTTCCAGAATATTCATAAACTCTTCACCTGTAATTGTTTCGTTCTCATACAGGTACTTTGCCAGTTCATGCAGTTTCATAATATTATCCTGCAGAATCTGCAGTGCCTTATCATGCTGATTCTTCACCAGCTCGACCACTTTCTTGTCGATCAGTGTCTGTGTCTCGAAAGAACATGCCAGGGTGGAATCACCGCCCAGATACTGATTTGTCACATTTTCCATGGCCACCATGTCAAACTCATCGCTCATACCAAACCGGGTAATCATACCGCGGGCAATCTTGGTCGCCTGTTCGATATCATTGGATGCACCTGTGGTGATGGAGTGGAAAATAAGTTCCTCAGCCGCACGACCACCGGTAAAGGTAGCAATTTTATTCTCCAGCTCCTCTTTGGACATCAGGAAATGCTCACCGTCTTCCACCTGCATGGTGTATCCCAGAGCACCGGATGTTCTCGGAATAATAGTAATCTTATGAACCGGTGCGGAGTTGGTCTGTTTGGCTGCCACCAGAGCATGACCAATTTCGTGGTAGGCAACGATCAGTTTCTCTTTTTCTGAAAGAACCCGGTTCTTTTTCTGGTAACCGGCAATAACAACTTCGATACTCTCTTCCATATCTGCCTGAGTGGCAAATCTTCTTCCGTCACGGACGGCACGGAGTGCAGCCTCATTGACAATATTGGCAAGCTCAGCACCGGAAGCACCGGAAGCGGCTTTCGCAATCGCAGAGAAATCTACATTATCTGCAATTTTAATATTTTTTGCATGTACTTTCAGAATTTCTTCACGACCCTGCAGATCCGGAAGTTCCACCGGAATCCGGCGGTCAAACCGTCCCGGACGAAGCAGTGCCGGGTCAAGAGAATCCGGACGGTTAGTTGCTGCCAGGATGACAACACCTTTGGAACCGTCAAATCCATCCATCTCCGTCAGCAGCTGGTTCAAGGTCTGCTCACGCTCGTCATTGCCGCTGAAGTTGCCGTCTCGTTTTTTACCAATGGTGTCAATCTCATCAATAAATACAATACATGGTGCTTTTTCGTTTGCCTGTTTGAACAGGTCTCGTACTTTTGCAGCACCCATACCAACAAACATTTCCACAAATTCAGAACCTGAAATTGAGAAAAACGGTACTTCCGCCTCACCGGCTACTGCTTTCGCAAGAAGGGTTTTACCAGTTCCCGGAGGACCTACAAGAAGAGCGCCTTTCGGCATCTTCGCACCAATAGCCTGATACTGTTCCGGATGATGCAGATAATCAACAATCTCCGACAACAGTTCTTTCGCCTCATCCTCACCGGCCACGTCTGAAAACTTAATTCCGGTGGAGGATTTTACATATATTTTTGCATTACTCTTCCCAAAGGACATGGCACCCGGACCGCCCATGCCCTGTGCCAGCTTTTTGGAAAGCATATTTCCAATAAACATAAAAATTGCAATCGGGATAATCCAACTGATGATAAACATCAGAAATGGTGACTGCTGCGTCGGTATAGCGCTTCCGAACTTGGCACCGCTGGCATCCAGACGCTGCATCAGATCCGGATCGTTCATGATACCTGTTTTACAGAATAACTCTTTTCCGTTCTTCTCAATCACATAATAAATGGCGTACTCTTCCTGACGTACTTCAACTTTTGTAACACTATGGGCATCCAGCTGATCCAGAAATTCATCATATGTGGTTTCCACGATACTCTTTTCGGACATCCATGGCACCAATACAAAATTCAACAAAAGCAATACCACAAATGCAATTGCATAGTAAAACATCACCGGGCGCTTCGGTTTGTTTTCTTTTAACTGATTTAAATCCATAATCTCCCTTTCTTTCTGTGAGTAAAATATTCAAGTACCTTCGGCGTACCTCTGCAATCCGCCGGAGGCTGTGCTGACTTTACCTGCTGGTTTTATTATACTCCGCCAGAAATTTCCTGCAAGAAAAGCTTTGTAAAAATTTATAAATTTTATATGAATTAGGAAAGATTGCCGATTTCGTCCAGAAGCTGCATCAGTGCCTCGATTTCTTCTTTCGTTGTTGCCCAGCTCGTCGCAAAACGGACAACCGTATGGTCTTCATCAACTTTTTCCCAGTAACTGAAATTTACGCTCTTTTTCAGTATCTCCATTTTACGATTATCCAGTACAATAAACTGCTGATTTGTGGGAGAATTCAGGAAAAACCGATACCCTCTTTCCCGGAATCCCTGCTTCAGAAGTTCTGCCATTTCTATCGCATGGGCACTGATGGTAAAATACAGATTATCGGTAAATAATGTATCAAACTGGATGCCCAGCAGCCGCCGTTTTGCCAGCAAGGCCCCGTGCTGCTTCACAATGGTAAGAAAATGAGGCGGCATATTGTTTTTTGTAAATACGACAGCTTCCCCGCAGAGTGCTCCCACCTTTGTCCCTCCAATATAAAAGACATCGCAGAGTTCTGCAATCTCCGGGAGCGTCACATCCGTCTCTCTGCTCATCAGACCATAACCGAGACGGGCACCGTCCATATACAATGGTATTTTATATTTGCGGCAGACATTTGATATTTCCGTCAGTTCCTGTTTGCTGTACAAGGTTCCGTATTCCGTCGGATGAGAAATATACACCATCCCCGGAAATACCATATGTTCAAAATTTTCGTCTTCCCAGAAGTTTTTAAGAAATACTTCCAATTCTTCAGCGTCAATTTTCCCCTCGTGCTGAGGAATTCCCATCACTTTATGCCCCGTATATTCAATAGCACCGGATTCATGGGCATTGATATGGCCGGTCTGAGCACACACAACTCCCTCATAGGGGCGAAGCATGGCATCGATTACCATCGCATTGGTCTGGGTACCACCCACAAGAAAGGAAATCTCTGCCTGTGGGCACTGGCATGCCTGCCGAATTTTCTCTTTTGCACTCTCACAGTAATGGTCACTGCCATATCCGGGCAGATGCTCCCGATTCGTCTCTAACAGTCTCTGTAAAATTTTCTCATGTGCTCCTTCTGCGTAATCACATGCAAATGATAACATTACTCAAAATCCTCCTTATTTTAAAGCCCTCTGAATATTTTCCTGCATTCTGGTTGATATGCGGTAAATCTGTTCCATTTCCTCTCTCTCCATGCCGGCAAACATCAGCTGATAACAATCCCTTTTGGCAGAAGAAATTTCATTCATAATCGTTTCCGATGCCGGCAGAGTCTTTATCTTTTTCACTGTCTTCTTTTCCGATCCCTCTTCCATGCCGATCAGACCTTTTCCTATAAGCTTCTGGACCACTCTGGATAATCCTGTTCTGGTCATCCTGGACATATCCGCCAGTTCCTTTTTACTGCACAGCCCGCCTGCCTCCGAAAGACAAAGAAGAATTCTCACTTCTTCCAGCGTCATATCATTTTTCAGGGCAACAGTCTCCAGAAGACGGTCAAGCAGCTTCTCCATCCGATATATTTCCAGAAGGAATCCCTCGCCTCTCAGGATCTCATCACTGACCTGTGTCCGCTCTTCCCCAAGTTTGATAGAACCCGGCAGAAGGGCCGGAGGCACCAGACCATCCCCCGCTGCATCAAACAGGAACCGATACACCTGCAGGCGACTTTTCTCATGGTTTTCGTCTCCAAAAACATCCTGATAAAATGCATGGTAATACTCAAATACATTTTTCTTCATTTTGATGGTATTGGTAATACTCATTCCCTGACTGACCAGCGAACCTTTTGTCTTCACATAATAATAAACCGGAACCCGAAGCGGATAAATAGTCTGAATCCGCCGGATATATTCCAGATTGAACATGAAGTCTTCACACCAGCTCACATCCGTATCCATGCGTAGATGATACTTTTCCACGATTTCTCTTCTATATAACTTGTTCCAGAGAACTCCATAATAAAAATCCGCCGGTTTTTCCATCATCAGTGACGCAAACTCTTCCCTGCTCAGCAGCTTGTCTTCCTGAATATCTCCCTTGGGCGACACACGCTCTCCCACTACCCGATAAAAATCCGCAATGACAAGATCACATTGATATTCTTTTGCCGCCCTCACCAGAAGACTGGTAGCATCCATGGTAATCCAGTCATCACTGTCAAGAAATTGCAGATACTCACCTTGGGCAGCATCAATTCCACAGTTCCTGCTGTCTGATACTCCCGTATTTTCCTTATGAATCACATGAATTCTCTCATCTTCCGCAGCATACCGGTCACATATTTCACCGGAAGAATCCTTACTTCCATCATCCACCAGAATCAATTCAAAATTTTCAAAATCCTGATTCAAGACACTTTCGATACAGCGATGCAGCTGTATTTCTGCATTATAAATCGGAATAATAATACTTACTACAGGATTCATTTATCTTACCTCTCTATTTTTCACGGAAGTGACTGGGAGACGGGTTCATAGTCACCCCGGTCACCTCATATTTCATAAGTTTAGCACATCTGAATTATGGATTCAATACATGTCCTTTCTGCTTAACCCTTAAAATTCTTGTCATTATTTTTTAACTTCTGTCTTGTCATATGTAATATAAAAGAGTATAATGCATGAGAACTATTCAGAGAGGAGAAATATTATGACTGTAAAAGAACAGATTCAGTTACTAAAGAAGAAGCAAAATGCTATCATACTGGCCCATTATTACGTTCCTAATGAAGTACAGGAGGTTGCAGACTATATCGGAGATTCTTTCTACCTGAGTAAAGTTGCCTCCCGGACAGATGCCGATATACTGGTTCTATGCGGTGTATCGTTTATGGGAGAAAGTGCTAAACTTCTGAATCCGGATAAACTGGTACTGATGCCTGAACCGGAAGCAGACTGTCCGATGGCTCATATGGCCGATATTACTGCCATACAAAACCTGCGCAATGAATATGATGATCTGGCTGTTGTCTGTTACATTAATTCCACAGCAGAACTGAAAAAATATTCCGATGTCTGCGTAACATCTGCCAATGCACTGAAAATTGTTCGTGAACTTCCAAATAAAAATATTTTCTTTATTCCGGATAAAAACCTCGGGCAGTATATTGCCTCTCAGGTTCCGGAAAAACACTTCATTTTCAATGATGGATGCTGTCCAATCCATGCATCTCTTTCACCTGAGAAACTGGCCAAAGCAAAATCAGCCCATCCTCAGGCTCAGGTGCTGATTCATCCGGAATGTCCTCCGGATACCCAGAAGCTGGCTGACTATATCGGAAGCACCTCCGGTATCATAAGCTACGCTGGTGCAAGTTCCTGCAGAGAATTTATCATTGCCACCGAAGACGGCGTTTTATATGAACTGAAAAAACAAAATCCTGACAAAACATTTTATATGGCAGACGAGAATTTTCGCTGTCCCGGCATGAAAGCTATTACTCTGGACAAAGTACTCCATGTCCTTCAGAACAGAGATCATCAGGTAGAAGTCAGTGCAGAACTTCGCCATGATGCTATGATTCCGCTGGAACAAATGCTTAAACTTGCTGACAAATGATAGCAGACCGTAGGCTTTATCTCCTTTCAAGATAAACATATGTCAGGGTACAAAACATAAATAAGGAAGTATATAAAAATATGAAAACTGATGTTTTAATCGTTGGCTGCGGTGTGGCCGGTCTTTATGCCGCTTTAAGCCTTCCCCGCAGCAAACAGATTCTGATGATTACCAAATCAGATCTGGAAAGCAGCGATTCCTATCTTGCACAGGGTGGAATCTGTATGCTGCGAAATGAAGATGACTATCATGATTTTTTTCATGACACTCTGGTTGCGGGTCATTTTGAAAATAACCTTGAGTCCGTAGATATCATGATCCGTTCTTCTCAGGACACGATCCGTGACCTGATCGGCTATGGAGTAGAATTTGAAATGCAGAACGGAGAACTTTGTTTTACCAGAGAGGGTGCCCACAGCACCAACCGTATTCTGTATCATGAAGATATCACCGGCAAAGAAATTACCAGTAAGCTGCTGACGCAGGTGAAAACTCTGGAAAATGTGACACTGATGGAATATACTACAATGGAAGATCTTCTTACCAAAGACAATGTCTGCCACGGAATTGTGGCCAGAAAACAGTCCGGTGAAATTTTCTCCATATATGCCGACTGCACACTGCTGGCATGCGGCGGTATCGGAGGTTTGTTCCCCCACTCAACCAATTTTTCTCATTTGACCGGTGATGGTCTTGCTGTATGCCTGAAACATGGTGTGGAACTTCTGCATCCCGATTATATACAGATTCACCCTACCACACTGTACACCAATAAACCCGGACGGCAATTTCTTATTTCTGAATCCGTTCGCGGTGAGGGGGCATTGCTCTACAATAAAAATGGGAAACGTTTTGTCAATGAACTGCTTCCAAGAGATCTTCTCACAAAAGAAATACTTGCACAGATGGAGAAAGATCATATGCCTCATGTCTGGCTAGACATGCGTCCAATCGGCGTTGACATTATTAAAAAACACTTTCCGCATATTTATCAAAAATGTCTGGATGAAGGCTACGATTCCACAAAAGAATGTATACCCATTGTTCCCGCACAGCATTATTTCATGGGCGGAATCAAAGTAGACCGCCACTCAAGGACATCTATGAGCCGGCTGTATGCGGCGGGAGAAACCAGCTGCAACGGCGTACACGGAGCGAATCGTCTGGCCAGTAATTCTCTCCTGGAAAGTCTCGTTTTTGCCAAACGTGCGGCCATTCACATGACCGGAGATGAGCTTAACAATCCTCTCCCGGAAGAATCTTGTTACTTTGATATATCAGCGTATGCTGACCAGGAAGCTTTACAGAAGAAATATAAGGAACTTGTTTTAAATGAAATAGAAAGGATACGAAAATCTCATGAACAATAACATCACAACGAAACTGAATGCTGATCATCTTCTGATGCAGGCACTGCAGGAAGATATTACCAGCGAAGACATTACCACCAATTCTGTTATGCCTCATGCTCAGAAAGGGGAAGTACAGCTTTTATGTAAACAGGACGGTATCATTGCCGGTCTTTACGTTTTTCAGCGAGTATTTGAACTGCTGGATGACACTGTCAAGATTAAATTTTTCTGCAAAGATGGAGATGAAGTGAAAAACGGACAACTGATGGCTCTTGTGACCGGCGATATTCGTGCTCTTCTTTCCGGGGAACGAGTGGCATTGAATTATCTTCAGAGAATGAGCGGTATTGCCACATATACTCATTCTATCTCCAGTCTGCTTAAAGGAAGTAAAACCAGACTTCTGGACACCCGCAAAACAACACCGAATATGCGTATATTTGAAAAATATGCAGTAAAGGTGGGCGGCGGATGCAATCACAGATATAATCTCTCCGATGGAATTTTACTGAAAGATAATCACATCGGAGCTGCAGGCAGTGTGACAAAAGCAGTACAGATGGCCAAAGAATATGCACCATTTGTGAGAAAAATCGAGGTAGAAGTTGAAAATCTGGATATGGTAAAAGAAGCTGTAGAAGCCGGTGCCGACATTATCATGCTGGATAACATGACACCTGAAATAATGAAAGAAGCTATTAAAATCATTGACGGCCGCGCACAGACAGAATGTTCCGGCAATGTCACCCGGGAAAATGTCGAACGGCTTCTTGATATCGGTGTAGACTTTATCTCCAGTGGTGCACTCACACATTCTGCTCCTATTCTTGATATTTCTCTGAAAAATCTTCATGCAATAGAAGAATAGGACGTCTTGAAATTGTACTTGAAGTACAGGAAGAAACTGGTATATAATTAGAAATATCTAATGAAACTCAGAAAGGATGACTCACGATCATGAAAGGAAAAGAAAGACGCCAGGAGATCCTCAAAATGCTGACACATGCTTCTTCGCCTATCTCCGGCACTGCACTGGCAGAGCATTTTTCTGTCAGCAGACAGGTGATTGTGCAGGATATGGCATTAATCCGTGCAGAACACCATGATATTATCTCTACCAACCGTGGTTATCTGATAAATGCCCCCCAGCGCGTCACACGTGCCATGAAAGTATTTCATTCCGATGAAGATATTGAAGATGAGCTGAATACCATTGTTGATCTGGGAGGTGTCGCTTTGGATGTTTTTGTACGTCATCGTGTTTATGGCTGTCTGAGAGCAGAACTGAATGTATCTTCCCGAAGAGATGTGAAAAAGTTTCTGGAAGAAATACACAGTGGCAAGTCCACACCACTCAAAGATGTAACTTCCGGGTATCATTACCATACCATATCCGCTGATTCTGAAGATACTCTGGATCTGATTGAACAGGAATTGAGAAACAAAGGATATCTTTGCCAGAATTGATTACGAATTTTGTTTATCGATTTGAAGAGGGACGGAAACTTCCTTTCATTTTTTCAGAAGCAGGCCGTTCCTCCTCAGCTAGCCGCTAACTGCGACTATATTGACGCTCAGGAAAGCCTTCGCGCCAAAGTCTCCGTAAGCGTCGGATCTTCGG
>JBJELT010000072.1:0-2459 GCA_051879295.1 Oliverpabstia sp. | reverse complement strand
TTAGGAATGGATGGAGAAATACTCTTTTCATTCCTTTTTTATTTGTTTAATGGCAGATGGAGCAGCCACAATCAGCTTTGAGCTGTTTATGGATAAAACTTATTTTAAGAAAGGTGGAAAGACACATGAATGAAACAAGAATTTTTGCAGATGCGTATCAGACGACGTTTGCAGACCCAAAGGAGATGCTGGAATTTTTGGCACAGAGAGCAAAAGAATCTTCCTGGATCCGTAAGCCTACAAGAACACTGCGACTGGTTCCGGCTATTCAGGAAGTGGGTAAAATGAAGGACACAGTAGGAAAAAACTGGGAAGAGATCCTGGAGGATACTGAGAATAATACCCAGCTTGCTTTAAAAATTAAGGGTGAGACCTATCCGGTGCGTACCTGTGCAATCCGGACAATTCTGGATCGGGCAGGAATTTCTGGTTCCGGGCTTAGAAAACTGGAAACAGCAAATTATGCGAAGGTAGTGAATTACTGCCTGAAGGTAGCGAAAGGGGATGCTCTGATTAAGATTGCAGATGGAAAAGTATCTGCAGTTCACGGTGGAGATCATCATGATTACAGCATATTGGATATGCGGGCAGTATTTGAGATGACCATGCAGTTTCTGAATACCAATTTTCCGGGAAACAGTTACGTGGAAGGTTCCGGAATGTTCGATCATTCCATTGTTTCCGCAATGTGGGAACTTGGGGGAAATCAGGAACTTCTGGATACTTACAGGGATGCTTTAAGTGATCATGGCATCAGCGATAATATCATTGCACCCGCTGTAAGGCTTACTACATCAGATGTTGCAGTAAGCGGAGCAAATCTGTATCCGATGCTGACCTGTTCCAGCAGTGGCAGGACGATCAGTCTTGGCAGTCCAATTAAACTGGCGCATACCGGCGGTGCTGATATGACACAGTTTCTGGCAAATTTAAGAATGCTCTGTTCCAGATATCAGGATGCAATTTCAGATATAACGAAATTGATGGATATTGAAATCCGTCATCCGCTGAATTGTATTCGTTTATTGATGAAACGCCTGGGAATCCGAAAAAAATTGATCAATGATGTGGCGGAAATGTTCGAGTTCCAGAAAGGAAACGGACCCTGCACTGCACATGACATTTATTTTGCTATGAACGAAGCATCGTTCTTTGCAGCCTGTGAAGGAATGCAGGGGGCAGCAATCATTAATCTGGAAGAACAGATTACCCGTGCATTGGCTTTAGACTGGAAAGAGTTTGATGTAGGCGGAGCAATCAAATGGTAAGGCAATAAGAAAAATCAGAAGGAGGAAATATAGAATGACAGGACTGAATTTGAATTATGAACCGGAGATTGTAGTGGATATCAGTGGACTTACGAGAGAGGAATGGCTTGATTACCGTAAAAAGGGAATTGGTGGCAGCGATGTAGCCGCCATCATGGGAATCTCCCCGTTTGCGACAATCCGGGATCTATATAACAACAAGGTGGGAATTCTGCCTGCTATTCCGGAGGAAGAAGAAAGTAACTGGGTTGCAAAGGAAGTCGGGCATCGGCTGGAAGATCTTGTCGCAGAAATTTTTGTCAGAAAGACAGGACTGAAGGTATTTCCGGTAAGAAAAATGTTCCGGCATCCTCTGTATCCGTTCATGCTTGCAGATGTGGATTTTTTTATTTTATTTCCCGATGGTACATACGGAATTCTTGAATGTAAGACCTGTAATTACAATGCGAGTAAGAAATGGGATGATGATGCAATTCCGGATAATTATGTGCTCCAGGTCAAACATTATCTGTCGGTCATGAACATGCAGAAAGCTTATATTGCATGTCTGTATGGGAATAATGAAGACGAATTTGTATTCCGTTATCTGGAGCGTGACCTGATGGATGAAGAAGACCTAATAGAACAGGAAGCATTCTTCTGGGAGGAATATGTTGAAAAACATGTGGAACCGCCGTATAACGGAAAGACAGACCTCATTTTAGATAGTATTCGGAGATCTGTGGGATATGCGGACATTAGTCTCCCGGAAATCGAATTATCATGTCTGGAATCTAAAAATCTTGAAAGATATCTTGCTTTAGCAGAAGAAAAATCCCAAATTGAAAAAAGAAAAAAAGAGATCGAATCGGAGCAGCGTGCGATCAGTGTGCCTTTTGTGGAGCAGTTAGGAGCCGGATGCAAAGCCATTTTAAAGGATGGTACGAATTGTTACCGGGTTACGTATAATCCGACAAAACGTACACAGATCGGAAAAGCGCAGATGGAAAAGCTGAAGATCCAGCATCCTGATATTTATGAAGAATATGCGAAGACAACTGAGAGCAGAACGTTTCGTATAAAGAAGGAGGCTGCATAATGTTTGGCAGATTCAAACTGGAGGGATGTGGAAGATGCGATGCAGATATGTGAATAAGATCTATATGAATGAAGGAAATGGCTTTACTGTAGCACTCTATTGTACCCAGGATA
>JBJELT010000071.1:0-12600 GCA_051879295.1 Oliverpabstia sp. | reverse complement strand
ACCGGGGTATGGCGTAGCTTGGTAGCGCGCACGGCTGGGGGCCGTGAGGTCGCAGGTTCAAATCCTGTTGCCCCGATTTTCCATTTTTATATAAAAAGCGTTGATGAGGAATAGTACAGATGCAACGGACATCAGAGAGCTGCTGGATGGTGTGAAGCAGTGGAAGAAACATTTGGAACTGCCCTCGGAGCAGCTGCCTGAAAGGTTTTTCGAGTAGGCGCAGACGGAAAGCCCTGCCGTTATCATAGGGTAGGATATAAGGCTTTTGCCCGTATCTGGAAGAGTGCATGGATTTTCCATGAACAAGAGTGGTACCGCGTAGGATGTACGTCCTTCGTCTCTTAGTGATAAGAGATGGAGGATTTTTTGTTTTACAGAAAAGTCTGGTGTTGAAAGCAATCTGCTTTATGAGTAGAAAAAGTAAAATCAAAGTTCTTTTCTGTTAAAACAGACGACAGTAGGAATATTGGAAAAACAGGAGGACAACTATTATGATGAATCACAAAAAGTATGTACGACAGTATCATATGCCGCCGATGCGCTGCATGAAGTGGGCTGAAAAAGAATATGTAGAGAAAGCTCCCATCTGGTGCAGCGTTGACCTTCGTGATGGCAACCAAGCATTGGTAATTCCAATGAGCCTGGAGCAGAAGATTGCATTTTTTAAATTACTGGTTAAGATTGGATTTAAGGAAATTGAAGTTGGTTTCCCAGCTGCATCTGAGACGGAATATGAGTTCTTGCGTGCACTTATTGAGCAGAATCTGATTCCGGAAGATGTTACCATCCAGGTTCTTACTCAGGCAAGAGAGCATATAATCCGCAAAACATTTGAAGCTGTAAAAGGTGCTCCCCGGGCAATCATTCACGTATATAACTCCACATCTGTAAGTCAGAGAGAACAGGTATTCAGAAAATCAAAAGAGGAGATTTTGAATATTGCAGTAGAAGGTGCAGCACTTTTGAAAAAATTGGCTGATGAAACAGAAGGAAACTTCCTGTTCGAATACAGCCCGGAAAGCTTTACCGGAACAGAACCTGAATATGCTTTGGAAGTATGTAATGCCGTACTTGACGTATGGAAACCGACTCCGGATAAAAAAGCAATTATTAATCTTCCTGTAACGGTTGAATATTCCATGCCTCACGTATATGCCAGCCAGATTGAGTATATGTGTGAAAATATGAAGTACAGAGAAAATGTCATTGTATCTCTTCATCCGCATAATGACCGCGGCTGTGGTGTTGCAGATTCTGAAATGGGGCTTCTTGCCGGAGCAGACCGTATCGAAGGTACATTGTTTGGAAATGGTGAACGTACCGGTAACGTAGACATCATCACCCTTGCCATGAATATGTATGCACAGGGTGTGGATCCAGGACTTGATTTCAGCGATATGCCGGATATCTGTGAAAAATATGAAGAATACACTGGTATGAAAGTAGATGAAAGAAGCCCATACAGTGGTGCCCTGGTATTTGCTGCATTCTCCGGTTCTCATCAGGATGCAATTGCCAAAGGTATGAAATGGATTGAAGAAAAAGATCCGGAACATTGGACTGTACCATATCTTCCGATCGATCCGACAGATGTGGGAAGAAACTACGATGCAGATGTGATTCGTATCAACAGCCAGTCCGGCAAAGGTGGTGTTGGCTATATTCTGGAGACAAAATATGGTCTCAATCTTCCGCCGAAAATGCGGGAAGCAATGGGATATGCAGCCAAAGCAGTTTCCGATCATACTCACAAAGAACTTATGCCGGAAGAGATTTTCGATTTGTTCAAGACAACTTTCGAGAATGTCAAAAAGCCGTACAGCGTTGTCAGTGTGCATTTCCAGCAGACAGGACCAATCACTACACAGGTTACTTCTTCCTGCAATGGCCGCGTGATTACCACAGAAGCTACCGGTAACGGTCGACTGGATGCAGTAAGCAACGCACTGAAGAAAGCATATAACCTTCAGTATAAGGTCGTTTCTTACACAGAGCATGCATTGGAACAGAGTTCTACTTCAAGAGCTATTGCCTATGTTGGAATTCAAAAGCCGGATGGATCTCTCTCCTGGGGAGCTGGTTTAGATTGCGATATTATCAAAGCCTCGATTGACGCTCTTGTTACCGCTATCAATAACAGATAGATTAAGTACTAATTATGACAGGGATAGATGCGGCCTGAAGGGCCGCATCTATCCCTAATTTATTAATCAACAATTAATGAAACAGATTTTATTCACTATAACCCTCTGCAATGCAAAAATAGTCGATATTTGATGAAATGCTGGACGTTTTTTCTTCCCTCTGTTATAGTTTATATAGAAATGATTGAAAAAGGCAGGAGAGAATGGTTATGATTATTTCGTTATTACATATTCTGTTCGCAGGAATTATACTTGTATTGATTCCTGTATTAGCAGGAAACGCACTTGTATCTGTTTTGAAATTGAAAAAGAATATCGCCCTGTTGTATGTCAGCGGCTGGTTGCTGATCTGGGCTGTTTTTCAGTTGATAACGGTACCATTGGTAATGAAAAGGGTATCTTTTACTATAGCATTTATTGTGCTGACCATATTGACAGCAATACTTTGTGTTTATGGAATTTATAAAAGGAATTTTATTCATTTAACTTTTTCTGAGTATAAGGTCAGTGAAAAAGCTGCAATTATATGCATGCTTGTGCTTATCGCTGCGCTGCTTCTGGTGACATTAGTGACACAGCATACAGATGCTGACGATTCAAGGTTTGTTGTAAATGCAGTAGATATGCTGCGGACAGATACAATGTATTTAACGAATCCGGTTACCGGTAATTTACAAGATTCCTTTGCACGTGAAATTAAGAAGGATGTGACCGCGCCCTGGGCGGTGTTTATTGCATGGTGTGCCAGACTGACTGGTGTACATGCGACAATTATGGCTCATACTGTGCTTCCGATTGTTTTACTGTTGGCAGCCGTGTGTGTGTGGTGGATGATGTCAGGTGTATTTTTCGGGGATAATCTCATTTACCGGAGTCTATTTTTGGATATGGTTTTGTTTTTAAGTATATATGGCCACTTTTCGATCTATACTGAAGAATGCTTTCTTCTGACAAGAATATGGCAGGGGAAGGCTGTAATTGCAGGTGTTGGAATTCCTGCAGCATATACAATTGGATGTCGGATTTATGATGAAGGTAAATATCAATACTATATACTGCTTTTTTTGCTGAATCTGTCCATGTGTCTAATGTCTGGTATGGGTGTGATCATTGGAGCACTTATGATGGGGTGCATGGGACTGGTGTATGGCGTTTCAAAGAGAAACTGGAAAGTAATCTGTATTTTCTGGATATTCTGTATTCCTGACGCAATTTACTATGGGCTTTATTATTTTTTACATTAGCAGGGAGAGGATGAGACTATGTCATATGCAATTGAAACAATACAAAAATGGTTTGAAATCTATTATGCTGATGGATTTTATCTGACACTTGCAATTTTTGCGTTTATCTATCTTTTTGTGCATTTCCCGGAACTGAGAGCAAAATTTTTGATACCAATGGGGCTGGTCGTGGTTGTTGTTTTGAATCCTGTTATGTATCAGCTGATTTTAAGAAAGGTGGTATACTGGCGGTTGTTCTGGATGTTTCCGACGGCTATCTTAATTGGTCTGGCAGTTATTAAGATGATACAGTATTGTGACAACAATATAATGAAAGTGGGTATTACACTGCTTTTCTGCGGACTTGTTTTGCTGAAAGGAACAAATACTTTCCAACACGGAGGATTTACTATTGTTCAGACTTTGGAAAAACTTCCCAAAGAAGTACAGGCTGTCTGTAATGAACTTCTTGCAAAGGAAGAAGAGCCGAGGTGCATTATGCCTCAGACATTGTTTTGCGATGTCCGACAGTATTCAGGGGATATCAATATGATGTATGGAAGAAATGCACATGGCTATATCGCATACATGCCGGATATGGAAAACCGTGTATATGAGCAGATGGAAAGTGAGACACCAGATTATGAGTTTGTACTTCAGAAAGCATCAGAAGGAGATTATACTTATGTAGTAACATATGAAAACCGTCCGATTGCAAAAAAAATCCTGAATACGTATGGATATGAAGAAATGTGTCTGTGTGAAGGCTATATTATCTATCAGAAAGTGACAGATGTAATATTATTAGTTCCAGAATCGTAAAGAAAGTTCTTTTCTGTTTACCAGTTTATAAAAGGAGTAACAAATGAGTATACTACAAAACAAAAATACAACGAAAAAGAACAAAAGAACACTCAGGCGTTATCTGGTGGTTTTGTTATGTGAGATTCTTCTGGGGGCAGGCTTGTTGGTTTTTGCCTATCGGATGATCATCGCTCCCAATGAAAAGATTGAAGTAAAGAATCCGATGGCCGGTTTTTTGCTGACTCAGGATGATCAGGTAACGGAAGAAGTGGTGAATCCTGATGTGGTTGTATTTGAACAGGCAGATCCTGTATTTAACCCTTTCAATACAGAGAACACGAATCCGGCTAATATGATTGCAGAGACTGCTATTGAGGTTGATGGAACTATATTGACAGATCTGACATCATATGCACCTGAGTCGACAATAGAATTTGGGTTAGGAGAGGATTATACTGCTGTAGATGGCATTATTTCTTTTCGTGGTGATAATTTCCGAAATAGTCCTGCTTTTGGTTATGCAAATATGTCAGAATATAAATTAAACGGTCTGTGGACAAAAAATACAGGCGCTTTGGCTTATGGAAGTCACACATGGACCGGAAGCGGATGGACGGGACAGCCGCTGATGATGAAATGGTCAAAAGAAGTGAAAGCTCATATGAATATGTATGACTGGGCAAAAGCAGATGATGAGCTGGTGGAAGTCATCTATGCCTGCATGGATGGTTATATTTACTTTATGGATATCCGGACGGGTGAGGCAACACGTGATGCGTTGAATCTTGGCTTTACATTTAAGGGGGCCGGTGCATTGGATCCCAGAGGATATCCTATCATGTATGTGGGAGCCGGTTATGACAGCAATAACGGAAAAGCCAGAGTATTTATCATCAATCTGCTGGACGGCAGTGTTATGTATACCTTTGGTAACAGTGATTCGTTTTCACTGCGTGGTTCACTCAGCTTTTTTGATTCATCACCGTTAGTAGATGCAGAGACTGATACTCTGATTTATCCGGGTGAAAATGGAATCCTTTACCTTATGAAACTAAATACTGTTTATGATGAAACGGCAGGAACCCTTTCCATCAATCCGGATCATATTGTCAAGTGGAGATATTATGGAAAAAGGACCAGCCAGTCTTCTTACTGGTTGGGTATGGAAACCAGTGCGGCTATCTATAAAGGTTATCTTTTTATAGCAGATAATGGTGGTCATCTGATGTGTCTTGATCTTAACACACTGCAGTTAGTGTGGGTGCAGGATATTCTTGATGATTCGAATTCTACCCCTGTACTTTCCATGGAAAATGACCATCTGTATCTTTATATAAGTACATCTTTCCATCTGGGATGGAGAAGTTCCACAACCGCACCAATTCCAATCTGGAAAATCGACGCAGAGAACGGAGAAGTTGTATGGCGGACAGATTATGAATGCTATACGCAGGATGGGGTATCCGGTGGTGTGCAGTCTACGATTGCCGTGGGCGAAAACCAATTGTCTGATAAGATTTATGTGACCGTTGCCAGAACAGGAGAAGCATACAAAGGTGTTCTTGCATGTCTGGACAAGGCAACGGGAGAAATAAAATGGGAACATCAGGCAGTCTACGCCTGGTCTTCGCCGGTCTGTGTCTATCAGCAGGATGGAAAAGGACAGGTAATCTACTGCAGTTGTAACGGTAATATGTACCTGTTGAATGGCGAAACAGGAGAAGTACTGGATACACTTGTTTTGAGTGAAGGATCTATTGAAGCATCGCCGGCGGTATATAAAAATTATGCAGTTGTTGGTACCCGTTCCTGCAAAGTATGGGGGATTGAACTGCGATAAGCGGGGAAATATTTCCGTAAGTGGGAAATAAACCTATGTTTTACTGTCAATATTCATGAAAAAGTGGGAGCAAATTCGTAAAATTAGTCAAAAATAGGCCTCTTCTATTGACTTTGATTTTTGAACTATCTATAATTTTGATATAGAGAATGTTACAAAATTTAAAAAAAGTATGAACGAATCATGTCAGTGAAAGGTACTATATGAAAAAATTGAATCAGGTATTGAATTTTCTCCGTATCTATCTTATCCGAACATTGAAAGTGCATCGCCATGCCTGTATAGCTGTCGCTGCGGGAACTGCACTTATTTTTACAGGAACTGCAATAGTGTTTAACAGGAACTCTAATGTGGCAGAAAAGAAAGAAGTAACTGAAATAAGTACACAGGAGGAAAATAATGTACAGAAAGAAGAAATTCCTTCGGACGATGAGGATCCTGTCCCTCGGATACCATTGGGGTATCAGGGAATAATCAATGGTGTTCTTTCTTCGAAAGGACTAAAAAATAGTTATCAGGCACTGGGAATCAGCTGTGAAATGGTTCTGGTAGGGCAGCGCATGATAAAAACTGAAGTTGTATCACGTTTGGATATGGGATCGCGTCTGCTGCAATCGGTCAATGCTCTTGATACTCAGTCATGGGAACTTGCGGGAACAACAAGAATGTCAGATAAAGATTATGAGAATCTACTTGCGATTGTGGAGGCAGAAGCAGGAGGCGAAGATCTGGAAGGACGTATAATGGTTGCAAATGTTATTCTGAACCGTGTGGCCAGTGATGAATTTCAGAATGACGTTACATCAGTAATCTGGGAGCGTTCTGGTGGAAGTCCCCAGTTTTCGCCAACGGCCGACGGACGTATTTATACAGTTACAGTTTCTGACAAAACCAGAGAAGCAGTTAATCGGGCAATAGACGGGGAAGATTTGTCCCAGGGAGCACTGTATTTTATTGCGAAGAATCAGTCTGAGAAAGATAATGTTAAATGGTTCGAAGAAAATTTGACGTTTTTGTTTGACCATGGCGGACACAGTTTTTATGAATAAAATAAAGATTGCTATTAAAAATATCCTGTGCTATAATCAGAAACTATAATGATTTACTACATAAAAGTATTTATAATGAGGAGTGTTTAACAGAATGGAAGTTTTATACAGAAGTACCAGAGGAAATGGAAGCACCGTTACTGCTTCTCAGGCAATCCTGAAAGGTCTTTCAGAGGATGGAGGACTATTTGTTCCGGACCAGATTCCGACACTGGATGTGTCTGTGGAAAAACTGGCAGAGATGTCTTACCAGGAAGTGGCTTATGAAGTTATGAGCCGTTTTCTTACAGACTTTACAGAGGAAGAACTAAAAGACTGCATTACCCATGCTTATGATAAAAAATTTGATACAGAGAAAATTGCACCGCTTACAAGTGCTGATGGTACATATTTTCTTGAATTGTTCCATGGTGCTACCATCGCATTTAAAGATATGGCATTATCTATCCTTCCGTATCTTCTTACAACCGCAGCAAAGAAGAATCAGGTAACAAACGACATCGTGATTCTGACAGCAACATCCGGAGATACCGGAAAAGCTGCAATGGCAGGATTTGCTGATGTTCCGGGAACGAAAATAATTGTATTTTACCCGAAGGATGGTGTAAGCCCTATTCAGGAAAAACAGATGGTAACACAGAAAGGTGATAATACCTATGTCGTTGCTATTTATGGAAATTTTGATGATGCCCAGACAGGAGTCAAGAAAATCTTCAATGATGCCGATATGAAAGCAGAACTGGCGGAAGCCGGTTATCAGTTTTCATCTGCCAATTCCATCAATATCGGTCGTCTGGTACCTCAGATTGTATACTATGTATATGCATATGCTTCTTTGTACAAAGAAGGAAAAATTGCAGCAGACGAAAAAATGAATGTAGTTGTTCCTACCGGTAATTTTGGAAACATCCTTGCTGCATTCTATGCAAAGAATATGGGACTTCCGATCAATAAACTGATCTGTGCATCCAATGACAATAAAGTGCTCTATGATTTCTTTGTAACTGGTGAATATGACAGAAACAGAGAATTTATACTTACTACATCACCGTCCATGGATATCCTGATTTCCAGTAATCTGGAACGTCTGATTTATCGCATTGCAGGCAATGATGCAGCGAAAAATAAAGCACTGATGGAATCTCTTGCTGCAGACGGAAAATACGTGATTGATGAGCAGATGAAAGCTCAGCTTGCTGATTTTTATGGAAACTATGCAAATGAAGAAGATACTGCTGAAACAATTCGCAGAATTTATGCGAACTGCGGTTATGTGATTGATACCCATACATCTGTTGCTGCTTCTGTTTACAGAAAATATGTGGAAGAAACAGGTGACACTACCAAAACTGTGATTGCTTCTACGGCAAGTCCATACAAATTCACCAGAAGTGTGATGGAAGCAATCAACAGCGAAAAGTATGCAGCCATGGGAGATTTTGAACTGGTGGATGAACTTTCTGCTATTTCAAAAGTACCTGTTCCGAATGCAATCGAAGAAATCAGAAGTGCCGAGGTTCGTCATAATACAGTGGCAGAAGTTGATGAAATGCCTGGTGTTGTGAAAAAGATTTTAGGAATCTGAGTATTATTCTTGAAATCTAACATAAACTAAGGTATAATAATTTCAAGAAACAGATATGCACCGAATCAATGAAACGGTAATCATGTGATTTCCTGGGGTGTGCGATCCTCTCTTAATTTTGAACCTACATTTACGTTTATGGGATTCCTATATCGTTGATTGGATGTCAGGCCGTCATTTATGCAGCGGAAGGCAGAAGAGATACTGCGGTCACCCACCTAGCAGTTGCTAGGCGTCAAAATAAGGGAAACGGCATCCTGGGGTCACGAAAGCTAAAAAGAGAGTCATGTATATGACTCTCTTTACTGTTTCACAGGAAAAAAATATTGGGAGGCAATTATGAGTGTTGTAAAGCGTAATTTTGGAAAGACAGATGCCGGACAGGCTATTTCTTTATTTGAAGTGACAAACAGTAATGGAGCAGTTATGAAAGTGACTGATTATGGTGCCATACTGGTAAGTGTTCTTGTCCCTGACAGAGACGGGAAACTGACGGATGTTGTGCTAGGTTACGATTGCGGATCCGACTATCAGGTTAACGGACCACATTTCGGTTCTACGATTGGAAGGAATGGCAACAGAATCGATCAGGCTTCTTTTGTGCTGAATGGAAAAAAAGTGCAGCTCACACCAAATGAATATGGAAATAATTTACATAGTGGTCCGGATGGATTTGAATTTATGATGTGGGATGCCGAAGTGCAGGGGCAGTCAATTGTATTCCATCATTTCAGTCCGGATGGAGAACAGGGATTCCCGGGGAACTTTGATGTGAAAGTAACCTATACATTGACTGATGAGAATGCGGTGGAGATTCATTATGAGGGTACCAGTGATCAAGATACGGTTGCCAATATGACAAACCACAGTTATTTCAATCTGGCAGGACATAACACTGGTGTTGTTTATGATCAGACCATGCAGATTTTTGCTTCTCATTATACACCGGTTGTTGATTCAAAATCCATTCCTACCGGTGAGATTGCACCGGTGGCAGGAACACCGATGGATTTTACAGTTCCAAAGGAAATTGGAAAAGATATTGAGGCTGATTTTGAGCAGTTAAAACTGACAGGCGGTTTTGATCATAATTATGTTCTTGACAAAGAGGACGGGGAATTTGTTATGATGGCCAAGGCATACTGCAAAGAAACAGGAATCGGCATGGAAGCTTATACAGATTGTCCGGCGGTTCAGTTTTATGCAGGTAACTTTATAGAGAATGAAAAAGGTAAAGACGGAGCAATTTATGAAAAACGTCATGGATTCTGTCTGGAATCTCAGTACTGCCCGAATGCAGTGAATGATACACATTTTAAACAGCCATTCCTGAAATCAGGAGAAAAATACGATACAATGACAGTATACAAGTTTATTGTAGAATAGTTTTTTGTTTTGAAAATGAGAAGAAGTTTCCTGTTCTATTCCAAATATAAAGTAATGGGATATAGTTGATGAATAGTTGATCTCTTTACTCATATACTAGGAAATGAGTAAAGAGAAAAATGCAGATATCATGGAAAATAATAAAGAAAAATATCTGATCCTTCTGTTGATGGGGGCTGTGTTGGTGTTTTGCCGGAAGGAAGTTCAGAGTAAAGGGGATATGGATTCGTCCATAGCTGAGGAACAGAGTAACTATGCAGATGCTGAATTTTCAGCTGTACCATCGGAAGAGATGATTCCGGAAACACCAGAATCAGTGAAAACTGCTGTACAGGACATCCGGGTTCTGTTAACGGATTCTGCGCAGGAGTCTCCGGTTCATGATTCTGTATTTCTTAAATCGGATGAAGTGCTGGTTATGGAAGGGGCTCAGAGTGGGGAGTATCCTCCGGGAACTTTATTGGATATGGAAGATATACTGCATGTGGGTGAAACTGTTACGGTTTATCCCAAAAATCGAATGGGAAGTATCTGTATCCAGTCTCTGCAGCGTTCACAGGGTACTCCGGCTTATGAAGGCGTACTGGAAATCACCAGAATTGACAATAGTTTTTCGATTGTCAATTGTCTTGATCTGGAAACATATCTGAAGTATGTGGTGCCCAGTGAAATGCCGTCTTCTTATCCTGAAGAAGCCCTGAAGGCACAGGCTGTCTGTGCCAGAACCTATGCGGTATCGCAGATTCAGGAGAATCGCCTGGATAGTTATGAGGCAGATGTGGATGATACCATATCATTTCAGGTTTATAATAATATTCCCAGGCAGGAATCTACCGATGCTGCTGTAGAGGAAACTAAGGGTCAGATTATGATGTGGCAGAATATGCCCATACAGGCATATTTCTTTTCTACATCCTGCGGGTTTACCAGTTCCGATCAGGTTTGGGGAAACGATACCTCAGCAGGTTATCTGGAAAGTATATCGGTTTCAGAAGAAGCTGTGGAAGCTATGGCAGCAGGTGAAGCCGTGACACAGTATCGTACGGATAAAATAAATCTGGATGATTATTTGCTTCACTCTCGGTCCGATGATTTTGAATCTGAGGAGCCCTGGTACCGATGGTCTGTGACATTTCCCTGGGAAGCAATTCAAAAAAGAGCTGCCATACAATTTCCTGAAACAGGCGAATTGGAAGATATTTCAGTTACAGCCCGATCAGATGGCGGGGCAGCGATTGCTGTTCTTCTGACAGGATCAGCAGGAAATGCCATCATTGAAAATGAATATCATGTACGGGAGTTCCTTTCTCCACAGGGTTTTTCTCTTATTAAAAATGACGGAAGTGAATCAACGAATCAGAAACTTCTTCCAAGTGCATATTTGTCATTAGAAATGTCTGGGAATGGAAGTGAACCTGATGCACTTGTCATTCATGGCGGGGGATACGGTCATGGTGTCGGCATGAGCCAGAATGGAGCAAAATGTATGGCGGCAAAAGGATGGAACTGGCAGGAAATTCTGAAGACATTTTATCATGATATTACATTTGGAAATGAGTTTGGATAAAGGAAGGAAGTAGACGATGAAATTATTGAAAACTGTATCAGGTTTTGTGAATCGCCTGAACAGCGACCATGTAGGAGCATTTGCATCTCAGGCTGCATATTTCATATTGCTGTCCTTTATTCCTTTTCTGATGCTTCTCCTGACCTTGGTTCAATATACACCGATCACACAGGATGTCATCACAAGTGTTCTTTTGCGGATAGTCCCCGGTACCGGAGACTTCCGCAAATTTCTGTTGAATATCATCCGTGAAGTATATGGAAAATCAACAGCAGTAGTTCCAATTTCGGCAATCTTTACTTTATGGAGTGCGGGAAAAGGTGTCCAGGCTTTGACCAGCTGTGTCAATGCCATTTATCATGTGGAAGAAACACGTAATTATGTGATTATGAGAATCAGATCTGCTATTTATACGCTGCTTTTCATTTTTGCAATTATCGGGAGCCTGTTGCTGTTGGTATTTGGTAATTCCATTCAGAAAGTTCTTTCTCATTATATTCCAGTGCTTGCACAAATCACAGCTTATATCATAGGTATGAGAACAGGAATTTCCATGATTGTTTTGATCATAGTCTTTCTTATGATCTATAAGTTTTTGCCTAACCGGAAAACCAGTTTTCGAAGCCAGCTTCCTGGAGCTGTTATTTCTGCAGTTGCCTGGTCATTATTTTCTCTTGGTTTTTCTATCTATCTGGATGTTTATGATGGATTCTCCAATATGTATGGAAGTCTTACGACTATTATATTGATTCTCCTATGGTTATATTTCTGTATGTATATTATGTTGATCGGAGCTGAGATCAATGCCTATTTTGAGGAAAAACTGCGGGAAGTACATCGAATGGCATCTGAAAGAATCAAAGCAGAATACCATGAAATTATGAATGGCATTCGGGATAGTAAAGATGATGATGAATAAAAAGCTTGACATTCCTTCAAATAATGCTTCCTGACTTCCGTCGTTTTACTCAAAACCTAGTACTTTAAGAGCTATATTAGGTG
>JBJELT010000070.1:0-134143 GCA_051879295.1 Oliverpabstia sp. | reverse complement strand
AGAAAAGTCTAATTAGTAACTACGGAATTTTCCTAGTACTTCGACGGAAGACGGGCAGTGGCGTGTATAAATGGCACACAGTGGTGTGGAAAAATTCGGAAGGAAAATGTGGATAAGATGAAGAAATTTTCAATTCCCTGTGGAAAAACTTCAAAAATAAGGGAAAATCACGAAAAAATCTGTTGACACATCAGGGCGCTTATAATATAATTATTCAATGTGACGTAGTGCGAAAATACCTTACCAAAGCCCCGGAAAAGGTATTTTACATTATAGATAATTATAGTTAAAGTTTGAATAACAGGAGGGAAATCCATGAACAGTTTTATGGCTAATCCAGATAAGATTGAAAGAAAATGGTATGTAGTAGACGCTGAAGGCTGCACATTAGGACGCCTGGCATCCAACGTAGCAAGTGTTTTAAGAGGAAAAAACAAACCAGTTTTCACTCCTCATGTAGATACAGGTGATTATGTCATCATCATCAACGCTGACAAAGTGAAAGTAACCGGTAAAAAACTGGAACAGAAAATTTATTACAGCCACTCTGATTATGTAGGTGGAATGAAAGAAACCACTCTGAAAGAAATGATGGCTAAAAAACCGGAGAAGGTTGTTGAACTGGCAGTAAAAGGTATGCTTCCAAAAGGACCTCTGGGAAGACAGATGTATTCCAAACTGCATGTATATGCAGGTCCGGAACATGCTCATGCAGCTCAGAAACCGGAAGTATTAACATTTTAATGAGGAGGTAAAGAACATTGGCTAATACAAGATTTTACGGAACAGGAAGAAGAAAAAAATCTATCGCCAGAGTATACCTGATGCCAGGTACTGGTAAAATCACAATCAATAAAAGAGATATCGATGAGTATTTCGGTCTGGAAACTCTGAAGGTAGTTGTTCGTCAGCCGCTGGTAGCAACCGACAACGTTGAAAAATTTGACGTTCTGGTGAATGTTCACGGTGGTGGATTTACAGGACAGGCTGGTGCTATCCGTCATGGTATCTCCCGTGCACTTCTGCAGGCAGATGCTGAGTACAGACCAGTTCTGAAGAAAGCTGGATTCCTGACTCGTGACCCGAGAATGAAAGAACGTAAGAAATACGGTCTCAAAGCAGCTCGTCGCGCACCGCAGTTCAGCAAACGATAATTCGAACGAAAATTTCAAAGACACAGAAATCCCGGAAACGCTTTCTTTCCGGGATTTTTTTCGGATGTCAGGTTTGGTTCCGCATAAGAAAGGGACAGTGCAGTTTTCTCAGACTGAACATTTTCATTTCCTCCTCAAGCTACAGCAAAAATACTCATTAGCCCTACCATTATCAATACTACAAATTTCTTCTTCATATTACATATTCTCCTTAAATGTATAGTATATCAATTGTATTTCAAGGCTTAATAGGGATAAATAACTTAGTCTTGAGAAGTTTTTTTGTTTCTTTGTGATGAGAACTGTGGTAGAATTTATATAACCAATTAATGAGTTTTTCCAGTAAATTAGGAGGGTACGGAATATTTATGTTGCCGCCAAGAAAAGTGAGATTTGAAGCTAAGAAGAAAGAAAATGAAAATCTGGAATTCAGAACATTTTTGAAATGTAATGCAGATGAAGAGCAGTTGGATCAACAGTTTTTTAAGCTGCATACGGAGTTGTTTGCGAATTATGATTGTAATAGATGTAGAAATTGCTGCAAATTATATTACGGAAGTATTCCTGATGAAGATATAGAAAAAGATGCAGAGTATTTAGGAATGGAAAAAGAGGTATTTATTAATTTATATTTGAATGGAAAAGATAGCGAAGGTAATTATGAGACAAAACACAAACCTTGTGATTTCCTGCAAGATGATGGAAGCTGTAAGCTTGGTGATTGCAAGCCGGAAAGTTGTCAAAACTATCCATATACAAATCAGCCGGAGCGTCTTCAAAGCTTATACAGTGTTTTGAATACAGTCGAAGTATGTCCGGTAGCTTTTGAAATATACGAAAGGCTGAAAAAAGAATATGGGTTCAAAAAGATTATACAATAAACAGATGGAAAAACTTCATTCTATACATATGCATAGAACAACGGTTTCTTCAGATATTGTGCTTCTGAAGGCCGCAGGTTTTGAAATTATGGCAGAGCGCAGGCATGGAATTACTATCTGTCTGATAGAACCTTCTCGCTGTCGGAGCTTAAGCTCCTGATAGATGCTGTACAATCATCCAAATTAATTACTGAAAAGAAAAGCAGAAGCCTCATTGAGAAACTCATTTCTCTTACCAGCGAAAGAAAAGCAGACAAGCTGAAGCGCAGTATACATATCACCGGAAGAGTGAAATCTGACAACGAAAAAGGATATTACATTGTCGATGCGATTAACGATGCCATGAATGCAGGAAAGAAGATTTCCTTCTTGTACTTCGAGCTCGATGGGAAAAAGAATCAGGTACTGAAAAACGATGGCATAACGGATCAGCAGTGATAAAGCGTGTAGCCATCTGCGTCACAGCAGATGGCTACATATGCAAAGAGATGTGATTTTATTTTCCCAACAACCAGTCAGACAGGTTTTTGACCTGGATGCCGTTGTAGTTTCCTACAGTGAGTCGATCTCCGGTCAAGACGATTTTTTCGTAGTTGTCCCGGATATTTGTCAATGGTTTCAGCTCGCGGTCGAAGGTGTCTTTCGCAGTCATATCTACTGTAACCTGAAAATAGGTATAGGTTCCCTGCTTTTCTGCAACAAAGTCTACTTCCATATTGCCGATCTTGCCAATCATAATACGGTAACCTCGGCGAAGAAGCTCAAAATAAACAATGTTCTCCAGCGAAAATCCTAAATCGTATTGACTGCGCGGCAGGATATGGTTCCGTAAGCCAAGGTCTACCATATACAGCTTTCGATTCGTTTTTAGAAGCTGTTTTCCCACAATGTCAAAACGCTCTGCCGGATAGAAGATAAAGGATTCTGTGAGAGCCTCAACATAATCGCTCACCGTGTTAGGCGAGACTTTTCTTCCGTTTGGGGTCAGATAATCGGTAATGCTTCGGATGGAGACTCGATTTCCGACCACACTGGCCAGATATTTGGCTATGGTCTTCAGCAGGAGAATATCCGTGATTTTTTTTTGTCCGAATCGGTTTTCTTTCGAGCCTGACGATCTTCGATGTCCTTTACGATCACTGTATTGTAGATGCCCTCTAAGTAAATTTCTACCTTTTCCGGGGTTCGGTCCATAACGGCAATATACGGAAGTACTCCGTCACGCATATATTCCGCAAGCCCGCGATCCGGATCTATGCCGGTGATTTCCAGAAATTCCCTAAAGGACAGGGGCAGCATCTTAATTTCCACATAACGTCCAGTCAACAGTGTGGCAAGATATCCGGAAAGCATGTAGGCGTTGGAGCCGGTGATGTAGATGTCCACATCCGGCTTGACATACAGACTGTCTACCACCTTCTCAAAGGATGGAACCTTCTGAATTTCATCCAGAAAGATGTAGGTCTTTTTCCTTCACACAGATGCTCCCTGAGATAGGCATACAGCTTTCGGTAGTCCTGCAGATCCTCATATTCCAGTTCTTCAAAATTTATAGAAACAATCTGTTCCTTTGAGATACCGTTTGCCTTAAGCCACGCCTGATACTGCAAAAGCAAGGTGGATTTTCCGCAGCGCCTGATACCGGTGACAACTTTGATGACCTGTTCATCCTTCCATTGAATCAAACAATCTAGATATTCTTTTATTTCAACCAAGATGCTCACCTTCATCAAATGGTATTCCGATTTTGGCACATAATATGCAAAAAGTCAATTTGTATTCCGAAATCGGAACATAACGGAATATTAGAAGGCCGGAGTTCCGAAATTTGAACGCCCAGAATGATATTGTTAGGCATCATTTCGAAAAAAATGAATAAAATTGATGCATTTTACAGCAAGGAGACGTTTTTTCTCCACGTAGATTAAGTGAAGAGAATTTGATTTTCTGCTTATTCATGATCATTGCGACAGGGTGTGGAGCTGTAACAAAGGCAACTGTGGCTGTAGACCATCAGAATAAGCGGATATTTGCAGGAGAATGTAAATACCATGCAAAGCCGGTGGATGTGCCTGTGTATTTTGCGTTGAAAAAAGGTTGATGGCACTGCTGAAATTCGCAAGTCATTTCCTGGGTATGCTGTTATCCTCGGAGTGTTCAGTAAAAGTGGTTTTGCGCAGCGTATGCTTGATACTGCAAAAGAAAATGCCGGGCTGTTTCTGACCAATGAGGAGCATTTGGCGCAATCCCATTTATCGGAGATGGCGGTGGGTAGTGTTGACTTTGGTCTGATATAAGCCTGGCATTATATAAAGAATTTTCAGAGCAATACCTGACCACTTTGTTCTTGACAACTCAATGAAAACGGATATAATAAACTCATGATACACCAACTCGTAAGTTTGTAAATTGCAGAAAAGAGGAGAAAGTTATGTTCTATTGTCGAGAAGAAGAACTAAAAACTATGAATCGACGTTATGGGAAGGGGCGGTTTGAGTGTGTTGTTATCTATGGGAGACGGCGCGTTGGAAAAACTGCGTTGATTAACGAGTTCTGTAAGGGGAAGCCGACAGTTTATTTTTCAGCCTTAAATGCATCCTCACAGGAAAATCTGGAGGCACTGTCGAAAGCAATTTACAGCTGCAAAAATCCTGATAGCTCCAGTTTTCCTACTTACCAAAGTTATGCAGATGCCTTGAATGAAATCACAACCATGTCGACTCATAAGAGAATGGTATTTGTTATTGATGAGTACCCATATCTGGCAAAGGCTGAGAAATCTTTTTCATCACGCCTGCAGCATATCATTGACCATCAATGGCAGGATGGACAGCTTTTTCTGATCCTGTGTGGTTCTTCGATGAGTTTTATGGAATATCAGGTATTAGGTTATGAAAGTCCTCTCTATGGACGCCGCACAGCGCAGTTTAAAATACAGGCTCTAACCTACCGGGAGATCACAGCATTTCATCCGGAATTGTCAGCAGCGGATCAGGCACTTTTATATGGTGTAACTGGAGGAATTCCGCACTATATCAATAAGCTTGATGTGGAAAAAGATTTAGATAAAGCACTTTTGGAAAATTTATTTGATACCTCCAGTTACCTTTTTGAAGAACCGGAAAATTTATTGAAACAGGAATTACGAGAGCCGGCAATCTACAATTCAGTCATTGCAGCTATTGCAGGAGGCGCCAGTCGTTCAAATGAAATTTCCACAAAAGTGGGACTTGAGTCTGGTGTGTGTGCAAAATATCTTAAGGTGTTGTTGGATTTGGGTATTTTGAAGAAAGAAACTCCAATCACTGAGAAGCCTGGAAAGAAAACAATTTACGCCATTGACGATAATTTTTTTCGTTTCTGGTACCGTTTTGTTCCGAGAAATATGTCAATTATCAGCGCCGGGCGTATGCAGCAGGTTTATGAGCAGGCAGCAAAACAGTATTACCCGGATTATATGGGGCTGGTATTTGAGAAAATGTGTCAGGAATATCTGCTTCGATATGCGCCTGACCTTCCTATTTTGTTAAGTGGTGTTGGACAGTGGTGGGGAACAGATGCAAAAACCAGAAAAGAAATACAAATTGATATTGTTGGGATGCCCATAGAAGGAGACGAGTATCTGATCGGTTCCTGCAAGTATCGGAATGAGAAGATTGGAATTGAGGAATTGGAGCTTATTCGCAGATATGCTTTGGTATTTCGTAAAAATGCAACGTTCCATTACTATATTTTTTCAAAAGGAGGTTTCACACCGGCACTCATGGAGGCAGCAGACAGGGGTGAGGTTACATTGCTGACCCTGGATGATCTTTATTAATGGGGTGACCGGGGGGACGGGAGTGACCGGGGGACGGGTTCATAGTCACTATTGTGACTATGAACCCGTCCCCCGGTCACTCCCGTCCCCCCGGTCACCCCGATTTTTACAACTTTTTTACATCAGCAGTAAGGAAAGTGGGTTATAATGAAAGAACAGTAAAAGGAGAAAGAGCACTATGAGAAGAATTCTGATTGCCGAAGACGAGATTGCAATTAACAAAATGATTTGTATGAATTTGAATATTACAGGATATGAAACCATTCCCATGTATGATGGACAGGAGGTAGTTGACTATTTGTCGTCTGCTGGAACGGCAGACCTGGCAATTGTTGATGTGATGATGCCGAAGGTGGACGGCTTTTCTTTGTTAACTCCATTGATGCAACATCAGATTCCGGTGATATTTTTGACTGCCAGAGGTGATCTGGAATCCAAGATAAAAGGGTTAACCGGCGGAGCGGAGGATTATATCGTGAAGCCTTTTGAGATGCTGGAGCTTATTGTGCGTATTGAGAAGGTATTGAGCAGGTTTGGGAAGTCTGAAGAGGTGTTGGAACTGGATGGGGTAACTTTGGATATGCAGAAACGCAGGGTGATTCGAGGCGGGGAGATTTTGTCTCTGACACCGATCGAATATGATCTTCTGTGTTCGCTTGCCAGAAATAAGAATATTGCTTTGAGCCGTGAAAAGTTATTGCATGAAATATGGGGATTTGATTTTGAGGGGGAAACAAGAACTGTGGATGTCCATGTGGCCAGTCTTCGCAAAAAGACAGGGCTTCGTATCGTTGCGGTTCCGAAGGTTGGTTATCGTCTGGAGGTGGGAGAAGTATGAAGCTGCGAACAAAAATTGCGATAGGAACGCTGGGATTTCTGATGGCTGCTTTATTTCTTTGCTGCTCCCTTTTGATTTCCACCAGCAAAAATGCATTGTTGGATAATGCCATAGACTACACCAGCCAGGAAGAAGAGAAATTAGTGGCGGCTGTTAGTTCTCATGAAAATGAACTGTCAGAAATTGAAATGAAATTGACAGCTTTGACGGTGTTAAAATACTATTTTTTTCAGGAAATGCAGAGCGCAGCTGCGGGGAGCGAGTATACATTACAATCTGGAGATGAAATTCTCTTCAATAATTCCGGGATAAATGCAGCTGCGGCGATAGGGATTGACAATGATTCCATATCAAAGGAGATAAAGATGCAAATCTTTCATTTTCAGGAGGGAGATTATTGCATTGCGGGAAAATCTATAGAACCTTGTGGCCAAATCTATCAAATATGTGTCGTAAGAAACATCACAGAACTGTTTTCTCAAATCAACAGGTTGATCTGGGAATGTATTGTGATCGGGCTTACCATATCAATCCTGGCTTGTGGAATGATCATTCTATTTCTAAAAAAAACACTTACACCATTAGAACATCTGAAAACAGAGGCGGAGGCCATTGCATCCGGGCAGTATGACAGACGTCTTGTGCTTCCCGGGCGGGATGAGTTGGCTGCTTTGGCAGACAGTTTTAATGCGATGGCCGAGTCTGTGGAACAACATGTAAAAGAGGTAGAAGAAACTTCTGAGGCCCGGAATCAGCTGATTCATGCCCTGGCCCATGAAATGCGCACCCCGGTAACAGCAATTTGTGGATATTCCTATGCGCTGAAGTCTGTAAAGATGAACACGGAGCAAAAGGCTGAGGCAATTGATTTTATTGACATGGAGGCCCGCAGATTGGAACGGCTTTCCGGCAGACTGACAAATTTGGTCGGGCTTGCAAATGCTCAGATTGAATGGAAAGAGATAAATTTATCTGCATGGGAAATCCAGCTGACCCGGATATTTAGAAATAGTGTAGCTGTGTCAATTGTTGTTGATAAAGACGGTAAAATTTATGGAGATCAGGATCTTCTGACGATGCTCCTTACCAATCTCTGTGATAACGCAGAGAAAGCGGGAGCAACGGAAATAATCATAACAATAAATAGTGAGATGATTCAGGTAAAGGACAATGGAAGTGGTATTCCAAAGGACCAGATTGGCAAAATTTTTCAGGCTTTTTATCAGGGAGATGCGTCCAGAAATCAGAGCGGATTTGGCCTTGGGCTGGCCCTGTGTCAGAAAATAGCTGAAATTCATGGCACTACACTGATGGTTGAAAGTGAAGAAGGAAAGGGCAGCTGCTTTACGATGCATCTTTACAATTCTTTTACAAGTCTCTGATGACTTCAAAACACCTGACAAACTATAATCAGTTCATGGCAGGAAGCATTTGAAATGGAGCAAATGTATGAATTGTAAAGTTAAAGGAGAAGAAAGATGAAACGAAATACATTATTTCTGATGGCTCTTGTGATGGGCCTCAGCCTGACTGCATGTGAAAAGTCACCGGAACAGAAGCTGGTTGCGCAAAAGAATCAGGAACGGCTGGAAGCGGCAGCAAAGGAAGAGCCAAAAGACGGATCAACACTGAAAGATGTGGCAGCCACCGCCTCGGCAACCTATGAGTATCATTATGAAAATGAGGCAGGCACAGTAAAGATTGACGCTAATCAGGCTCCTGTGACCATTCCTCTTAAGGATAGTATTCCCATGTATCATGTGTACTGCGGAGAGTTTTCACAGGAACTGGTGGATAAGGTATATGATTATTTCTTCCCGGATGGAGAGGCATATGTAACGACGGGAACTGATTTTACGAAAGATGATTGTGAAAAACGGATTCTGGAATTTAAGCAGACCATAGCAAATATCAGGGATGATGAAGAACTTACGGAGAGTGAACGGGAAGAAATCATTGCATATCATGAAGAAATGATTGCATCTCTGGAAGAAACGATGAAGGATACTCCTGAGGAATCCACGCTGGAGTTCGTAAAAAAGGATTCTGCACTGGAGGAGCAGGAATGGGATGGTATAAACGGTTCATTTACTACCAGAGGTTTTCATGTGACGTCCAGGGATCAGAAGAAATGGTTGACGGTGGACAGCTGTGATGCGGAGTGTCCGGTGGCATCTTCTATCAATTATATAAGACAAAGCGAATACAGCTATTCAGGAGAGGCTGGTGCACCCATAGCGAAATGTACGGAAGATGAGAAAAGTCAGGTTGGTATCGGGGAAGAAGAAGCCAGAGCAATTGCAGATGATTTTTTTCAAAAAATCGGTGTTGATGTGGAAGTACATGATGCTATGTTGGTACAAGGGTACAAAGCTGTTGATTCTGAGGAAGCGGATGGAACAATGATAGAACCGGAGGATTATACGGCTTATCGTTTTGTCTACACACAGTGCGTGGATGGTATTGAGATGGCAGTGACCAGTTCTTCTTATGTACCGGATAAGGATGATACTTCTCTTACCTGGTTGTATGAACAAATTTCTGTGATTGTGGATAAAGATGGTATCATTTCTCTGGACTGGTTTTTTCCGCAGATGATTGAGGATACCGTATCTGAAAATGTGGGCATTATTTCTTTTGAGGAGGCATCCGATATTTTTGAACAGATGATGCCCCTTACAACTCAGGGTGATCTGGAACAGTTTAGCGATGACAATGTACAGACAACAGCAGATGTGACGGTCACAGACATAAGACTTGGTCTGATGCGTGTGCGAAGCAGTGGGAGCAACCGGAGAGGATTGCTGACGCCGGTATGGCTGTTCTATGGTGATTATACCAGGAATTTTCATTATCTGGACGGGGATTGGGAGGATCACAGCGATACAGAAAGCTATCCGTGGATTTTGCTGGCAGTCAATGCCGTGGATGGTAGTGTGATTGATATTACAGCCGGTTACTGATTGATGGTTGGGGCAAACAAGGGGGCGATTTCGGTGAATCAGATGGTAAGAATAAATAATACAATTTCATCTTGCTGTTTACAGGCTTTTTCGGGAATTGCCTTTCTCCTGGCAATCGCGGGCATGTGCTTGGCCTTATGCTTTGGTGGGTTTCAGGATTGTATGACAGGAATACAGAATCTGGAGAAAGGGCTTTTAGAAAATGGATTTCATTATAAGCTTTTTCAAAAGGCACTTGTCTCGGATGCCGTATGTCTGGCACTTCCGATTATGTGTGCATTTCCCTTTACTGCCTCCTTTTTAGACGATATGGAAAGTGGGTTTATCAAAGCATATCTGCACAGGTCCGGAAGAGGTCATTATATCGCAGGCAAGGTCATTGCCTGCGGCCTTTCCGGCGGGCTTGTGCCGGCAGCCGGAACCGGGCTGTATTATGGTGTTTTATTGCTCGTTTTTTTGCCGATGGAGAAAGCAGCTGCCTTTGGAGCAGTACAGGAAAACCATGCGCCGGACGTACTGAACGCGTGCGTCTTATTTTTTTGCGCCGGAATGCTGTTTTCATTGATTGGAATGCTGTGTTCTGTTGTAACAGCCAGTAAATATATGGCATACGCATCCCCTTTTGTTTTCTACTATGTACTGATCATCCTGCACGACAGGTATCTGAAAGACCTTTATATTCTTAATCCCAGGGAGTGGATATCGCCCACGGATACACTCTGGGTATGGGGAATATGGGGAAGTGTGTTTTGGATGGCGGAATTGATTTTTCTTGTAATTGTTGTTCTCAGTATTTTGATGTATCGGAGGATAGAAGAAATATGAAGCAGATTTTTATAGTGGCAGCTTACAATTTTCATATGTGGAAGAAGAATCCCCGCATTTTTCTGAGCTTTGCCATTGCGTTTATTTTCTGTTTTTTATTATCGGATAAAGTGGTTGCCTTTGCAGATAAATATGATACGTCGATGCAGATTCTGGAACCGTTCATCTGGACTTTTGGAGACAGCAATTCGATTTTGCTGGCCTCCCTGATTCTGGTTTTTTTATTTGCCGATATGCCTTTTATTACCAGTGGTACGCCATTTTTTCTTATGCGTACCACAAGGAAAATATGGCTCATGGGACAGGCGTTATATATCGTTCTGGCAACATTTCTTTATTTGGTTTTTGTGATGGCTTCCACATCACTCATTTGCATGAAAAATGCATTTGTTGGAAATTTGTGGAGTCCTACAGCAGTCATACTCAGTTATTCCAAGGCGGGTGAAGTGATTGCTGTTCCGGCAGCCATAAAAACTATGGAAATGTCCACCCCATACCAGTGTGCAGCCATTATTTTTCTTTTGATGCTGCTGTATGCACTTCTCCTGGTATTCCTTATGCTGTTGTTTCATTTTTTGAAGGGACAGCCCGGTGGTGTGATTGCGGCATTTGGTTTTAGCATTTATGGATTTTTATTAAACCCTGAAACGATGAAAATACTTTTCCATATATCTGATTATGAGTCATATAAGGCAAATGTGATCGTGGGATGGCTTTCTCCACTAAATCATGCAACCTTTTCCATGCATAATTTCGGCTATGATTTGCTGCCAACACTGTGGCAAAGTTACTTGATTTGTGGAATCTTGATTTGTATTTGCTTTGGGGCGGCACTGTTGGTGATTCAAAGATACAGCTTTAACTTCACAGGTACACAGGGAGGAAAATGATATGGAACCAGCTATCAAACTGAAAAATCTTCATAAATCTTTTGGAAAAGAAGAAATCCTTCATGGGATTGACAGGGAGTTTGAGTCCGGGAAAATCCATGGGATCGTGGGGAATAATGGAAGCGGCAAAACAGTTATGATGAAATGTATCTGTGGATTTCTGCGTCCGGATGAAGGGCAGGTTATTGTGAATGGGAAGCAGATTTCGAAGGATATTGATTTTCCGGACAGTATGGGAATTATTATTGAGACTCCAGGTTTTCTGCCCAACATGACGGGCATTAAAAATCTGAAATTACTGGCTTCTCTGAGGGAATGCATTGGTACGAAGGAGATTTGCCAGGCATTGGAAAGAGTCGGACTTGATCCGGAGTTAAAGAAGCCGGTAAGTAAATACAGTTTGGGTATGAGACAGAGACTTGGTATCGCACAGGCAATTATGGAAAACCCGTCCATACTGATTCTGGATGAACCTTTCAATGGTCTGGACAAGAATGGTGTGGCTCAAATTCGTAATTTGATCAGGCAGCTTCGCAAAGAAGGAAAGACAATTCTTCTTGCCAGCCATAATCAGGCTGATATCGATGAGTTGTGTGATACCGTCTGTGAGATAGATGCAGGAACGATGATGATGTGGAGGAGATAGGATGAAGAGAATATACAGCATGATGCTGATTGTGATTTTGTGTCTGGGGATGATGACTCCTGTATATGCAGAAGAAGATGTGACAGTGCCAAATGATCCGGGAACGAGTGCAAAACCGCTCCCGGATAATGAAAAAGAGGATGTGCCGGAGACTCCGGTTATCGAGCCGCTCCCGGATGATGAAAAGGAAGATGTTCCGGCGGATCAGAGTACAGAATCTCTTCTTCATATTGATAATCAAAATATATATGCGGGAATGACAACCGCATACAAAAATGGATACCAGCCGGTGTGCGCAAATGGAGAAGTGACAATTGTACTGCCACTTGTCTGTGATGGAAACGTGAAACAGGATACGCTGACGGCATCTGTTGATCTGGGGAGTACAGAGAATTCGCCCTTTGTTTATCGTAATTATGAGAAAAATTTTGAATTAACAAATCAGCCGGTGAATGGGACGAATGAAACAAAAGAAATTTTTTATATCACTTTTACGATTAGCCTGGCATCGAACCGGGTAAATGGTATTTATCCCATTGTTATTTTGGTTACAGGGAGAGATGCTGCAGGAAAGGAAATCAACCAGTCTTTTACAAATTTTGTAACAATTACAGATGGAATTGATCCGAATGCACCGGCGGATTCCGGAGGGGATCCGGTCTCTGAGCCAGTGGAAACGCCTACGTCAGCCCCGATTGTCTTAATCAGTAACAGTAAGATCAAATCCAATCCCATTCAGGCAGGAAAAGAATTCGAGGCGGTTATCATTTTAAAAAATACCAGCACATTGAAAGCTGTACAGAATATGGTTGCCACGGTTACAGTACCATCTTCTGACTTTGAACTATTAAATGAAAGCAGCACGATATATATCGGGAAGCTGGGAAAAGAAAAAACGACAGAACTGACCTTACGTTTTCGGGTAAGTCAGGGTACACCGGAGGGAAATTATCCTGTCCAGATAGGGATGAGTTATGATGATCCCAAGGCAAATACATACTCATCTGCGGGAAATTTTGCAGTAACTGTCATTCAGCCATTAGACGTGGAACTTACGATGCCTAAAATTGAAAAAGAATTAGTTGCCGGTGATACCATTCCTCTGAATTTTCAGGTGATGAATTTGGGAAGAAGTCAGATATTTAATGTAAGGTGTGATGTGACCGGAAATGGTCTGACTCAGACAAAAACGGCATTTATTGGAAATATGGAGAGCGGGACTGCCGGAGAGGCTGCGGCTAATATTTTTATTGACCGTTTAGAGGGAGAGGATTCCTATGGGGAGACCACAGGAATCATTACTCTGACATATGAGGATAGTTTGGGCAGTGAACATTCTCAGGAGTATACCTTTGATACTACCATCATAAAACCTGTAACTTCAGAATCCCTGGCACTGTCTGAAGAAGAGACGGTATCACAGTGGTGGGTATCGATTCTGATTGTGGGAGGTATTGGGTTACTGGCTGCTGTTGGGGCAGGAGCGTATCTGCTGGGACGGAAACAAAGATGATGGCATATAGGATAAGAATATGGAAAAAAGCTGCATTTCCTTCTCTGCTTTTCCTGATTGCGGCGGTGTATTTGTTTGGCTCTGCTTTCCATCTAAAACGTGTGGTCCGTTCAGAACAGAAGGAATCGTTTATTGTAACGGTGTCGATCAATAGAGAAGAAGATTTACAGGCTTTACTGGCAATGAAAGAGGTCAAAGGCGGTTCTGTCTTATATGAAATTCCTGCCACGATTTCAAGTGGAATCTACAGTTCTGATCTGGTGATACAGGGAATCGATTCCAGTATGATTCCCGGAATTATGATAGAGGGTGCGCGATATGCAGAAGCAGGAAGCATGCCTTATCTGATCTTAAACGAAGCCGCTTTGAAAACATTTGTTACGGATGATGCCGTTACTGTTGACCAGATTTCCTGGCTGAGGAATGAAACGACTGTCGATGGAACATCTGCAAAGATATGCGGCATAATCAAAGACAAAAGTAACAACCCCGCAGTGTATATGAGCGTTAAGGCGGCAAAAAATTACATGGAAATGAAAGGACAGATTCCTTCAGCTCATTTGGCAGTGGTGGAGTTAAAAGACGCTGAAACCATTGAACAGTTTCAGGAAAAATTGCTGGAAATGGGATATGATTCCAATCTGGATGAGAACCAGATGACAGAGTGGAAAATGGAAAAAATGAAAATCAGGTATCAGGTTCTGGCGGGGGTGATTGCACTGCTTGCGTTTATAGCTACTCTGGTGTCTGAAATAAAAAGAATAGTTTTGCTGATTGGAAAATATGGTTGACATTATTCTCCTACAGTTGTAGTATATAACTATACTACAACTGTAGGAGGGGTTTTTATGTCCGATTTATCAGAACGTGAGTGGATGGTTCTTGATGTATTATGGGAAGCTCCGGGGGCTGAACTGGGTGTGATTGTTGAGATGCTGCGGCCGAGAACAGGATGGAATATTAACACAGTGCACACCTATCTTACCCGTATGGAGAAGAAAGGTCTGGTATGCATCAATAAGAATGTTTCACCTCATATTTATCAGGCAGCAGTGGATAGAGAAAACTGTCAGGCAATGGAAAGAAAAAGCTTTTTAAACAAGGTATACCATGGGTCTGCCAGTGATCTGGTGGCCGCATTTTTAAAGGAAGAGATGATTACTGAAGAAGAGAGAGACAGACTGCGGAAAATGTTGGATGAGATGGAGGTGTGAGCGGATGTGTGATATCTGGTCCTTTTTGCTGCAGACTCTGACAGCTTCAGGTGTGGCAGCGCTCCTTTTGCTTGTGAAGACAATGTTCCGTGATAAACTTTCTCCGCGATGGCAGTTTGCAGTGTGGGGGCTGCTATTATGGGTTTTGTTGATGCCGGCAGGGATTGCCGGGAGAGCGGTACTTATCAACTGGCCAATGATAGTGGAAGCAATAAAGTCATTGACTGTAAGGGAGTATTCACTGACACAGGTAAAGTTTCCTTTTCCAATTATACATATAAAGTTACCGCAGAGTGTATTGGATGGGGTATTTTTTATTTATCAAGTTGGAGTTGTTATGATGATACTCCGATATGTAATTTCCTATATGCGTCTTCGGAGGGCTGTTCTGAAGGGTCAGGCAGCAGAAGATAATATCGCCGTGCAGATTTTTTCTGTGGCGGCTGTGTACGACCTTCCGGTGTGTCCTGCAGTCAGAGTGAAAGGGGTAGATTCCGCTTTTATCTGCGGCATTTTCAAGCCAATTTTAGTTTTGCCGGCAAAGGTGCAGGTGGATGATAAGATTTTGATGCATGAATTATTGCATTTGAAACAGAGGGATACATTCTGGGGGCTGGTGATCTGTGTGTTTCGCTGTATTCACTGGTGTAATCCGCTTCTCTGGTACTGTGCTGGTTTGGTGGGAAATGATCTGGAAGCCCGATGTGATTATCGTGTTCTGTTGCTGCTGAAAGGGGAAGAACGTCGGGATTATGGGCGGATTCTTCTGGCAATGGCTAATGAAAAATATGCCTGTTTGCCGGGAACCTCTTCCATGGCAAACGGCGGCAGAAATATCAGGCGGCGTATTGAATCAATTGTTCGTTTTAAAAAGTATCCTGCAGGAATGGCTCTGGTTTCAGTATGTATTGTGGTTATTCTTGCAATGCCGCTGGCTGTGGGAACCAAGAAGCAAAATGTGTATCAGAAGGATGGACGATTGCCGGCAAGGGTGGAGACAGCACTGGCACTGGCGTCTGCGCGGACAGTATGGTGTGCGACCCCTGCCGGAGCACTGGATGCGTATGGAAAAGCAGTGTTGGAACAAAATGGTACATATCGTGCGATGTGTGCACCCCTGAACATGCAGAAGGCGATTGCTGTATCAATGGAAACGAGTGGAGATTCTTCACCGGATTGGGACAGCGGTGTAACAGGCAACGTGGATATCTCTCAGGGATACTATGTGTATAATCTGGAGGAACAGGAAAAGAATTCGTATACAGCAGTTCTGGTTGTTGTGCTGAGTAATCTGTCTGATGGGAAGATGGCAGAAGAAAATATGATGTATATTGCCATGCAGTATGTACAGGTAGTAAAAGAGGGTACACGATGGGTGGTAATACCGGAGAAAGAATTTCAGGTAAGGACAGCACAGATTCAGAATCTGAACTGGGGATGTGATGTTTTACCCTCTTACACATACGAAGATACACAGGATGATTTTTGTGTAAAAGTACATCAGCAGATGGTGTTTGCTGTGGATGATTCAGCAGAAAACAATCCTGGACCAGATGCGGAATTCAACTGTGTTTATAGAAGTAACTGGGGTGAGTGCAGCTATGTGGGAAATAATCGTCATAAAGACAGCATTTATCAGATCGGTGTTTCGATTGCACCGATGCAGGAGGGCGGGGAACGTCCATCACTGAAAAAAGTCAGTTCCGGAAATACTGGAGGCTCTGACAGTGAAGGCAATGCATGGTACAGCAAGATGCTGGAAACAGGCTGGGATTCTGTGATGTCCATTGGTGGTGGTGGAAGCACCATAGAATATAAAAACGCTGTGGATGCCGTTCCTGACTGCTATGTTGCAGATGTCTATATCAATGGAAGTCTTGCATCCGAGATGACTTTGTATCTGCAGGGAGGGGAATATGAATGACTCAGCATGAAAAACTTTATACAGGAGTTTCCCGTGCTGCATGGGGATATTTTTTTCTGTATGTTGATTTGAAATTTGGGACTGTAAGTATCTTGCCGGGTTTTGTAGGAATGCTTTTGTTTTTATCTGCCATCGAACTGCTAAAAGAGGAGCGGCGTGATCTGGCAATATTGCGTCCCTTTGCTGTGATACTGACGGTCTGGTATGTTGTTGATTGGATGTTATCCTGGGGAGGAATTTCTCTGGAAGAACAAGTGGCTGTTCCTGGATTATTGATTGGCGTGGTTTATATGTATTTCCAGTTTCAGATCATGACAGATTTTGCTGCACTGGCTGAGAAATATGGCACTGCGGAAGATACAGACAGTGAGACGATACTTCGATTGAGAACCATACAAACCCTGCTGCTTACCTTTATGACAGCAATGGAATATATGAAAGACTGGTTACCTGACTGGTGGGAGCCATGTGCTGTTATCGTGATGATTCTTATGGTGATTATAGGATTTTGCCTGATGATGGAGATGTTCTCTTTACGTAAAATATTTATATTGAAGGAGATATGACTCCCACCTCTATAGGTGGCGGGTTACGAAATATACAGAGGTGATTGATATGTTAAAAAGAGCAGTGATTAAAGAAGATATAGTTAATAAATTGCAGGAGATTGGACTTAAAAAAGGTGATATCGTTATCGTACATGCATCTTTAAGCAGTATGGGCTATGTGTGCGGTGGGGCACAGACGGTTATAGAAGCTTTGTTCGAAACGGTTGGAGATGAAGGAACTATAGTAATGCCGTCTCAATCATGGAAGAATTTGGATCCTGTGGATGGCGTGCATTGGGATTGTGATGAAGCAGACTGGCAGATGATCAGGGATCATTGGCCGGCATATGATAAAAACATTACACCTACCAATACCATGGGAGCAATTGCAGAGATGTTTCGCTTATGGAAGGGAAGTATCAGAAGTGATCATCCTGCAAGATCAGTATGTGCCAATGGAAAATACGCAGAATATATAACGATGAACCATGATTTATCCAATATATTCGGTGATGGCTCACCGATTGGGAAATTGTATGAATTAGATGCATATGTTCTCCTGCTTGGTGTCGGGTATGATAAAAACACATCGTTACATTTGGCAGATGTACGTGCAAACTATCCCGGGAAACATGACTGCACAGAATATAGTGCTGTTTTTGAAAATGGAAGTCGTGTCTGGAAGAAATATGACACACTGTTTGTGGATGGTGAAGACTTTGATGAGATCGGTCTGGCATTTGAGAAAACAGGTTTGGTGAAGAACTCTTACATTAACCAGGCAGAGATCAGGCTTATGAAACAGAGAGAACTTGTTGATTTTGCAGTGAAGTGGGTGGAGAAGAATAGAAAGTAATGAATACCATGAACACTTTTTCAGGAAAAGTATTTGATCCAATGGAAATGACTACAGATGATGTGGAATTGAGGGATATCGCCCACGCTTTGAGTATGTTGTGCCGCGGTGGTGGTCATCTGAAGTTTTTCTATTCTGTGGGTCAACATTCCATTAACTGTGCGAGGGAAGCCCTGGCAAGGGGCTGGTCCCGGAAACTTGCACTGGCTTGTCTTCTGCATGATGCCAGTGAGGCATATATTTCTGATATCATCCGTCCGGTGAAGGTTCATTTGACCAATTATCTTGTGATCGAAGAACAGATTATGAACACAATATTAAAAAAATTTGGTCTGGATGATTTGAGTGCAGAGGAACATGCCATGTGGAAACAGATTGATGATGAGATGTTAGATAATGAATTGGCTGTCATGCTCACGGGTGAGGAAAATCGTAAGCCGGTAAAACTGGCTGCCACGCCTGATTTTGCCGAACATAGTCATAGGGAGATTGAACAGGTTTTTTATGAGATGGCACAGCAGCTGCTTTAACAAAAGCAGCTGCGTAGTACTACAGTTCCTATGGGAGAAATCCAAAGAAATCTTCCGGTAATGTACTGTCACCTGCTTCATATGGCCAGGAAGAAAGCCAGTCGTATCCTGCGTCATAGCAATCTTCATCAATGTGCAGATACATATTGCCGTCACTTGAAAAAGTATGTCGGGTTCCGTCTTTCATGTGAATATAAAAAGTAATACTGCCGCCAGTTAGTGGCTCGGGATTTGCGATATACCTTCCGTGGCTTTCATGAATCAAAGATACAATTTCTTTTATTTCATCCGCATGAAACAGTCGGTATTGTTTGTCAGAGGATTGAGGCATAACTACAAGTTCAATGCTTTCTACATCTTCAGCGGACAGATTCTTTGCCCAGATCATGGATTCACGCAGTGGATTTGTCAGGAAGCATACAGCCAGTATCACACAAGCAGTCACTGCAGTGATCATCATCCAAAATCTTGGTTTCCTATAGTTTAGTATCGATTTCACCCGTTCTTTTATGCCGATTTCTCCAAAGGCTAATGGGCAGGAAAAAACTATTTTTCTATGTACACTGCATGCAAGAAGTGCTTTGGCATAGGACTTCTTTTCGGCGATGTTGAAATCATTAATTACTTTTTCATCACAGGCTAACTCGATATCTCTGCAGAAAAGAACATACGCTGCCCAGACAAGAGGATGGAACCAATAGATGGATAGCAACAGAAATGCCAGTGGTTTCCACCAGTGGTCTTTGCGGCTAAGGTGGGCCTGTTCATGTGCAGTAACATAATTAATTTGTTCTTCATTCAGACTGGATGACAGGTAAATGTGGGGCTTGATAATTCCCAAAATGAATGGGGAGCCAACAGCATCACATAGCCGTATATTTTCTCGAAAAAAGACAGATTCCTGTACTTTGCGATAGAGCCGCAGGTAACTGATGAGTGCATAGCACAAAAGTATAACAAAACCAATTATCCAGATAATGCCTGCAAAAAATGACCATATGTAGAGCGGATTGACACTGGCTGCCGGATTTGCCTCAAATGTCTTACTGATGACTGGGTTCAATACTTGATTGATGGATGGAATTCCACTGTTGATTGTGGGATTCTGTGCATATTGGACAGTCGAGGGACTGATGGTTTCGGCACTTGGAATCAGACTCCATGAACTTTCGAACATAGGGGGAAAAATAAGACGGACAGCTACCATTCCCCACAGAATACAAAATATCCATTTGGGAGCTTTTTTTAATACGAATCGTAAAATCATTACAGCCAGAATAAGCCATCCAGCCGATATACTCATGTTAAGAATTTTCAAAAAAATAGCAGTCATTCTCATCCCTCCTCTGCATCATCAATCATTTTACGGATTTCTTCGGCCTCCTCTGGTGTTAAGGATGAATTTTGGGTGAAAGCAGCAATGAAGGCGGGGAGAGAACCGTCAAAGGTATCATCCACAAACTTTTTGCTTTGCCGGGCATAGAATTCCTGCCGTGAAATCAGTGAGGTAACGGTACCTTTATGATTCTGAAAAAGTCCCTTGTCACACAGACGTCTTAAAACCGTGTGGGTGGTGGTGCGTTTCCAGTTAAATTCCTCGCCACAAAGTTTCACCAGTTCCGTGGAAGTGACAGGTTCATGTCTCCAGATTATATCTGCAAACCTCGCCTCGATAACTCCTAACTGTATTTCCATAATCATATTACCTCCTTTGAGACTATATGTTGTAGTCTTATATATAGATTACATTGTGTAGTCCCACTTGTCAAGTGATTTGTACTCATTAATTCATTTAGATATATTTTCTGCACGCAAGTAGTCATATGTGTTATACTATAAAGAAGAGCAGAATGTGTCAGTGAAAATGGGAGGGAAATGGTATGAGGACATCGTTAGCAACTCTTTGCAGTAGTTTTATTGAAAACAGAGATATTGTAAAATCGGTCTTTTCCTGGGAGAGTTCTTATCTTTATCCGGTATGTGCAGCTATTTTTACGGATAAAAGAATGAAAGCAGATTCTGAACGGCTGGAATATTGCAAAAATCTGTTGAAAGCACAGACAGGTGTGTTTTCTAATTTTCGCAGTACGGCGAAATTGGCCATGATTTCCATGTTGGCAGTGGATAAAGAACCTGAGGAAAAACTTCGTAAGGCTTTGCGTGTGTATGACGAATTGAAGGGATATTTTTGGGGATCTCAGTATCTTCCCGTAGCATCAATGATTATTGCAAATATGGTGGAACCGGTTAGGTATCAGGAGGTTACAGCCCGTACCCGTCATATTTATGATCTAATGAAGAGTGAACATCCTTTTTTGACATCCGGTGAGGATAGTGTATTTGCGGCAATGCTGGCACTCTCAAGTCTTACAGATGAGCAGATTGTAGAGGAAACTGAGAAATGTTACCGTCTGATCAAACCTGAATTTTTTTCAGGCAATGCGGTACAGTCTCTGTCCCATGTGCTTGCATTGGGCGAGGGAAGGGCTGAAGATAAGTGCAGAGCAACTATAGAGTTATTTTGTGATTTGAAAGCCCGTGGATATAAGTATGGTACGGATTATGAGTTGGCAACTCTTGGCATACTTGCCTTGCTGCCGACAGATTCCGGTACGATCATGACGGATATTATGGAGGTGGATGATTTTTTGTCCACGCAAAAAGGATACGGTTTCTTTGGCATTGGTCGGAAACAACGTATGATGCATGCCGGTATGATTGTTGCCAGTGATTATACCGGACAGTCTGACGCAATGCATACTGTAGCTATCGGAGGAACCATTTCTCTGATTGCTGCTCAGCAGGCTGCTATGTGTGCCGCCATTGCGGCATCCAGCGCTGCAGCAGCTTCTGCTGGCAGTTCAGGTGGAAGTTGAGAAATAACCACCTTTACTTCCCTGCAATCGTTTGCTATAATAGTTGCATTGAAAGGCAGGAAAAGATAAGATGACAATTTATGATATTGCAAAGCAGGCAGGTGTGTCGGCAAGTACGGTTTCCCGGGTGATTAATGGCAAACCGGGTATTAAAGAGGCCACGCGTGAAAAGGTGCAGAGACTATTAGAAGAGAATTCTTATACGCCCAATGCAGCAGCACGGGGTCTTGTAATGCAGTCCTCCCGTTTTATTGGTATTTTGATTGAAGATATTCGTGTTTCTCATCATACGGATTCTGTATATGTCATCAGTCAGGAAATGATGGCTAGTGGTTATACTTGTATTACCTTAAGTACCGGAACAGAGCCGGAACAAAAAGCCAAGTATATTGAGATTTTGGAACAGCGCCAGGTGGAAGGTGCGATTCTGATTGGTTCTATGTTTTCGTCGGATGTTGTGAAGGAAAGTATTAAAAAGCATTTGTCTAATATTCCGGTTGTGCTGGTCAATGGGACTTTGGATCTTCCGAATGTCTACAGCATTCTGATTAATGAGGAGCAGGGAACTCAGGAGTGTGTAAAATATCTGCTGGAGCAGGGGCGCCGGAATATCAGTTATATGATGGATGTGTCCACTCCGTCCAATCAGCGAAAGCTTCAGGGATTTCGTAATGAGATGAAACTTCGTGGAATTCCGGAAGAAAGGTGGCAGATCGTGACGGCACCGGGGAAAAATGTAAGTCCGAATGAGTCTATTGCCCGCGGATATGAGGCTGCAGAGCAGCTTTTACTGCAGTATCCGGATACGGATGCGGTTTTATGTGCGACGGATTTGCTGGCAATCGGGTGCCTGCAGTACCTTCGGGAAAGAAATATTCAGGTTCCGGACCGTATGGCCGTGATGGGAGTGGACAATACTTTATATGGTCGTTTATGTACACCGACCTTAAGTACACTGGATAATAAACTGGCAGAATTAAGCCAAAATGCTGCCCATGTATTGTTGGATGTTTTCGAGGGACGAGCAACATCACGTAAGATTATGCTGTTTACTGATCTTATTTTAAGGGAAAGTACGTAAAAGAATAACAGAAAGAATGAAAAGTGTTTTCTGATAAGTCGGAGAACACTTTTTTATATCATAGGAAAGTCCCCTGACTTTCCTATGATATAAAAACCCTCCGGGAGGATGCACACGATGCGCAGAGGAAAGCTGCTAAAGCAGCTGCGCATCGGCGCTCAAAGTGTGCAAGCCCCTCATAAGTGAGGGGTATGGGGAGTTGAAGTGGGCTTGCTCACTTTGTTCGTGCGCACGTTCTAATGGAAAGTTACATGAGATTACAATCGATTGCAAAATAGAAAAATGCAAGATGAAATATTATGGAAGATATGCACAAAAATATAAAATAAATATTATATATTATGTGTATTGAAAACAAGGAAATAATCGTGTATCTTATGTATATAGTAATTGCAATCGATTGCAAACAAGAACGAAAAAGGAGAAGAATTATGATTTACGGAAACATTCATGCCAAAGAAACAGAAACAGCTTATACAGCAGTGATTCGCAAAGCGTTGGAGATTCTGCGCACAACAGATGTCAGTGATATGCATCATGGAAAATATCCTCTGGATGGAGATAAGCTGATTTTGCAGATTAACGAGATTACGACAGGACCAAAGGAAACGAAACGACCGGAAGTACATAAAGATTATATCGATGTACAGTATATGGTGCATGGTCATGAGTTGATTGGTTATTATCCGGATTGCAAAGATGGTGAGGTGGCTGAGGATCTGTTGGAAGAAAATGATGTATTATTCTATAAAGAGAGAGCAGATGTGAATGAAATTATGCTTCCAATGACAGATGGATGCTATGCGGTTTTCTTCCCGGAAGATGTACATCGTCCCTGCTGTATGATGAATGAACCGGAAGATGTAAAGAAAATTGTACTTAAAGTTCGTGTGGATTCTTTATAGGAGGTGCTCAGGATGAGAGTTTCGTATGATAAAATGGTTTCTGAATTTGAACGTGTTTTGAAGAAATATGGTTTTCAGGAAAATAGAGCTCATGATGCGGCGGAAATTTTTGCACAGAATAGTTTGTCAGGAGTTTATTCTCATGGACTGAACCGTTTTCCTACGTTTGTTAATTATCTGAAAAAAGGAGAGATTGATCTGGCAGCAGTGGCAACCTGTACAGCATCTTTCGGAAGTATCGAAAGATGGGATGGACACAGAGGTTTTGGTCCATTGAATGCAAAACAGGCCATGAACAGAGCTGTTGATCTGGCACATGAAAATGGGATTGGTATGGTAGCCCTTGGCAATAACAATCACTGGATGCGCGGAGGTACTTATGGATGGCAGGCAGCAGAGGCAGGATGCATTGGTATCTGCTGGTCGAATACCTGTCCTAATATGCCAGCATGGGGTGCAAAAGATAATCATATCGGAAATAATCCGATTATTTTTTCTGTTCCCCGCTCCAACGGAGAACATCTGATGATAGATTGCGCCCTTTCTCAGTTCAGTTATGGAAAATTGGAGACAACCCGTCTGGCAGGAAAGGAACTTCCGGTTGTCGGTGGATATGATGAGGATGGAAATCTGACAAAAGATCCTGGCGCAATCGAACGGACACGCCGCATGATTCCGATTGGCTACTGGAAAGGAAGCGGTCTTTCCATTATGCTGGATCTGATTGCAACAGTACTTACAAATGCAAATTCTGTTTCTAAAATAGGAACTTTCGGAGATGAAATCGGTCTGACACAGATCATGATTGCTATTGATCCGGCAAAATTCCAGGATGCTGCAGTTACCGATGAGATTATCAATTCTATTGTTGCGGATGTAAAGAGCAGCGAACCGGTCAGAGCAGATGGAGAGGTAAGATGTCCGGGAGAAGGATTGTACAGTGTTCGTAGAGACCATCTGGAACATGGAATTCCGGTAGCGGAAGAAAAATGGAACGAAGTTCTGGCAATGTGATGGTAACGGGAGGGATATGACTGTGAAAAAAGTACGTATCATATCATTGCTGGCGGTACTGACGATGGCAGCAGGATTATTGACAGGTTGCGGTACAGAAGAAAATAAGACACAGATTATTCGTGTGGCTTTTAACCAGCCGGAGACTCATCCGGAATACCTGGCTCTTGCTGATTTTGGCGAGAAGTTTAAAGAAGCGACTGATGGACGATATGAGGTAGAGATATATCCAAACGCAGTTCTGGGAGATCAGGGAGCGGTAACGGAAATGGTTCGTACCGGCGCCATCCAGCTGGCGGTTGTGCCAATCTCTATTCCGGAGAGCTATAACCCGGATTTTGCGATTATTGCGGCACCTTATCTCTATGATAATCTGGAACAGATGGAAATTGCTGCACGGGAAGGTGTTTTTGATCCGTTATTTACGACTACCAGTAAATATAATTTTGAGATTGTTACGCTGTATACTTCAGGTGCACGACATATTTATACAGATAAACCGATTGTTGAGCCAGAGGATTTGAAAGGATATAAAATCCGGGTACAGGATTCGGATACATATCTTCAGATGGTGGATCTGATGGGTGGTGTGGGAATTGCCATGGCACAAAGTGAAGTCTATGCAGCTGTTCAACAGCATGTGATTGAAGGCGGAGAAAATTCTGAGATTGTATACAATAATTTTAAGCACTATGAAGTCTCCCCGTATTTTTCCTATACGAATCATCTGGTTATGACCGATGTGGTGGTGGCCAGTGAGGAATTTCTGGAAGATATGGATGAAGAGACAAGGGAAATATTTGACGAATTAATCAAAGAGTCAATGGAAACAGAGTTTGAAGAATGGGACAAAGGAATCGAGAGTGCGAAAGAGGAGTTGGAAGCTAACGGAGTGACTTTTGTGGAAGCTGATGTAAAGGCGTTTCAGGAACAGTGCGCACCTCTGTTGGAATCGATAGCAAATCGAAGCCAGATGACCCGTCAGGTTTATGATGATGTTATGGCCATTAAAGAAAGAGAGGGTGCTCAATGAAAAAGATAAGAAATATTGTTAATAAAGCAGTAGAGTATACTTCTGTGTTTCTCATTGTTGTGATGGTGCTTCTGGTTTTATGGCAGGTTATTGCCAGATATATCCTGAACAGTCCCAGCTCTTTCAGTGAAGCTCTGACACGTTATATGTTTGTGTGGCTGGTTCTGGTAACTTCTACCTATGCATTTGGATGCCGGGAGCACATGCGTATCGAAGTGCTGCTTTCAAACATCAGTGGGACTGTCAAAAAATACATTAATATCGGGATTGAGATTATTACAATTGTGTTTTCCGCATGCATCATGACTTATGGAGGCAGTGTGATTACACGGATGCAGATGGTACAGACAGATTCCAGTCTTCATATTCCGATGGGTGTGATTTATTCGATTATCCCTATCTGTGGAGTCATTATTATTTTTTACTGTATCTGCAATATTATCGATGAATGCAGAGCTGGAAAGGAGGGAGCCTGATTATGTCATTGGCTGTTAAAACTGCGATTGTTATGGTTGTTCTTTTGGTTGTCATGCTGGCTATGGGTGTGTCAATCAGTGTTTCAGTAGGACTTGCGTCAGCGATAGCAATGTTGTGTATGCTTCCGTCAGATATTTCCTTTGCCACATCCGCACAGCGATTGTTTGCCGGAGCCAATTCATTTTCGTTGATTGCTATTCCGTTTTTTATTCTTGCCGGAAATATTATGAATAATGGAGGAATTGCAGAACGTCTTGTCAACGTGGCAAAAGTACTTTCAGGGCGCATGCCGGGAGCGCTTTCCCAGGCAAATGTAGTAGCCAATATGCTGTTTGGTGCCATTTCCGGATCCGGAGCGGCAGCAGCGGCGGCTATCGGGGGAACTATCGGACCCATGCAGGAAAAAGAAGGTTACGATCCTTCCTACAGTGCAGTTGTCAATATTGCATCAGCGCCAACCGGAATGTTGATTCCGCCATCGAATCTGATGATTGTATATTCTACGATAGCCGGCAGTGTTTCCGTTGCCGCATTATTTACCGCAGGCTATGTACCGGGAATTCTGTGGGGAGCTCTTGTGATGCTTCTTGCAGGAATCACAGCAAAGAAACGAGGATATGTGGCAGAGGAACGGGTTCCTGTAAAGGTAGCCGTAAAGGTAATCCTTGATGCCATTCCCAGCCTCTTGCTGATTGTGATTATTATCGGTGGAATTCTCATGGGAGTATTTACAGCAACAGAAGCAAGTGCAGTTGCTGTTGCATACAGCGTGATTCTGGCTCTGTTTTATCGGGGAATTACATTAAAATCCCTTCCGGGTATTATTCTGAAGTCAGCAAAAATGACAGGTATTATCACCCTGATGATTGGTCTGTCTTCCATCATGTCATGGGTTATGGCATTTACCGGTTTGCCGGATCTGATTGCAGGCGGCATTCTTTCGTTGACAGGAAACAAATATCTGATTCTTGTACTGATGAATGTGATTTTGTTGGTTGTTGGTACATTTATGGATCCAACTCCGGCAGTTTTGATCTTCACACCGATATTCCTGCCAATCTGTCAGAACTTTGGCATGCATCCGGTGCAGTTTGGTATTATGGTCAGCATGAACCTTTGTATCGGAACCATTACACCGCCGGTTGGTTCTATCTTGTTTACCGGATGTAAGGTGGCAAATGTGAAAATTGAGCAGGTAATCCGGCAGCTTCTTCCTTATTTTGGTCTGATTCTTGCAGAGCTGCTGCTGGTTACTTATATTCCGGCCATTTCAATGGCACTGCCAACAATGGCAGGCCTGATTAAGTAAAGGAGAAGTCATGGAGAAACTGTTATGTCCTTCCCTTCTGAATCTGTCGGACGATTATCTGAAAGATGAAATCGTCCGGCTGGACCGGTGCGGTGCAGATATTTTACATATTGATGTGATGGATGGTGAATATGTTCCGAATTTTGGGATGAGTTTCAAAGAGATAGAAACCGTGCGGTCAAATACTTCTCTGCCCCTGGATCTTCATATGATGATGATGCGGCCGGGACGTTATATCAGACGTTATGCGGACTACGGGGTAAATATTATTTATATTCATCCGGATTCTGAAGTGATTCCGACAGAAACTCTGATGATGATTCGGGAACTGGGCATTCATCCGGGGATTGTGATTAATCCAGGTGTTTCATTGGAAGGCGTGGCTGAATTATTTTCACTGGTGGATTATGTACTGGTGATGACCGTCAATCCGGGATTTGCAGGAAGAGATTATTTGCCCTGGGTAGAGCCGAAGATTGAGAAATTGGCTGAGATACGAAAAAAATATCAATTCCATATCGTGGTTGACGGTGGTGTGACATGGGAAATCATGGACCGATTGTGGCATAAAGGAATTGAGGGATTTGTTTTGGGCAAACAGATTCTTTTCGGTCAGACGGAAGATTATAAAACTATTATAGACAGAGTGAGGAAAGGATTTAAGTAATATGTCGTTACATATTATTGATGAGGCAAATCGCTGCCTGAATTGTAAGAAACCTATGTGTCAGCAGGGATGTCCGATCCACACGCCGATTCCAAAGGTGATACAGATGTTCAAAGAACACAAGATGACAGAGGCAGGTGAAACCCTATTCAGAAATAACCCGTTTTCAGTGGTGTGTTCCATTGTCTGCAACCATGAAATGCAATGCGAAGGACATTGTGTGCTTGGGAAAAAAGGTAACCCCATTCATTTTCGAAGCATCGAAAATTATATATCAGATGGTTATCTGGATCGGATGGAAATCGAGAAAAAAGAAAAAAACGGGAAGTGTGCTGCGGTGATCGGAGCCGGTCCGGCAGGTATCACAGTAGCTGTGGAATTGATCCGGAACGGATATGATGTAACAATCTTTGAGGAGCAGGATGAAATCGGCGGTGTCATGCGATACGGGATTCCGGAATTCCGTCTGCCGAAAACCATTATCAAACGATATGAAAAGAAACTGCTGGAAATGGGAATCCAGATTCGGCCGAAAACCATCATCGGAAGTGCACTGGAGATCAAAGATCTGTTCCGTGATGGTTATCAGGCAATTTTTATCGGAACCGGTGTGGGAAAACCGAAAACATTGGGAATAAGAGGCGAGAGTCTGAGCAATGTGCATTTTGGCATCAATTATCTTGCCAATCCGGATGCCTACCATCTGGGAGAAAATGTAGCTGTCATAGGTATGGGAAATGTGGCCATGGATGTGGCAAGAACGGTCTTAAGGCATGGCTCGAAACATGTTACCCTCTATGCCAGAGGTAAACGAATTTCTGCCAGCTCCAGTGAGATGTTTTTTGCGGAACTGGACGGTGCGGAATTTGCATTTGGCAAAGCTATTTGTGCCATTGAAAAAGAGGGACCTATTTTCCAGACCACCATTTTCGATGAAAATGATAAAGTCATCGGGTATGAGGAGGAACTGGATGTTGTAAAGGCCGATTCCACAATTATCGCAGTCAGTCAGAGACCACAGAATAAGCTGATCTTGACCACAGAGGGTCTTCTGGGGTCAGAAAAGGGATTTTTGATTGTGGATGAAAATGGAATGACAACCTGTGAAGGCATTTTTGCTGCAGGAGATGTGGTTCATGGAGCCAAAACTGTGGTGCATGCCGTTGAGGAAGCAAAGAAAACTGCAGCTGCCATGATGAGATATATGGAAAAATAATAAAAATGACGAAGCAGTAAAGAAACGATATGTGGACAGTTTGGTGTTCGTGTATCGCTTCTTTGTTTTGGTACAGTGTTTTGATAGTATTTTCATAATGTATATGTTAAAATAATTACAGATGTTTCAGGGGACCGGAAAGTTGGAGAGCCGGTTTTAATACAGAGATAATACAACACAGGAGCGTAAGAAAAATGGAGTATGAGGACACAGCCAGAACAAAAAACAATCAAGTGAAAAGTGCTAAGAAAACGAGGGATATGACCACGGGAACGATCTGGAAGCATATCGTTATGTTTGCAATTCCGCTGCTGATCGGTAATTTCTTTCAGCAGTTTTATAATGCGGTGGACAGTGTAGTTGTAGGAAATTATGTAAGCAAGCAGGCTTTGGCAGCTGTTGGTTCCACCGGACCGGTCATTAATACTCTGGTAGGATTTTTTATGGGATTATCCACCGGTGCCGGTGTAGTGATTTCTCACTATTTTGGCGGAAAGAATGAGAAAGGTCTCCATCAGGCCATACATACCACATTTTTGATGACCTTTATTCTTTGTGTGGTCATGACGATTGTGGGTATAAGTATGGTGCCATTTATGGTGCGTTTTATGAAAACTCCACAGGATGTTATTAAAGAATCCACAGAGTATCTCAGGATTTATTTTGCTGGAATTTCCGGATTGATGGTGTACAATATGGGGTCAGGAATTCTCAGGGCAGTGGGTGATTCCAAACGTCCGTTGTACTTTTTGTGTATTTCTTCTGTGATCAATATTTTGCTGGATTTATTGTTTGTTATTGTATTCCAAATGGGGATTGCGGGAGTTGCCTGGGCTACCGTGATTTCCCAGTTGATTTCTGCCTGCATGGTTCTGGTGGTTCTGACCAGAACAAAAGAAAGTTATCGGCTGATCTGGAGGGATTTGCATCTGTCCGGGCATATTGTGAGAAAAATATGTGTGATCGGTATACCTGCCGGGCTGCAGATGGCAGTTACATCATTTTCCAATGTATTTGTGCAGTCATATATCAATCATTTTGGTTCCGCCTGTATGGCGGGCTGGACCTCGTATACGAAAGTGGATCAGTTTGTTATCCTTCCGATGCAGAGTATTTCGCTGGCAGCGACGACTTTTGTTGGGCAAAATGTGGGTGCAAATCAGACGGAACGGGCTCATCAGGGAAGAAAAACGGCTCTTCGGATCGCTATTTATGTTACCTTGGTTTTGACGGTAATGCTCTTTGCGGCAGCTACTCCGATTATCCGGCTGTTTACCCCGGATCCGGAGGTGCTGGAATTTGGCCGTGTGTTCCTGAAGTTTATGGCTCCGTTTTATGTTTGCTGCTGTTTTAATCAGATTACAGCCGGTACCCTGCGGGGATTCGGGGATGCCAACGGTCCTATGTTGATTATGCTCAGCAGTTTTGTGGTCTTCCGACAGATTTATCTGGCAGTCAGTACCTGGCTGGCAGACAGCATCTATGTGGTGGCATTCGCTTATCCGGCGGGATGGATTGTCTGCAGTCTGGCGATTGGCTGCTACTATCGAAAGACCAGGGTAAAGCGGGAAAAAGTGAACTGATTTTGGACAAAGAATAAGCAATACCAATTGAAATCTGTAGATCCACCTCAGATAACTGAATATCGAAAAACCAGACCGTTGACACACATTTCCATGTGTAAAAGTTGACGGTCTTTTTTCTACACAAAAGGATCCGTATGAACTTAGCCATTGGAGAAATAAAGCAAATCCTGAATGGGACTTGACAAATATATCAGCATACGATATATTATATATACGATATATCGTATGCTGATATATTATTTCCCAATGAAAGGAGTGGGTTGGATGTCAGACAAGGATATCCCGTTAACGGAAGCTGTTTATTATATTCTTCTGGCTGTCAGGAATCCGAATCATGGTTATGGGATTATCCAGGAAGTGGAGCAGCTGACTGGGGGACGGGTTTCTCTGGGCCCGGGTACGTTGTACGGAGCTATTCAGAATCTTCAGAAAAAAGGCTGGATCCGTATCTACAGTGTGGACACGGAATCGCGGAAGAAGAAAGAATATCTTATTACCGATTTGGGAAAAGAGGTTTTTCTGGCAGAGAGAGATCGTTTGGAAGAGTTGTGGAAGAATGGAAAGTTGATGGGGGTGGAAAAAGATGATTAAATTTCGACTGTATTTTGATAAAGATGCAGAGACAAAATGGTTGAATGAGATGGCTGAGCAGGGTTGGGCCATGAAGCGTTTTTTTGCCGGATTTTACAGTTTTGAGAGATGTGAACCGGGACAGTATATGTATCAGGTGGATTTTGGAAATCACTTTTTTTCTGTCAGTGAAGAGTATAGAGAATTTATGCAGGAGACCGGAGTGGAAATCGTACAGCCCTGGGGCTTCTGGATCATTTTAAGAAAGAAAGCCGGTGAAGGTGCATTTGAATTATATACAGATGTGGATTCCACCATTGAACATTATACAAAGATCAGGAGAATGTTCAAGGCGGTTGCAGTAGTGGAAATTCTGTGTTTATTTTTGGAACTGTACGCAGGGTATTCCGGATTTTCCATGGGCTTTGTTTTTTCTTTCATGATATTGGCCTTTCTACTTGCATTCTTTAATATTATTAACAAAACTAGCAACATCATTGCTGAACTGCAGGAGAGAAAAGGTATGACGATAGCCGTCAAAAAGAAGGGCGTGTCACCGTTTCTTCTTGGAGGACTTCTTCTGAACAGCTTTGCTCTAATGATGAATGGAAATGTGAATACAATGATTCATCATCTGGTGCAGATTGCTGCAATTGTTTTTATGGTGGTCGGTATTTATCGGACAGCCAGAGACAGACGCAGGTGAGAAAGTGACCGGGGGACAGGAAGAAACGGTATGTGCCGGAAAGTACATACAGGTTTTGAAATACTTGTAAATATTTTCGTTATGTGTTGACTTTTTTCGGAATGTGTACAACAATGGTATAAGAGTTAAAATGGAACTGGTAGTTCGAGAGGAAGGGAGTCATCCGATGAAGCATGAAGATGTGCTGGCTTTTTTCATGAGTATTATGAAAAATATGCAGTTGAAAGCAACAATTATGAAAGAGCCATATGAAGATACGGTGAATTTTGAAAACGGGATACAGAAAATGATTACTCCCGGAATTGATTATTCAAAATGTATGCGCAGATTTTGTGCTTCCTGTGAAGATAATACTATCTATAAAGTATATAATGAAAGTTTGCTGCAGTATGTGATCATGCGTCTTCCGGACGAGGATGAGACCACCTGTCTTGTGATTGGACCGTATGCATTAGCACCATGGAAGGAAACAGAGATATTGAATAAAGCACAGGAGTTTGGCATATCTCCGGAGCGTTATTCGGCATTTAGAAAATGTTATGAGTCTGTACCAATTATAACAGATTCTGCTGCGTTGGATGTGGTGATACAGTCATTAGCTGCGAGTATCTGGGAATCAGAGGAAGCATTTACCGTGCATGAACTGAGCAGTCTGACAGCGTCAGAGGCTGATTCTGAGGAACTGGATATTTTTGATTATGTACCTCCGAATGAGCTTCATGAGGAGTTTCGGAAAACAGAGGAAAAATATGTTTCAGAGAATGAACTTTTCCAGGCGGTAGCAAAAGGACAGATCCGCCAGGTGCAGACCTATCTGAATCGTATTAAATTCCAGATTAAGCAGCAGTGTATGACCGATCAGGTCAGAAATGCCAAGAATTGTGGTATTATTTTGAATACACTGCTTAGAAAAGTGGTGGAAAACTGTGAGGTACATCCTTTTTACATCGATAAGTTATTTTCTTCTTTTATGAAAAAGATAGAGTTACAGATGTCTGAAAAAGGGATGACAGAATTATATCATGAGATGGTTATCAAGTATACGATTTTGGTAAAAAATCATTCACTGAGTCAGTATTCTCCCCTGATTAGAAAAGTCATGGTGAATGTTGATAAGGAGATCGCAGGAGATCTGACGCTGCGTACACAGGCCAGACTTCTGGATGTGAATCCCAGTTATCTGTCGGCTGCATTTAAGAAAGAAACAGGTTTTACGTTGACGGAGTATGTTACAAGAAAAAGGATGGAATATGCGGAATTCCTGCTTGATTCCACTAATATGCAGATTCAGACCATAGCATCTTATTGCGGTATCCCAGACATCTGTTATTTCACAAAAATATTTAAACGGCAGGTGGGTATGTCACCGACGGAATATCGGAAAGATAAATGAATTGGGAACGAAAGGATGACATGTATTGAAAATGCAGGAAAACATGAAGCTGCAGGAAATGTCTTCCCTGCAGGTTTACTGGCAGTTGTTTAGAAATATTTTTGTACTGAGTGCGTGTACCTTTGGTGGTGGTTTTGTAATTATCAGTATGATGAAGAAGAAATTTGTGGAAAAGCTCCATTGGATTTCCGAAGAAGAGATGCTGGATATGACAGCAATTGCACAGTCAGCCCCGGGTGCACTGGGGGTTAACATTGCAATTATCACAGGCTACCGTATTCGAAAATTACCGGGTGCACTGATATGTACATTAGGGGCGGTACTGCCTCCGTTGATTATTATTTCTGCCATCTCTGTATGTTATAATCAGTTTAAGGACAATGCGGTTATTGCCCTTGCTCTTCAGGTTATGCGGGCAGGAGTTGCTGCAGTAATTTTTGATGTTGTGATCAATCTGGCTTCGAATATTATAAAGACGAAAAATTCGCTGTGGATTCTGGTGATGGTTGCTGCATTTGTTGCTGTTGTATGGTTTAAAGTCAGTGCAATCGTTCTGATCCTAATCTGTGCTGTGAGTGGTTTGATTTATCTTGAAAGAAGATAAGACTCCCACCTCTATAGGTGGCGAGTTACGATAATTTAGTCTTGGTGGGAGTCCAATCTTCTTCCAAGATAAAGCCTCCGGCGGATTGCAGAGGTGCGCAGATGTATCGTGTCATGCAAAGCATGACGCGCACCTCGCAGCAAGTACGCCGAGGCGTACTTGAAAGTATGAGAACGGAAAGGAGAAAAGACGAAAAATGATATATTTGAGACTTTTCTGGGCCTTTTTTCAAATCGGACTCTTCAGTTTTGGAGGTGGATATGCAGCAGTTCCTTTGATTCAGAGTCAGATTGTAGAAGCAAATCACTGGCTGGAGATGAGCCAGTTTGCTGACCTGATCACGATTGCAGAAATGACACCGGGACCAATTGCAGTAAACAGTGCTACCTTTGTAGGTCAGCAGATTGCGGGGCTCCCGGGAGCTGTCGCATGTACCTTTGGATGCATTCTTCCGTCTCTCATCATTGTCCTTGCCTTGTCCTGGCTTTATATGAAATATCGTAACTTAAGTACGGTGCAGGGAGTACTCACCGGGCTTCGTCCGGCAATTGTGGCAATGATTGCGTCAGCCGGACTTTCTCTTCTTCTACTGGCACTTTTTCATGCATCCCTTTCAGAACTTGTGCTATCTGATTTTCGGGCAGTAGAGGGTGTGATTTTTGTGGCGTGTCTGGTACTTTTACGGAAGTTCAAGGTGAATCCCATTGCAATTATTTTTGGGTCAGGATTTGTGGGAACGATTGTGTATCTGATATGTTCCTGGGTTTAAGTCTGCCAGTACAGTCTTTCTGTTCCAACTAACAAATTTTCTTAGTGTAATTACTGGTATTATAGGTAGTTTGTTGGGACTAGATTTGATTATATCGTTTATCGTTTGTATTGCTCTGTTTATATTCGGTGTAGTGTTTTGTTATAAAGCAATGCAAGAAAAATGATTTGTAACTTCAAATTTGCATGGAAAAGTATAAAATAAGTTAGGAGGAATAAAAAAATGACGGAACAAGAGAGAATGAAACAAGGTTATATCTGGGGAGATGACGAGGAAAACCTGGCTTTGCAGGCAAAGTGTAAAGCCCTGGTGAAGAAATTTAACGAGATGCCCACCGAAGCTATGGCAGAACGTGAAGCTCTGCTTCATGATATTTTTGGTGAAGTAGGGGAGAATGTCTGGCTGAACTCTCCGCTTACTGCTGCGGTTGGTAAATATGTTAGGATCGGCTCTGGAACTTATGCCAATATGAATCTGACTCTGATTGACGATTGGAAAATTACGATAGGAAAGAACGTTCTGATTGGCCCCAATGTTACTTTGTGTACCACCGGGCATCCCATTCATCCGGCACATCGCATGGATGGAATGTATTCTTTTCCCATCACAATTGGTGACAACGTATGGATTGGCGGAAATGTTATTGTACTTCCAGGTGTTACCATAGGAGAAAACTCTGTTATCGGTGCTGGTTCTGTTGTAACCAAGGATATTCCGGCAAATGTGGTTGCATTTGGTGCTCCATGTAAAGTTTACAGAGAAATTAATGACCGCGATGCAGAATACTATTTTGGCGACAGAAGATTTGATGAACAGCCTGAGAGAGAATAAGCTTCATATCATTGTTGGTGTGTACGAACGAACGGGAGATTGAAATTTGTAAGGATGGCAAGAAGATAATGATTCCATTAAGAAAAGAAGCAGAAGAATTACTACAAGATGGATTAATATTCAATCCTGGTCCATGGGGAAATCATTGTAAGACAGCAGCTCATTGTGCTGAAAGAATAGCAGAGGCTTGTGGAGATTTGAATTCTGATAAAGCATATGTTTTAGGATTGTTGCATGATATAGGCAGAAAATTCGGTGTAAGACATTTGGGACATGTTTCAGATGGTTATTCATATATGATGAAAATGGGATACGATGAAGTGGCTAAAATATGTCTGACCCATTCTTTTAATAATCATAGAGTTGATGAATACATTGGGAAATTTGATGTTTCTGAAGAAGAATTGGATCTTATAAAAACTGAACTGGCTAATACCATCTATGATGAGTACGATAGGTTAATTCAGTTGTGCGATAGTCTTGCAGGCGCAGAAGGTGTTCTTGATATCGAGGAAAGAATGGCAGATGTAAAAAAAAGATATGGCTTTTATCCTCAAGAAAAATGGGATTCAAATATAAATCTGATGCATCATTTTGAAAAGAAAATGAATAAAAGTGTTTATGCAGTTTGTGAAAAAGAAACATTTAAGCCAGAAATTATATAAATATTGTTTTATAATAGCTCATGCGCATCCTGTGGATTTGCCGTCCGTAAACAGCTTGGGCAAACCGATCATCGTCAGTAAGTTTGAATAACATGCAGAAAAAATGGGGCTGTGAAAAAAGTCCTATGAAAAAAAGAACGCTTTTAGGCATAATACCTGGAAGCGTTCTTCTTTGTTTGGTATAATAATCCTGCTATGAATAATATCGATAAATATTATAGTCCAAAACAGGGAAGATTATCACTTTATTACAGATTTTCTTGATATCTGTGATCCGGTATTAGCATTTGACAAAATCATGGAGGAGATTGAAATAGAAAAATATCTGAAGCCTGAACCGATATTTAAACTTGGCAGGCCAGGATATAATCGTGTCAACATGCTAAAGACAATCTTATTCGGTTTTATGAACCCAGGGTATGCATCCCTGAGAGAATTGTAAGAAGAGGTCTGGATTCTGTGCGATTAGAGATATTTCTGGTATCCATAGGTCATAATCTTTACAAATTTCACAATAAACAGATGAGACTCATAGAAGCTGCCTGTGAAAATCTTCCAGCGCAGCCTTTCCTTCTTCTGTTACCGGCTTGACCCATTTACCGCTGATAGTATAGCGAAGCTCAAAAACAAGGCGAATCAGTTCGTCTGTATAAAGGAAAGCAAAAACAGCCAGGAATGGCAGTTTTAATATCATACCTGCGATCCATGTGGCAGGTACGCTGATCAGGAACAGGCAGCTGACTTCCAGAACAGTTCCGAAGACAGCTTCCCCTCCGGCACGATAACAGCCGTTCATGATGTAATTACAGGTTCGCACCGTTCCTGCTGCCAGATAGATGGCAATCATATATTTACCATAGAATAATGCTTCCTCTCCCAGTCCAAACAAAGACAACAGCGGACGATTGAAAATCAAACCAATACCACAGATGATGAAAGTAATCAGCGGACAGAGGATGGAGAAGGCTTTCATACTCTGGTAACCTTTCATGTGATTGCCGGCTCCGATTTCTTTACCTACTACAACAGAGCTGGCATCTGCCAGACCTCCGAAGAAGGCAAATACGAATCCTTCCAGTACACGGAAAGCCGCCATGGCGGCAATGGCAGATTCGGACTGACGTCCAATAACAATATTAATCAGCATCTGTCCAATGCCATAGAATAATTCATTACAGATGATTGGCAGACATTTTTTCAGGTAAGTGGCGATGAACATATCTCCCCAGCCAAACATATCTTTCAGGCGAAGACGAACAGTCTCCTGATCCCTCAGAAGAAGAATTAAAAGAAGAATAAAGTTGACCATACTGGAAGCCAGTGTACCCACAGCGGCTCCCGCGGCCCCCATGGCAGGAAGTCCGAAACGTCCATAAATTAACGTCCAGTTCAGACAGAAATTTACAACAAGACCGACAATGGAGCAGACCAGCGGTGCTTTCACCCGTTCAGTGGAACGGAGCAGAAAGTTCATGATCAGAACCAGTACGGTAATTGGATAGTAAAATCCTACAATACGGATATAGGGTATCCCGATCTGTATGATATTGCTTTTATCGGTATATATGCGCAGGAGCAGTGCGGGACTGGTAATGGCAGCACCGCCGAATAATAAAGCTATAACCAGCATACATAGAAGGGAGATGCCAAAGGCTCGGTTGATGCCTTTTATGTCTTTTGCACCCCAATACTGTACAAAGAAAAGCAGGGCCCCTCCGGCAAAGCCGAAGTAACTGGAGAAGAACAGGCAGGTAATCTGAGAGCAGATTCCCACTGCGGCAACAGCCAGTTCTCCCTGACTTCCAATCATAATGGTGTCCACCATACTTGCAGTGGTGGACAACAGATTCTGGAGAGCGATGGGCAGAGCAAGCGTAAACACTGCCCGGAAAAAAGATTTCCATTCAAATTTCGTTGTTTGTTCCATAATAAAAGAATCCTCGATGGAAGTATATTTATCGTAAAAACTGATCAATCACATATAGGATACCATCATCATCATTTGATCTGGTGATAAAATCAGCAGTGTCTTTGACGATTGGCTGTGCATTTTCCATGGCCACACCGAGACCTGCGTATTCAATCATGGAAATATCATTGTAACCGTCACCGCAGCAAATCATGGAATCTGCGGTAAGTCCGATGCTGTTCAACAGTTTCTGAAGGGAATCTGCTTTGTCAACATTCTGCGGCATGATTTCCAGGAAATACGGCTCGGAGCGATAAATATTCAATAGAGAGTGGTATTTCTCTTTGAGTATCGGAATCATTTCCTCCAGAACGGGTGGTTCACCGGGAATCAAAAGTTTGTTGATCGGGAAATCCACATAAGATACAAAATCAGATGGCTGAATAATAGGCATGCTGTTGATGCCAGATTCTATTTTTACATACTTATTAGGTCCGAGTCCGGAAATAATGTGATCATCGTCATACGTAACCACATCCACACCCGGATAGCTGCGGGCAAATTCGAACATAGATCCAATCACCTCCGGAGGAAGTGCCCGATTGTAAACAATATTGCCAGTGGAGCACTGGGTGATCCGCGCACCATTAAAGGAAAGCATATAGCCTCCAAAACGTTCCAGCTCCAGCTTTTTGGCAAGGGGACGAACGCCATTGATCGGACGTCCGCTGGCAAGTACCACTTTTTTTCCTGCTTCCTGTATTTCAATCAGAGCCTTTCGTGTGGGCTCGGTAATTTCTTTTCTGGAATTGGTCAGAGTTCCGTCCAGATCCAGAACAAGCATCTGGTAATCCATAATAATCCTCCTGAAATTTGATGTATTTCTGCAACCATTCTACTGGAAATGCAGGAAAATAACAATAGAATTTATGAAAGAAAACGAGTATGAAAAATTATTTGCTGATTCCCGGAATTATTGGTAAAATGATGACAGAGAAATATTTGAGTTTATAAAGAAAGGTTTTCGTATTATGAAGGAAAGTTTATTTTCAGACAAGATTTTCTGCAAAAAGCTGCTTCAGCTTACTGCTCCCATTGCGTTACAAAGTCTGATGTTGGCCTCCGTGGCTGCGGCGGACGCAGTTATGCTGGGAAGTGTTGCCCAGAATTCTATGGCGGCTGTTTCTCTGGCAACCCAGATACAGTTCATTCAAAATATGATTTTGATGGCGTTTGTGGCGGCAGCTGGTATTCTGGGAGCTCAATACTGGGGGAAAGGTGATCACAGGACGGTCAATGATATTTTCTGTATTTGTCTCCGGTACTGTGGTGTGGTTTCATTGTTGTTCTTCGTGGGCTGTGTATTTTTTCCACGGTATCTGATGCTGGTATTTACCAATGAAGAAGTATTGATTGATATCGGAATCCGATATTTGAAAGTTGCCGGCTGGTCTTATCTTCTTACCGGAATTTCCCAGTGTTATCTGGCAATTATGAAGGTCAGTGAGCATGCAGCACAGACAGCAAAGATCAGCTCTGGGGCGGTGATCATCAATATTATATTGAATGCAGTGTTTATTTTCGGACTGTTTGGACTTCCGGCCATGGAAGTGCAGGGAGCGGCGCTGGCTACGCTGATCGCCAGAGTGGTGGAACTGGTCTGGTGTATCATCTGTTCTGGAAGAGAAGGTTACATACATCCGGACTGGGGGCGGTTCTTCAAACGTAACAAATTGTTGATATCAGATTTCTGTAAGTGTGCCTTTCCCCTGTTAGGTGCCAGTCTATTCTGGGGTGTGGGATTTACCTCCTATACGGCATTTATGGGACATATGGGAACGGATGCTGCAGCTTCTAATTCTGTGGCTTCCGTCGTGCGCGATCTGATCTGCTGTCTGTGCAATGGAATCAGCAGCGGCGGCGGTATTCTGATTGGAAATGAGCTGGGTTCGGGGAATCTGGAACGCGGTAAGTTATACGGAGACCGCCTGGTAAAACTGGCGTTTCTGTGCGGTCTCCTGTCCACGGGAGTCATGCTTCTGGTGACCCCTCTTGTGCTGCGGTTTGTAAAACTTACGGACAAAGCATCACAGTATCTTGTGGGAATGATGATCATTATGGCAATTTATATGATCGGCCGTGCGGTCAATACCATCGTCATCAATGGTATATTTGCTGCTGGCGGAGACACGATGTTTGATATGTACAGCCTGGCTGTGTGCATGTGGGGAATTGCGATTCCACTGGCAGCTGCCGGTACATTTTTATTCCACTGGCCGGTTCTGGTGGTATATGCCTGCACCTGTTTGGATGAGGTGGGAAAAATTCCCTGGGTGATGTTCCATTATAAGAAATACGGATGGGTGAAGGATTTGACGCGGGAAATGTGAAACGGAGTGGAGATGGAATATGGCCAATATGACAAAAAATGCCCTGGAGGCTTCCTTAAAAAAGCTGCTGCTTCAAAAACCTCTGGACAAAATCACAATCAATGACCTGACAGAAGACTGCGGAATCAGCCGCATGGCATTTTACTATCACTTTAAAGACATCTACGATCTGGTTGAGTGGGCCTGCATGGAAGATGCTTCCCGTGCCCTGCAGGGGAAAAAGACATACGACAGCTGGCAGGAAGGTCTGGAACAAATTTTTGAAGCTGTTTTGGAAAACAAACCATTCATTATGAACGTATACCACTCCGTCAGCCGGGAACAAATTGAAAACTATCTGTACAGACTCACATACCAGTTGATCATGGGGGTGGTGGAAGAAAAATCCATGGGAGAAAACATCACCCAGGAAGACAAAACATTTATAGCAGAATTCTACAAATACGGATTCGTAGGAATCATGCTGGACTGGATCAAACAGGGAATGAAAGCAGACTACCATGTGATCGTGGAAAAAATGAGCACTGCACTCAAAGGGAACATAACAAATTCTATACAAAATTTTTCAAAATGATATTTTATCAAAAGTGGATCAATGATAAGTTTTTTATCATTGGTCTATTTTTGTAAATTGAAATCCCGTTTCTGTGGGGATAATATGTGTGCATACAAAGAAACATATTCCTTTATTTTTGAATAGCAGAAAGGCGGTTTTGGTTATGGCAAAGAAATCTAACAAACTTGGTGTGGCAGCAGCTCTTGCAATAGGTGCAGGTGCAGCAGCGATTGTGGCTCAGAAGGCTAAGAATAATGAAAAAAGTGAAGTGAAAAAAGCACCTGTTCAGAATAATGGGTACCGCAATACTGAGCGTGGGAAGTATGAGAAGAACAGCAAAGGTATTTATTATAGTAAGGGAAATTATGAAGCTTTTGCACGGCCCAAGAAGCCGGAGGGTGTGGATGAGAAGAATGCGTATATTGTAGGAAGTGGTCTTGCCTCTCTGGCAGCAGCCTGTTTCCTTGTACGTGACGGTCAGATGACTGGCTCTCATATTCATATTCTGGAAGCTATGGATATTGCAGGCGGTGCCTGTGATGGAATTTTTGATCCATCCAGAGGGTATGTGATGCGCGGTGGTCGTGAAATGGAAAATCATTTCGAATGTCTCTGGGATTTGTTTAGAAGTATTCCGTCCCTGGAGACACCGGGAGCTTCGGTTCTGGATGAGTTCTACTGGCTGAATAAACATGACCCGAATTATTCTCTGTGCAGGGCAACTGTGAACCGGGGAGAGGATGCACATACAGACGGAAGATTCAATCTGAGCCAGAAAGGCTGTATGGAAATCATGAAGCTCTTTATGACAAAAGATGAGGATCTGTATGATAAGACCATCGAAGATGTTTTTGATGATGAGGTATTTCAGTCTACATTCTGGCTATACTGGAGAACCATGTTTGCTTTCGAAAACTGGCACAGTGCGTTGGAAATGAAGCTGTATTTCCAGAGATTTATTCATCACATTGCAGGACTTCCGGATTTCAGTGCTCTGAAATTTACAAAATATAATCAGTACGAATCTCTGATTCTTCCGATGCAGAAATATCTGGAGGCTGCAGGGGTAGACTTCCAGTTCAACACAGAAGTGACTAATGTGATTTTTGAATGTAAAGATAACAGGAAAGTGGCTACAGCAATTGAGTGTAAAGTGAAAGGAATAGAAAAAGGCATCCTTCTGACAGAAAATGATCTTGTCTTTGTGACAAACGGAAGCTGTACCGAAGGAACGATTTACGGAGACCAGAATCATGCCCCGAACGGGGATGCAGAGGTTCGGACAAGCGGCTGCTGGAATCTGTGGAAAAATATTGCAAAACAGGACCCTTCTTTCGGACATCCGGAAAAATTCTGTTCTGATATTTCCAAAACAAACTGGGAATCTGCAACTATTACGACACTGGATGACAAAATTATTCCTTATATTACCAATATCTGCAAACGTGATCCGAAGAGCGGAAATGTGGTGACCGGAGGTATTGTAAGCTGTCAGGATTCCAAATGGCTGTTAAGCTGGACTATCAACAGACAGGGGCAGTTCAAGGAGCAGGATCGGGATAAGGTTTGTGTCTGGGTTTATGGATTATTTACCGATGTTCCCGGTGATTACGTGAAAAAACCGATGAAAGAATGTACCGGAAAAGAAATTACAGAAGAATGGCTGTATCATCTGGGAGTTCCGGTAGAGCAGATTGAGGAACTGGCAGAGAAGAGTGCGGTCTGTGTACCTACGATGATGCCGTATATTACTGCGTTCTTCATGCCGAGAACCAAAGGAGACCGCCCGGATGTAATCCCAGATGGATGCGTAAACTTTGCATTCCTGGGACAGTTTGCTGATACTCCGAGGGATACTGTTTTCACAACTGAATACTCAGTAAGAACTGCTATGGAAGCAGTGTACGGTCTGCTTGGTGTGGATAGAGGTGTTCCGGAAGTATGGGGAAGTGTCTATGATATCCGTGAATTACTGGACAGCACCGTCAAGCTGATGGACGGAAAATCTCCTCTGGAAATCCAGCTGCCCGGACCATTGAATGCATTAAAGAAACCGTTGCTTCGTTTGGTTAAAGGGACAGTGATAGAAAAAGTTTTGAGAGATCATGATGTGATCAAAGAAGGTATGATTTAATTCAAGTAAGCCTCTGCAATACGCCGGAGGCTTTATCTTCTTTTAAAATAAAAAATATTGGAAAAACAGACAAATTCATAAAAAATTTAATGGAAAAACGGACAAAATATTAAAAAAATACTTGGAAAAACGGACAAATGGTGGCATACTATATAGGAGGATAAGAGAAAAGCAGGGAGGTCCTAAGTATGCTGTACAGAGTAATGAAAAAGAAAATAGAAGATTTTTTCAGGAAAGAAGAAAAAGCGGCACTTATGGTTATCGGGGCAAGGCAGGTTGGGAAAACTTATTGTATCCGTGAATATGCGAAAGAGAATTATGAGTATGTGATTGAAATTAATTTTATAGAAAGTCCACAGGCAGTACAGTTATTTGAGAATGCCAGGAACAGCGAGGATATTTTACTTCGAATTACGGCACTGACGAATATTCCAATGGAAAAGGGAAAGACTTTGATTTTCTTTGATGAAGTGCAGGAATGTAAAGAGATTGTTACTGCGATTAAATTTCTGGTGGATGAAGGAAGTTACCGTTATATACTCAGTGGCTCATTGCTTGGAGTGGAACTAAAGGATATTCGTTCTGTTCCGGTAGGTTATATGGTAATCTATGAAATGTTTCCCATGGATTTTTTTGAATTTTGCAGGGCAAACAGAGTGTCAGAACAGATTTTGGAAAAACTGAAAGACTGTTTCGAAAAACGTATTTCTATCGATCTGTTGATTCATGAAAAAATGATGGATTTATTCCGGTTATATTTGATTGTGGGTGGAATGCCGGCTGTTGTGCAGAGGTATATTGATACGAATAACCTTAATGAAGTATTGCGCGTACAGCAGGGAATTGTACAATTGTATAAGAAGGATATTGCCAAATATGATCCTGAAGAAAAGTTATATCTGGAGGATATTTTCAATCTGATACCGAGTGAATTGAATAGTAAAAATAAGCGATTTATATTGAAAAAGCTGAATGAAAATTTTAAGTTTTCCAGATATGAAAATAGCTTTATCTGGCTGAAAGAAGCTGGAGTTGCCCTTCCGGTATTTTGTGTACAGGAACCGGAGATTCCATTATTGTTGTCAAAGTCTACAAATTTATTTAAGCTGTTTTTGGCAGACGTAGGATTGCTTGCATCGATGTATGCGGATGGTTTGCAGATTAAAATATTAAGTAAAGAAAAGGATATTAATTTTGGATCCGTTTATGAAAACGCAGTTGCACAGGAGTTACATGCACATGGGTTTGAACTGTATTATTTTAATAGCAAGAAACAAGGTGAATTGGATTTTGTAATTGAGTATAAGGGTGATGTGATTCCCATTGAAGTGAAATCCGGCAAAGATTATTCGAGACATCGAGCCCTTGACCATGTGATAAACCATCAATTATATGATATCAAACAGGCGATTGTTTTTTGTAATGAAAATATTCAGGTGAAAGACCAGATATTTTATTGCCCGGTTTATCTTGCCGGAATGTTAAAGAGGCAGGCGGTGGAAGGTGATTTTATTTATCGGCTTGATTTGAGTGCACTACAATGATTGATAGCAAGAAAGGAGCCGGGTGCAAGGAGTTTATTTCCATGTGCCCGGCTTTTTAACAATTCTGATTACATGATTAAAAAAGGTATGGAATACTGGTGAAAAGAGGTATATAATGAGCGACAGGTTTGTAATCTTACACTTTATCAGCCAAAAAAACGGGAAGCTTTACCCTGTATGGAGGAAAATGACATGTTAACCTCACTTGCACTTGTATTTCTTGTCGGGCTTGGATTTGCGGCAATTTGTCAGAAAATACGGCTGCCTCGTATTATTGGTATGCTGATTACCGGAATCTTGTTGGGGCCATATGTCTTTGATTTACTGGACGATTCTATTCTGGGTATATCCGCAGACTTGCGGCAGATGGCACTTGTTATCATTCTTATGGTTCCGTGCCGCTGGCTATGGGGTTATCCTGCGGAAATATCGTGCTCTCGGTGGCGGTATTGTCGATTCTGATAACGGCACCGCTGGAAGCTGTGGGAATGGATTTAAGTTATAAGAAGTTATTGACTACGGACAGGGGACAGTTCTCTGTCCGGGATTAAAACAGAAAGGGCAGAGAACTGTCTCTTGTCCTATTGACAAACATCAATGTATTATCTATAATATAGATACATAAATAAACATCAATGTGAGGTGAGAGCAATGTCATCTGCATATAATGATACCGTAAAAGTGTTTAAGGCATTTTGTGATGAAAACCGTCTGAAAATTTTAGAGCAGCTTAGGACGGGGGAAAAGTGTGCCTGTAAATTGCTGGATGAACTGCATATTACACAGCCCACTCTTTCGCACCATATGAAATTGTTGTGTGATGCCGATATTGTGCAGGGCCGCAAAGAAGGAAAATGGGTACATTATTCCATCAATCCGGAAGGTGCCAAACGCGCACAGAAGATATTGACACATTTTGTTACTTCGGATAATGCTAATGAACAGGATGAAAATTTCTGTGGTGAATGATGATAAGCCATCGGGAAAGATGGCTTTTTGTTGGAACAACACATTGAATGTTTTGAATGTATCAATTTGAAAGGAGATGGTTTTATGGAATCCTTGCGATCTGTCTGGCTTTTTATCCAGGATCAGGTGCTTGGTATGAAATGGCTGCATGCAGTCATTGGTAATGGCCTGTCGGCTCTGGGGCTGGACACAACATCGCGTTGGGGAGGAAGCATTCATTTTTTTCTCTATGATGTCATTAAAATCACGGTACTGCTTTGTTTTCTGATTTTTCTGATTTCATATATTCAAAGCTTTTTTCCGCCGGAGCGCAGTAAACGAATTTTGGGACGGTTCCATGGGATTTGGGCAAATATGATTGCAGCACTGTTGGGGACGGTAACACCATTTTGTTCCTGCTCGTCGATTCCACTGTTTATCGGATTTACCAGTGCAGGTCTGCCTCTGGGAGTGACTTTTTCATTCCTGATTTCTTCCCCTATGGTGGACTTGGGAAGTCTTGTTCTGCTGATGAGTATTTTCGGGGTGAAAGTGGCAATCGTCTATGTGATCGTCGGTCTGATTATTGCTGTTGTGTGCGGTACGATTATTGAAAAATTGCATATGGAAAACTATGTGGAAGAATTTATACGCAAGGCAAAGGGAAGTATTGATATTGACGCCCCTGACTTAACGGTAAAAGATCGACTGGTTTATGCCAGGGAGCAGGTTGTGGGAACATTCAAAAAAGTATTTCCGTATATTCTCATCGGAGTCGGAATCGGTGCTGTCATTCATAACTGGATTCCTGAAACATGGATTCAGAACATTCTTGGAAGTGACAATCCCTTTGGGGTGGTGCTGGCTGTACTGGTAGGTATTCCCATGTATGCAGATATATTTGGAACAATACCTGTTGCGGAAGCACTGTTGGCCAAAGGCGCACTGCTCGGAACGATTTTAAGCTTTATGATGGCAGTTACCACCTTGAGTCTGCCTTCCATGATTATGCTGCGCAAGGCGGTAAAACCGAAACTGTTGGGAGTATTTGTTGCGGTATGTACGATTGGAATTGTTATAGTTGGTTATCTGTTTAATGTGTTTCATTTTTTTCTGATATAATATGTTTATGAAAAAAATCAGGAGGATAGTATTATGGGTTTGTTTAATTTTGGTAAGAAAAAAGAAGAAAATACAGGATGTTGCTGCGGTACTGATGTAAAGAAGGGAATGAATACCTGTTGCTGCAGCAGTGAAGAGACTGGAAATTTAAACAGTATAAAAGTTCTGGGTGCAGAATGCAAATCCTGCCATGAGCAGTTTGAAAATGCGAAAACCGCAGTCAAGACACTGGGACTTTCTGTTGAGGTGGAATATATCACTGATATGGAAAAAATAATGGGATACGGTGTAATGAGTATGCCGGCTATCGTGGTCAATGAGAAAGTTGTTTCCATGGGAAAGGTTTTGAAAGCTTCTGAGGTGGAGAACCTTCTTCATAAGCTGGGATATTGAGCGAATACGAGGAGAGACAATATGGATAAGTCGAAGGTTGCATTTATCTGCGTCCACAATTCCTGCCGCAGCCAGATTGCGGAGGCACTGGGGAGGCATTTGGCGGCGGATGCATTTGAGAGTTATTCTGCCGGGACTGAACAGAAAGACCGCATCAATCAGGATGCTGTGCGTCTTATGAAAAAATTGTATGGCATTGATATGGAAGCCGAGGGGCAGCATAGTAAACTGCTGGAAGTATTGCCTCCGGTAGATGGTATTGTTACCATGGGATGTAATGTGCAGTGCCCGTTTTTGCCCTGTAAATGGAGAGAGGACTGGGGCCTTGATGACCCTACAGGACAGTCGGACGAGGTGTTTCTGGAGACTATACGACGGATTGAGGAAAAGATTCTGCAGTTGAGGGGCAGGATATTATTGAAGAAAATCTGACAGGTTAAGCAGAAGACACATATGGGAGAAATTGTATGATTTTTAGTTTGGGTTTTGCATGGATTACAGTTGTATTTGCAATTATTACCTCGTTCAAATATGTCGCCCGGGTCAGTAAATCTGCAAAATGTAATCGTTTTTTTCACAAAATTCATATTCCTTTCGGAACTGCATTAGTCCTGACAGGATTGGTCCATGGATTGCTGGCAGGTGATTTCGCAGATACAAAGATATCGGACGTTCATATAGGAACTGTACTGTTCTCTCTGAATTGGGGAACCGCCTGTTTTATTATTTCTGTTTTGCTTGGTGTAACTTATCTGTTGCGCAGAGTCTTAAAGAAACAATGGATGCGGGCTCACCGTGTTTTGACTGTCTGTTTCCTGATGCTTATTATGATTCATGTTGTCGATGTGGGAATTCAGCTGCCGAATCGTTTGTTTTTAAAACCGGCAGAATCAGAGGAACGTCTGGATACAGTTAGAGATGAGGTGAATGATTCTGCTGCATTTTCCGGGGCAGTCTTGCGGGATGGAGTTTATGAAGGTTCTGCGGAGGGATATAAGGATACGATTACAGTTTCTGTAACAGTTGAGAATGGAGCAGTTACTGCTATAGAGATTTTAGAGGAAAATGATACTCCTTCCTATTTCGAACGTTCCAGAGAAATCATTGATGATGTAATAGATGCGCAGTCTTTGCATGTGGATGCGGTGTCCGGGGCAACCTTTTCTTCGATGGGAATTCTCAATGCGTTAAATGATGCACTGGAGGCGGCAGTTGAGAAAGGAGAACTGGAAAAAAACGAAACGGAGATGCCTTTGGATCGGCATCAGAAGCATGGTGAACGCAAAAGAAAAAACAGGAATCCTATGTCTGTTAAGGAGCAGGAAGTATCAGGAAAGGAAAATGAAGCAGTGGGTGTTGCATCTTTTTTTAGCGGAATTAAAGCATTATATGGTAAATCTGAAAATGAGCTTCCGGTAGAGCCGGAAGATGTCTATATGAATGCGCAGCTTGCCGAAGAGTTTGCAGGAGAAAAATACGCTGCGAAGCTTTACGGAAGGATATACAGGCAAACGACTGATTCTGACAAATGGGCTGTACTTCTGCATCCCAATCAGCTCAACGGCGGTGTGATTGCTGATAAAATCGGGTACATTTATTATGAACTGGGTTATAATATTATGGCACCTGATCAGCGCGGTTTTGGGAAGAGCAAGGGAAAATTGGCACTTGGATGTCTGGAGAGCATGGATATATACGACTGGATCTGTAAACTTAATGAAGATTATGATCCAAAGCATATCGTGGTGCATGGATTGTCACTGGGAGGTGCTGCTGTAAATTTTCTTTCGGGTATTGATGAATTTATGGAAAATGGTTCGGTGCAGGTTCATGAGTTGTTTTCACTTTCTGAACTGCATGTAGAAGGTCTGATCGTGGACAGCAGCTATATTGATATGCAGCAGTTTGCCGGCAAGAAGTATTTGATTCGGCACGGCACCGGTCTGACAGAGGAAAACGTTGATTATTATAGTAATGCCGCAAACAGTCTTTGTTATGCCGAAATACCGATGATGGTCATCCATGGAACCAAAGATCTGATGGTTTCTCCGGACAATGCGGACAAAATTGCAGAATACCTGAAAACTCCTCCCCGGTGCTGGAAGGCGGACGGGGAGTGGCATGTATTTGTGCTGCTGGGTAAACGGACAGAGGAATACAGGGAAAAAGTTCAGGAATTCCTGATGAATCTTGTGCAGCAGAAAGAGACAGAAGACGGACACAGAACCGTCCCCTGTCCAGGGTTTACACAGTAATTTTTCTATCTTCTTTCTCGGCGGCAACTTCTGCCACTGTCTTTTCTTTCAATCTGACTGCACCCCGATAGCCTTCTTTTACCGGAAGTAAATCAGGACGTTTCAGGTTTTCTTTGGCCTGAGCGATTGCTTCTTTGTATTGAGGAAGCCATTGTTCCTGAGCCACCAGCATTTCATCAATCATCTGCCAGATTTCCGGTGGATTGCAGACTGCGCCTGTCAGCGGATCCATCAGAGCGGCCTGTTTCAGAAGATTAACGTCACCGGATACGGCAGCTTCAACAGCCAGTTTCTGTACCCAGATGGACTGAGAACATACGGCAGCACAGCCCAGAGGCAGTTCTCCAACTTTGGGAACGCTGATACCGTTACCGTCCACGTATCAGGGAACTTCAACAACGGACTCAGATGGAAGATTGGTAATACAGCCTTCATTCATCACGTTAAAATGTCCGCGATATTTTCTTCCGGTTTCCAGGGATTCTATAATATAAGAACAGTGTTCTTTGCCCCTTTCTGAACCGTCCAGTTTTTTGGGAGGTTCTGCAAGTATTTGTGGGAAATCCGTATCGAACCAGTTTCTGGATTCTCTTGTCACACGAAGGTAACCGCCTGTCTCCCCATTGATCCAGCTATCCAGATTGATCCAGTCTTTAATTTCTTCCGGACGTTTGCGATACCAGGCTACATATTCGGAGAGATGCCCATTGGACTCGGTGGAATAGTAGCCAAAACGTTTTAAGATATCGATTCGGACTTTTTCTTCCTCTCTGAATTTTTCATGTGCTTCAAATCCGGGAAGAATCTGATCCAGCATCTCTTTTCCGTGATGTTTTACTGATATATACCATGTCTGGTGATTGATTCCTGCACAGGTAATATCCAGTTCCTCTCTTGGGATGCCCAAAACTTCAGCAATCTGCATTTCTCCGTGGATTTCTCCATGGCACAGCCCGATTGTTCTTACCCCGCCGTATTTGTTGCATGCCCAGGTAGCCATGGCATTTGGATTAGAATAATTCAGCATGATGGCACCCGGCTCTGCCACTTCCCGGATATCTTTGCAAAAATCCAGTAAAGCAGCAATGACTCTCTGACCATACATGATGCCTCCGGTACATAAGGTGTCCCCCACGCACTGGTCTACTCCGTATTTTAATGGGATTTCAATGTCTGTCTCAAATCCTTCCAGTCCGCCGATACGCACACAGTTGATAATATATCTGGCGTTGCGGAATGCTTCCCTTCTGTCGGTTGTGGCATGAATCGTGATGGGAATTCCGTTGGCGTCCAGATCCCTTTGGCACAGCTGGCGGGTCCGCTCCAGATTCTCCGGATTGATATCTGTGAAAGCAATTTCGATATCATGGAATTCCGGTACAGACAGGATATCTGTAAAAAGTGTCCGGGCAAATACAAGGCTGCCCGCACCGATAAATGCAATTTATGCATATCATGACTTCAAATCGCTGTTATCCTTTTGTATCTGCTTTCTATGCACTCAGGCTATCCGAATTTTATATGGATTTTCACAGTCATAGAGGACTTGAAATTATGTATGTGACGAAGGGGACCTGCACGGTATTTCTGAAAGACAGTTCTGTTCAGCTGGCACAGCGGGAATTTATTTTTCTGGACTCACAGGTGAGCCATCGCCTTTCAGTGACACCTGACCAGCCCTGTTCGCTTTTAAATCTGGAATTTTTCTGATTGAACTGTCAAAATGTATCCGGACAGACGGCTCAACCGCGGGTCTTACCTATCTGAAAAATGCATGCAGGTATATTGATGAACATATAACGGAAGATATCCGCGTCCCGGATATTGCAGCGTTCGCAGGTGTAAATAAATCTTATCTGCAGTCCTTATTTCGAAGCAGACTGGATACTACCGTAACTGATTACATCAATAAAAAACGACTGGAACAGGCGGCATTTCTGCTTACCAACAGTACTGCGAATGTAACAGACATCGGATTTGCCTGCGGATATAACAGCCGGCAGCATTTTGGACATACATTCGAAAAATACTACGGATGCAGTCCCAGGGCTTACCGGCAGCTGCACCGCACCTCTCTGACGCCCTCCACGGGCAATGCACAGCATGTCATTGGGGAGGATGGGAGTGTGCGGAGGGAAATACTGGCATAAGAAAAACTCTGTCAGGATAGTAAGGAATGAGGCTGTTCTTTTTGAACAAATGTCGGTTTCCCGTCAGATGTCAGTTGTTTTCGAAATTCAGAAGGGGATACCCCGCATTGCTTTTTGAATAAACGGCTGAAATATAGAGGATTGTCATACCCGACAATATCAGCTATTTCTGTTACATTGTAAGATGTAAATTCAAGCAGATTTTGTGCATTAGAAATACGAAGCGAGAGAATATACTGTGTTGGCGTAGATCCGGTATATTCTTTGAAATTCTGAATAAACCAGTTTACACTCATGCCATGTTTACCGGCGTATTCTTCAATATTGATGGCATGGTTGTAATTGCTATGAAAAAAAGTAACGGCTTTGTCCATTTCATTCATTAAAAAGGCACTTTTACTCCTTGGTTTCTTTTCCTGTAAACGACTAATCATGATGAACATAAGTTCCAGATAATGAACAAGTAATTCCTCATAGTGTAGTTTGCAGAGTTTCAATTCCTGTATCATTTGCTGATAGATTCTCTTATAATCCAGAGAAGTTCCTGTATGAATTACATGTGTCTGATCTGATATTCCATATTTTCGAAGAATATTTTTAACATTTGCTCCCGTAAAGTGAACCCAATATACTTCTGTATGATCTTTGCCATAATAATAATAACGTTGCTCCTCCTTTGGTCGATAAAGGACCATATTTCCGGCCGATACGATTTCTTTTATACCATTAAAATAAAAGTATGCTTTTCCAGAAGCAATGTACAAAAGCTGATAGTCGAGCCGACCACGAGGACGATGCGTAGGAAGCATGGTTCGGGAAAACAGGTGATAGGTTCCGCAGCTTCCCACAAATAGAGGATGTTTTTTATCTTTAAAATCAAGTCTCGAATTATGCCAGTAGGCACTGTCAGTATACAATAGAAATCTACCTCCATTCTAATGCATAGTATATATTTACTCTGAAAGGATTGAATGTCTGCTTTTAGCATATCACTTTTTGTATCGTCTGTCTATTTTCATTCAAAGAATAACAAGTATATCATTTTGTGCATGTTCTGTTTGATTTGTGACATGGATTTTGTAAGTGCCATTTTTTATAATCGAAAAATAATGCAAGCCATAAAACCTGAAATTGGAAGAATAAAAATGAAAAAAATGAAAATAAAATTTCCAGTTATTTAGCATTGGATACTAAAAATGGCTTATATTTGTGCAAAATGCACAAATAAAATGAAAAGAAATCCAACATTACTGACTATTATTGAAAATGAATTTGACGCAAGTTATAATTACCGCAGATGTCAAAAAGTAGTGACTGTCCGGATAAAGTTTGTAGACATTATTTTTGTAGCTGTTCAAAATTACTGTATAAAATGACATTGGTCATTGGTAAGGTAAATTATAAGGAAGTGGAGGCCAGATTATGAGAAACTTAAGCAAGTACAAAGGCGTTATACCTGCATTTTATGCATGCTATGATGCCGAGGGTAACGTTAGCCCTGAGAGGGTACGTGAGTTGACAAAATACTTTCTGGAGAAAAATGTAAAAGGGATATATGTAAACGGATCTTCAGGTGAATGTATTTATCAAAATGTAGAGGAAAGGAAAATTGTCCTTGAAAATGTAATGAAAGTTGCCAGAGGTAAGTTTACGGTAATAGCTCATGTAGCATGTAATAATACAGCAGACAGTATGGAGCTTGCCAGACATGCCCAATCGATTGGCGTAGATGCAATTGCAGCAATTCCTCCGATTTATTTTAAACTTCCTGAATATGCTATTGCACAGTATTGGAACGATATCAGTAATGCTGCACCGGATACGGATTTTATTATCTACAATATTCCGCAGCTTGCAGGAGTTGCTCTGACACCTGGTCTTTATGCAGAGATGAGGAAAAATCCCAGAGTGATAGGTGTAAAGAATTCTTCAATGCCTGTATATGATATTCAAATGATGAAACAAGCCAGTGGAGAAGATTATGTCATTTTCAATGGTCCTGATGAACAGTTTGTAAGCGGACGTGTGATTGGTGCAGAAGGAGGAATTGGTGGTACTTATGGTGTTATGCCGGAACTTTTTCTGAAGATGGATCAGCATATTAAAGAAGGTAATATGAATGAAGCTCGTCGTATCCAGTATGCAGTGAATGAAATTATTGGACTGATGTGTTCAGCACATGGAAATATGTATGCAGTAATTAAAGCCATACTTAGAACAAATTCAGGTATAGATATCGGCAGTGTAAGAAAGCCGCTTGCTGCATTAGTTGATAGCGATATAAGAATTGTGGAAGAGGCATCATTGAAAATCCGTAAAGCAATAGAGGAATATGCATGATGAAAAAGTATGTGTGTCTTGATATAGGTGGAACTGCTATAAAGTATGGACTCATCAATGATAATGCGTGCTTTATCGAGAAACATAGCATAGTGACTGAGGCTGATAACATATTAAAAACAGTTATCGACATTGTAGAAGGGTTTGTCAGTAAACACGATGTTTGCGGAATTTGTATTTCAACGGCCGGTATGGTTGACCCACAAAGTGGAGAAATTGTTTATTCGGGTCCAACGATTCCGAATTATAAAGGAACCTGTCTGAAGAAAGCCGTGGAATCGTCGTTTGGATTACCTTGCGAAGTTGAGAATGATGTGAATTGTGCGAATCTTGCAGAATATGTTTCAGGAGTAGCTGCAGGAAGTGACACATCTGTTATGCTGACTGTGGGAACTGGTATTGGCGGCAGCATGATCATCGGGGGAGAGCTTTATCATGGGTACACGAATAGTGCATTTGAAGTTGGATATATGCATATGGAAGGCGGTGATTTTCAGACACTTGGATCTGCCAGTACACTTACTTTTAAAGTTGCAGAAAGAAAACATGAGCCTGTAAAATCCTGGCCTGGCATACGGATTTTTGAGGAAGCAAAAAAAGGAGACGCCATATGTTGTCAGGTAATCAATGAGATGACAGACGCATTGGGCAAAGGAATTGCAAATATATGTTTTGTTGTCAATCCACAGGTGGTAGTACTTGGTGGAGGAATTATGGCACAGGAAGATTTTTTGAAAGATAAAATCGAAAAATCTGTCAGGAAATATTTGCTGCCGATTCTTGCAGATAATACCAGGATATTATTTGCGAAATATAAAAATGATGCGGGTATGCTTGGCGCATTTTATCATTTTTGCCGCCACAGGAGTATAAAAGGTGAGTAGGGTACATGAAGAAAAATTATGATAACTCAGTAATTCAGACGATTGAAGCCAAATATGACAGTTTTACGTCTACAGAGAAAGCAATTGCAGAATTTTTTATTAACAATACTGAAAAGATGGATTTTTCTATAAAGTCTGTCGCGGCACATCTTTATGTGTCTACTGCGTCTTTATCGCGCTTTACCAAGAAGTGTGGTTACAAGGGGTATCGTGAATTTATTTACGAGTATGAAGTGGCGTTTATGAAAAATGAAACCATTGAAACAGGGGACCATGCAATGGTTTTTGGCATCTATCAGGAGTTTTTGAATAAATCGTATAGTCTGATTGACAAAGTTCAGATTATGAGGATTACAAAATATATAAACAATGCTGAACGGGTATATGTTCTGGGAAAAGGAAGTTCCGGGATTTCAGCAACTGAAATGGAATTGCGTTTTATTCGTGTCGGTGTCAATATAGATTCAATTGTAGATCCTGACAGAATGAGAATACAGTCTGTCTTCTGGAATAATCATAATTTGGTACTTGGAATTAGTATCAGCGGAAATACGACAGATGTGTCGTATGGGCTGAAAGAAGCTCATCATCGTGGTGCAAAAACAGTGCTGCTTACCACGAAGCACGATGATTCTTTTAATGAATATTGTGATGAGGTTCTCTTTATGCCGAATATTGGTCGGTTGGATCGGGGAAATCTGATTTCGCCCCAGTTTCCCGTTCTGATTCTGATTGATGTTTTGTATTTTTATTTTGTTAAGTCAGACAAACTATTAAAAGAGAATCTCCATAGTGAAACAGTATGGTCATTGTGCAAAAGAAATAAGGAGGTGTGCGATGAACGAAAAAGTTGAAGCACTAAAGGGGAAACTGGTTGTATCCTGCCAGGCATTGGAAGATGAACCATTACATTCTTCTTTTATAATGGGCCGAATGGCATTGGCTGCAAAAGAAGGTGGAGCAATGGGAATAAGAGCCAATACGAAAGAGGATATCAAGGAAATCCAGGCAAATGTGGATTTGCCCATCATCGGAATTGTTAAGCGTAATTATGAAGGAAGTAAGGTTTACATTACTCCAACGATGAAAGAAGTTGATGAATTGATGGAGGCTGCACCAGAGATAATCGCGGTAGATGCGACAGGTGCATTGCGTCCGGGAAATGTTACTTTGGAAGATTTTTTCTACAGTATAAAGAATAAATATCCAAATCAACTTCTGATGGCAGATTGTTCAACCGTAGAAGAGGCTGTCCATGCGGATAAACTGGGGTTTGATTTTATCGGAACTACTATGGTTGGTTATACAGAACAGAGTAAGAATGATAAAATCGAAGCTAATGATTTTGAAATATTAAGGGAGATTCATTCAAAAGTAAAAAACAGAATCATTGCTGAAGGAAATATAAATACTCCTGAAAAGATTAAAAGAGTAATTGAACTCGGTGCATTCTGTGCGGTAGTTGGATCGGCTATTACCAGACCTCAGTTAATTACTAAGAATTTTGTAGATGCTCTTTAAGAAAGTGTAGGTGATTTAATATGACAAGAGAAAGAAAATCAGAATTTTTCAAAATGCTGAAAAAGCATCGTATGTTTTATTTGTTTCTGCTTCCAGCGGTAGTTATGGTGTTCCTTTTCAGTTATATGCCTTTTTGGGGAATTTTGATTGCATTTAAAGATTTTAAAATGGCCAGAGGTATTATGGGCAGTGAATGGGTTGGTCTGGAACATTTTCGGAAATTGTTTACAGATCCTAATTTCTACAGAGTCCTGAAAAATACATTGATTATCGGTATCTCAACGTTGCTGACAACATTCCCGGTAACCATTATTTTTACGATTCTTGTGAATGAAATTCTGAATACAAAATTTAAGAAAGTGGTTCAGACAGTTACATATCTTCCACACTTTTTGTCCTGGGTAGTAGTAGGAACTTTTGCATACCAGATTCTTTCTCCTTCCAGTGGTATTGTAAATACGATTCTGGTCAATTTGGGTATATTAGATAAAAGTGTTTATTTTATGGCACAGCCTAATATGTTTGTTCCGATTTATCTAATTGTAAATCTCTGGAAAGAGACCGGATATAGTATTGTAGTATATCTGGCGGTAATTTCAGGAATTGACACAGAACAGTATGAAGCAGTTTCCATTGATGGCGCGAATCGGTTCCAGAAAATTCTTTATGTAACCTTGCCAGCTATGCTGCCTACGATATGTGTTATGCTGATTTTGAATATTGGAACAATTATTACAGTAGGATTTGATCCTATTTTCAACTTATATAATGATGCTACCTATCAGACTGCAGATGTTATTTCTACATTTGTTTATAGAAAAGGTATGGTAGATGCACAGTTTGATTATTCTACAGCAGTTGGTTTGTTCCAGAATGTAGTCAGTCTGACACTTGTATTACTGAGTAACTGGTTTGCACGTAAGGCGAATCCAGAATACAGGGTTATTTAGTAAGGGGGGAGAGCAAATGGCACGTGAAAAAGAACAGGTACCAATGAGTTTTATTAAAAAATCAACATCAAGTAAAGTTTTTGATGCATGTAATGCGTTATTTATGATTGCGTTTTGTATTACTATACTCTTCCCTTTGTGGGATGTAATCGTAAGATCATTATCCAGACCTCAGGATATTTCCTATATGAGCCTGAATCTGATTCCGAAGAAGATTACATTAGATGCATATAATTACTGTCTGGAAAATGAAGGATTACTCGGCGCAGTTTTTATGTCTGTTGCAAGAACTGCTGTTGGTACCATAATACATCTATGTGTTGTTTCATTGGCAGCATATGCATTGACAAGGCCCAAAATGCCTTTTAGAAATTTAATACAGACGTATTTACTTATACCGATGTTCATGAATGCAGGTATTATCCCTACTTATATAAATATAAAAAATCTGGGATTGACAAACAGTTTCTGGGTATATGTATTGCCGACAAGTTTTTCAATTTTCAACTGCATTATTGTGCGAAATTATTTTTATTCTATTGATAAAAGTATGGAAGAATCAGCAAGTATTGACGGTGCTTCTCAATTTAAGATTTTCAGAAGTATTATTATACCATTGTCAAAGCCGGTTCTTGCCACGGTTGCTCTCTGGCAGCTTGTAGGTCAGTGGAATGCATGGTTTGATAACATGATGTACAATTCGCAGAGTTCCAAATTGATGACGCTGCAGTATATGCTTAGACGAATGCTGGAAAGACTAAATACCTCAGGTTCTTCAGGTGTATCGGGTGTAGATGCTATGGGGGTAACTGTGGATGCCAGTGAAGATACTGTGAAAGCAGCCATTACTGTTATTGTAGTACTTCCTATCGTGTGTGTATATCCTTTCATACAAAAATATTTTGTAAAAGGTATCATGGTGGGAGCTGTGAAAGGTTAAGTGTAAATGAGAAAAGAACAATTTGGAAAAATTATTATGGACTTACCACCTGACATGAAAAACAATAATCCAAGAAACAGTGAAGGAGCTTTTATGCAGCTTCCTGGTGGTGAAATAATATTTGTTTACAGTAGATTTAAAGGCAATAGTAGTGCAGATCATGCAACATCTGACCTGGTGATTTTGCGTTCAACAGACGGTGGAGACACATTTGCTCATGAACAGATTGTCACTACTTGTGAAGATGAAGACAGTGTAAATGTAATGTCAGTTTCTCTGGTAGAGATGAACAATGGAGATATCGGCTTGTTTTATCTTGTAAGAACAACTTATACTCTGCTTCAGATGTTTTTGAAACGTTCCTCTGACGGCGGCCGTACCTGGAGTGAAAGAGTACTATGCACACCATATGAAGGTTTCTTCGTTGTTAATAATGATCGTGTTACCAGACTTTCCAGTGGAAGAATTATTATTCCAGCTGCAAGGCATGTAACAGGATGGTATGGCACTCCGGACAGCAGCAACAAATACTTTGATAGTCGCTCGGAAGTAGTGTTTTTCTATTCTGATGATGATGGATATACATGGAATCATTCATCAGATAAGTGCTCTATCCCATATTATTCCTATAATAGTGCAGGATTACAGGAACCCGGTCTGATTGAATTGGCTGATGGAGTACTCTGGGCATGGGCAAGAACTGAATTGGGACGTCAGTATGAGATGTTTTCTATGGATAATGGAGATCATTGGACTGCTTCGCAACCTTCCAGATTTACATCACCGAACAGTCCGTTGTCCATGAAAAGAGATAATTTTGGGAGAATTTATGCCATTTGGAATCCAATTCCTGAATATAATGGGCGAGAACAAACCGGTTATTTTACCGGAGGCAGAACCCCTTTTGTGATTGCAGTCAGTGATGACAATGGAAAGACCTTCTCAGAACCGTTAGTTTTTGAGGATGATGAGTCATGTGGATATTGCTATTGTGCAATTTATTTTACAGAGGATAAAATGTTGCTTTCTTATTGTGCCGGAGGAGCAGAGGAAAGCTCATGTCTGGCAAAAACCAGATTAAGGAGCATTCAGCTGAATAACCTTAGGGAACTGTTTTCTGTTGCTTCTGACACAAAGATTAAGTAGTCTTTTTATACCCTGAGTAATTAAAGATGTAAGATTACGTGGTAAAAAAATCCCTCTCTAAACAAAAAGTAAGCTTTTAACCATGGTATTTTTGAATATGTGAGTGATTTTTATAATGAAGGAATCTGAAAGCCTTTCAAAATTAGGTTTTAAGTTCCAAAAATATAATTTATTAAAAGGAGAAAAGTATGAAGAAAAAAGTAGTAAGTTTGTTACTTGTCACTACGATGTTTGCTATGACAGCATTGTCTGGCTGCGGAAAAAAATCTGATACCTCAGCAGACGGCTCGGCTGGTGATAACAGCATGGATGATTTTTATGAGATTACTTATACAGGCTATTGGTCTGATGATACTTATGAAGATGAGAGCTATGTTGAAAATATGTTGGAAGATGCTCTTAACATTGAGCTTGAGGTTGTAACAACAGACAATAGTAATTTGGATTCTATGCTTGCAACCGGCCAGATGCCTGACTGTATGTGGTGTGATAAAGAGGTAGCTTTTATGAAGGATCAGGAATTGATTAGAAATATTCCGGTGTCTATGGTAAAAGAATATGCCCCTTCCTTTATTAAGTACTTTGATGAAAATCCGTTACTTTATGATTATGTGTTGGATCCTGAGAATCCGGAAGAATTTACCTGTCTGAGAGGTATTACTTTACAGTTTGTAGATTATTACCTTCCCAATGATTATTACAGATATGACTGGATTCAGAATCTGGGTATTGATCTTGGTGTAGAAGTTGAGCAGATTGCTGATAGAGTCTATGCTGCTTCAGACGGAATTGAACTCAGTAAATTTATCGAAATTATGGATGCATTTGTAAATAAGGATCCGGACGGTGATGGTAAGAAAAATACTTATGGTGTGACTGCCCCCAATTTACAGCAAAGTGTATTCTATTCTGCATATGGATTCCACAATCAGGTAAATGAGGTTAATGGAGAAGCGGAACAGTATTATGTAATGGATGAATTCAAGGAATATCTGAAAGGTTTTGCAGAAATCTATAAAGATGGACTGATTGATCCGGAAATTATTGAAGATAATAGAAAACTTTCCTGGGACAAAGTAAATACCGGAAAAGCAGGATACTGGATCACATCTACTAACGCATTGAACTCATGGGCATCTGACAGACCTCCGTTAACATTGCTTAATGCAGATCCAGAGGCAACGATCCTGCTTACACCTGGTATTAAACCGGATGGAGGGGAAGTACAGACTGTAACAAACTCTTCTCCAGCTTACGGCTATTTCTATGTGAATGCTAATGTCGATGATGAGAAACTGGCCAGAATCCTTCAGTTTGTTGAATACGCTATCTTTGGCAATGGAGATGATTCTTTCAAAGCATCACTTTTCTATGGAGAGGAAGGTGTTGACTGGGAATGGGGTGAAGATGGAAAACCTGTTAAGATTAATACATTGGCATCCGGCGAAAAGGGAACATGGACATTCAGCCAGCACGGACAGGATGAAAAAGTTACTCAGTGGACAGGCGAAGAAGAAATCTTTGCAGCTGGAGGAAAATACTGGTCTGCTAATCAGGATGGAATCTGGATGAAGTGGCAGGGAGTTCAATATAAGGAAGATATAGCAAATGAAACGGAGTATGCTGCTGTCAAGACGGAGGTCAATACTGATATTGAAGCATATGTGAAAAATTATATTGCTCAGGCAGTCCTGGGTCAGATTGATGTTGATGCGACATGGGATGCTTATCTGGCAGAGCTCGACCGGTTGGGCTATAATGAAATGATGAGTGAACTGGATAAAGTTAAGCCATTGGAAGAAATGATTTCCGGAAAATAATATTTATAGATTTACGCCTTGTAGAATATTACAAGGCGTAAGTTTTATCTTATTGGTATTTAGGAGCGATTAAAATGATATTAGATACGATATTTAATGCAAAACAGTATCAAAAAATTAATCCTGGAATCGACAGGGTTTTAGATGAAGTAACACGATACACATCAGATCATTATCCCCTTGGCAGGATTACCTTAGATGGTAAAAATTTATATATGAATCTGGAACAATATCAGCTACATGACAGGGAGGACGGGATGGCTGAGGCACATCGGAAATATATCGATGTTATGTATATGGTAGAGGGTGTTGAGACAATATATGTAAAACCAGTCGATCGGCTGCAAAACGTTAGAAAAGAATATGACTTCGAGAAAGATTTGCTTCTGGCTGATATTGATGAGGATGCAACTGTTGTCAGATTGGAGGCTGGAAGCTTTATTATTCTTTTTCCACAGGACGCTCATGCGCCGGGGTGCAGTGCCGGATCATCAGAGAATGTCAAGAAAATAGTAGGAAAAATACGAATTGTACCAGAAGATTGAAAATGATAAAATCAAGATATAGAAAACGGAGAAAGTAATGGGATATTATGAGGAAACAAGGCCGAAAGACGGAATTAATTTGAATGGACAGCCTATTATAGCAGAGAACGGAGGAAGTAAAAATTTTCGTATTCCATGTATTGTAACCTTGAATGATGGAACTATAGTTGCCGCTGCAGATGCAAGATGGGATTCAGAAGCAGATGGAGGTGGAATTGACATTATTGTTTCCAGATCAATGGATATGGGGAAGACATGGAACTATACATTTGCGGCTTATCTGGGGGATAATGGAAATGTATATAATGAGGATTCCTCTACACTGATGGATCCTGTTATTGCGACCGATGGGAACAGATTATATTTGCTTGTAGATTTGTTTGCAGGGGGATATTCATCAGTTCGGAAAAATCTGAAAGATGGGAATGGATTTACGGAAGATGGTTATTTGCGTGTCAGAGAAAAAGGCAGCAAAGACTACGATTGTTATTTAAAAGATCATAAGATTTTTAGACATGATGGTACGGAAGTGGAAAATTATTGTGTAGATGAATGGTTTCATATGACGGAAAATGGTAGCTATAGAGGAAACTTATTTTATAAAGATATGTTATATGAGATTTATCCAACGAGCTTTCTTTGTTTGACTACATCAGAAGATAGAGGAAAGACATGGTCTGCACCATTTTTAATTCCAGGTGTAAAAAAAGATGGAGAGCCATTTTATGGAACCGGTCCGGGAAGAGGTCTTGTAACTTCTGACGGCACATTGATGTTTAGCTGTTATAACGATATGTATGCCAGTGTGATTTTTTCAAAAGATCATGGGAAAACGTGGAAACGGTTTGGGGTAATTCCAGGTACGGAAAGTCAGCCGATAGAGTTAAAGGATGGAACAATCCGGATTTTTTTCAGAAATTTTCAGGATGCAGTTTGTTACGCTGATGCTATAAAAACCAGTGACACTTATGAGGTGACGAAGATTGTCAATACAGGAGTGTCTAATTGTTCTTATTGTATGATTTCTGCACTTGTTTATTCAAAAAAAATAGATGCAAAGGAAGCCGTTTTTGTATGTTGTCCATCTGTTGTCGGTACGTGGACGGGTCGTTTTAATGGGAAGATATTTATATTTCTGTTGGATGAGAAGAACAATATGACCTTGTCTTACAGTTATGCAGTTAACGGTTTGGAAAATAATGAATTTTTTGCATATTCTTGTATGACAGAATTATCTGACGGTTCTATCGGATTATTATATGAAGATAGTTGTATTAATTATCAAGGAAAACCATACGGTGTTGGGTATTCCCGAGTTGTATATAAAAAAATAGCAATAGGCGAAATTGTGCCGGGAGCCCGAATTGATTAGTTAGCCGGTAGTTGGAGAATTATGAACACTTTTGAGATTAGTAAAGGAGATATTGGCATGACGTCGCAAAAACTTGATACACGGCTTCTCAGTTCTATGGATAAGGTTTTTCCATCTTCACAGCTGAATGCAAATGCATGGGAGTATGGGGAAACTTTTCAGGGTGAATGTATTCGTTTTCAGCTGGCTTATTTTTGGAAAGGAGAGCCTTCGTGGGCTGAATGGGAGCTTATCAGCCCACTTCATAATGTATCCGTAAGTACTGTTGAATTGGAACCTGCAGAATATGTATGGCCCGTTTATGGTGACAATCAGTTTTGTACAAAAGATGCAGGATTATTTCCGGATATAATAAAGCCTTGTGGTACAGGACATACAACTTTGCGCTTATATTCCAATCAATGGAAAAGTTTGTGGATTCGTGTGGACACTTCCGAAGAAGCAGCCGGTTCTTTTCCGATTACAATCCGCATTCGTGAAAAAGAAAATATTTTGTCGGAAGATACTTTTCAATTAAAAATTTTGCCATCAAAGTTACCGGAACAAAAACTTTTATTTACGCAATGGCTGCATACAGACTGTATTGCGCAGCAGTATCATATCGAGGTTTTCTCTGAAGAATGGTGGGTGATGACAGAGAAATATGTTCGTTTTGCAGCGCAGCATGGTATCAATATGCTTCTGACACCTTTATTTACGCCTCCTTTAGACACACTTCCGGGTGGGGAACGTCTTACGGTTCAGCTTGTGGATGTCATAAAGACTGATTACGGGTGGCAGTTCGGTTTTGAGCGTTTGGAGCGGTGGATTCAAATGGCACATCGCTGTGGAATTTTCGTTTTAGAAGCCAGTCATCTGTTTACTCAGTGGGGTGCGGAACATGCGCCGAAGATTATTGCTCGGACAAATCAGGGATTGCAGCAAGTCTTTGGTTGGAATACTGATGCAGCCGGACCGGAGTATACCGGATTTCTGGAAGTTTTTCTGCCTCAACTGACCACTTTTTTCAGAGCTAAGGGTCTGGAGGGTCAAGTATATTTTCATATATCCGATGAGCCAGCTGCGGAACATCTAAAACAGTACGAGAAGCTTTCTCATCTGATTCATCGGTTAACGGAAGGATTTCCCAAAATAGATGCTCTCTCTGATTATTCATTTTATGAAAAAGGCCTCATTGATATTCCGGTTTGCGCTACCAATCATATTGGAGCCTTTCTGGAGCATCAAACACCGCATCTTTGGGCATATTATTGCTGTTGTCAGGCAGACGGCGTAAGTAATCGCTTCCTTGGCATGCCTGGTGCAAGAAACCGTTGTATTGGGTTGCAACTGTATCATCACAATATTGAAGGCTTTCTACACTGGGGTTATAATTTCTGGATGACCCAGTATTCAACCAAAGTGATTAATCCCTATCAGGTTAGCGATGCAGGTGGTGCTTTTCCAGCTGGAGATGCCTTTTCCGTATATCCAGGGGAAGATGGACCTATTGCTTCTGTAGGTCTTGAACTGTTCCACGAGGCATTACAGGATCTTTCTGTTTTCCAGCTTGCAGAATCTCTTTGTGGAAGAGAAACTGTCCAATCACTTTATAAGAATATCAGTTGGAAAGATTTTCATCATACGCCCCAAAGTGCAGAGGAAATACTTCTGCTGCGCCATAAGGTAAATCAGCTGATTATTCAAAAATCTGACTCATTGAACCGAGAATATATCCAGAAATCAGCAAGGTTGTGTTTGATGGACGAGACTGTATTCATGTGAAATTTTCAGGAGATCAAATACCGTATTTTGCATATAATGTGGCAAGAATCAGAGTAGCTGATGAAGATTTGGTTATGTCCAGGGAAGAAATTACGAATCTTCTTCTTCAAAGTGGAAGGGAAGGCAACCGATGGGAAAATTTGGTGTCCAATAAGACCGTTGAAGATGTGGATGAAGAACTACTTAGAAAATGAAGGGTTTGTAGAACCGGAGATTGAGGAAAGGTTTGATCCGGATAAGACGGTACTGTCGCTTGCGTTTGTGAAAAAGGCGATAGAAAAGATTCTTTTCATAGCTTCCTAAGCCTTCGCATACATTGTAAAAACAGCGTCTTCGGAGGCTTTCCTTGAAAGATTATATCGAAGAGCGGGCAGTGGAGATTGCCAATTATATTATTGATACGAAAGCAACGGTAAGACAGACGGCGAAGAAGTTTGGGGTTAGTAAGAGTACGGTACATAAAGATTGTACAGAACGTCTCAGACAGATAAATCCAGCCTTGGCGATGGAGACACGGAAAGTTCTTGATGTAAATAAATCGGAGCGCCATATACGTGGTGGACTGGCTACCAGAGAAAAGTATCTTCATCTGGAACAGTGAAGAAAAAGATAATCAACAATTGTCAGAACATATAGTATGAGGAAGAAATGGTTAAAAAAGCAATAGAAAACTTTAATATCTCCCAAATCTGTGATTCAGGTCAGTGCTTTCGGATGATGCCTGTTTCTGAGAAGTCGGATCGTGTTCCGGAAGAAGTCAGGATGAAAGTGATAGCTTCCGACCGATATCTGGAAATACATCAGATAGGTAAAAATTGTATTTTCGACTGTTCGGAAGAGGAGTTTGAAGAATTCTGGAAATTGTATTTTGATTTGGAGACAGATTATTCAGTGTACATGGCACAGATTAATCCAAACGATAAATACTTGATGAATGCAGCAGCATTTGGTTCGGGTATGAGGATACTCCGGCAGGATTTGTGGGAAATGATTGTGTCTTTTTTGATTTCGCAGCAGAATAATATTCCCAGAATCCGAAAATGTATTGAGAATATTTGCCGGAAGTACGGAGAAAAGAAAATGAATGAGAACGGGGAGGAATACTTTGCTTTTCCAAAACCGGAAGTACTTGCAGAGCTTGACGAGGATGCACTCAAGGCATGTAATCTGGGGTATCGCAGTAAATACGTGGTAAGAAGTGCCAGAAGTATTGTTAGTGGGGAGGTGAATCTGGATGAGATCCGGGAAATGCCGTATAAGAAAGCCAGAGAGGAGCTGCTGAAACTCTTTGGTGTAGGCGTGAAGGTGGCGGACTGCATTTGTCTTTTTGCACTCCATCATTTGCAGGCGTTTCCAGTTGATACCCATATCCATCAGGCAATGGAGGCTCATTATAAACGGGGATTTCCCAAACGAAGGTATAAAGGGATCGAAGGAGTACTTCAGCAGTATATCTTTTATTATGAATTAAATGTTTCCCCGGAGAAAATGTAAAAATCCCCGGGGAAATTTTACGCCGAGGCGTACTTGAAATTACAGTACCAGGAATGTACAGGTTCCCGGTGCCAGTTCTACGGTTCCGGCAGCCTGTTTTTCCGGTGTCAGTTCTGGAAGGGTATTGTTTTCTCCGAGTACCAGTGGTTTGCCGTTAAGAGTCATTACGGTTGCACGTACATTGCCGTTCTCACCAGCCAGTGTGTAGCGGTCTGCATCTTTCGGAAGTTCTACGGTGGTAGATTCTGTCAGAGAGTTATTGATGATCAGGTATACAACACCATCTTTTCCATCTTTGCGGGAGTGTGCATATACATGTGCTCCTTCACGGGTTGGTTCAGCGGTATCGTATACGGTGGTGCCCATCAGACGATTCCACAGAAGTACAGCAAAATAATTGGGGCGTGGATCAAATACTTCACGTGCCAGGAATCCATAGTCAGAGGATGCCAGGGTATTATGGAAGATCACACCGTTTGTCAGTGCAGCAAATCCGCCCAGTTCGTTCAGGGTACGGAATACATCCAGGTATGTGGAAGCCCAGGTATCTCCGCCGCCGCCGGCATCGCCGGATTCAGTTACCCACATTTCAGCACCCGGACAGTATTTGTCGCGAAGCGGAACATAAGTACGGCAGAAATTTAAAGCTGTATCCAGATAAGGCTCTGTGGTGACATCAGATGCCAGCCAGTGGCCATCAGGCATAACGGAAGCCAGACGCTCGGAAACACCATTGTAATAATGATAGCTGAATACATCCAGAGGTTCGGTTGTTCCTTCCAGCAGATCGGCACAGTTACAAGAATTACTTACCAGCTGTTCTACACCGCCGGCTTTCTTTTCTCCATTCCCTTTGCCAAAAGTAATGTTATCTCCGCCTGTTGTACTTGGTCCTACACAGATGCAGTCAGGATAGTTGGCGCGCAGCCATTTGAAGAACAGATCCTGATCACGGCGGTAGTCAGCCGGGGTATATCCTTTCGGGAATCCGGTTTCTTCCATCATGTTTGGTTCGTTGGTGAACTCTGCGGCATTGATCGGTACTCCGTATTCTTTGCTCAGACCAAATAATTTTTCTGCTTCAGCCGGATGCCAGGGTTCTTCTGCTGAGTGAAGTCCCGGACAGTTGGCAACGGAAACGATCAGTTTTGCTCCGATTGCTTTTACAAAATCAAGAACTCCAATCCACTGTTCTTTCGTTAAAACATTCAGATACCCTTCCGGAACCTGTCCGTTAGTGGTTCCGTCAAAATCATAATAAGTTTTCGTTGCCCATGTACCAGATACGCGAACCCATACCGGTCCGAATTCCTTTGCAAGGCTGCGAAGTTTCTCATCATACAAGTTGATTGGTGCATAAACCTGCATCAAATCCTTGTACATGGCAGCAATTCCTTCTGATGTTGGTTCTACATAAAATTCTTCTGTTCCGGCAATTTGTCCCGGGGTATAGGCCTTCCAGAAAGTACCTCCGGTAACCTCGGCAAATTCTACGTTGTAAGACATCATCATCGGATTCACTTCACGCAGTGCTTTCAAGGTGTCCGGATTCAGTTTAACAAATTGTCCCATGGTGAAACACTCCTTTCGTTTGATAATTGAATAATTATATCTATATTATCGGAAAATTCCTAGAAAGTATATGGAAAAATTTGTTGTATAACAGGATTTTTGTAGTGGCTAGGGCCCAGTCCCTTGGCCGCTTTGTGACAAAGTCACATACGATTTTAGGAGGTTCTGTTATACTGTCGAAAGTAAGTATTTTGTAACTATTCAGTAGCCACTATCCCGCGAGGTGTTTTGACACATATTGTGCCAAAATCCCGAGATATACAAGTAAAAATCCCATTGCCGCAGGCAATTTTCAATGGATTTTTGCTCGTAACTGTGAAGGTACTGAACAGTTACAGTATTTTTAGAAATAGTATCAGGAGGTGGATGCAATTGGCGAAAAGAGTGGCAAAGGTGGATAAAGGTCGTTGTGTAGCCTGTGGGGCATGTGCGAAAGTATGTCCAAGATCAGCCATCAGGATTGTGTGTGGATGTTATGCACAGGTAGCTATGGATCTTTGTGTGGGATGTGGAAAATGTTCGGCAGAATGTCCGGCAGACAGTATTGGTTTGATAGAGAGGGTGAGGGAATCGTGAAAAAAAGATATTGGTATGATTATCTCTGGATTTGGTCAATCATTTATTTTGCGCTGGGTTTTTTCAATATTTTGTTTGCCTGGCTCGGTATGATTGATTTCGTAGTGCCGTTGTTATTCGCAATCTTTGGCGGAAATAAACTATTTTGTAACCGATTCTGCGGACGGGGACAATTGTTCGGTTTGTTGGGAAAAGATTTGAAATGTTCCAGAAAGAAAAGTGCTCCTCGCTGGCTGGCATCCAAAGGATTTCGTTATGGATTCCTCGTTTTCTTTCTGGTCATGTTTGGAAATATAGTATTTCAGACTTATCTGGTAGCAGCAGGAGCCGGATCTTTGAAAGAAGTAATTAAAATTTTCTGGACGATTAAGGTTCCATGGGGTTGGACCTATACGGCAGGAACTGTTGCTGACTGGGTCGCGCAATTCAGTTTTGGATTCTATAGTCTGATGTTGACTTCCACCATCATTGGATTAATTGTTATGGTGCTATACAAACCACGGACATGGTGTACCTTCTGTCCGATGGGAACCATGACACAGGGCATCTGTCAGATCAGACAGAAAATAAAGAAGTGACTGGGGAAAGCCCCCAGTCACCCTTCATAATCTTTCAGTGCATCGATTGCCTCTTTCGACAGAGGAATCAGTGCAATCATATTAAAAATCGTCATCAGTCCGATGCCGATATCCCCCAGATCCCATACAAAAGTATAGGCGGCCAGGCCGCCGATAAAAAGCATCACCAGAGCGATAATTTTATACACTGTCTGGGAAATCCAGTTGTCTCCGAACAGGTAAGCTACATTCGAGCGTGCATAGTAGAGAATGCCGATAAAGGTAGAAAAACTGAACATCCAGAGGATAACAGCTATAAAAATTACTCCGAAGTCTCCCAGATGGTATTGCATGGCCGCCTGTAAAAGATCCATACCGGATAGTCCATCGGTGACTGACGCAGGTGCAAGAAGCATGATCATGGCAGAACAGCTGCAGATGACGATGGTATCAATGAAGACACCGAATGCCTGCAGAAGTCCTTCTTTTGCGGGATGGCTGATGTCGGCAGCCGCTGCCGCACAGGGAGCAGAACCAGAGCCGGCTTCGTTGGAAAACAACCCTCTTTTCACTCCGTTCATTAATACTGCACCGAATCCGCCTGCCACTGCCTGACGGAGTCCGAATGCTTCTGAAAATATTCTTTCAAATACATCGGGCAGCAGTGTAATATTTTTTCCAATAATGATAATAGTAAAAAGAAAATAACATCCGGCCATCACAGGGACAATGATGTCCAGTATTTTTACCGTGGTGTATTTTCGAAGAACAATGACAGCCGCCAGAGCTACCAGCAGAATTGTGGAATATAAAGGCGGTATATGGAATGCATTTTCCACAGCGCTGGATACGGAATTACCGATAACCTGACTGATGCCGCACCAGCATAAAAGACCGGACAGGGCAAAGCATACGGCAATAACGGAACGGCGTTTTCCCGGTTTTTTTCGGGTGAAAAGCTGATGGATATAGTAGGCCGGTCCTCCGCGATAACCACCGTAGAGAGGATCCTTTTCTTTGTAAATCTGTGCCAGGGTAGCTTCCACAAAAGCAGTGGAAGAACCGAGAAGTGCTGTGACCCACATCCAGAAAACAGCTCCGGCACCGCCGGCTGAAATAGCTGCCACCACGCCCACAAGATTACCCATGCCTACTCGTGTTGCGGTGGAAATAATCAGTGCCTGCAGTCCGGAAATCGCATGCTCCTGAGAAACATTTTTCTTTTCCACGGAAATCTTCAGCATTTCCGGAAATAACCGGATGGGAAGGAAACGAGTTCGAATCGTAAAATAAATACCTGCAGGAATCAACAGTAGTACCAGAAGAGATAATCCCACAGAGCTGCCTCCGGGAAGCGGCAGAGTAACCAGATCTCCCCATAAGAACTGGTACACTGATTTGACTGCATTCATAAAAATCTCCATAAAAAATCCTCACTTTACTAATTTGACGTATTACATCAGTTTATCCGACAAATCCTGTTTTGTAAAGATTTCCCCGGAGATTTTTATTTTTCCTCGGGGAAAATGTAAAAATCCCCGGGGAAAATCATAAAAAAGAACAATAAATAAAGAAATTAATCCTCATATTTTGTGAATTATATATGATATACTGAAAAAAATATTGAATATTGAAGGAGGGCGAAAAATGTTAGAGTATTCAATGTTGTATCCGGAAACAACGGTTTCCAGGCGTGTAGTTTCCATGGATGGTATGTGGAAGTTCTGCCTGGACGGGAAAGCAGAGGGAGAAGCTTTGGGCTGGACGAAAGGTGTCCCGGGCGATGAAGTGATCCCGGTTCCGGCAAGTTTCCAGGATTTTTATACACACAAAGATACCCGTGAATACGCAGGTGATATGTGGTATGAAAAAGATGTTTTCGTTCCGGGAGAATGGGAAGGCAAGAATATTTTTGTACGTTTTAGCTGTGCGACACATCGGGCGCAGGTTTTTGTGAATGGTGTGAAGATTACAGAGCATGAGGGAGGTTTCCTTCCATTCAGTGCGGATGTTACGGATGTGGTTCGGTATAATGCGGAAAATAAAGTTGTTGTAAAAGTAAATAATGAACTGACAGTTACTAATATTCCATGCGGAACGACGATTACTCTTTCCAATGGAAAGAAAATGGCAAAACCGTATTTTGATTTCTTTAATTATGCAGGTCTGCAGAGATCTGTGAACCTGGTAGCTGTTCCGAAAGAATCGGTATTTGATATTACCACGGATTATGCTCTCGATGGCGCAGATGCCAGAGTATCTTACTCAGTTGTAACAACAGGTGAGCATCCTGTGAAAGTGGAACTGTATGATAAGTGTGGATGTCAGGTTGCTTTGGCAGAAGGAAAAGCGGGTGTCCTGGAAGTAAAAGACGCACATCTGTGGGAGGTTCATCATGCCTACCTGTACAAGCTGGTCGTGAGAATTGTGGACGGAGAAGAAGTGATTGACGAATATCATCAGGAAATCGGTATCCGTACCATTAAAGTGGAGGGAACCAGTATTTTGCTGAATGGCAAGCCGGTATATCTGAGAGGCTTCGGAAAGCATGAAGACAGTGATATCGTAGGACGTGGATTTAATATCGGTGTTATGAAACGTGATTTTGAGTGTATGAAATGGATTGGTGCCAATTCCTTCCGTACTTCTCATTATCCCTACAGTGAGGAAATCTATCAGATGGCTGACCGGGAAGGTTTCCTGATTATCGATGAAGTGCCGGCTGTTGGTTTGTTTGAGAGTCTGATGAACTTTGCGGAAGCAAGCACCGGTAAACAGACAGCATTTTTTGAGAAAGAAACTACACCGCAGCTTCTGAAAAACCATCTGCGCGCAGTAGAAGAGATGATCACCCGCGATAAGAATCATCCGAGTGTCATTGCCTGGAGTCTGCTGAATGAGCCGGAATCCACCTGCGATGCGGCTGTTCCATATTTTGAGGCAGTATTTAAACGTGCCCATGAACTGGATGTACAGAAACGTCCGAGAACCTTTGCACTGGTTATGAATTCTACACCGGATAAATGTAAATGCTATCAGCTCAGTGATATTGTTTCACTGAACCGTTATTATGGATGGTATGTCTGTGGCGGTTATGAAATCTGTAATGCGATGGAAATGTTCAAAAAAGAGATGGACGGCTGGAAGGCTTTGAATCTGAACAAACCATTTATCTTTACAGAATATGGTGCTGATACTCTGGGCAGCGAACACAAGCTTCCATCTGTAATGTGGAGTCAGGAATATCAGGAGGAATATCTGGCAGAGAATCATGCAATCATGGATTCTTACGACTTTGTCAAAGGTGAGCAGATCTGGAATTTTGCTGATTTCCAGACAACAGAAGGTATTATGCGTGTCAATGGAAATAAAAAGGGTGTATTTACCAGACAGAGACAGCCGAAGGAAGTGGCATATATCCTGAAAAAGAGATGGACTGAACTTCCGTTGGATTACAAAGGATAATATATAGGAAAACTGAATAATTCAGGCTGAGAAAGTAAATATAAATAATAGTCATGGAGAATGAAAATGAGTGTAACAATTGAAGAATATCAGAAAAAGAAAGATTATCTGATCTGTGTGGATTCCGATGGTTGTGCCATGGACACGATGGATATCAAACATATCCGCTGCTTTGGTCCCTGTATGGTTACCGAGTGGGGGCTGGAGAAATGGAAAGATCCGATCCTGACCAGATGGAATGAGATAAATCTTTACACAATGACAAGAGGAATCAACCGTTTTAAAGGTCTCGCTATGATGCTGAAGGAAATTGATGAGATTTACACACCGATTCAGGATGTGGATGTTCTTGAAGCATGGGTTGAAAACAGTAAGGAATTATCCAATGGTGCTCTGCAGAAAGCAATGGAAACCAATGACAGTGTGATTTTGAAAAAAGCACTTTCCTGGTCTCAGCATGTAAATGCCAGTATCAATGAACTCCCTTTTGAGGTAAAAAAACCATTTGAAGGGGTGAAGGAAGGTCTGGCTTATGCCCATCAGTTTGCAGATGTTGCGATTGTATCTTCAGCCAATCTTCAGGCTGTCCTGGAAGAGTGGGAACTGTATGGACTTTTGGAACATGTGGATATTGTTATGTCTCAGAACGTTGGCAGTAAAGCATATTGTATCCAGGAGCTTTTGAAAAAAGGATATGATGCAGAAAAAGTATTTATGGCCGGTGATGCTCTCGGTGACTATGAAGCGGCTGAGAAAAATCATGTATTTTACTACCCGATTCTGGTTCGACATGAAAAGGAATCCTGGAGCGAATTCAGAGATCAGGCTGTGGATAAACTGGTGGACGGAACCTATGGAGGAGAATATCAGCAGCAGAAAATCGATGCATTTATGGATAATCTGAAATAGAATTTGTTGGTAAGTTTTACAAAATTTACAAGAAATAACAAATTTTACAATGTATACAACAACCAAAACAATAGATTTTTCCGGCAAAGTTTCATATAATATAGCCATCAGAAATTGAAAAAACAAATCTATATATGAAGAAAGGGAAGGTAACAACTATGCAGATGACATTGAGATGGTACGGATCCAAATTTGACACAGTAACTCTGAAACAGATTCGCCAGATTCCGGGAGTAACAGGAGTTATTACAACTCTGTATGATACACAGCCTGGTGAAGTATGGAGCAGAGAACGCATCCGTGCTATGAAAGAAGAAGTGGAAGCAGCAGGCCTTCAGCTGGCAGGAATTGAAAGTGTAAATATTCACGACGATATCAAAACAGGACGCGGAAACAGAGATCAGTATATTGCCAACTATATTGAAACTCTGGAGAACCTGGGAAAAGAAGATATTCATCTGGTTTGCTACAACTTCATGCCTGTATTTGACTGGACAAGAACTGAGTTAGCCCGTATGAGACCTGACGGATCTACTGTACTTGCTTATACACAGGAAGCAGTAGATGCTCTGGATCCGGAAAAAATGTTTGACTCTATCGCAGGTGACATGAACGGAACTGTAATGCCAGGCTGGGAGCCGGAACGTATGGCAAAAGTAAAAGAACTGTTCGAAATGTACAAAGACGTTGATGATGAAAAACTGTTCGAAAACCTGAAATACTTCCTGGAAAAGATCATGCCGGTATGTAATCAGTATGATATCAAGATGGCAATCCATCCGGATGATCCTGCATGGAGCGTATTCGGACTTCCGAGAATCATCATCAACAAAGAAAACATCCACAGAATGATGGATATGGTAGATGATGTACACAATGGTGTAACTTTCTGCTCCGGTTCTTACGGAACAAACCTGAACAATGATCTGCCGGATATGATTCGTTCTCTGAAAGGAAGAATTCATTTCGCACATGTTCGTAACCTGAAGTTCATCACTCCTACCAACTTTGAAGAGGCAGCTCATCTGTCCTCCGACGGAACTTTCGATATGTACGAAATCATGAAAGCTCTGTATGATATCGGATTTGACGGTCCGATCCGTCCGGACCACGGCCGTATGATCTGGGATGAAGTTGCAATGCCTGGCTACGGTCTGTATGACAGAGCACTGGGTGCAACCTATCTGAATGGTCTGTGGGAAGCAATCGACAAAAGTCAGACACGTAAATAATGATAAAGGAGATAAATGCCATGAAATTAAATGCACAGGGATTGGCTGACAGAGCGCAGTGGGAAGCAAAAGGCTACAATCTGCCAAAGTTTGATCGTGAAAAAGTAAAAGCAGCTACTTATGAGAATCCATACTGGGTACATTTTGGAGTTGGTAACATCTTCAAGGCATTTCAGGCAAATGTGGCACAGAACCTTCTGAACGAAGGAATACTGGATCGCGGTATTGTCGGCGTGGAAGGCTTTGACTACGAAATCGTAGAGAAAATGAACTGGCCGCATGATGACTACACCATTCTTGCTACATTGAAAGCAAATGGAACTGTAGAAAAAACCGTAGTAGGCGGTGTTGTGGAATCTCACGTTCTGGATTCTGAAAATGAAAAAGAATACGGCCGTCTGAAAGAGATTTTCTCCAAAGATTCTCTGCAGATGTGTACATTTACTATTACAGAAAAAGGTTACAGTCTGGTAAATGGTAAGGGCGAGATTATTCCGGATATCGCATCTGATTTTGAGGAAGGTCCTGCAAAACCAAAGAGTTACCTTGGAAAAGTTGCTTCTCTGCTTTATACCCGTTATGAGGCTGGTGAAAAACCGATCGCCATGGTAAGTACCGATAACTGCTCACACAACGGCGACAAACTGAAAGCTGCCATTACTGCCTTTGCAGAAAAATGGGTTGCCAACGGAAAAGCAGATGCTGGATTTGAAGCATATATCAAAGACTACAGTAAAGTATCCTTCCCATGGAGCATGATTGATAAAATCACCCCAAGACCGGATGCTTCTGTAGAAGCGATTCTGAAAGCTGACGATATCGAAGAACTGGAGCCGGTTATTACATCCAAACGTACTTACGTTGCTCCGTTTGTCAATGCAGAAGAGACAGAATATCTTGTAATCGAAGATTCTTTCCCGAACGGAAGACCTCCGCTGGAAAAAGGCGGCGTGATCTTTACAGCCCGTGAGACGGTAGATAAGGTTGAAAAGATGAAAGTCTGCACCTGCCTGAATCCGCTGCATACCTGTCTGGCAGTATTTGGATGCATCCTTGGCTATCAGAAAATTTCTGATGAGATGAAAGATCCGGAACTGAAAAAACTGGTAGAAGTTGTTGGTTACAAAGAAGGCCTTCCGGTAGTTGTTAATCCGGGAATCCTGGATCCGAAAGAATTCATCGATACCGTATTAAACGTACGTGTGCCGAATCCATTTATGCCTGATACACCACAGCGTATTGCCACAGATACTTCTCAGAAACTGGCAATCCGTTTTGGAGAGACTATTAAAGCATACCAGGCATCTGATGAACTGGATGTTAATGATTTGAAGTTGATTCCGCTGGTATTCGCAGGATGGCTGCGTTATATGATGGCAATCGACGACAATGGAGATGCTTTTGAACTCAGTCCGGATCCTCTGACAGATACCGTTCGTCCGTTTGTTCAGGATCTGAAACTGGGTGGTACTGTAGATGCAGAAGCACTGAGACCGATTCTGGAAAATACCAAGATTTTCGGTGTAAATCTTTACGAAGTTGGTATGGCTGATACTGTTGTGGGATATCTGCAGGAAATGATCGCAGAACCGGGTGCAGTACGTGCTACGCTGAAGAAATACGTTTACGCATAAAAAGAGGCCATGATTTTAGGAGGGGCAGTTATTCTCCGGATGGGAGAACTGCCCTCCTCTTTGAATTTAAAAAAAGGAGAAAACCAATGAAAGCTTTTATGGATGAGGATTTTATCCTTTCAACAGAGACTGCAAAGAAATTGTATCATGAGTATGCGGAAGCTATGCCGGTACTTGACTACCACTGCCACCTGAATCCGCAGGAAATCTATGAAAATAAGAAATATGATAATATCACACAGGTATGGCTGGGCGGCGATCATTATAAATGGCGTCAGATGCGCTCCAACGGTGTGGAAGAAAAATATATCACCGGAGATACCACAGACCGTGAGAAGTTCCAGAAATGGGCAGAGACACTGGAAATGGCGATCGGCAATCCACTGTATCACTGGAGCCATCTGGAACTGAAACGTTACTTTGGCTATGACGGATATCTGAATGGAGAAACAGCAGAAGAAGTGTGGAACCTCTGTAATGAGCAGCTTCGCGGCGAGGGAAGAACTCCGAGAGATCTGATCAAAATGTCTAATGTAACTTTGGTATGTACGACAGATGATCCGGCAGATACTCTGGAATGGCACAGAAAAATTGCTGCAGACGAGACCTTTGATGTACAGGTTCTGCCTGCATGGAGACCGGAAAAAGCAATGAATATGGCAAAACCGGACTATCTGGATTATCTGGAAAAACTGGGCAATGCAGCTGGTGTGAAAATTGACAGCTTTAAAGCACTGATCGAAGCACTGAAGATTCGTATGGATTTCTTTGCTGAAAACGGATGTACGATTTCTGACCACAGTCTGGACTATGTAATGTATCAGCCAGCCTCCGAAGATGAGATTGAAGCAATTTTTGCAAAACGTCTGGCAGGTGAGACTGTAACCGCTCAGGAAAAGAAACAGTTCGAGACAGCCTTTATGGTTGCCATGGGCAGAGAGTATCATAAGAAAAACTGGGTAATGCAGCTGCATTACGGTGTAAAACGTGATAACAACAAGCTTATTTATGGAAAGCTGGGTCCGGATACAGGCGTAGACTGTATCAGCAACTATGCACCGGCTTCCGAGATGGCAGATTATCTGAATGCTCTGGCAGAGACAGACGAACTTCCGAAAACCATTCTGTATTCTTTGAATCCTGCAGATAATGCATCAATCGGAACCATTATGGGATGTTTCCAGGACAGTAGTGCCATCGGCAAGATTCAGCAGGGAAGTGCATGGTGGTTCAATGATCACAAACCGGGTATGACAGAACAGATGACTTCTCTGGCAAGTCTTGGCCTTCTGGGTAATTTTATCGGTATGCTGACTGATTCCAGAAGTTTCCTGTCCTATACCAGACATGAGTATTTCCGCAGAATCATGTGTGACCTGATCGGGGGATGGGTAGAGAATGGAGAATACCCGGCAGATTACAAGACACTGGAGAAAATCGTAAAAGGCATTTCCTATAATAATGCAGTAAGATATTTCGGATTTAATCTGTAAAGGCAATTGCATGAGCATGAAACACGAAGCACTTCGTGAAAAAATAAAACTATATGAAGGGAGAGTTTTTATGAGAACAAAAACACTGATGACAACTGCGCAGTTCGCAAAGAATGGAGAAGCATTTGCTTCTGTGGCACTTCCACATACCTGGAATGCTCTTGACGGCCAGGATGGGGGCAATGATTACTGGAGAGGAATTGGTACGTATCAGATTGAACTTCCAAATCCTACGGAAGGAAAAAAACAGTATATCGAGCTGAAAGGTGCCAACCATGTGGCAACAGTTTACTGTAACGGACGCGAACTGGGCACCCATAAGGGAGGTTTTTCTACTTTTCGTTTTAACCTGACACCGGCTATGAAACCGGAAGGAAATGTACTGACAGTCGTTGTTTCCAATGCAAAAAGTGATATTTATCCGCAGAATGCAGACTTTACTTTCTATGGAGGTCTGTACCGTGATGTAAATTTTGTTGAAGTGGCAGATGCTCATTTTGATCTGCTCAAAGACGGAACCGATGGTGTGTTTGTAACACCTCATATTACAGGAAAAACCCGTGTGGATCTGTTCCCGGTAAATGCAGAAGGATGCACGGTAAAAGTGGTTCTGAAAGATGCAGAAGGCAATGTGGCAGCAGAAGGCCAGGCCGCTGCAGCTGTAAATACTGTGATTAAGCTGGATGTAAAAGAGCCTCATCTGTGGAATGGAATGGCAGATCCATACTGTTATGCCTGTGAAGCAACCATTGAAAAAGATAGTGAAGTTCTGGATACAGTTGTGGTTACTTATGGTTATCGTGGATTCCATGTAGATCCGGAAAATGGTTTCTTCCTGAATGGAAAGAGCTGTCCGCTGCATGGTGTTTCCCGCCATCAGGACCGCCAGGACAAAGGCTGGGCAATCTCAAAAGCAGATCACGAAGAAGATATTGCCCTGATCAAAGAAATCGGAGCAAATACCATCCGTCTGGCTCATTATCAGCATGATCAGTATTTCTATGATCTGTGTGACCATACCGGTTTTGTGCTGTGGGCTGAGATTCCGTTTATCAGCGGCTTTATTCCAACTCAGGAGGCTTATGATAATACCGTAAGTCAGATGACAGAGCTGGTTGCTCAGAACTTTAACCATCCGTCTATTTTCTTCTGGGGTATTTCTAATGAAATTACTATCGGTGGTGAAACCGAGGCATTGTACCGCAACCTGACCGACCTGCATGCACTGTGCAAAAAAATGGACCCAACCAGATTGACAACCATGGCAGAGGTATCTATGGTTCCCATGAACAGTGAACATGTATATATTACCGATGTTCTTAGCTACAACCATTATTTCGGATGGTATGTGGGTGATGTGGAAGATAACGGACCATGGCTGGATAAATTCCATGCACTGAACCCGGATCGTCCTCTTGGTGTATCAGAATATGGTTCTGAAGCAATCCTCAAATGGCATACCACCACACCGGAAAATCATGATTATACCGAAGAGTATGCAGCATATTATCACCATGAAATGCTGAAAACCTTTGCAACCCGTCCATATCTGTGGAGCACCCATGTATGGAATATGTTTGACTTCGCTGCAGATGCCCGCGATGAGGGTGGTGTACAGGGACGCAACAACAAGGGTCTCGTAACCTATGACCGTAAGACAAAGAAAGATGCTTTCTATATCTATCAGGCATACTGGACCACAGAGCCGATGATCCATGTGTGCGGCGAACGTTTCGTGGACCGTGCTCCGGAAGAACGTATCGTTACCGTATACACAAACTGCCCGAATGTGACTCTGGTAGTAAATGGAGAAGAAGTGGAAACAAAAGATGCTGTAGATCATGCAGTTGTATTTGAAAATGTTGCTTTGCAGGATGGGGATAATACAGTTACCGCAAAATGTGGTGATGTACAGGCAAATAGCATTACGCTGAAACCTGTTGCAGAGCATAATTATGCATATGATCTTCCGGAAGGAAATGAAGGTGCGAACTGGTTTGATGATCCGGCAGCGATTGCAGCACGCAAAAAAATGAATTATCCGGAAGGATATTACAATATCAAAGATAAAGTCTGTGATCTTATGGCAAATCCTGAAGCGGCAGCAGTTGTTCAGGAAATCATGGCGGCAGTAATGGGCGGTTCTGCGTTCAGCATGATGGATATGGCACCGGATGGAGATAATCCGATGAAGGATTTCTTCCTGCTTGCACGTCTGAACAACCTGCTGAAAATGGCCGGAAAAGCTGTTTCTTCAGAAATGAAGTATGAAATCAATGAAAAACTGAATAAAATCGAAAAAAAATGAGAAAAGTATCAATTTTTTATTAAAAAATAGGAAAAAATCCATAAAAATTGACTTTGTTTTTTCGAACTGATATAGTGGATTTAGACAATGACAGATATGATATTGTCATTGAAATGCTCGATGTGCATAAATATTGGGGTCTGCACTTTCCTGAGTATTTCGCACAAATCTATTAGCAAGAAGGAGAGAAAAAAATGAGTCAAACAAGAAGTTTACCCGCTAAGTACTACGGGGAAAATGGAACTCACCGCGTTCCGCTGTGGCGTGTTGCAGGATTCGCATTGAACAACACGGCAACAAACTGTTACATGATGTTGATGAACTATGTGGCATATTATCTGACCGGTTTTGTTGGCGTTGCGGTAGTAACAGCATCCAGTTTTGCCATGTTCATGAGAATCTGGGATGGTGTGACAGACCCGTTCATTGGTTTTGCTGTAGATAGTACCAATGGCAAGTTCGGTAAGAACAGACCGTTTATGATTATAGGACAGGTGATGCTGTGTGTAATGTCCTTTATCCTGTTCCATGTTACTCATAAATTGCCGGAGAATACAGCATTGCGTTTTGGTTTCTTTATTGTAGTGGCAGCGATTTACTATGTGGGATATACATTCCAGTGTGTAGTAACAAAATCCGCTCAGTCCTGTCTGACCAATGATCCGAAACAGAGACCTCTGTTTACTATGTTTGATGCGGCTTTCAACACATTGCTGTTTGCTATTCTGGCTGTTGTATTTGCCAATATTGCAAAAGCTCACGGTGGTTTCGAACAGGCTTCTACATGGCATAATCTGTGGATGGTTACAGCAATTTTGAGTGCTATATTTACAACAATCGCTGTTATTTCTATCGCTCCGAAGGACAGAACCGAGTTCTTTGGAACTGGTAAAGCTGTAAAAGTCGGACTGAAGGATTACTGGGATTGTATCAAGAACAACCGTGCAATCCAGATGCTGGTTGTATCAGCTTCCTCTGATAAGCTGGCAACAACCATGAGAACCTCTACCGTACAGATCGTACTCTTCGGTGTAATTGCCGGTGATTATGCAATTTACGGAGCAATGACAGGTATGACATCGATTCCTACCTGTATCCTCTCCATGCTTTTCATCGGAACACTGGCAACTTCTCTGGGACAGAGAAAAGCTATGTTGATTGGTTCCTGGGGTGGAATTATCATGAATGCTGCACTGGCAGCTCTGTGGTTCTTCGGTGATCCTACTTCTATGAATAACGGAGCAGGCGGGTTGAAATGGGGATATTTCGCAGTATTATACATTGTTTTGACAATTATCTGTAATGGATTCCAGGGTATCTCCGGAAACATCGTTATCCCGATGACTGCTGACTGTGCTGACTACGAAGTATATCGTACCGGTAAATATGTGCCTGGTATGATGGGAACATTGTTCTCTCTGGTTGATAAGTTGATTTCTTCTTTCGCTCCGCTGCTGACAGGGGTTGCATTTGCAGCAATCGGATTCAAGGATCACCTTCCGGATGTTGGAACAAAACTGGCAGATTGTCCGTCATCTATCGTTCCATTATCTATCTTCCTGATGTATGGAACTGTTATCATCGGTTTGATCTGCAATATCATTGCTCTGAAGTTCTATCCTCTGACCAAAGAAAAAATGGCAGAAATTCAGGACGAGATCGCAGCAATCAAAGCAAAAGCAATGCAGTAAATACTGTACATAATTTTTTTAAAAGTGCGTATAAGGGCACCGGATGCTTCCGGTGCCTTTTGTACGACAGGGTGTATATTAAAGATTCAGGGTAACTGTGAAGGTACTGAACAGTTACGATCCAGGAGGAAATTCATGTTAGGTAAGAAAAAGAAACCGGAAAAAGAACAGGTTACAATGAAAGAATATCTGGATGCCAGAATGGAACTGGAACAGCTCAGAAAAGAACACGGAATTGTGGAAGAAGAGAAAGGACTCAGCCGCCTGATTACCCGTTTTTTTGACCGGCGGGAAAACAGAGAAAAAGTACTGGTTAACAGGAAAAAATATCTGTGGGTTACGATTTTACTGGGCTGGTGCGGAGGACACCGTTTTATGGCAAAGCAATATATTCTGGGAACAATTTACCTTCTTCTTTGCTGGAGTGGGTTTCCTCTTGCCATGACACTGATTGATCTTTTGACCATTATACCCATGAGACCGGACGAAAATGGAAACATACTGGTTTAAATGTGTCGTATCTGCATAAAACCTTGCTTTTTTTGTATTTAAATGCTAAAATTAAAGAAATATTTCCTGATTTTCAGGTGACAAAGCAGTGGTTTTTGAAAGAAAGATATAGGTAGTTATATGCAGATAGATATTTTAGACGGTATGAAGGCGAACATGGAAGCCCTGGGGATTCAGGTGATTTATCTGAAACCTCCATATGAGAACATCAGGACAATTGATTTTGGCATGGGAAGTATTATATACGGTGATTTCGATTATCAGATTGTTGCAGACAGGATCGTGGAACAATGCAGACCGGATACCATTTATATTATCAGATCCCGCGGTTATATGTATCATACCATGTTCCGCTTCCCGGAAAGTATTGAGCGGGAATATGGGTATACACATTGTGTGATTGGCCCGATGCTGTTTCAGCCGGTGACACAGGCAGAGTTCAGGAAAATTATGCAGTTGAATCACATCGATGAGAAGTACAACAGGGATTTGCAGATTTTTTATTCGAAACTTCCGTATTTCAATTCTTTTGACCGGTGGAATGCACTGATTCTCAGCTATTGCGGTCAGATTTTTGATCATGAACTGAAATTGCTTCAGAACCATGACCCGACCAATAATTTGTTCAGTATGAACTTTGAGACTTTGTCAGTGTCACCAGAACAGGATTTTAGGACGGAAGTAATAGAGGAACGGTATCGCATAGAAAATAAATTGATGAGTCAGATCAAAAAAGGGGATTATACCAGTGCGGCATCTGTATGGAGTGAGTTTGTCAGGTATCGTATCCTTCCCAGACACAGTGACCCGGCTCGTAATCGGAAGAATCTGATGTTTGTGGCGAATACATTGTTCAGAAAAGCAGCAGAACAGGGAAATGTTCATCCGGTTTATATTGATGAGTTGTCCAGAAAAATTGCCATACAGATTGAAAGTTGTACAACAGAGAATCAGGTGAACAGCCTGGGTTTGGAGATGGTAAGGAAATATTGTCTTCTTGTTAATAATTACTCTCGTTCCGGTTATTCACAGCTGATTCGAAAATGTCTGGATTATGTGGATTTTCATTATATGGAACCTATTACCCTGACCAGTCTGGCTGATCAGTATTTTGTGAGCAACACACATTTGTCAGCATTGTTTAAAAAAGAAGTCAATATGAACCTGAAAGAATATATTCAGGAGGTACGTCTCAGACAGGCTCGTTTTTTGCTGAATACTACAAGGCTTCCCATTCAGGAAATCGCTGCAAACTGTGGTTTTATGGATGTGAACTACTTTACCAGAGTATTCAGAAAGGTTCATGGTATATCCCCAAGAGAATATCGGAACCGTGTTCAGGAAGGTGAGCAGGAAATTGTGGGAGTAGTGAAAAATTAGAGTTGATTTTCGAGGGGTTAAAGTAGAATAATGGACAAGGGAACAAAGACATCATCATTTTACAGACAGATTTTTCATCTGGTGCTGCCGATCATCATTCAGAATCTTCTGAGTGCGGCAGTTAGTTCCGCAGATGTGGTTATGCTGAATTATGTCGGTCAGTCCTCCATATCTGCAGTTTCACTGGCATCACAGTATGCCAGTGTTTTATTTATGGTATTTTATGGGTTGGGAACAGGAGCCACCATGCTGTGTGCTCAGTATTATGGAAAAGGAGATATGAGAGCAATTCAGACGATTGAGGGAATTGCCCTGCGTTTTTCCTTATTGATTTCGTTGGCGTTTGCATCTGCAGCATTGTTAGTGCCGGAAGAGATGATGCATATCTTTACAAATGATCGGGAATTGATAACAATCGGAGCATCTTATCTTCGGATTATGAGCGTCAGCTATCTTTGCTGGGGTATTACAGAAGTCTATCTGGCGGTTTTGCGAAGTATCGGAAGGGTAATGATCAGCACCACCATGAATGTGCTGGCATTTTCACTGAATATTATCCTGAATGCTGTTTTTATCTTTGGACTTTTCGGTGCACCGAAATTGGGAGCGACGGGGGTGGCATTGGCCACATCACTTTCCAGGCTGGTGGAACTGATTGCCTGCTTCCTTGTATCCTGCTTCAGTAAAGATATAAAACTGGATTTTCGATATCTTTTTGTACACAACAAGCTGTTGTTCTCGGATTTTGTACGACTCTCACTTCCTGCACTGGGAAATGATATCAGCTGGAGTGTGGCTTTTTCCATGTATTCTGTCATTATAGGACATTTGGGAACGGATGCGGTGGCAGCTAACTCTTTTGTAGTCGTGGTTCGTAATTTTGGAACGGTACTCTGCTTTGGTATGGCCAGCGCAGGTGGTATTCTTCTTGGAAATATCATCGGAGAAAATAAGTTGGAAGAAGCCCGAGACGGTGCCAGGAAATTGATGAAACTGACTGTGATTACCGGTGCCATAGGAGGACTCATCGTACTGGCGGCGACACCTCTGGTACTGAGATATGCATCGTTGTCTGACCAGGCGATGCATTATCTCAAATACATGCTGTTGATCAATACGTATTATGTCATGGGTGCGGCTGTCAATACCACATTGATTGCCGGTGTATTCCGTGCGGGCGGTGACAGTAAGTTCGGATTTGTCTGTGATACGATTGATATGTGGTGCTATGCAGTGCCTCTGGGATTTCTGGCAGCGTTTGTTCTGAAACTTCCGGTCATGGTGGTCTATTTCCTTTTGTGTACCGATGAATTTGTAAAGTGGCCGTGGGTAATCGGTCATTACAGAAGTGGTAAATGGCTGAATAATATTACTCGTGACAATTTGTTTGATAAGGATTGATGAAATGAGAAAGGAAAGGATTTATGGGGGCTTCGCAAAAAACAACGCTTTTTGAGAATATGCCGATTCCGCAGGCAGTAATAAAACTATCTGTTCCCACAGTGATCAGTTCTCTGGTTATGGTGATCTATAATCTGGCAGATACTTTCTTTGTGGGGATGGTCAATGACCCGGTACAGAATGCGGCAGCGACGCTGGCGGCACCAATCTTGCTTGCATTTAATGCAGTGAACAATTTGTTCGGCGTGGGCGGTTCCAGCATGATGAGCCGTGCACTGGGAAGGAAAGACATGGATACAGTATATCGCAGTTCTGCCATCAGTTTTTACTGTTCATTGATTGCTGGTGTGCTGTTTTCCCTGTTGTATACGGTGTTCCATTCTGGTGTGCTGGCAATGATGGGAGCCAATGCAGATACTCTTGGGGCAACCGGTGAATATCTGAAATGGACGGTTACCTTTGGTGCCGCCCCGGCAATTTTGAATGTGGTCATGGGATATATGGTTCGGGCAGAGGGTTCAGCCCTTCATGCCAGCCTGGGAACCATGAGTGGCTGTATCCTTAATATTTTTCTGGATCCTCTGTTTATCCTTCCCTGGGGACTGAACATGGGAGCAGCAGGAGCTGGACTGGCAACATTCCTGTCCAATTGTGTGGCGTGCCTGTACTTCTTTGTACTGTTGTATAAGAAGAGAGAAAATACCTGCGTCTGCATCAAACCTTCTATGTTTCGTTTCAGAAAGGATATTTTTGGAGGTATCTGTGCTGTGGGAATACCTGCATCTATACAGAACCTGCTGAATGTGACAGGAATGACTGTATTGAATAATTTTACAGCTTCTTTTGGAGCAGACGCTGTTGCCGCTATGGGAATCGCACAGAAGATTAACATGGTGCCCATGCAGATCGCCATGGGTATGTCCCAGGGAATCATGCCTTTGGTCAGTTATAATTATGCCAGTGGGAACCGGGAACGCATGAAGAAAACGATAATCTTTACGGCAAAAATATCCGTGGGATTCCTGGCTGTTATAACACTGGGATACTACATTGGTGCTCCTGGTTTGGTACGAATGTTCATGGACAATGATGCTATCGTAGCCTACGGAAGCCGTTTTCTTCGAGGTTTATGCCTTTGCCTGGTATTCCTCAATACCGATTTCCTGGCAGTAGGTGTCTTCCAGGCGTGCGGACTGGGAAGGAAATCATTGATCTTCGCCATACTGAGAAAAATCGTACTGGAAATCCCGATCCTGCTCCTGTTGAACCGCCTCTTCCCCTTATATGGACTCGCATACGCCCAGCCGGCAGCTGAAATCATACTGGCAGCGGCAGCAGTGATGGAATTGAGGAAGATTTTCAGGGAGAGCAGGAGATAGCATTTTTCATTACGTTCCACCTGGAAAGATTGGTAGACAGCTCAACATCCATCGTTCTTTGGAGCATCGACAATAAAGAGAATAGAAGTTCTTAGTTAAAATAACCGGCAGTTTTGAGAGCTGCATTGGTTCACAAAACCAATGCAGCAGGGATGCTGAGGTGAGAAATCCTTTCAGGATTTCTCGCTGAATCATCCCGGTGCTCAAAACTGCCGGTTATTTTAAGTTAGAACTTCTTCTCTTTATTGTCTGCTCCAGGAGAATGATGGATGTTGAGCTGTCTACCAATCCAATCCTATTCTATTCATTACATTTCAGTATATCATTGTAGAATTCATCCATTTCTTTCTGCGAACTAAACACTGCCACGTACATCTGATTTCCCATTGCACCTGAAAGTACATCCGGGATTCTTTCTACCATTTTCATGTTATTGCCATATTTGGCCATGATGTCTTCATGTCCCATGATAAAGTCTTTTCCGTCTCTTCTGCCGGCGAATGCGCAGTAGGCATGTTTTCCGACTGGCATGGTGGAGCGGTCGAAGGCAATCATATCGGCCCAGATTTTGTAAACATCAGTGCTGTGTGCAAAGTCAATCATGTCCGGTGTTACGCCGCCGCTGGGACGCATATTTACTTCAAGAGCAACAAGGTCACCTTTTTTGCCGAGGCCTTCCTGATCTTTTAGAAGACGGAAAAACTCAAAATGAACGAAACGACTTTTTACTCCAAAACTCTTTACAGTAGCCCGTCCGGCTGCACGGGTGTCATCCGGGAGGTTTTTCAGAATGTAGAAAATGGAGTTGTCGGAGTGATTAACAATGTCCATGATAGACATTGGTGTAACATTGCCGGTCTCAAACATTGGTTCGCCATTGGAATCAATAATAGCATCATAAGAGTTTACTTCTCCATTTACATATTCTTCCATAATGTAGATGGTGTTTGGCCATTTTACATCAAAGAACTGCTTCATCTGTTCTTCATTTTCAATCTTAAAGGTGTGGGAAGCTCCAACGCCGTTATCTGGTTTGGCAACTACCGGATAATGAACTTTTTCTGCAAAGGCCAGGCAGTTTTCCAGTGTGTCGACCATATGATAACGGGCAACAGGAATACCTGTCTGCTGGTAATACTCTTTCATCTTTGATTTAAACTTGATGCGGGGGATATCTTTTTCCTGAAAACCGCTGGTGATATTGAAATCTGTACGGAGTTTCGCATCACGTTCCAGCCAGTATTCATTGTTGGATTCCAGCCAGTCGATACGTCCGTGTTTGTAAGTGAGAAATGCAACGGCCCGGTACACTTCTTCACTATTTTCAAGGTTACTTACTTTATAGTATTCGTTCAGACTGTCCTTCAGTTCATTGGATAACTCGTCATATGGCTGATCGCCGATACCCAGTACATTGAGACCATTCTTTTTCAATTCACGGCAGAATTGCCAGTAATTTGTCGGAAAATTAGGAGAGATAAAGATAAAATTTTTCATATAGATTTCCTTTCTTCTTTTGTTTGTATGTGTTATTTTTGCCCAAGGAGGTAGGGAACAAAATACTCTACCTGCCGGTACCACCAGTACCAGTCGTGGCTGCAGTCATATCCCCAGAAATCTACCCAGGCATCGATGCCCTTGCTCTGGAGAATCCACTGCAGCTGGCGGGTGGAATCGGGAAGCTCCCATGGACCCTGTCCCACACAGATAATTGCTTTTTTCAGATTGTACAATTCAATATATGGATGATCAGCCGGCATGTTGGCAAGGTAATGAACCGGGGAATTTGCATAAACCAGATCGTCCATATACTGACCAAACCCATATTCAGCGGTATAGATACCACTGAGTGCAAGAAGTCCGTCAAACAGGTCAGGCCGCCGGAAATAAAGGTTTGCTGCATGGGTGGCACCCAGACTGCAGCCAAAAACCATGACACCCGGATAACCGGTCCAGCCATTTCGATCATTGGTAAGGTGACGCATAAAAGGTACCATTTCGTCGGTGATATAACGTATCCACTGTTCGTGGCGGCAGATTCGCCATCTGGGATCGCCATTTTCATTTGACCAGGTTTCTTGATCGATGGTGTCGATGGCAAATACCATGACCTGTCCGGAATTAATCCAGGGCGACCAGACATCAGTCATGGAAAAATTTTCAAAATCAAAGAAGCGTCCATCCTGACAGGGAATATAGAGAACAGGGCGGCCGGCATAACCGTAAACCTTGCATTCCATTTCTCTGCTCAGCGCATGACTGTATTGTTTAAAATATTGTGTTTCCATATGGTGAGTCCTCCTTTGTTTTATGGCTGATACAACAGAGTGTTCATGAAAAACGGAATCTGTTTTTCCCAGCTTGCTTCACAGTGATTGCCGCCGGGGACGATCCGGCTTTCCAGCATAATCCGGCGATCCAGAAGCTGAGCCGTAACTTTGGCAAACTGATGCTCCATGTTGGCATGGTGACGAAGTTCTCTGGAACCGTAGTCCATGTAGACGATGGTGTCCGGACGCAAAGATGCATGCTCGATCATGTGGCGCAGATTTTCAGTTCCAAACCAGATAGATGGGGACAGAGCGGCTGCCCGAGAGAAGTATTCATTATACTCCAGGACGGCATACAGGCTCATCAGTCCGCCCATGGAACTGCCTGCAATAAAGGTGTGTTCCCGGTCGGGGAGTGTACGGAACCGATTGTCAATATCTTTCTTGAATGTATGTACCATCCAGTCCATGGTAAGTTTTCCTAATCCCTCAATCTCTCCCAGTTTGGGATCTGTAAAAGAATAAGGAGAGTATTCTTTCAGACGTCCATTGTCAGGGCTATGATTACATTCAACAGCAGCAATGATCATCTGCGTGTTTGTGTAATCCATATATTCTTTCATACCCCAGCATTTGCCGAAGGTTGCATCTGAATCAAAAAAAACATTGTGTCCGTCAAACATATAAAGGACGGGATAGCGTTTGTCAGGTTCGTAGTGATAAGATTCCGGCAGATAAAGATAAGCAGTCCGTTCTTCACGTCCTGTCAGTTCCGGAAGTGTGACTTTCCATTTGATGACCATAATTTCCTCCAGATAATATTGATTAAATATTACTATATCACATTAACGTACGAAAAGCAACGAAAACACCCTGTTACAGTTCAGCCTTCAACTTTTTCGTTACAGCTTAGACAGCTACTATCCCATGTGGTACCATTCCTGGTAGGCTCAGATATTTGTTATGTAGGCTTCCGTCCTACCTTTTTTCCCCTTTAGTAGGCTCTATTGATTAGTTTTCTGATTTTCCTCCTACCTTTTTTCGTTTTCGATAGGCTCTAATGGTTGCTGTTCTGATTTTCCTCCTATCTTTTTTTGATTCTTGTAGGCTGTATCTTTTGTTTCTGTAATCTGTATCCTACATTTTACCAATTTTAGTAGGCTCAGCAAGTTATTTCTGGGATTCACAGCCTACGTTTCTTATTATTTGGTAGGATGAAAGTGTGAAAAACAAGAAATGAAGCCTACCGAAAGACAACAAGGGTAGGATGAAAACCCAAAAATCAAATGTTGTAGCCTACTCCCCAGAGAATATTGTAGGATAAAAACAAAAGAAATACATAATATAGCCTATCTCAATAAAGGAAGTATGCGTTACTGGTCACGGAGTGAATAGTAACTAACAAGATTGCACATAACGGAACTTTGCGATATAATAAACATCAGATGTTATACAAATATTGTGTATGATTTGCAATATGGCTGCGAAATGTTTGGAGCAGTAGAACAGGAGTATCAATGTATCAATTTGAAAAGGTGAATAGAAAATTACTGGGTTCTCAGGTGGAGGATGAGTTGATGAATTATATCCTGCAGGAACCCGTGGAAATCGGGGAGAAGATTCCCAATGAATTCGATCTGGCAGAGATGTTTGGAGTGGGAAGAAGTACGGTAAGAGAGGCTGTTAAAAGTCTGGTTTCTAAGGGAATTCTCGAAGTAAGGCGCGGGTCCGGCACCTATGTAATCAGTACATGCTCTCTGGAGGAGGATCCACTGGGGCTGGCGAGATTTGAGGACAAATACAAGTTGGCTCTGGAACTTTTTGATGTGCGGCTGATGCTGGAGCCGGAAATTGCCGCATTGGCTTGTGATTATGCTTCAGAAGAAGAAAAAGAACGGCTGAAACAGTTGTGTGATGAGGTAGAATATCTGTATATAAGCGGCAAGAATCACATTAAGAAAGATATTGAATTTCATACCTGTATTGCAGGATGCAGTAAGAATCGGGTGGTAGAGACACTGATTCCGGTGATCAATACAGCAGTTATGACTTTCGCCAATCTGACACACCGGACACTGATGCAGGAAACGATACAAACACATCGGGCGGTAACGGATGCGATTTTGGAAGGTGATGCAGTGGGAGCACGATGTGCGATGATTATGCATCTGACTTATAATCGACAGGCTTTGATGCAAATGATGAAGAAGAATCAGAAGAAAGATGTCTGACCAAAACTGTATAAGTAATGTTGCATTGCTATGGCAATGGTAAATATGAACAAAAAACGGCAGGTTTTTTAACGGAAATCCTGCCGTTTTTTGTGCGAAAAGTAGAAATAAATAAAAACACATCTGATGTATTGACGAAATAATACGGAAGTGATAAGATTTACACAACGAAACATAAGACGTCTGATGTAACGAAACAAAGGGTAGATACCCAAAAGAAATTGACAGAAGTATGGGGCATTAAAAGGAAAAATTGTAAGGTATGATGAAGGAGGATTTATAATGGGTGCAGAAACAGCGGTTATGTTGAACCCCACCAGACTGATCATTGCAGCTTTAATTGGTCTGGTATTACTGTTGGTATTGATTATTAAGTTTAAGATTCAGGCTATGGTTGCCATTTTGATCGGCGCTCTTACCATTGGTCTTCTGGCAGGAATGCCTGTGGAGAGTATTGTAAGTGCCGTCAATGATGGTATAGGGAACACATTGAAAGGTATTGCGCTTCTGGTTGGACTGGGTTCCATGTTTGGTGCGATATTGGAGGTCTCAGGCGGTGCACAGACGTTGGCAGTTACCATGGTCAAATGGTTTGGTGATAAAAAGGCTGCCTGGGCACTGGGTATTACAGGTCTGGTAATCGCCATGCCGGTTTTCTTTGATGCCGGATTGATTATCCTGATTCCGCTGGCATTTTCTCTGGCAAAAAGAACCAACCGTTCTTCTTTGTTCTATGCAATTCCGCTGCTGGCAGGTCTTGCGGTAGGACATGCATTTATTCCGCCTACACCGGGTCCGGTACTGGTTGCAACTATGTTGAATGTGGATCTGGGCTGGGTAATTCTGGTAGGTGTGTGCTGTGGTATTTTTGCAATGATCGTAGCAGGACCTGTGTGGGGTTCCATCTGCGGAAAGAAATTCATGGTTCCGGTACCTGAACATGTGGCTAATCAGGAAGATTTTGATGAATCCAAACTTCCGAATTTCTGGACCATCGTCAGCATTATTCTGATTCCGTTGGTATTGATCATTCTGGATTCTATTGCCGGTGTGGTAGATGCCATGGAACCAATTCGTCCGATTCTGGGATTCCTGGGTGAACCGTTTGTGGCTCTGTTGATTGCAACTGTGGCAGCTATGCTGATACTGGGAATCAAACATGGATATAAAACGGAAGAACTGGAAAAAATTATGACAAAATCTCTGGAACCTACTGGATTGATTCTACTGGTAACAGCCTGTGGCGGTGTGCTCCGTTATATGTTACAATATTCAGGACTGGGAGATGTCATCGGAAATGCAGTAGCGTCCGCAAATCTTCCGATTGTAATCGTAGCTTTTGTGGTGGCTGCTCTGGTTCGAATCTGTGTTGGATCGGCAACGGTTGCTATGACGATGGCAGCAGGAATTATTGCGGCAATGCCTGAGATTGCTTCTCTTTCTCCGCTGTATCTGGCATGTGTTACCGCAGCAGTAGCCGGTGGTGCTACCGTTTGTTCACATTTTAACGATTCTGGCTTCTGGCTGGTAAAATCTCTGGTGGGTATGGATGAAAAGACGACACTGAAGACATGGACCATCATGGAGACACTGGTAGGCGGAACCGGATTTGTAGTAGCGTTGATTATATCATTCTTTGCATAAAATGGAGGGATTTTACTATGGAATTAAAAAGTCAGGAAATGCGTAAACTGGCCCCGGAACTGGATCCTCTGCGGATCGGAACCGGATGGAAGCCGGAAGATCTGTCCAAACCACAGGTCATGATTGAGAGTACATTTGGAGACAGCCATCCGGGCAGCGGCCATCTGGATATTCTGGTGGCTGAGGTGAGAAAAGGTGTGGAAGAAGCAGGCGGTTATGGTGCCAGATATTTCTGTACCGATATCTGTGACGGAGAAAGTCAGGGAACAGACGGTATTAATTTCAGTCTGGCAAGCCGTGAAATGATTGCCAATATGATTGAGATTCATGCTAATGCGACTCCATTTGATGCTGGCGTTTATCTGTCCAGCTGTGACAAAGGACTTCCGGGTAATCTGATGGGATTGGGAAGGGTAGATATTCCATCCATCGTAGTGCCGGGCGGAACCATGAATGCCGGACCGGAAATGCTGACCCTGGAACAGCTGGGAATGTACAGCGCAAAATATCAGCGTGGAGAGATTGATGAAGAAAAACTGGATTGGGCAAAATGCAATGCCTGCCCAAGCTGCGGTGCCTGCTCGTTTATCGGAACAGCTTCCACCATGCAGATTATGGCAGAAGCACTGGGGCTGGCTCTTCCGGGCAGTGCGCTGATGCCTGCTACAAGCCCTGATCTTCTTGCATTTGCAAGACAGGCAGGCGCACAGGCCGTAAAATTGGCTTCCATGCCCAATATGCGTCCTACCGATATTGTAACTATGGAAAGTTTTGAAAATGCAATTCTGGTTCATGCAGCAGTTTCCGGCAGTACCAACTGTCTGCTGCATCTGCCGGCAATCGCTCATGAATTCGGCATCGAAATAACAGGAGATACTTTCGACCGTCTCCACAGAAATGCCCGCTATCTTCTTGATGTTCGTCCGGCAGGACGCTGGCCGGCTGAAGTATTTTATTATGCAGGCGGTGTTCCGGCTATTATGGAAGAAATCAAAGAACACCTTCATTTGAATGTGATGACTGTGACCGGAAAAACACTGGGTGAAAACCTGGAAGAACTGAAACGAAATGGTTTTTATGAAAGATGTGATCAGTGGCTGCAGGAATTTAATGCAAGATACGGTATTTCTCTGAAAAAAGAGGACATTATAAGACCATACGATCAGGCGATCGGTACCGATGGAAGCATTGCTATTCTCCGGGGAAATCTGGCTCCGGAAGGTGCAGTGATCAAGCATACCGCCTGCCCGAAGGAAATGTTTACTGCAGTTCTGAATGCAAGACCATTTGACAGTGAAGAAGAATGTCTGGATGCAGTTCTGAAACATAAAGTACAAAAAGGTGATGCAGTATTTATCCGCTATGAGGGTCCGAAAGGTAGCGGAATGCCGGAAATGTTCTATACTTCTGAGGCCATCAGCAGTGATAAGGAGCTTGGGCGAAGCATCGCCCTGATTACAGACGGAAGATTTTCCGGAGCATCCACCGGTCCGGTGATTGGTCACTGCAGCCCGGAGGCTCAGGACGGAGGTCCGATTGCGCTGGTGGAGGAAGGCGATTTGATTGAAATCGATGTGATGGGAAGAAAACTGAACATCGTCGGAATTCACGGAGAGCGGAAAACACCGGAAGAAATTGATGCAGTTCTTGCAGAGCGCCGCAAAAACTGGCAGCCGAAAGAACGCAAATACAAAAAAGGTGTGCTGCGGCTGTTCAGTGAACATGCTGCAAGTCCTATGAAAGGTGCATATCTGGATTTTTAAATGAAAAACATGTTTTTTTTGAGCTGACAGTAGCATAATTCATAAGTTTATGCTATAATAACGGCATATGAGCAGTTCCGCTGTAAGCAGAATGCCTTTTGACTACGTTTGGTAATTAAGGAGGAAAACTATGAATTTGAATTTGAGACCTGCCAGTGAATGCAAGTATGATGCAGTATCTCTGGGTGAAGTTATGCTTCGTCTGGATCCGGGTGAAGGAAGAATCCGTACCGCAAGATCTTTCCGTGCATGGGAAGGCGGCGGAGAGTATAATGTAATCCGTGGTCTGAGAAAATGTTTCAAGATGAACACAGCAGTGATTACCGCTTTCGCTGAGAATGAAGTAGGAACACTTCTGGAAGACTTTATTATGCAGGGTGGTGTTGATACTTCTCTGATTAAATGGATGAAAACAGATGGTATCGGACGTATCTGCCGTAACGGTCTGAACTTTACAGAGAGAGGATTTGGTATCCGCGGTGCTGTAGGATGCTCTGACCGTGCAAACACAGCTATTTCCAAAGCAACACCGGAAGATTTTGATTTTGATTATATCTTTGGTGAACTGGGAGTTCGTTGGCTGCATACCGGCGGTATTTACGCAGCTCTTTCCGAACAGTCCTGTGAAACAGTTCTTGCAGCTATCAAAACAGCTAAAAAATATGGCACTATCGTATCTTACGACCTGAACTATCGTCCTTCCATGTGGAGTGCAATCGGTGGACAGGCTAAGGCACAGGAAGTAAATAAAGAAATTGCCAAATACGTTGATGTTATGATCGGTAACGAAGAAGACTTCACTGCATGTCTGGGATTTGAAATCGAAGGAAATGATGAAAACCTGAAAGAACTGAATCTGGATGGTTACAAGAAGATGATCAACGAAGCTGCAAAGACTTATCCGAACTTCAAGGCAGTTGCAACCACACTTCGTGAGGTTAAGACCGCTACAGTCAATGACTGGAGCGCCATCTGCTGGGCAGACGGAGAAATCTACAAAGCAAAAGACTACAAAGGCCTGGAAATCATGGACCGTGTAGGCGGCGGCGATTCCTTCGCATCCGGACTGATCTATGGTCTGATGACTACCGGTGATGCTGAACTGGCAGTAAACTATGGTGCAGCACACGGTGCACTGGCTATGACCACACCTGGTGACACCACCATGGCTAACAAAAAAGAAGTAGAAGCTATCATGGGCGGCGCAGGCGCACGTGTGCAGAGATAATTGATTGATAAGACGGAAAAAGTCTGATAGAATAATACCCTGGGGATTTTTACATTTTCCCCGGGGTATTTTTAACGATAAGAAAGAAGGTATAGGAAAGTGAATTCACGAACGAAAGGAAATTTGTATATTTTATTGACTGCTCTGTTATGGTCTACCGGTGGTCTTTTGATCAAGTATATTCCGGGTAATGCGGTGGCAATTAATGGAGCCCGTTCCCTGATTGCGTTTGTTTTTTTCTGGTTGTACAAAAGAAGCATAAGAATCCGGGTGAATCGATATGTGATTTCGGCTGCATGTTGTCTGGTGATGACAAACTTGTTGTATGTTATGGCCAATAAACTGACAACAGCGGCCAATGCGATTGTTCTGCAGTATATGGCACCGATCTTTGTATTGATCTGGGATTGTATTTACAGGAAGAAGGCACCGAAGAAACAGCAGTGCGGTATTGTGTTGATGGCATTTGCGGGAATGGTGCTGTTCTTTTTTGACCAGCTGGACGGTGGCCATCTTCTGGGAAATATTCTGGCTATCGGAGCTGGCCTGGCATTTTCGGGAGTCTTTTTTATCAATTCCCTGCCGGAAGCCAGCAGTGAGGATGCCAGTATGCTGGCATTTTTGGCTTCCTTTGTAATTTCCATTCCCTTCCTCGGAGATGTATGGCAGATGGATCAGAGAGCACTTGTGGCATTGCTGGCTCTTGGTATTTTTCAGGTTGGACTGGCTTATATATTGTTTGCAAAGGGAACAAAACTTACCAGTCCGGTCAGTGCGTCCCTGATCGGGCTGCTGGAAGCAATTCTGAATCCAATCTGGGTATTTTTGTTTTACGGAGAGAAGGTGGGGAAATTTGCCTTGGTCGGTGCAGCGGTCATTTTGCTGGCGGTAGTGCTGAATATTGTGACAGCGGGAGCTAAAGAAAAATAGAAACTCCAAAATTTTTATGGGTTTTCAAAAAATAGTACAAACATATGTTGGCGCGAAGTACTTATAATATCTCCATAATCGCTTGTGGGACGTTCGGTAATGATTCGGACAATTTATACATGATATATGGAGGTATGCAAAATGAAACGAGATATGAAGGACTGGGCAGAAAATTTAATTGCAGAGAATAAAAAGAAGGCAATGCCGATTTTATCTTTTCCCGGTGCAAGGCTGATTGGAGCAACAGTAGAAGAACTGGTAAAAGATGGTCATTTACAGGCAAAATGTATGGAGAGTATTGCGAAAAAATATAATCTGGGGATGGCTGTAAGTTTGATGGATCTGTCTGTAGAAGCAGAAGCATTTGGAAGTCCGGTATATTTTTGTGAGGATGAGGTACCCACAGTTTTAAATGCAATCGTTCATGATGAGGAAGAGGCAGAGGCTTTGAAAATTCCTCAGGTTGGTGACGGACGTACCGGAGAATGCATCAAAGGCATCAGGGAAGTCTGTGAGTTGATTACAGACCGTCCGGTATTTGCGGGAATTATCGGACCTTATTCTCTGGCGGGTCGTCTGCTTGATATGACTGAAATTATGATCCTCTGTTATGAAGAGCCGGAGATGGTGGAAATTGTTTTGGAAAAAGTGACAGATTTCTTATGTGAGTATGCAAAGGCATTTAAGGACGCAGGTGCTAATGGCGTAGTCATGGCTGAGCCTGCTGCCGGATTGCTTTCGCCGTCTCTGATTGAAGAATTTTCAACTCCGTACGTAGAAAAAATCCGCAAAGCGGTGGAAGATGATTCTTTCATGGTGATGTACCATAACTGTGGCAACGTGGAGCCATTAATGGAACAGATCAAGAGTATTGATGCACAGGCTTATAGTTTCGGCAATGCAATTGATATTGAGAGTGCATTGAAAGTCATTCCCCAGGATCGGATTGTGATAGGAAATATTGATCCGGCCGGGGTCCTCAGAAATGGAAATCCGGAGATGATCAGAGAAGAAACTCTGAAATTGTTGGAGAGATGTGCGAAATATCCTAATTTTGTAATTGCATCGGGATGTGATATACCTCCCATGACGCCATTTGAGAATGTAGATGCATTTCTGGCAGCCGTGGAAGAATTTTATGATACAAGGGTCTAAAGGTCATGTTTTTCATGCTTGCATGAAAAAACATGACTTTGGGACCCGCAAAAACATGAGAAAGTAGCCCGAATAGGGCGGATTTCGAATGTTTTTAGGATTTCGAGAGCACAAAGTGCGGAGAAATCCGTGTATCATAGATAACAAAAAATAGCCGGAGATCGGAGGATGAGATGTTTCATTCTTCAATCTCCGGCTATTTCGTCCTGTATGTAAATGGATTGACTGATTACTGTCGATACTGTTTGGGAGTAAGTCCGGTATATTTTTTAAAAACACGGGTAAAGTAACTCTGGTCTTCAAATCCGGTAGCAACAGCTATATCTATGATGGAATAGTCTGTATTTGAAAGAAGCCGCTTGCTCTCCTCGATGCGGATCATATTCAAATATTCTTTAAATGAAGATCCGGTAGACTGTTTGAACATGGACGAAAAATAGGCGGGGTTCAGGTGAACGTGGAGAGCTACTTCTTCCAGAGTAAGGTTTTCGGAAAAGTTTTTTGATATATACAGGATTGCTTTTTTTATAATATCATGATTTTTTCCGGGTATCGTCTGGAACATATTTTCGGTAAAAGCTTCCAAAGTTTCCTGAAGACTATAGCAAAGGTCTTCCAGACTCTGGATTCCCTGCAAATTTTTGAGAAAATGATTATTCATTTTCAGGATAACATCATTGGTAGCCCCACCTTCAATGGCCGCCCGGGACAACAGGGAACACAGTTCTATGGCACGGGTTTTAATTACTTCCAGATTATTTCCTTCAGCAAAAAAAACATATCCAAGAAGATCATTGAGTAGTGCTTTTGCCTGAGCCGCATCTCCGGTTTTGACCTTTGTGATCAATTCTTTTTCCTTCTCATAGGGATATTCTACCCGAGGAGAATCGGAATAGAACTTATAGTGTTGGATGGATTCATTAATACGGGACTGCTGATGAAGTTTTTCCTGTTTGATGATAAACTGCTGGTGGCTATCTGATATCAGACTGGAAAACATATAGTAAAGCAGTCGACTGATTTGTGTCACTTTGGCAGGAGGAACAATGGGAAGCGTATGAGATTCATCGTAAAGCTCCAGCAGAGATTCCATAGGTATGGAATACCTGTCAGCCAAATCAGATACCAACAGGGAATCAGGTTCATCCATCAAAAAAGGTCCAACCAGAATAGATCCAAAAAGCTGGTTTTTGTTAATTAATGGAAACACAATATGGTTCAGATTGGCATGGCAGGAAAAAATATACGTTTCCCCCAAATCCATAGCACGTTTTCCGGCTTTGATATGAAGCTGACTGCATTTATCATCAGGTGGAAGAAATTTGATAAAACGGCTGCAGAAAGAAGTCGTATTACCCTGCGATTCCAGAATCTTTCCATTATTATCAATAAGCTGTATGGGAAGCCCTACACATACGTGAAAAGCTTTGAGCATATCAGAAACCTGCTCCTTTTTCAAAATAGTATATAAATATGGAACCATAGAAAACCTCCGTATCTATTTTGTAATCCGTCCCTTTCACAACGAATTACAAAAAGTATAACATAATTGATGATACAAAAAAAGTACCAGCATTCTAAAATAAGTACAATATTTTCTATGGGATAATGATTAAAATACAGATAATCAAGGATTGCGGAGTCCTGATAAAAATAAAATAATTACTAAAATATTAAACACACAGGAGGAATGTGGCAATGACAAGTATGCAGGAAATTTCTGAATTTTTACAGAAAGGAAGAGCTAAAAACGTAAAGGCACTGGTTCAGCAGGCACTTGATGAGGGGATGGATCCCAAAGTAATTTTGAATGAAGGTTTATTATCCGGAATGATGATTGTAGGCGGAAAATTCAAAAATAATGAAATTTTTGTTCCGGAAGTTCTGGTTGCAGCAAGAGCAATGAACGCAGGGCTTACAATTCTGAAACCAAAGCTTACTGAGGTAGGAAATGAACCGGTTGGCCGGGTTGTAATCGGAACAGTAGAAGGAGACCTTCATGATATAGGAAAAAATCTGGTTGCCATGATGCTGCAGGGAGCCGGATTTGAAGTTATCGATGCAGGTGTGGATGTGAAAGCAGAAGCATTTATTGAGAAGGCAGAGGCAGAAAGTGCCGATGTTATCTGTATGTCAGCTCTTCTTACTACGACAATGTGCAATATGCAGAAAGTTATCGATAAATTAAAAGAAGAAAACCTTCGTGACAAATATATTGTAATGGTGGGTGGCGCTCCGGTAAATGAAAGCTTCGCACAGGAAATCGGTGCCGATTATTACACTCCAGATGCAGCTACCGCAGCTGAAGTTGCAAGAGATGCTGTGCTGAATAAAACAGCATAAATAAGATGAAGAATATCCGAATGATACAAGAGTTTCATCCTTACATAGACAGAGAAAAGGTATTCCGTCAGATTCACTGTTATCCGGATTCTCCGGTGTACGATGAGATGGTGGAAACGTTTGAAGACATAAAGGATGAAATGTTGAGAATATGCACGCCGGCAGGTATTGCTGCATTGGGTATAATTCCGGGACAGTATTTTCATAAAGAAAAAGCAGTCGATCATAACAAGGATCAAGAAGCCGTCTTCATCCTGGTTACAATTGGTCAGGAAATCAGTGATCGCAGTACAAAGGCATTTTCTGAAGGTGATTATGTTCAGGGAATGATGATCGATGCTATTGCTGACAGCATATTGTTTTCGCTGGAGGATGATATTCAAAGAGAGTTGAGGACTGCCTGTGCGGTCTGGAAACGTGGCGTGGCAAAAAGGTTGGAGGCACCTCAGGATATTTCAATGGATATTCAGGAAGAAGTTCTGAGATGCACAGAGGCGAAAGAACGTCTGGGGGTGGAACTTTCAAGTGGGTACATGTTCCGCCCCTTAAAGACCAGCAGTAATGTTTTTCTGACAACGGAAGATGAGGGGATATTTAAGACACAGCATAATTGCAGAACATGCCCCAACGTCAAGTGCCAGTTACGCCATGTGGAACCTCTGAAAATTAAAGTGATTACTTCGGATGAAAAGCAAATGGAAGTGGAACTGCTGGAAGAAACTCTTCTGGAAGCTTTGCAGAGGAAGATGGAGGGACTGCAGTCACCCTGCGGAGGCCGCGGTGCCTGTGGAAAGTGCCGGATTCAGGTACTGGAAGGAGAACTCCCAGTGACGGGTGAGGATAAAAAAATCTTCACGGAAAATGAATTGCGTATGGGCTGGAGGCTGGCCTGTCAGGCTTTTCCTAAGGAAGAAGTAACGATACGTTTAGGCTGGGAAAGTGAGAGTGGAATGGAAACCCAGGTTATCTTCAGGAATGGTGATAAGGCTGGAAGGGTTCATTCTGAAACAGATGAAAGAATACAGAGTCAGGCTGGAAAAGAAAGAAACAGGAAGTATGGTTTTGCTATTGATATAGGAACTACTACTCTTGCCATTCAATTGATTGATATGTCGAATGGAAATTGTATCGGTACCTGCACCGGATTAAATTCGCAGAGAATGTACGGAGCAGATGTAATTACAAGGATTCAGGCTTCTAATGAGGGAAAAGGAGAAGAACTTACCAGACATATCCGCGATGATTTATGGAAGTATATGAAGCGTTTATGCGAAGAATACGATATTTCCATGGAAGATCTGGACCGGATCGCAATTGCCGGAAATACCACAATGATTCATCTTTTGATGGGATTTCCCTGTGAAGGACTGGGCAAAACGCCTTTTACTCCTTATATGATTAAGAAGATTGAGAAGGATGGGAAGACTATTTTTCCAGGGTTGGATCCAACGACAAAGCTGCAGATATATCCCGGAATATCAGCTTTTGTAGGAGCAGATATAGTTGCGGGTATGTGTGCGCTTCAGATGGAGGAGGAAGATGGTATCCATCTTCTGGTTGATCTTGGTACCAATGGGGAAATGGCTTTGGGAAATCGTGAAAAGTTTTTGGTCACTTCTGTTGCCGCAGGACCTGCATTTGAAGGTGGAAATATTACATGGGGTACAGGCAGTATTCCCGGAGCTGTCTGCGGTGTACAGTTTGAAGATGGTAAGCTGTCAGTCCAGACCATTCAGGATAAACCGCCGGTTGGAATCTGCGGAACCGGAGTTGTTGAAATGGTTGCTGAGCTGGTCAAAAATGATGAGATCGATGAGACCGGATGTCTGCAGGATCCCTGGTTTGCGCAGGGATATCCTATAGCATACAATCACCAGGGGGAACAAATTTGCCTGACTCAGAAGGACATCAGAGAAATTCAGCTGGCGAAGGCTGCTGTCCGTGGAGGAATAGAGACTTTATTACATGAATATGGTATTACGGCAGATCAGGTTCAGCGGATTTATGTGGCAGGCGGGTTCGGCTATAAACTGGATTATGATAAGGCTATTCAAATCGGGATGTTTCCGGCAGAGTTTACCGGGAAGATTCAGGCAGTGGGGAATAGTTCCCTTGAGGGGGCGGTGGAACTGTTATGCCAGCCGGAGATGCTGAATAAATCAGAAAAAATTGTTGATCTTTCGCAGGAAGTCAATCTTTCATCTAATCCTGTATTTCAACAGGCATATATGGATGCCATGTTTTTTGAGGAAGAATAAAGTGTCGGTGTGTCCATTTTGGATACACCGACAAAATAATTATAAAGTAACAGACTTTCTATATTCACTGGGACTCATCCCGGTGAATTTTTTGAAAATCCGGCTAAAATACAATGTATGAAATGTTTGCAATACCTTATGAGCAGAAAGTATTGAATGGATGATACAGTGTGCCCGGAAATATAAATAAAGTTTATCCTGTAAATGAGGTGAATGAAATATGGTTTTTGATGGGGAACAAATGTTAATACCTGTATGTACAGAAGAATATTGTATTACTGCCGCCTGGGAAGGTGAAAATTGCCGTTTGCAGTTTTCAAGTAATTCCCGGCAGTCAATATATCTTCATAAGATAGCCGTACTTAAAATGGATATGCCTTTTGCATCGGAAACTCCTGTTTATGGAGAAGGCTATAATAAACTTAGTCAGTACAGTGGTGTTGTAAAAAAAGTAAATATGCTGGGAGATTTTGGAGATTTTCAGCATTACAAACTGCCAATGCCGGAAGGCTTTCAGCAGGTGTACAACATGATTCGTTTTGCTCCGAAAAATGAGGACAACCTGCTGATGGGATTTACTTCCTGCAACCATTTCAACGGAGAATTCTGGTTTAATGAGCATCAGCTGCAGGTAGTCCTTAACCTGGAAGGAATAGAGATTTTGCCGTACCAGACATTTACTCTGGAAACTTTTTTTGCGGGAGCAGGAAAAAAGTCGGAATTGGAAGAAAGATTTGCTTCGGCTATTCAGAAAAATCATCCGATGCTGCCGACCAAACGTATTCCTACCGGCTGGTGTTCCTGGATGGTATATGGTCCGGAAGTAACAGCTCAGAATATCTATGATAATTTGGAGGCTATAAAAAAGCTGGGATTAGACTTGACATACATACAGGTGGATGACGGTTATCAGCCATATATGGGAGACTGGCTTTCAACTACGGATGCTTTTGATGGCGGAATAAAAAAACTGTGTCTGGCGATTAAAGAGCAGGGATTTGAACCGGCTATATGGGTAGCTCCGTTTATTGCAGAGGAGAAATCGGAAGTTTTTCAAACTCATCCGGACTGGTTTATCAAAGACAAAGAAGGCAAACCGCTGCCATCAGACAAAGTAAGTTTTGGCGGCTGGAGGTGTTCTCCCTGGTATATGCTGGATCCCACCAATCCCCAGGTCAGACAGCACCTGACAGATGTGTTCAGGACAATGAGAGAAGAATGGAAAGTAAAATATTTCAAACTGGATGCCAATATGTGGGGAGCACTGCCCTTTGGTGAACGTTTTGACAAAAAAAGTACATGTGTCGAAGCTTATCGAATGGGAATGAAAGCAATTCTGGAAGGTGCAGGATACGACAGCTTTTTGCTGGGATGTAATGCTCCCATGTGGCCGTCTTTGGGTGTTGTGCATGGTATGAGGGTTACGAATGACAATGTAAGAGAGTTTTCAATGTTTGCCGGTCTTGCGAAGGAATGTTTTGCACGCAACTGGCAGCACAACAGATTATGGATCAACGATCCGGATACCGTTGTATTGAGAAATCGGGATGTATCTATCATGGATCCTTCTGGTAATTCAGCTGCCGTTGACAGTGGCCTTACAAGAGAAGAATTTTTGTTCAATGCCACTTATACACTTGCCTCCGGCGGAATGGTTTTGTCTGGTGATGACATGACTGAATTTACAGAACAGAATGTGGCTGATCTGAAAAAGCTTCTGCCGCCGAAAGGGACTGCAGCTGTGTTCGATACGGATGAATGTTCTGTGGGCAGAATATGTTTAGGTGAAGAGCAAATAATCTGTGTATTTAATAGTAAGAATGTTGAGCGCAGCTTTTCCGTAAATTTGGAGTATTCTGCGGAAGTGACTGATTTTTGGACCAGGGAGAAAATCGGAGTATGGGATTGCGGTGAAAACGTGATTCATTTGACAGGACATTCTGCCCGGGCGCTGAAAATCGTCCCGAAAAAATGAAAAAAGAAAACTTATGAGATTGGAGACTTGAATATGAGAAAATATGAAAATCTGGATTTTATTCACGAAAATACATTGCCTGCCAGAGCACATTATATTCCGTATGATACGCTGGAAAAAGCTCTGTGTGGAGAGAAAACAGCTTCATCTTATTACAGGTTATTGAATGGTGAATGGGATTTTCGATACTTCGCCAGAGATATCGACTGTCCGGCCCATATCACAGAGTGGGAGAAGACCCCAGTACCTTCCTGCTGGCAGTCAGAGGGTTATGAGAAGCCTTATTATACCAATGTGAATTACCCTTACCCGGTAGATCCGCCTTATGTTCCGGATGATAATCCGGTGGGAGTGTACAGAAGAACGTTTTCTGTCACCCAGGAAGAGGCGGAGAGGAAAAATTACCTTGTCTTTGAGGGTGTCGCTCCCTGTTTTGATTTGTTTGTAAATGGAGAATATATAGGTTATTCTTCTGTTTCCCATTGCACCTCTGAGTTTTCCGTTGCTTTGCAGGCAGGAGAGAATGAGATTCTGGTGAAGGTTTATAAATGGTGTGTGTCCAGCTATCTGGAAGATCAGGATTTTATGAGAAATAACGGAATTTTCCGGGATGTATATATTCTCAGCAGACCAGAGGGTCATCTGTTTGATATCAATCTGAGCTTTGATGCAAAGGGAATTTACTATAACGGAAATTATCGGGTTTATGATGCTCAGGGTCAGGAGACAGATCTGAAAAATCCTGTTTTGTGGAATGCAGAGCAGCCATATCTGTACACAGTGGTAATTGAGGAAGCAGGAGAGTATATCCCTCTGAAAGTCGGTCTCCGTGATCAGGAAGTTACAGAAAAAGGGGAACTTCTGATCAATGGTGTCAGTGTGAAACTGAAAGGGGTAAATCATCATGATACCCATCCGACCAATGGTTATGTGCAGACTTATGAGGAGATGCGCAGCGAGCTTCTCAAAATGAAAGAGCTGAATATCAATGCCATCCGTACCTCTCATTATCCACCTCAGCCGGTATTTCTGGAGCTGTGTGATGAACTGGGATTTTACGTTGTGGATGAAGCAGATCTGGAAACCCATGGATTTGTAACCAGAAGAACCAACTGGAGTTATGATGAAGACGGAATCTGGCCGGCTAAAAACCCTGTATGGAGAAAAGCCTTTGTAGACAGGGCAGAGCGTCTCTACGAGAGAGATAAAAACCATACTTGTGTGGTAATGTTCAGTCTGGGAAATGAAAGTAACTATGGAGATAACTTTGCTGCCATGAGCAGTTATATCAGAGAGCGGGAAAGTCATAGGACCGGAATCCGCCGGCTGGTTCATTATGAGAACGTTTACAATAACAATCCACAGAAAAAAGATCCGGATACGGTGGACGTTGTCAGCCGAATGTACCGGACTACGGGAGAAATGCAGGAGTATCATGAAGAGACTGGGGATCCCAGACCGATCTTCTGGTGTGAATACTGCCATGCCATGGGCAATGGACCGGGGGATGTGGTGGATTACTGGAAGAGTATTGAACAGCATCCCTATATGATCGGCGGCTGTATCTGGGAATGGGCGGATCATGTAGCCTTGGATGAAAACGGACATTTTGGTTACGGCGGTGATTTTGGCGAAGATACCCATGACGGCAATTTCTGCTGCGATGGACTGGTATTTTCCGACAGAAGCTTTAAGGCAGGGTCCCTGGAAGCAAAATATGCTTATCAGCCTATGGCGGCTTCCTGGGAAAATGGTTACCTGACAGTAAGAAATAAGTTTGATTTCCGGAATTTCTCAGAGTTTTCTTTCTGCTGGGAGATGACTGTGGATGGTCAGGTGATAACTGAGGGAACCTTAAATCTTGAAGTTGCAGCCCACCAGAGTATAACGGTGCCGCTGCCGCTGGAAATTCCGGAATGTCGATATGGTGCATACCTGCGCCTTTCCATGCGGGATTGTGATGGAAAAGAAACAGCATTTGAACAGATGGAGCTGGCTGCCCCTGCATTACTGGAAGGTGGAAAAGGCAGTGCACGGATTGAAGAAGAAGGCGAGTACGCCAAGATTACAGGGGATAGCTTCTGCTATCGTTTCAATCTGCACTACGGATGGCTGGAAACCATGGGCGATTTTCTGAAAGCTCCTCTTCAGCTGACTGTGTGGAAAGCACCGACAGACAACGAGAGAGATATAAAGCCGTTGTGGTACGAGGAAAAATATGACAAAGTGCGGCAAAAGGTATATGCATATGCTGTCAGCGGCAATCAGATTCGTCTGAAAGCCTCTCTGGCTCCGGTATCACGCACTCCCATATTCCATTATGAGGCAGTCTATACTTTCTTTGCAGACGGTACGATTGACGTGGAACTCAATGGTGATTTCTTACAGGAGAAAACCTTCCTGCCACGCCTTGGCTTTGAGTGTAAAGTGGAAGAAAAGGATTTTTCCTACTTTGGATACGGACCATACGAATCATATGTGGATATGCACCATGGATCATGGATGGGACTTTTCGAGAGCAGTGCTGAAAAGGAATATGTACCGTATATCAGACCGCAGGAACATGGAAGTCACTATAATACCAGATACCTGAAAATCGGAAAATACGCTTTTGTATCCCGCCAGGGATTCTCCTGCAATGTGTCAGAGTACACGGCTCAGGAACTGACGGAAAAGGCTCACGATTATGAGTTGGTAAAAGACGAATACACCAATGTGCGGATCGATTATAAAGTCAGCGGTATCGGATCAGCCAGCTGCGGTCCGGAAATTATGGATAAGTATAGAATGAATGACGGAAAAGTACATTTTGCATTTTCCATAATTTCGGAGTGAAAGTCTTCCTGACAGTTTAAGCCACTGTATCAGTGGTGAAAAATTTCACAGAAAATTCTGTGGAACTTATCATGTCTGAAATAAAAAATACAAAACAACCTCGTGGGAATTTAACAATGTGTAATAAACATTGACTCCTGCGAGGTTGATATTTTAATAAAAATCTATGATTGAGCAAATATGGATGCCTTGTTTTAGAAAAAATAGGAGAGATATGTCATGATTGAATTTTTAAAAGAAGCAGCCCATGTAAAGCCATCAAAAAAACAGATGGACTGGTTTGATATGGAATCTTATGCGTTTATCCATTTCGGAATGAATACTTTCACAGACCGTGAGTGGGGTGATGGGACGGAGCCGGAATCCATTTTTAATCCTGAGAAGCTGGATTGTGACCAGTGGGTAGAGGTAATAAAAGCAGCGGGAATGACGGGGATGGTGCTCACGGCCAAACATCACGACGGATTCTGTCTGTGGCCGTCTAAGTATACGGAACATTCTGTAAAGAATAGTCCATTTCAGAGGGATGTATTATTTCTGCAATCAGCTCATGGAGCTTCTCACCCAATATGGGGAAATCTTTTATGTCTGGTTTGACAATGCCTGTGGTGAGGGACCTAATGGGAAAAAGCAGATTTATGATTTTCCAAGGTATTTTGAATTGATTCATGAATTTCAGCCCAATGCCGTGATTTTTAATGATTTTGGACCTGATATCCGCTGGTACGGAAATGAAGCTGGTGTAGCCCGCCATGCAGAGTGGGCTGTGATTCCTTCGGAACTATGCCATTATAGTGATGTGCAAACCGGTCCGGGTCCCATGGCAGCGGAGGGAGATTTGTCTTTCCTTTATAACACAGAACAGGAACTGGGAACAATGCCCAATATCCTGTATTCCAGAGGCCTTACTTTTACTCCTGCAGAAATTGATATGTCTATCCGCCCGGGGTGGTTCTGGCATAAAGATGAAGAGCCCCATTCTTTGGAAAAATTGTTTAAAACTTATCTTACCAGTGTGGGAGCTAACACATGTATGCATCTGAATGTACCGCCCAACAGAGATGGCCTTATTGATGAACGTGACATGAAACGTTTGAAAGAGATGGGTGATTTGCTGAAAAAAGAATTCGGAACGGAAATTTCTGTTGTTGTTGAAAAAGTACCGGATGAACCTGCTACTCAGCCGGTTTATATGCTTACTTTGGAACATTCCGTCGCAGATTGCAAATACATTGTACTGAAAGGGGACATTGAAAAGGGACAGCGAGTTGAGAGTTTTCGTATTATAGCAGAATGTGCCAATGGTGGACAGTATCTCATTTATCATGGGACCTGTATCGGCCACAAGAAGATATGTCTGCTGCAGGATCCTTTCGCTTTGCAAAATCCTCTGATCAGTGGCCCGAGCTTCAGAACTTCCAGGTTGAAGGTACAGGTTACGGCAGCGAGGGATGAAGTGTTTTTAAAGGAAATTAAAGTGTATTGATCAGATTGATTAGGGAATATCCCCTCTGAACACTCTTTTAAAATTGGAATTCAGCCTTCAACTATTCTATTTTAACCTTTCAGGATAGGCCAAAATTCCATATAAACAAGTTCTGCGGCCTACTTCCCATTAAAGGTAATAGGCTGTAGAGGCATCAAATAGATCTTTCAGCCTACTTTTCTGCAAAAATAATAGGCTCCCAAATTGCAAAACAAGCCTTGTGGCCTATTTTGTAGAATTTATAGTAGGATGGAAAACCGAAAAGTCAAACGTTATAGCTTGTTTTCCAGAAAATATAGTAGGCCATAATACATGTAGACAGGTTTTGCGTCCTATTCTATGGCAAAAATAATAGGCCGCAGAACAGAAAAACAGACTTTGCAGCCCACTTCCAAGAGAATGTTGTAGGCCAAATACCGCTGAAATACATTTTATAGCTTACCAGCAACGGTACGACATGGGTTAGTGGCTGTTTGAACTGTAACCGATTCTACTCAAGTTCATAAACCAGTCGAGCACTGTATCTCGACTATTGCCTCCTTTTGTGGTATAATGCATCATTATGTAATCACGAAGGAGGCTTTTTTATGGGCGAACAGACAGAGGGAAAGAAATCAGGAAAAACTAAAAAACATATATGTGTAGGTCTGCTGGCTCATGTAGATGCAGGGAAAACGACGCTGTCGGAAAGTATTCTGTACACTTGTGGTGCGATCCGTAAAATGGGGCGGGTAGATCATAAGGATGCATTTCTGGATACGTTTGAACTGGAGAGGGAGAGAGGTATCACCATTTTCTCCAAGCAGGCGGTAGTTGAACTGGGAGATATGCAGGTGACACTTCTGGACACCCCGGGTCATGTGGATTTTTCTGCCGAGATGGAGAGGACACTGCAGGTGCTTGACTATGCGATACTGGTGATCAGCGGGGCAGACGGTGTGCAGGGGCATACACAGACATTGTGGAAATTACTGAAACGCTACAGGATTCCTACATTTTTATTCGTCAATAAGATGGACCAGCCGGGAACAGATGAAGCGATGCTGATGGAAGAACTGAAAAAGAGGCTGGACTCTAATTGTATAGATTTTACAGCGAGAAGTGAAGATGAGGAATGGCTGGAACAGATTGCCATGTGTGAGGAAGAACTTCTGGAACAGTATCTGGAAGAAGGGTCAATTGATGAAGGAAGAATTCCCGGGCTAATACGGGAGAGGAAAGTATTTCCCTGTTTTTTTGGTTCGGCATTGAGAATGACGGGGGTTGAAGAATTCCTGGCAGAAATGGAAAATAATATACAGATGCCCTCTTATCCGGACAAGTTTGGTGCAAAAGTTTTCAAGATTGCAAGGGATTATCAGGGCAATCGTCTGACTTATATGAAGATAACCGGTGGTTCGTTAAAAGTGAAAACTATGTTGACCAACGACTGTGGGGAAGAAAATTTTGCCGGCAGTGAAGAAGTCTGGGAAGAAAAAGTGGATCAGATCAGAATCTATTCCGGTGAAAAATACGAAATGGTTAATGAAGCACTGGCAGGAACAGTATGTGCCGTGACCGGGCTGACCCATACCAGACCGGGACAGGGTCTGGGTATGGAGGCAGCATCTGAAATGCCAGTCTTGGAGCCGGTGCTGACTTATCAGATACAGCTCCCGGAGGAATGTGATGTACATAAAATGCTTCTGAATCTGCGGCAATTGGAGGAAGAGGAACCTCTTTTACATATTGTCTGGAACGAAGAACTGGAAGAAATTCATGCACAGGTCATGGGAGAAGTTCAGATTGAAATACTGAAAAGGCTGATTCAGGATCGTTTCGGAATCAATGTGGAATTCGGCTCGGGAAATATTGTATATAAAGAAACAATTCAATCTCCAGTGGAAGGTGTGGGACATTTTGAACCTCTGCGCCACTATGCGGAGGTGCATCTTCTGTTGGAACCGGGAGAGCGGGGAAGCGGAATGGAATTTGCTGTGGACTGCAGCGAAGATATTCTGGATAAAAACTGGCAGCGGTTGATTCTGACTCATCTGGAAGAAAAGGAGCATCGTGGTGTGCTGACAGGTTCTCCCATTACGGATATGAGAATTACGCTGATTACCGGAAGAGCTCACCTGAAACATACAGAAGGCGGAGATTTTCGGCAGGCCACCTATCGAGCAGTGCGCCAGGGACTCAGAAAAGCAGAAAGTGTCCTTCTGGAACCGTACTATGAATTTAGGCTGGAAGTTCCTGCGGAAATGGTGGGCCGCGGAATGTCGGATATTCAGCGGATGTGCGGTGAATTTAACCCTCCACAGATGGAAGGGGATACAGCAGTGCTTACGGGAAGTGCGCCGGTAGTGAACATGAGGGATTATCAGAATGAGGTGATTTCTTATACCAGAGGAAGGGGCCGTCTCTTCTGTACGATGAAAGGATATTTCCCCTGCCATAATCAGGAACAGGTGATTCAGGAGTTTTGTTATGAGCCGGAGGCAGATCTGGAAAATCCTACCAGTTCCGTTTTCTGTGCACATGGTGCCGGTTTTGTGGTAAACTGGGATCAGGTGGAGGATTATATGCACCTGGAAAGCGGCCTGAATCTGGAACCGGCAGAACATGAGTCGCAGGTATACCAGCCGCCTGTCCGGCAGAAAACCTGGAAGGAAGAGCAGGCATCCTATCAAGCCACACAGAAAGAACTGGATGAAATATTTGAACGCACGTATGGGCCTGTCAAGTCTCGTCTGGGTGAAGAAGAAATTTCCCGGCGTTCGGTCAAAGGATGGAAAAAAAGCAGAAGCCGCAGTGATGCGTCAGGTGTATCAGCGGGTTCATCAGCTAGAACTTATGGAAATGGACATCGCAAGTCGGAGGTGCCCGAAAAAGAATATCTTCTGGTGGATGGGTATAATATTATCTTTGCCTGGGATGATCTGAAAGAACTGGCAGATGTCAATATCGATGCGGCAAGATCACGGCTGATGGATTTGCTGTGTAATTACCAGGGTTACAAAAACTGTACATTGATTCTTGTATTTGATGCCTATAAAGTGCAGGGAAATCCAGGAAGCGTGCAAAAATATCATAATATCCATGTGGTATATACGAAAGAAGCAGAGACAGCGGATCAATATATCGAAAAAACCGTGCATGAAATCGGCAAGAAATACAGGGTGACGGTGGCAACTTCCGACCGTCTGGAACAGGTGATCATTCTGGGACAGGGCGCGGGAAGAATGTCTGCACGGGAACTTCGGGAAGAGATGGAACTGGTGGAAGGACAAATCAGAGAAACCACGGAACTGAAAAAGGAAAGCGGAAAAACGTATCTGTTTGATTCACTGGACGAAAAAGCGGCGAAATACCTGGAAGCAGTGCGTCTGGGAGAACGGAATTAAAAGAGCGGAAAATCTGCAGCAGTATGAGGCCGCGGTGGAACATTTGCTGGAATCATATCCGGGAGTACCGGGCGGAGCGTTTTGCAGTCATCTTGTCAATGACGGAAAACATGGAAGAATGTGCTGCTCAGATAAATGCAGAAAGAGGTAAACAATGGGTGAACGACTGACGAAACAGGATGTGGAGAAAATTGAAAAGGAAATTGAGTATCGGAAACTGGTGGTTCGTAAAGATGCCATCGAAGCGGTAAAAGAAGCAAGGGCACAGGGAGACCTGAGTGAGAATTTTGAATATTACGCTGCCAAGAGGGAAAAGAATCAGAACGAAAGCAGGATCCGTTATCTGGAGAGAATGCTGAAAACAGCTGTTGTGATATCGGAGGAGTCAAAAGAGGACGAGGTAGGACTGAATAATACGGTAACTCTGTACATGGAAGACGATGATGAGGAAGAAACATATCGTCTGGTCACTTCAATCAGAGGGAATTCACTGGCAGGTCTTGTCAGCACAGAATCTCCGATTGGAAAGGCAATACTGGGACATAAAGTGGGAGACCGGGTTTATATTAAGGTAAATGAGCAGTTTGGGTATTATGCTGTTATACGTTCAATTGAAAAAACACAGAGTGAAGAGGATGATAAAATCAGGAGTTTCTAGTGGAAATCAGACTCACTATTCGATATAATGTTACTAAAGGCAAATCTAGGCAGACCGCTGAAAAAGGTTGTGAAGTTAAAAATGGGAGGGCTTTATCATGAATTTGAGAGACAGAATGAAATCAGGCATGCTTTTTTATGAGCATGGACATAAAGATCCGGTGGATATCCGACAGGAGCAGGAACTGAATGAGGAACGGAAACATTGCAAGGAAGTGATGTATGATTATAACAATACGCGTCCCAGTGAGGGTAAAAGGAGGCTGGAACTCCTGAAAAGTATTCTGGGTGATTGTGGAGACAGGGTGTTCATAGAAACTCCGGTACATATGTCTTATGGAAGCCACGTGCATCTGAAAGAACATTTTTATGCTAATTTTAATCTGGTTCTTGTGGATGATACGGATATTTATATTGGAAATGAAGTGATGATCGGTCCGAATGTGACGATATGTACCACGGGGCATCCGGTCTATCCGTTATATCGACAGATGGTAGCCCATTATTCTTTGCCGATTCATATCGGGGATAACGTGTGGATCGGAGCAAATTCCGTGGTACTTCCCGGTGTGACTATCGGAGAGAATACCGTGATCGGTGCAGGCAGCATTGTGACCAGAGATATACCGGCCAATGTGGTGGCTGTGGGAAATCCATGCCGCGTGATGCGCGAAATTACAGACAGAGACAGGGAATATTATTTCAGGGATATGAAAGTGGATTTCCCGTATACTATGCGGGAGGTCTGAGTCTTGGTGATTAGACGAAAGGGGTAATGAAATTTGAAGTTAAAACTGACAAAGCTTGAACGTGCTTGGATAATGTATGATGTGGGAAATTCTGCATTTGTGCTGCTGGTGGCTACCATTATTCCAATCTATTTTGATTATTTGGCAGATCTGGAAAATATCAGTTCATCCAATTATCTGGCATATTGGGGGTATGCTGTTTCCATAGCTACGCTGCTGGTGGCAGTGATCGGACCTGTGTGTGGAACGATTGCAGATACCAGAAATATGAAAAAGAAAATATTTATTACCTGCCTTCTGGTAGGCACAATAGGCTGTGCTTCTCTGGGATTGATAACGCACTGGCTGGCATTTCTGGTAGTATTCGTGATAGCCAAGGTGGGATTCTCTTCCAGCCTTGTATTCTATGATGCTATGCTGACAGATGTTACGACGGAAGAGCGTATGGATGATGTGTCTTCTCATGGATATGCATGGGGATATATCGGAAGTTGTATTCCATTTATCCTGGGACTCTGTCTGGTTCTGTTCGGAGATAAAATAGGACTATCCATGCAGCTTTCTATGGCGGTTACCTTTGTATTAACAGCAGTTTGGTGGTTTGTTATTTCAATCCCTCTGCTGAGACAGTATAAACAGCTGCATTATGTGGAAAATCAGGAACAAATTATTCGGAGAAGTTTTGGAAGACTCTGGAACTCGCTGAAAGAAATGAAAAAGGAAAAGCATATATTTATGTTTCTTCTGGCATTTTTCTTTTATATTGATGGTGTGTATACGATCATTGATATGGCAACTGCCTATGGTGAGTCTCTTGGACTGGACAGTACCGGATTGCTGCTGGCTCTTCTGGTGACGCAGATTGTAGCATTTCCATTCTGTCTGATTTTTGCATGGCTTGCAAAAAGATACAAAGGAACTACGTTGATCAGCATCTGTATCTGTGCTTATTTTCTGATTGCTTTATATGCAATGCAGCTGGATAAACAGTACGAGTTCTGGATTCTTGCTGTCTGCGTTGGTATGTTTCAGGGAGGTATTCAGGCTTTGTCACGTTCTCATTTTGCGAAAATCATTCCTCCGGAGAAATCAGGAGAATATTTTGGACTTTTGGATATCTGTGGAAAGGGAGCCTCTTTCCTGGGAACTACGCTGGTCAGTGTAATCAGTCAGATGACAGAAAAAGTAAATCTTGCTGTGGGAGCTATTGCGTTCATTTTTATTATCGGTTTTGCTTTATTCAGAAAAGCGGTGGCTTTGCTGCCGGAGAATTAGTCTTAAAATATGTTTTAAAATTTATTGAATTCTGCGGGCCGTAATGATAAACTATAAAAGAAGAGAAAACTGTCAATAGGCAGATGTTGAAGCAGAGGTATGTATAAGGAGGGTTAAAAAATGAGAATTTTGGTAACAGGCGGTGCAGGTTATATCGGAAGTCATACATGTGTGGAATTGCTGAATGCAGGATATGAAGTTGTTGTCGTTGATAACCTGTATAATGCCAGTGAAAAAGCACTGGATCGTGTGGAAAAAATCACCGGTAAAAAAGTAGTGTTTTATAATGCAGATATCCGCGATAAAGATGCCATGAATGATATTTTTGCGAAAGAACCGGTAGAAGCAGTAATTCATTTTGCTGGATTGAAAGCAGTGGGAGAGTCCGTTGCAAAACCGATAGAGTACTATGAAAATAATATTGCAGGAACGTTGAATCTGGTAGATGCCATGAGAAATCATGGAGTGAAGAATATCATCTTCAGTTCTTCAGCAACCGTTTATGGAGATCCGGCATTTATTCCGATCACAGAACAGTGCCCGAAAGGAACCTGTACTAATCCTTACGGATGGAGCAAATGGATGCTGGAGCAGATTCTTACTGACTTACATACATCTGATCCTGAGTGGAATGTCATCCTTCTTCGTTATTTCAATCCGATCGGTGCACACAAGAGCGGCATGATCGGCGAAGATCCGAAAGGAATTCCGAACAATTTGCTGCCGTATATTGCACAGGTTGCTATCGGCAAACGTGAATGTCTGGGTGTATTCGGTGATGACTATGATACTCCGGACGGAACCGGTGTGCGTGACTATATCCATGTAGTGGATCTGGCTGTCGGACACGTGAAAGCAATCAAAAAACTGGCAGACAAAGACGGCGTAAATGTGTATAATCTGGGAACAGGTCATGGATACAGTGTACTCCAGGTGGTTCATGCATTTGAAAAAGCATGCGGACATGCCATCAACTATGAAATTAAAGACAGAAGACCGGGAGATATCGCTATGTGCTACTGCGATCCTACCAAGGCAAAAGAAGAACTTGGCTGGGAAGCACAGTATGGTATAGAAGAAATGTGTGAAGATTCCTGGAGATGGCAGAGCCAGAACCCGGATGGATATGCAACGGAAGAATAAAGAATGAAACAGGGAGTTCAACGTAACAATTGTTCGTGTTGAACTCCCTGTTATATAGTTATAAAAATCAGTCAGACTTTGTGGTAAACAATAGCCTTGTGCTCGTACTTTGGTTCAGAAGTCAGTTGAATGCCCAGACGTTTAAAGGTCTGTACATCTACCTGAGACAGCATGACAGAGGTATGCACCTGGCAGCCTTTTAGCTTGGGCAGCTGGCTCAGTGCAAGCTGGGCTTCTTTGCTGGAAGCGGCACTGCTGGAGAGAGCAATCAGTACTTCATCGGTGTGAAGACGTGGGTTTTTGCTTCCCAGATAAGCCGTTTTCAGAGTCTGAATCGGCTCAATGGATGCCGGAGAAATCACATGGATTTCATGGTCGATGCCTGCAAGCTCTTTCAATGCGTTCAGCAGCAATGCAGCAGAAGCTCCCAGAAGGTCGGAAGTTTTACCACAAATGATTTTTCCATCAGGCAATTCCATAGCGGCAGCAGGAGCACCTGTCTCTTCTGCTCTTTGTAAAGCTGGTGCTACTACTCTTCTGTCTATCGGAGAAACATGAGCTTGCTTCATTAGAAGTTCCAGCTTATATGCTTCTTCTTCTTTACGGGTGCCGTCAGTCAGACCGGCTCTTGCCTCGTAGTATCTGCGAATAATTTCCTGACGGGAAGCTTCACAGCAGACTTCATCATCAACGATACAGTTGCCTGCCATATTGACTCCCATATCAGTCGGTGATTTGTAGGGGCATTCTCCGAAGATTCGCTCGAACATGGCTTCCAGAACAGGAAAAATCTCCACATCACGATTATAATTCACGGTGGTTTCTCCGTAGGCTTCCAGATGGAAAGGATCGATCATGTTGACGTCATTCAGATCTGCCGTTGCGGCCTCGTAAGCCAGATTGACCGGATGTTTCAGAGGTATATTCCAGATCGGGAACGTCTCAAATTTGGCGTAACCGGCACGGATTCCACGCTTTTGCTCATGATACAGCTGTGAAAGGCAGGTCGCCATTTTGCCGCTTCCCGGTCCGGGGGCGGTGATTACTACCAAAGGTCTGGTTGTTTTAATATAGTCATTCTTTCCGTAACCTTCATCACTGACAATGTGAGGGATATTATTAGGATATCCTTCGATAGAATAGAGAAGATATACCGGAACACCCATTTTTTCCAATTTCTTTTTAAACTGATCAGCACGGTTCTGACCGGAGTACTGTGTGATAGCCACGCTTCCTACGTAAAGTCCCATACCGGAAAATGCTTCCATCAAGCGAAGCACATCAGTATCGTAAGTGATACCCAGATCTCCTCTGATTTTGTTCTTTTCAATATCACCTGCACTGATGACAATCACGATTTCAGCCTGATCAGAAAGCTGCATGAGCATCTGGAGTTTGCTGTCAGGAGCAAAGCCCGGAAGTACTCTGGAAGCATGAAAGTCATCAAATAATTTACCGCCAAATTCCAGATACAGCTTATTGTCAAACTGATTAATCCGTTCACGGATATGCTCAGATTGCATGGAAAGATATTTTTGATTGTCAAATCCGATTTTCATAAGTTTTGTCCTCCTGTGTTTATTAATCATAAAAGAAAAAACACACTCAATAGTATACTACAAAAAAACCTGAGTGGCTACTGAGAAAATATACTTTTTTGTAATTCGTTGGGAAGGGACGGAGAATCTCTGGTATTTTTCAGAAGCAGGCCGCTCCTCCTCAACTCTGCACTAAGCGCGACTAATTGACGCTCAGGAGAGCCTTCGCGCCAAAGTCTTGCTAAGTGCATATTTTCGGACTCGCTTTCCCCAATGCTTCTGAAAAATACCAGAGATTCTCCTGTTCAATTCCAAACGAAACAAAATGCGCCCGGGAAGAATGTATGTTAAACTTTCATCACAATAATTGCTATTTTGAAACGGATATTATTTGCCTAAAAGTACAATAGCTATCTCTCGCCCACGCATTTTGTTACGTTTAGAAGAGAACAGGAAACTTCATATCATTTTTTCAGAAGCATTGGGGAAAGTGAGTCCGAAGATCCGACGCTTACGGAGACTTTGGCGCGAAGGCTTTCCTGAGCGTCAATTTAGTCGTAGTTAGCGGCTAGCTGAGGAGGAACGGCCTGCTTCTGAAAAAATGATATGAAGTTTCCGTCCCCTTCCAAATTAACAAAAAGTATACTTTTTTGTAATTCGTTTGAGGAAAAGAGTTGATTTATCCGGAAGGAGTATTTATAATAAGATGATACTTCAAGGAGGAGATTATGGATCAAAGACCAAATAATTATAATAACAGAGGACCGGGAGGTCCTGAACACAATGGCAGTAATGGACCCGGAGGACCCAGAAATAAATCATCGATTTTGATTTTGCTTGTGTGTATTCTGGCAACTCTTTTAATATGGACATTGTTCAGCAATGTGATGGAAGGTTCCACCTCCAGGGAGATTACGTATGATAAGTTTATCGAGATGCTGGATGAAGGTGAGATTAAGTCTGTCGAGCTGCAGGATGGTGTGCTGACAATCGTGCCGAGAGATCAGAAAGTGGAGGGGATTGAGTTTCAGTATTCGACTACTTCCATGGAAGACAGAACAGCACTGACAGCTCGTCTGACGGCAGCGGAGGAAAAGACAGGACAGAAGATAACCTTTAATGAAATCAAGCCGGATACAACAGGTTCTGTGATTTACACAATCATTTCGCTGCTGGTTCCTTTCCTGCTTTTGATCGTAGGAATGAACTGGCTGATGAAAAAGATGAGTATCATGGGCCAGGGCGGCGGTGTAGGCAAGAGCAAAGCAAAAGCTTATGTACAGAAAGAAACTGGTGTGACATTTAAAGATGTTGCCGGTGAAGATGAGGCCAAGGAGTCACTGCAGGAAGTGGTGGATTTTCTGCATAATCCTATGAAATATACAACCATAGGTGCAAAGCTTCCCAAAGGCGCTCTTCTGGTGGGACCGCCCGGAACCGGTAAGACTCTGCTGGCGAAGGCAGTGGCCGGAGAAGCACATGTACCTTTCTTTTCTCTGTCGGGATCGGATTTTGTAGAAATGTTTGTCGGTGTAGGTGCATCCCGTGTCAGAGATTTGTTTGAGGAGGCTAAAAAGAATGCCCCCTGTATTATCTTCATTGATGAGATTGATGCAATAGGTAAGAGCCGTGACAGCCGTTATGGCGGAGGTAACGATGAGAGAGAACAGACCCTGAATCAGCTTCTGGCTGAGATGGATGGGTTTGATTCATCCAAGGGTATTTTGATTCTTGGAGCTACCAACAGACCGGAGATTCTGGATCCGGCACTTCTTCGTCCAGGTCGTTTTGACAGGAGGATCATTGTAGAACGTCCGGATCTGAAAGGAAGAGTAAATATATTGAAGGTGCATGCCAAGGACGTTTCTCTGGATGAAACGGTAGATCTGGATGAGATCGCGCTGGCAACTTCCGGAGCAGTTGGTTCCGATCTGGCCAATATGATCAATGAGGCTGCCATTCTGGCGGTTAAGAATGGGAGAAAAGCGGTATCTCAAAAAGACTTGTTTGAAGCTGTGGAAGTGGTTCTGGTCGGAAAAGAAAAGAAAGACCGGATTCTCAGTCAGGAAGAGAGACGTATCGTATCTTATCATGAGGTGGGTCATGCCCTCGTCAACGCGTTGCAGAAGGATGCTGAGCCTGTGCAGAAGATTACAATTGTTCCCAGAACGATGGGGGCTCTCGGATATGTGATGCAGGTGCCTGAAGAAGAAAAGTATCTGAATACAAAGACAGAACTTGAGGCTATGCTGGTGGGATTTCTGGCCGGACGTGCGGCGGAAGAGATAGTATTTGGCAATGTGACAACAGGTGCATCCAATGATATTGAGAAAGCCACTCAGATTGCAAGGGCGATGATCACTCAGTATGGTATGTCGGATAAGTTCGGACTGATTGGGCTGGCAACGGTGGAGAACCAATATCTCAGCGGACGGGCAACTTTAAACTGCGGAGATTCTACAGCTACAGAGATTGATCACGAAGTGATGTTGATGCTGAAGAATTCCTACGAAAAAGCGAAAGAGATTCTGAATGCACACAGGGAAGCTCTGGATCAGATTGCCGCATTTTTGATTGAAAGAGAAACAATCACGGGAAAAGAATTTATGAACATACTTCATGAAGTGGAGAAGAACGACGAAAGTCAGTCGGAAAGCAGCAGGGAATTGACAGTAGAAATAGCAGAATGTACTGTAGATGAAGAAATGTAACTGATAATTGGATAAGCAAAAAGTGGTCTGGAAGTTTTCAGACCATTTTTTGTATAACAGGAAAGTCCTCCAGCAGGATTCTTTTCTATATAGGAAATGAGGAAAACAGATGTTTGATATTCAGGAGGAATTAAAAAAACTGCCGGGTAAACCGGGGGTCTACATTATGCATGATGACAGGGATACTATCATATATGTGGGAAAGGCTATCAATCTGAAAAACAGGGTTCGCCAGTATTTTCAGAACAGCAGGAATCTGGGAGTTAAGAAGGAACAGATGGTGCAGCAGATTGCCCGTTTTGAATATATTATCACGGATTCTGAGCTGGAAGCACTGGTGCTGGAGTGTAATCTGATCAAAGAGCATCGCCCAAAGTATAACACGATGTTGAAAGATGATAAGAGTTATCCGTTCATCAAAGTTACGGTAAATGAGGAATATCCCAGGGTGTTATTGGCCAGACAGATGAAAAAAGATAAGGGGAAGTATTTTGGCCCTTATACTAGTTTGGGTGCGGTGAAAGATTCAATGGAATTGCTCCGGAAGTTGTATCATGTCCGGACCTGTAACCGGAATCTGCCGAAAGATATCGGGAAAGAACGTCCCTGTCTGTATTATCACATCAAGCAGTGCAAAGCACCCTGTCAGGGGTATATCAGCCAGGAAGAATATCGCGGACAAATCGATAATGTACTGGATTTTTTGAATGGCAATTATAAAAAACTTCTGAAGGAACTGGAAGAGAAAATGCTGACTGCATCGGAGGAACTGCGTTTTGAGGATGCAGCAGAATGTCGTGATCTGATGCAGAGCATACAGAAAATCGGTGAAAGGCAGAAAATCACAGGAAGTCAGGGTGAGGATAAGGATGTGATCGCACTGGCCAGCGATGAGGAAGATGCAGTAGCACAGGTATTTTTTATCCGGGACGGAAAAATGATCGGACGTGACCATTTTTATCTGAAAATTGCTGCCGATACAGCACCGGAGCAGGTACTGCTGAATTTTGTGAAGCAGTTTTATGCCGGTACTCCCTTTGTCCCCAAGGAATTGGTGCTGCAGTTGGAAATTGATGAAATTCCGGTGTTGGAAGAATGGCTTTCTAAAAAGCGGGGACAGAAAGTGTATATCCGTGTACCCAAAAAAGGGACGAAAGAAAAACTGGTGGAGCTTGCGGCACAGAATGCCCGTATGGTATTGAGTCAGGACAGGGAAAAAATGAAGCGCGAAGAGGGTCGCACGATCGGTGCATTGAAGGAAATCGGTGAGCTGCTGGGCCTGGAGGAGATATCCCGGGTGGAGTCTTATGATATATCTAATATCAGTGGATATGAGTCGGTGGGATCCATGGTGGTTTATGAGAAAGGAAAACCAAAACGGAATGATTATCGTAAGTTTAAAATTAAGTCTGTGAAGGGGCCGGATGATTATGCCAGTATGGAGGAGGTGCTGAGCAGACGATTCCGTAGAGGCATACAGGAACAGGAGTCAGAGGAGAACGGAGGGTTCAGTGTTTTCCCGGATCTGATCTTAATGGACGGAGGAAAAGGACAGGTGCATATCGCGCAAAAAGTATTGTCGGATATGGGTCTGGAAATTCCGGTCTGCGGAATGGTCAAAGATGACAGCCACCGTACCCGTGGTCTGTACTATCAGGATCAGGAAATTCCTATCAGCCATACCAGTGAAGGATTTCGATTGATTACGAGAATACAGGATGAGGTGCATCGGTTTGCCATCGAGTATCACCGCCTCCTGCGAAGTAAAGGGCAGATTCATTCGATTCTGGATGATATTGAGGGAATCGGGCCTACCCGTCGAAAAGCCCTGATGAAATATTTTAAGTCAATAGAAGTGATTCGTGAGGCTTCTCTGGAGGAACTGAAGGCAGCTCCTTCCATGAATATTCAGGCAGCCCGGAAAGTATATGAATTTTTCCACTCGTGAGCATCTTGCAGTACCAAATGCCATGTGATAAAATATAGAAAATGAAAGAAAAAAGGAGACCGATTATGAAGGCTGTAAAATTGACAAAATTGGTCGAGGAACTGAATCTGAAAAATCTGACGACAGATGTTGATATGGATAATGTTCGTATTACAGTTCCGGATATCAATCGTCCTGCTCTTCAGTTGACAGGATATTTTGAACATTTTGCTTCTGAACGGGTACAGATAATCGGATATGTGGAATTTACATATCTGATGCATCTGGAGAGAGAAAAGAAGATATACTGCTTTGAGCAGTTTATCTCAAAGAAGATTCCGTGTGTGATTTTTACAACTATGACAGAACCCGATGAAGATATGCTGGAGCTGGCAAACCGGTATGGAGTTCCGATTCTTGTGACAGAACGCACCACATCAAACTTTATGGCGGAGATTATTCGCTGGCTGAATGTACAGTTGGCACCCTGCATTTCCATTCATGGGGTTCTGGTGGATGTATATGGCGAAGGTGTTCTGATCATGGGCGAGAGCGGTATCGGAAAAAGTGAGGCTGCTTTGGAACTGATCAAGCGAGGTCATCGTCTCGTCAGTGATGATGTGGTAGAAATCAGCAAGGTCAGTGATGTTACACTTGTGGGTACGGCCCCGGATATCACCCGTCATTTTATTGAACTGCGCGGTATCGGTATAATTGATGTGAAGACATTGTTCGGTGTGGAAAGTGTAAAGAACACCCAGTCCATCGATCTGGTAATCAAACTGGAAGAGTGGGATAGAGATAAGGAATATGACCGTCTGGGATTGAAAGAAGAATATACAGAGATTCTGGGCAATAAAGTGGTATGCCATTCGCTGCCGATTCGTCCGGGCAGAAACCTGGCCGTTATTGTTGAATCAGCAGCGGTTAACCATCGTCAGAAGAAGATGGGATACAATGCAGCACAGGAGCTTTATAACCGTGTGCAGGCAAATTTATCTAGAAAGAGGGAGGATTAAAAATATGGCATCTTATTGTTTTGGTATTGATATTGGAGGGACTACTGTAAAGTGCGGACTTTTTCTGACTACAGGTGAACTTTGTGAGAAATGGGAAATTAAGACACGTACAGATGATGGTGGTAAAGCTATTCTTCCGGATGTTGCAGCTGCCATTCAGGGAAAGATGGAAGAGAAAGGTATTGCAAAAGAGCAGGTGACAGGTGTTGGTGTTGGCGTGCCGGGACCGGTTGTGAAAGAGAGAGAGGTAACGGTAGCGGTTAATCTTCATTGGGGACATACGATGCTGGCTGATGAGCTGGAAGCACTTCTGGGCGGTATTCCGGTTAAAGTTGGAAATGATGCCAACGTAGCAGCTCTTGGAGAGATGTGGAAAGGCGGCGGTGAAGGTACACAGAACCTGATTATGGCTACACTGGGAACAGGTGTAGGCGGTGGCATCATTATTGACGGAAAGATAATCACAGGTTCTCATGGTGCCGGCGGTGAAATCGGTCATGCATGTGTGGATCCAGCTGAGACTGAGACATGTAACTGCGGTAATAAAGGATGTCTGGAGCAGATGGCTTCAGCAACAGGTATCGTTCGTCTGGCAAAACAGATTCTGGATGAAAATACAGAATCCACAGTTTTGAATAAAGACCGGATAAGTGCAAAGTCTGTATTTGATGCATACAAAGCAGGTGACAAAGTTGCCGCCAGAATCGTGGACAAATTTGCAGGATATCTGGGCAATGCACTGGCCGTATTTGCCTGTGTGGTAGATCCTGAAATTATCGTAATCGGCGGTGGCGTATCCAAAGCAGGACAGCCGCTGATTGATGCTGTTGAAAAATATTTCCGCAGAGATGCGTTCGTTACATGTAAAGATACACCGATCGTTCTTGCAAAACTGGATAACGATGCCGGAATCTACGGGGCAGCAAAACTGGTAGTGGAATAAGAAAATGCAAGTACGCCTCGGCGTACTTGCTGCGAGGTTTTTTCTTCTTTCAAGATAAAAAGGGGACGGTTACATGACTTGAAAAGTGTGCATGTAACCGTCCCCGACTTTGTTTTTATGGAACTGCGGTGCCATTATTCGAAGCGGCTGTTCCATCGTCCGGTGCTGTGGTGCCGGAGTCAGGAACTGGAGGCGTCGGAATGGGTGTCGTTGTGCCATTATCCGGTGGTGTAGTGCCGTTTTCAGGCTGCGTTGGGCTGTCATCCGGGTTGGTCGGTGTACCTTCCGGAGTAGCCGGAGCAGTTCCATCAGGATAGAGACCTGTGATTGGATCTACAGTAGGTTCTGGTGTCGGCTCTGGTGTAGGCGGTACATAATGTTGTGTACACCGTACAGTCGGAATAGTAGAAGTCTCGAAATACTCTGTTTTTGTTGTACATCCGAGACCTGCCAGTAACCCGCTCTCTGCACAGATGGTAGCCTGCTGCACATTGGAAGGAACTTCAAAATCCTTATAAGGGAGTTCCGCGTGTACACGGCTCATAACCTTTGTCCACAGTGTTTTATGAAAATTCTTACAGTCATCCAGAAGGTATTCATTGGTATCATAGCCTGCCCATACGGCACAGGTATAATAAGGGGTAAAGCCTGCAAACCACACATCGCGGGTGGCTGATGTGGTACCGGTTTTACCGGCTACCGGCATATGGGAAAGGCGGAGAGCAGTACCGGTACCGCCTTCTTCATTGACAACGCTTTCCATAGCGCTGGTCAGAAGGTAGGCAGTACTTTCTCGATATACCTGAGATGTTTCCGGCGTGTTCTCAAGAAGAATATTACCGTTGTGATCCAGTATCTTGGTGTAAAAAATCGGTTTGGTATACGTTCCACCGTTGGCGACTGCGGCATAGGCAGCTGTCAGTTCCAGAGTTGATACACCATTGGTGATACCGCCGAGGGCGGTAGGTTCGCGGGCATCATCAAAGACCTTTCCGTTGATGACTTCGTGATCGGTGACCCGTTCAAATCCCAGCTTTTTCAGGTAATTATAACCCAGTCTGGGGGTAATATCGCGGAAACACTGGATGGCTATTGTGTTACAGGAATACTTAATAGCATCCCGGATCGTCATGACTCCTCTGTAGCCACTGTAAGCATTCTTGACAGGACGTCCGTTTTCTTCATAAGTAATGGGTTGATCCACATACGTATCGGCAAGTGTCAGGCTGAAATCATTGATTGCAGGTCCATATACGGCGATAGGTTTGAAAGTGGAACCTGGCTGGCGGTACGTATCGGTGGCACGGTTTAGTGTCAGACTGGCTGTCTTCTTGCCTCGTCCTCCGACCAGAGCTTTTACATAACCGGTGCGCTGGTCGATGATTACCATAGAGGACTGAGGCTGTGGCGCAAAACTGATTCGTTCGGCAATAATTTTATCACCTGTACCTACTATAGCCTCTTTGTATCGGTTCACATATTCCTGAGCCTGTTCCTCAGAGTCAAAAAGAAGATCAAACTGATCGTTCTCATGATCTCTGAAATAAAGCTTCATCATTTCCTTGCTGTAATTTTGTGTGGTTCCGTCTGCTTTTTCCACAGTGAGTGCCCAGTCCAGACCTACCTGTATGCTGGATGGGAAATTGTCTTCATTTTGATATTCTTCATCCATAATAGCCTGAATATCAGGATCCTGAGTGGTAAAAATCTGCAGACCGCCGCTGTAGAGTGCGGTTTGTGCCTGTACTTTGGTATATCCTTTCTGTTCCTGTAGATCATTAATAATCTGGGAAGTCAGTTCATCAATAAAGTAAGAATAAGGTTTGCTTGTCTCTAACGAAGAATCTGTTTCCTGAATCCTTTCGTATACATTGTCGGCCAGAGCTTCATCATGCTCTGCCTGTGTAATGTATCCCTGCTCGAGCATATTTTTCAATACTTTCTGACGGCGCTCAGCATTCTTTTCCGGATGACGGATGGGATTAAATGCGTAAGGATTCTGTGGAATCGCAGCAAGAACCGCACATTCAGAAAGCGTCAGCTGACTGCAGTCTTTTCCGAAATATCGCTGCGAAGCAGCTTGTACACCGTAAGTGCCGGCCGACATGTTGATGGTGTTCAGGTAATTTTCGAGAATTACACTTTTGGCATCCTGCCCATCGGCAGTCAGTGCCTTTTCCAGCTGAAGTGCCAGGTACTGTTCCTGAAATTTACGTTTGAAACGTTCGATATTTCCTTCATTGGTCCAGTTTGTAAAAACATTATTTTTCAGAAGCTGCTGTGTCAGTGTACTTGCGCCTTCATTAAAATGAAATCCATTGGCTACTCCATTGACAAATGCTCGCAGGATACCGCGGACATCGATGCCGTTATGCTCATAAAAACGTTCGTCCTCAATGGCAACAATGGCATGCTGCATATTCAGAGGAATTTTGTCAATGGATACTGACATACGGTTGGCCGTGGGGGCTGATAATTTCTGCAGCTGATTACCATCAGCATCATAGACAAACGTAGCATTGCCGATGGGCATAATGTTGACATCGGAAATATCCGGTGAATTATCTATGATGGACCGAAATGCTCCGAATCCCATACATGCAATGATGACACACACAGCTGCAAAACTGAGAAACAGTACGCGTAAAAAAGTAACCCCTGCCAGATTTCCCATGCGGGATGTGGCGGAAGTAAGATCCTTTCGCTTTTTCTGCGTAGAACTTTTTCCAAAATTCATGTAAGTACCTCCTTTGTTACTCTCTATTATAGCAAAATCCATTTTTTATGGAAAGCCCAAAATCAATAGTCATGAAAAGTTCACATTTGTTGCTGGTCACGGAGTGAACAGTAACTCACATTTCCCTTGCGAAAAAACGGTGATATCCCTATAATAAATGTACAGGAGGAGTATTGCCATGTTGGAATGTTATAAAACCGTTTATCGCGGAAGTAAAGGAGAAATTATTGAAAAAAAGTCCAGATTTATAGCAACTGTGAGGCTTGTGGAGTCCGAAGAGGAAGCGCTGGCATTTATTGAAGAAATGCGAAAAAAGTACTGGAATGCCACGCATAATTGTTATGCTTATGTGATCGGAGAAAGAAGAGAACTGGTACGCTGCAGTGATGACGGAGAACCGGGAGGTACAGCTGGAAGACCGATGCTGGATGTCCTTTTGGGAGAAAATCTGTATAATACGGCGGTGGTTGTGACCAGATATTTTGGTGGAACCCTGTTGGGTACCGGCGGACTTGTGAGAGCGTATTCCCGGGCAGTTCAGGAAGGCCTGGCCCAGAGTGATATTATAGAAAAAATATATGGGGCCATTTTGCAGATTGAAACAGATTACAACGGCCTTGGGAAAATCCAGTATCTGATCGGTGAGAAAAAAATTCCGGTTCTGGAAGCGGAATATACGGATAAAGTAGTTCTGCGTATCATGCTGCCGGTCGGTGAAGTGGAGAAAATACAGGCGGAACTGGTAGAGGCTACCAATGGAAAAGTAATCACAGAAGTGACTGAAAAATTGTATTATGCTGTACTGAATGGAAATGTTCTGATGGGAGAAGAACTGCGAGGATAACAAGGAGCAGTCATGTGACTGCTCTCATCCATAATTATACAGTTTCAGGTTCAGGATAATCCACTCCCATGGTATCAACGGTAATCGTGGCGATAACCTGATTTTCCAGTGGTCTGTCTCTGAAATCAGTTGGAACCGTTGCGATTTTATCTACAACCTCAAGTCCCTCGGTTACTTTGCCGAAAGCTGCATAAGCACCATCCAGATGCGGAGATGTCTTATGCATGATAAAAAACTGGCTTCCTGAGGAATCCGGATGCATGGCTCTTGCCATGGACAGAACGCCCGGGGTATGCTTCAGATCATTTTTAAAACCATTCTGAGCAAATTCTCCTTTGATGGAGTATCCCGGACCACCCATTCCGGTTCCGTCCGGACAACCGCCCTGAATCATAAAACCGGGAATGACACGGTGAAAGATACGTCCGTTATAGAATCCTTTTTTTACAAGACTGATAAAGTTATTGACTGTATTCGGTGCAATTTCCGGATAAAGTTCGGCTTTCATCACATCGCCATTTTCCATTGTAATAGTAATTACTGGATTTGCCATTAGGAAATCTCTCCTTTTCTTATTAATTTGTGTAAATAGCATGATACAAGGGTCAAAAGGTCATGTTTTTTCATGCCTGCATGAAAAAACATGACTTTGGGACCCGCAAAAACATGAGAAAGTAGCCCTAATAGGGCGGATTTCGAATGTTTTTAGGATTTCGAGAGCACAAAGTGCGGAGAAATCCGTGTATCATAGGGGGCAAAATACTTTTTGCCCCTACATTATAATATGTCAGGCAAAAAGGTGCAAGAAATAAATGTGATACCTATGGATTGCGTGAAAAGTTTGAGTGTGATATACTGTGTCGATGTATGGAATTGCTTTCCGTTTCGTGGACAGCAACAGTATGGAACAGACAGGAGATAGGGAAAATGATAATAGAAACCTGCAGTGACAGAGAGACGTTTGCATTGGGCGAGAAGCTGGGAAAAGCAGCAATGCCCGGGCAGATTTATACTTTGACAGGCGATCTCGGAGTAGGTAAGACGGTATTTACTCAGGGGGTGGCAAAGGGGCTTGGGATAGAAGAACCGATCAGCAGTCCTACGTTTACGATTGTGCAGGAATACCTGGAGGGGCGCCTGCCGTTTTATCACTTCGATGTCTACCGTATTGGTGATATTGAGGAAATGGAAGAAATAGGGTATGATGATTATTTTTTCGGACAGGGTGTCTGTATGATTGAGTGGGCGAACCTGATTGAAGAATTGCTGCCGGATCATATTATTCAGGTGACGATTGAAAAAGATCTGGAAAAAGGATTTGATTATCGGCGTATAACAATAACCGGATTGGAAGGAATGATAAAAGAATGAAAATATTAGCACTTGACAGTTCAGGCCTGGTGGCATCCGTGGCTCTGGTGCAGGATGAAAATCTTCTGGCTGAATATACTGTGAATTATAAAAAAACACATTCACAGACTCTGCTTCCTATGCTGGACGAGATCGCCGGCATGATTGAGCTGGATTTTGAGACAGTGGATGCGATAGCTGTAGCTGCCGGTCCGGGGTCTTTTACCGGTCTGCGCATCGGTTCAGCTACAGCGAAGGGGCTTGGCCTTGCTTTGAAGAAACCCCTGATTGCCGTGCCAACAGTAGAAGCACTGGCATATAATCTCTACGATGTTCCCGGACTGGTGTGTCCGATTATGGATGCAAGAAGAAATCAGGTGTACACGGGAATGTACAGATTTGAAAATCACCGGATGGTGACAGTCAAAGATCAGATGGCGATTGGTGTGGAACAGCTGGCGCAGGAATTGAATACATTGGGAGAACAGGTGACATTTCTCGGAGATGGTGTCGCAGTATATAAAGATTTGCTGATGCAGCTGCTTTGTGTACCAGTTTCCTTTGCGCCGGTACATCTGAATAAACAGAGAGCCGGAGCTGTTGCCGCACTGGGAGAAATTTATTTTGCGGAAGGAAAGACAGAAAGTGCCCGGGAACATCAGCCGGAATATCTCAGAGTATCCCAGGCAGAGAGAGAACGCGCAGAAAGAGAGGCCGGAAAACATGGTGCAGATTAGGCAAATGCAGATGGATGATATGGAAGATGTGATGGGGATTGAAAATGAGAACTTCGTCCATCCGTGGACAGAAACAGGCCTGTTTACTTTCCTCATCCGTGAGGATACCCTGTTTCTTGTGGCGGAAGAAGAGGGCAAAGTGCTTGGATACTGCGGCATTGTCGCTGTCATGGATGAAGGTGATGTTGTTAAAGTGGCCGTTGCAAAAAAATCTCAGAATCAGGGTATCGGGACTTTGCTGATGGACGAACTGATCCGGACGGCGGCAGACCAGGGAGTGACACGCCTGTTTCTTGAAGTCAGAGCAGGAAATCCAGGTGCGATTCATTTATATAAAAAATCTGGATTTGTACAGACAGGAATTCGTAAAAATTATTATGAGGAACTGGGGGAAGATGCATTGGTGATGATGAGGGAAGCCCAGATATAGCTGTGCTATTCCATGCATTTCCAGTGGGAATTGCTTTGTAGTTCTGGTATGATGATACAGGGTTTCGAAAGCAGCGAATGCTGGAAATCTATTTGTATCTGGCGTGACTTATATCATAAAGAAATACAGAGAATTTCAGGAGGAAAGGATAATGTACAAGACAGAGAAAAATACCAGAATATGCTGTAATCAGTGTGGCCGTGAACTGAAGATGGAACAGGGAATTTTAAAAGAAGGGGTATGTACAGTGGAAGTTGACTGGGGATATTTCTCTTCCAGAGATGGTGAAAGCCACCGTTTTCACCTGTGCGAAGCATGCTATAATCATTTGATTCAGCAGTTCAGGATACCTGTTCATGTCAGACAGAGAACAGAATTACTGTAGAGGGAAATTTATGTTAGATATATGTTTGTTGGGAACCGGAGGAATGATGCCGCTGCCGCATCGTTACCTGACTTCACTTATGACGAGATATAATGGAAGCAGTTTGATGATTGACTGTGGAGAAGGCACACAGGTGGCAGTAAAAACAAAAGGCTGGAGTTTTAAGCCGATTGACGTGATTTGTTTTACCCATTACCACGCAGATCATATCAGCGGTCTTCCGGGTATGCTTCTGACCATGGGAAATGCAGAGAGAAAAGAGCCTTTGACTCTGATTGGTCCCAAAGGGCTGGAAAAAGTAGTAAATGCACTTCGAATGATAGCACCGGAATTGCCTTTTCCGATTATTATGAAAGAAATCAATGGGCCGGAAGAAACATTCCACGTGAACGGGTACGAAATAACGGCATTTCGTGTGAATCACAATGTTCTTTGCTATGGCTATACCATACAGATTCACAGAGCCGGTAAGTTTTCTGTGGAGCGTGCAAGAGAAAATGATATTCCGCTGAAGCTCTGGAATCCTCTGCAGAAGGGAGAGACGATTGAGGCGGATGGGAAAATATACACACCGGATATGGTGCTGGGACCGGACCGGAAAGGGATTAAGCTGACCTATTGTACGGACACGAGGCCGACTGCTTCTCTGATCAGCCATGCTGCAGAATCTGATATTCTGATCTGCGAAGGAATGTATGGCGATCCTGAAAAAGAGGCGAAAGCAAGAGAATACAGACACATGACCATGAAAGAGGCGGCAGCAGTTGCCCGTGATGCAAAAGTTAAAGAAATGTGGCTGACCCACTTCAGCCCCTCTCTGGTTCATCCGGAAGAATATTTGAAGACAGTCCGGGAGATTTTTCCGGATACTTATGTGGGAAGAGATGGTAAGAGTGTAGATCTCTTATTTGAGGAGGATGAAAATGAGTGAAAAGGATGTATTGATTCTTGCAATAGAAAGTTCATGTGATGAAACTGCAGCATCTGTGGTAAAAAACGGAAGGACAATCCTGTCAAATGTAATTTCTTCCCAGATTGAGCTGCATAAACTGTATGGCGGCGTTGTGCCGGAGATTGCATCCAGAAAACATATAGAAAAAATAAATCAGGTAATAGAAGAAGCACTCGATCAGGCAGGAGTAACACTGGATGACCTGGATGCGATAGGAGTAACTTACGGACCGGGGCTGGTAGGTGCACTTCTGGTGGGAGTGGCTGAGGCGAAGGCCATCAGTTATGCCAAAAAACTTCCTCTGGTAGGGGTACATCATATTGAGGGCCATGTTTCTGCAAACTATATTGAACATCCGGATCTGGAACCGCCGTTTATGTGTCTGATTGTTTCCGGTGGACATACCCATCTGGTGATTGTAAAGGATTATGGAGAATTCGAGATTCTAGGAAGAACCAGGGATGATGCTGCTGGTGAAGCGTTTGATAAAGTGGCTCGTGCGATCGGACTTGGTTATCCGGGAGGACCTAAGATCGATAAACTGTCAAAGGAAGGAAATGCAGATGCAATCGTATTTCCGAAAGCAAAACTTGAAAATGGACCCTATGATTTCAGCTTCAGCGGAGTAAAATCAGCTGTACTGAACCATATCAATCGGAGTAAAATGCAGGGAGAAAGTATCTGTGAAGCAGATATTGCTGCCTCTTTCCAGAAAGCAGTAGTGGATACTTTGACAGAAAAAGCCGTGAGGGCGGCAAAAGAGTATAAAATGGACAAACTGGCAATTGCCGGAGGCGTTGCATCGAATGGAAGCCTGAGACGTGCCATGCAGGAAGCGTGCGAGCAGCAGGGCATTCAGTTCTATTACCCGTCTCCCATTTTCTGTACGGATAATGCGGCAATGATTGGTGTTGCGGCTTATTATGAATATCAAAAGGGCGTCAGACATGGACTGGATCTGAATGCTGTGCCAAATCTGAAACTGGGAGAACGCTGACAGGAGGTGTATGTTATGAAGTGTACAGCAATCGTACTGGCAGCAGGCCAGGGCAAAAGAATGAACAGTAAAGTTCAGAAACAATTTCTGTATATACGAGAGTATCCTGTGTTATATTATGCTTTGAAATGTTTTCAGGATTGCCCCTGGATGGATGATATTATACTTGTGACGGGAGAAGCGGAGATTGACTACTGTAAAAGGAATATTGTGGAAGCGTATGGATTTTCCAAAGTCAGTGCAGTAGTAGCCGGCGGAAAAGAAAGATACCATTCGGTATACAACGGACTTCTGCAATGTAAGGGGACAGATTATGTCTTTATCCATGATGGAGCAAGACCCTTTGTGACGGAGGAGATACTGGCACGTGGGCTGGCCTGCGTGAAAGAGTGTGATGCCTGTGCGGCGGGAATGCCTTCAAAAGACACGGTTAAGATAGTAAATGATGAACATATGGTACAGTCAACTCCTGACAGAAGATATGTATGGAATGTGCAGACACCACAGATATTTTCTTATTCTCTGGTAGGCGGAGCTTATAAAAAAGCATTGCAGGGAGACTGTGCCGGAATAACAGATGATGCTATGGTGGTAGAACAATACGGCAGCCATGCGGTAAAACTGTACGAAGGATCCTATCAGAACATCAAGATAACAACGCCTGAAGACCTTGAAATTGCTGAGACATTTCTGAAGTGAAAGGATTCTGCTTGGATAAGTGCGTCTTTGTTTCATAGAATAACTTATTTTTGCAAGCCAGTATACGCTCTTTTAAATTCAAACTTAACTGTCAGGGTAGGCCAAAATCCATATAAACAAGTTCTGCGGCCTACTTCCTATTAAAGCTAATAGGCTGTAGAGGCCCAAATAGGTATTTTAGCCTACTTTTCTGCAAAAATAATAGGATCTCAAATTGCAAAACAAGCCTTGTGGCCTATTTTGTAGAAATTATAGTAGGATGGAAAACCGAAAAATCAAACGTTGCAGCCTATTTTCCAGATAACATAGTAGGCCATAATACAAGTAGACAGGTTTTGCGGCCTATCCTATGGCAAAAATGACAGGCCGCAGAACAGCAAAACAGACTTTGCAGCCTACTTCCAAGAGAATATTGTAGGCCAAAAACCGCTGAAATACATTTTATAACCTATCAGGAACGGTACGACATGTGATAGTGGCTGGCTGAACTGTAATGCTTACTAAAATAAAAGTGAAAAAAATGTAAAAAAGATGTTGACAAATGGAAAATTCAATGGTAAACTACCAATTGTCTCTGAGTGAGACGAGCGCAGACCACCAAATAGATATGGAGAGGTATCGAAGTGGTCATAACGAGGCGGTCTTGAAAACCGTTTGTCCGAAAGGGCGCGTGGGTTCGAATCCCACCCTCTCCGTTTATTCTATATCATAAAATGATTTAGGCATTTGGAGAAGTACCCAAGTGGCTGAAGGGGCTCCCCTGGAAAGGGAGTAGGTCGTTAGTAGCGGCGCGAGGGTTCAAATCCCTCCTTCTCCGTTGAATGTTGAACTGATTTGAAAAAACTTGAAAATAAGTATTGACATTCAAAAGAAAAGACGATATAATATCGAAGTTGTATCTGAAAAAAGTCAAGAAAAACAAACTTGAAAAAAGTTAAAAAAGTTCTTGACAAACAGA